>NZ_JAOYTK010000001.1:0-679089 GCF_025846885.2 Brucella sp. HL-2 | reverse complement strand
AAAACAATTCTCAAACGTTGGCCATGGTTGCGGCATATCTTTGCTGATGGCGGATACGCAGGACCAAAGCTCAAAGGCAGACTGGAAAAGGTCGGTAAGTTTACACTGGAAATCGTCAAGCGGTCCGATCTCGCTGAAGGTTTCGAATTACTCCCACGCCGATGGGTTGTCGAGCGCACTTTTGCATGGCTGGGACGATGTCGCAGACTGGCCAAAGACTTCGAGAAAACCATCGCTTCTTCCGAAGCGTGGGTCTACATCGCAAACATACGCTTCCTCACGCGGCGCATCGCAAGAGCCTGATATCGTTAAATTCATTATGATTCAGGCTCTGACGGCGCATTATCCGACAAGGCCACACCATGCGAAGGTGCCTGAAACCTGCCTTCTCTCAAGTGTTTCATATGCGTATTCTATTCGAATATTTAATATTAGAGCGGATATATTTTAGAAAACATTTATATTGTTGATAGATGTCAATATATTACATATTGTATTCAATTACGTTTATGACTATGAGTATCGTTGGGCTCACAGTTTGTTTAACGACCTTTCTCATTACCGCTTAAAAGAGAATGTATTTATGAAAACCTATACACCAATCGGTCTTGCAATTGGCCTTGCTGTGATTTCGAGTGTTCCAGCGTTTGCTGCCCCTCTCCCGGGCGGTGCAAGTACACTGCAGGAAACGTATCAGGACTGGACAGTTTCCTGTCAGTCCGAAAAAGAAACAACTGTCTGCGCTGTACGGCAGGATCAAAGCAGCACGCAGACGGGTCAGCGCGTTCTGACTGCCGAGTTGCGCAATACAGCTGGCGGTAAGGTTGAAGGCGTCATTCTAATGCCGTTTGGCCTTGATATCGCTAAGGGCGTAACGCTCAAGATTGATGAAGCTGACGGACCACAGCTGGCTTTTTCGACCTGTCTGCCACAGGGCTGTCTGGCACCAGTGAGTTTTGATGCCAAGCAAGTGGCCGCTTTGAAGGCCGGTACTAATTTGAACGTGAATGCGACTGCGCTTAGCCCAAGTCAGGCCGTGGCTTTTAAAATTTCATTGAAAGGCTACGGCGCAGCGCTCGACCGTATTATTGCACTCACGAAATAATTTGGGGGCACTTGATTTTAGCGGGTACAAAACGATATCCGCAGCATCGCAGATCATGCCGTATGGTTTCTACCGTGCGGCATTTTTTTGCGATCCGCGCTGATTGAAAATCTTATGCTTGTCCAGCCTGAAAAAGCCCTTCAAACTTAGAGCGGCTCCGGTGGATACATAACCCTTGTACCCGCTCCAAATGTTTGTCTTTATGCAATATACCACGTAAAACTGCATCGCGTTTGTGGTTCAAATGCTCCAAGTTATTTTGATACGACACTGGAGCGCGTTTCGATCTGATTGAATTGGATCGGCGCTCTAACTTATTATATTTAAAGCATAATCTTATCGACCCTCGTTTTACTCCGGTCGGATTATGCTCTAATGCGCATGAGAGAACGTCGCCAGCGCATGGTCATCAGCACCGAAACTATCGCAAGCCCTGCGGCCAGACCAAGCCAGACGCCTGAACCACCAAAGCCAAACTGGAACGCAAGCAGCGCGCCGAACGGCAACCCTACGCCCCAGTAGCCGACCAATGCCAGATACATAGGGACGCGCGTATCCCTGAGGCCACGTAGCATGCCTGCGGCTACTGCCTGTGCCCCATCGACAATCTGGAAAAGTGCCGCAAGCGCAAGGAATGTGACCGCAAGTTCGATAACGGCGAAGTTTTCCGGGTCCTTCAGGTTAAGAAACACACCGATAAACAAACGCGGAATCAGGATCATCAGCAGTCCCATGATCGCCATGAAACCAACGCCAAGTGCATAAGCGCTCCATCCCGCATAGGCCACAGCTTGAGTATCGCCGCGTCCATAGGCGCGCCCCACCCGTACCGTGGCAACCTGCCCGAAACCAAGCGGCACCATGAAACTCAGAGAAGCGACCTGTATCGCAACCGCATGGGCTGCCATTGCAGTAGGGCCTATATAGCCCATCATGACAACGGCCGCATAAAAGATCGACGTTTCAAACACAAAGGTCAGCGCCATCGGAAAACCAATGCGCCATAGCTCTATGAAACGCGGCCAGTCCGGACGCCAAAAACGTCCGAACAGCCGATAACGGCGAAAGCGGCGGTGGCGCATGGTAATGAATGCCATGCCCAAGAACATCATCGTGCTCGACAGAGTGGTGGCGATACCCGCGCCATGGAGTTCCATTCTTGGAAAACCAAAGTGGCCGAAAATCAGTGTCCAGCCAGCCAGCGCGTTAAACCCGATAGCAACTGCCGCAACAATCAGCGTCCACATCGGCTTTTCCATCGCCGCGAAGAATGAGCGCAGCACGATATAAAACAGATACGGCAACAGCGCCCATTGCAGCGTATGCATGAAATCGGTCGAGCGCGCGGCAATATCCGGTTGCTGGCCAAGGAAGAGGAATATTTCCTCGCAATGCCAGAGTACGATCCAGATCGGAATCGAGATGATGATCGCCGACCACATGCCCTGACGCACGGTACGGCGCACATCGCGCACTGAATGACGGTTCCTGCCCAGTGCAATAGCGATCATTGGCATCACAGCCGAAACCAGACCCATCGAGAAGATCATCAGCGTGTGATAAAAACTCGTGGTCAATAGCGCCGAGGCCAGTGTGTCCTTGCCAAGACGGCCAATGAAGATCACGTCGGTTGCCGTCAATGCAGCTTGCGAAAGATTGGTCAGAATCAGCGGCCAGCCCAATTTGAGAGCCGTCGCCATTTCCCGGGTCCAGCGCCGAACGCTGCTCATATGTGGCTCGTGAAAGCCCGCATCAAATGTATTGGTCACAGTTCACTCCCCCGAACCATCCGGGGCCGTCAACCCACCGGACAATCCATAGCTAAAACACGCGCCGAGACATCAAAGGCTCAGAGACCATGTCGATCTGAGGAGAATGGCGTGTGATACGAATATCGATCGTCCCATGCCGGCTAAGAGTGTTCATCGCTTCAGCAGCGATAACACCCCCACTTTTCGGGTTGTTCAATTTCTAATGGGAACGTTGTGGATGTTCCAGAAATTGATCCGGAGCCAAGCGGGCTGCGCATCGATTTGCACAAATTAAGAGCACAATGGATATCAGACTTGCTTAAAGAAGCAACACACCCTGGGAAGTAAATTCTTACCTCCTGACATGTGAGGAAATCAATTTCCAGACATGTCGCAAAAATGCATTTTCCTGTCCGCAGAACAGTTGACCCTAATATCCGATTATCTAGGAATGATGCAGACACAATTTTGCGAGGGAAATCATGCGAAGCACCAAGGTCATCCATATCGTCGGTTGTCACGCCGAAGGTGAAGTCGGTGATGTCATTGTCGGTGGTGTGGCCCCTCCTCCGGGTGAAACGGTCTGGGATCAGTCGCGCTTTATCGCCAGCGACGAGACCTTACGCAACTTCGTATTGAATGAGCCGCGTGGCGGCGTGTTTCGCCACATCAATCTGCTGGTACCGCCGAAGGACCCGCGTGCGCAGATGGGCTTCATCATTATGGAACCTGCCGACACACCGCCCATGTCTGGATCGAACTCGATCTGCGTCTCAACTGTCCTGCTTGATAGCGGCATCATTCCGATGCAGGAACCTGTGACACGCATGGTTCTTGAAGCACCGGGCGGTATTATTGAGGTGGAAGCTGAATGCCGGAACGGCAAGGCCGAGCGCATCAGCGTACGCAATGTGCCATCCTTTGCAGACCGTCTGGACGCTTCATTGGAAGTTGAAGGTCTTGGCACTATCACCGTCGATACCGCCTATGGTGGCGACAGCTTCGTCATCGTCGACGCAGCACTTATCGGCATGAAGATCGAACCCGGTCAGGCGCGGGAACTGGCAGAAATCGGCGTAAAGATCACCAAGGCTGCCAATGAGCAGCTTGGTTTCCGCCATCCGGAAAAAGATTGGAACCACATTTCATTCTGCCAGATCACTGAACCGGTGACACGCGATGGCGATGTACTCACCGGCGTCAACACCGTGGCGATCCGCCCGGCCAAGCTTGATCGCTCACCAACCGGTACCGGTTGTTCGGCGCGTATGGCAGTGCTGCACGCAAAAGGCCAAATGCAGGTCGGTGAAAGATTTATCGGCAAATCCGTACTTGGCACCGAATTTCATTGCCGGCTGGACAAGGCTCTGGAATTGGGCGGGAAACCCGCTATCAGCCCTATCATTTCCGGTCGCGCATGGGTGACAGGCACTTCGCAGCTCATGCTCGATCCAAGCGACCCGTTTCCGAGTGGATATCGCCTGTCAGACACTTGGCCGAATATGCCGGAATAAACTCACACCTCATCCTGAAGTGCGGCGCGTAGCGCAGCCTCGAAGGACGAGGTCCAGTGAGCACCTGAAACACAATGACCGCGCCTCTCGCAGCCAACCCCTCGCCCTCAACCCTTCGAGACGCCCCTACGGGCCTCTTCAGGATGAGGATCGAGGGGGAGAACAACAAGACACACAACAAAAAACCCCGCTCAAAGCCATGGCATTGGGCGGGGTTTATTTTAAATATTCAGGCCAAGATTACGCAAAATCGAGAGCGCGGTCGCCATCTTCATCCTTGATGCGCGATGGCAGGCCGATATGGTTGAGGATGTTGAGGAAAGGCTTTGGATTAAGCTCTTCCACATTGACCATCTTCTTCACATCCCATTCGCCCGAAGCGATCAGGATCGCGGCTGCAACCGGTGGTACGCCTGCCGTGTAGGAAATGCCCTGCGAACCAACTTCGTTATAGGCTTCCTTGTGGTCGGCAACGTTATAGATGAAGACTTCCTTCTCCTTGCCGTCCTTGGTTCCCTTCACGAAATCGCCAATGCAGGTCTTGCCGGTATAGTCTGGTGCCAGCGACGATGGATCAGGCAGAACGGCCTTGACCACCTTGAGCGGCACAACTTCCAGACCTTCAGCGGTCTTGACTGGCTGCTCAGAGAGAAGGCCCAAATTGTTCAGCACCGTGAAGACATTGATGTAGTGATCACCAAAGCCCATCCAGAAACGCACATCAGCGTTCGGATAGTTCTTTGCAAGCGAATGCACTTCATCATGGCCGGTCATATAGGCCTTGCTCGGGCCAACGACAGGCAGGTCAAAGGTGTGGCCAACTTCGAACATCTTGTTCGATTGCCAATCGCCATTCTGCCAGGAATAAACCGTGCCGGTGAATTCGCGGAAATTGATTTCCGGGTCGAAGTTGGTCGAGAACCAGCGGCCATGCGAACCGGCGTTGATGTCAACGATATCGATGGATTTGACTTCATCGAGATAATCGTCAGCAGCCAGACGCGCATAGGCATTGACCACACCCGGATCAAACCCAATGCCGAGAATGGCAGTGATGCCCTTCTCTTCGCATTCCTTCAGGTGCTTCCATTCGTAGTTGCCATACCACGGTGGAGTCTCGCAGATCTTTTTTGGGTCTTCATGGATCGCAGTGTCCATGTAAGCCACGCCCGTATCGATACAGGCGCGGAGGACCGACATATTGAGGAAGGCCGAGCCGACATTGATGACGATCTGAACGCCTGTCTTCTGGATCAGAGCCTTGGTGGCTTCCACATCCAGAGCGTCCAGCGCATGCGCTTCCAGCTTCACCTCAGTCTTGAGGCTCTTCTTTTCATGCACGCTATCGATAATCTTGCGGCATTTCTCAACCGTGCGGGACGCAATATGGATATCGCCCAAAATGTCAGAGTTTTGCGCACATTTATGTGCAACAACCTGTGCCACGCCCCCGGCGCCGATAATGAGAACGTTCTTCTTCATTTTCTGTCGATGCTTCCTCTTCCAGCGGTTACCCGCCATCTGTTTCTCGTCCCGATCACTTTCCCGTCGGAACACATGAGTTCATTGCAGTCTGAACCGCTGCAACAGGATCTTTATGAAAGCGACCCTTCAAAATCCGCATAATCAAATTCGCGGACAACTGTGACCGTGCCATCAAGTTCGCGCACGGCAATGGCTGGCATTTTCACGCCATTAAACCAGTTCTTCTTGACCATCGTATAACCGGCCGCATCTTCAAATGAGAGACGGTCGCCGATTTGCAAAGGCTTGTCGAAATTGAACTCGCCGAAAATATCACCGGCAAGGCAGGACTTGCCGCAGATCATGTAGCTATGATCGCCGTCGTTTGGTGCCATCTTCGCCTTTTCGCGATAGATGAGCAGGTCCAGCATATGCGCTTCAATCGAGCTATCGACGATGGCGAGGTTTTTGCCATTATAAAGCGTATCGAGGACCGTCACTTCCAGCGTCGTGGTCTTGGTGATCGAAGCTTCGCCTGGCTCCAGATAAACCTGTACGCCGAACTTTTCCGAAAACGACTTCAGGCGTGCGCAGAAATCATCGACCGGATAATTATCGCCAGTGAAGTGGATGCCGCCGCCAAGGCTCACCCATTCAACGCGATGCAGGAGCGAGCCGAACTTTTCTTCAATATCGTTCAGCATCTTGTCGAAAAGACCAAAATCGGAATTTTCGCAATTGTTATGGATCATGAAGCCGGTAACGCGGTCCATGACCTTCTCGACCTTGGCGACGTCCCATTCGCCAAGGCGGCTGAACGGGCGTGCCGGATCGGCAAGGTCAAAGCTCGATGACGAAATGCCCGGATTAAGACGCAGGCCGCGCTTGATATGCGACGCTTTATCGGCAAAACGCTCGAACTGGCCAATGGAATTGAAGATGATCTTGTCAGCATGGCTGATGACTTCATCAATCTCATGATCAGCATAGGCCACGCTATAGGCATGGGTTTCGCTGCCAAATCTCTCATGACCAAGACGCACTTCATTAAGCGAAGACGACGTCGTGCCGTCCATATATTCGCTCATCAGATCAAACACCGACCATGTGGCAAAGCACTTCAGCGCCAAAAGGGCCTTTGCGCCGGATTTCTCGCGCACGTAGGCAACCTTTTCCATGTTGCGCTTCAGCTTGGTCTTGTCGATCAGATAGTAGGGCGTCTGGATCATGAGCGTTCCGGGTCGTCAGTTGGGAAAATATGGCCTGTCCAGCTAGGCTGGCGAGCGCGTTGTTAGCTACAGGAGCTGTTACTGGACAGGCTTATAGGAAGCTTGTGACAGAAACACAAATCCGCCACAGACGTTTAGAGAAAAAATTCTCTGACGCGGCAGCGGATTCTGTAATTCTCAGCTTCATATAGAGTTTTTCCGCCGAATTTGAACCCCTTTGAATTTTTATTGATGCCGTTTTACTTCATCCCCCATTCCGAAGATCGAAAAAGCATTTTATAAGGTCGGCCATCGCGTGCGGTCAGCGGGCATCAACCCGCCACTGAAATGCGGGATAGGACCAGGGAAGAAATGCAGAATGATAATCCAGCCGCCACTGCAACAGCAGGGGCTACCGCAGGCTGGGGAGAATTGTTCGCGGGCAAGAATGCGATCCGTTCGCTGACGCTCGTGGGCGGCGTAGCACTCCACGCCATCAATGTTTTCATTGCCACAACCATATTACCAACTGTCGTCGCCGATATTGGCGGCATGGACTATTACGCCTGGAACACAGCGCTGTTTGTGACAGCCTCCATTCTTGGCTCGGCCCTTGTGCCAAAACTTCTTTCGCAGACCGGTCCACGTAACGCCTATCTTGTGGCAGCCATCATCTTTGCAGCCGGAACACTTGCCTGTGGTCTGGCACCGTCCATGCCAGCTATGCTTGCAGGCCGTGTCGTGCAGGGGCTTGGCGGCGGCATGATGCTGGCGCTGTCCTATGCCATGATCCGCATCGTCTTTGATGAATCGCTCTGGCCACGTGCCATAGCGCTCGTGTCCGGCATGTGGGGTGTGGCAACACTTGTTGGCCCGGCCATAGGCGGCATTTTTGCTGAACTTGGCGTGTGGCGCGCCGCCTTCTGGTCGCTCGTGCCGGTGATTGGTATCTTCGCCGTCATGGCAACATTGATCCTGCCAAAGCGCACGGGCGATGACGAAGCCAAAGACAAGTTTGCATGGCCGCAGCTTATTCTGCTGACTGCAGCTGTTCTGATCGTTTCGGCTGCGAGTATTTCGGCAAGCACATTCTGGAATGTCGCTGGCGTTTCAATTGCTTTTGCTGTGCTGATGCTGCTTGTCTGGGTAGAGCACAGATCCACAAAGCGCATCCTGCCAAAAGGCACATTCAGCATGAGCCGCCTTGGTGCACTTTATCTCACCATGGGTTTCCTTGGCGGGTCAGTCACGAGTTCTGAAGTGTTCGTACCGCTGTTCTTTCAGGTACTGCATAACCAGTCGCCACTGGTGGCCGGTTATCTTGCAGCGCTCATGGGCGGCAGCTGGACACTTGGCTCCATCGGCTCATCCGGCGTGACAGGCAAAAGCGTAAACCGGGTTATCCTTGCCGCACCCATTATGGGCATCGTCGGCATGATAACACTCGCAATTCTGGTGCCTCCGGGTAGTGAAGGGCATTGGTATAACCTGCTGCCAATCTGTCTTGCCATGGCAATTATCGGCTTTGGTGTGGGCATGACATGGCCGCACCTGCTTACCCGCGTGTTCAAACGTGCAGAAGCAGCGGACCAGAATCTGGCTTCGGCATCTCTGACTACGGTGCAGCTTTTTACTACGGCTATGGGTGCAGCACTTGCAGGAATGATTGCAAATCTGGCAGGCCTCAGCAATCCCGGCGGCTTTGCAGGAATATCAAATGCGGCCCTCTGGCTGTTCATTGGTTTTGCCGTCATGTCGAGCATTGCACTCTTTGCAGCGATAGCACTCGTTCGCAGCTCTCGCTGAGACAGGAAATATAGCCTCCTGAGCATATCATGCTTCGGAGGTTATCGTGATTAGAACAGAATTCCTTGAGACTGCATTTGGATTCGATTTAATTGCGCGGAGAATACCAATCGATGAACTCTTGATGTCGGGACGCAGAAGCATTATTCCAACTTCCGTAATCGCTAGAACGCCGTGCGCCTAATTGGGCGCAAAAAGGTCGCTCTAGAATTTTATGTTTGCTGCAAACTCCTTAAAATTTTTCAAGTTTAAGGAGTTTGCAGCGGCCGACTATGGTGCAGCATACCGGCAAATCACGACCTCGCGGAAGCCACCCTGAAGGCAGCCAGACGCGATCCCCTATGATTGCGATAAAAGTCGCTCACTTCCCACGAAGCGAGCACCGTGAAAAGCGAAACAGAGACAGTTCCGACAATGAGCAGCAATTTTAATCAGGAAACCGTTCTTGACGTTCACCACTGGACCGACAGGCTGTTTTCCTTCCGCACCACGCGTGACCAGGGCTTTCGCTTCCAGAGCGGCCAGTTCATCATGATCGGCCTTGAAGTGAACGGAAAACCGCTGTTGCGCGCTTATTCGATTGCTTCCAGCGTCTACGACGAACAGCTCGAATTTTTCTCGATCAAGGTGCAGGACGGCCCGCTGACTTCACGCCTGCAGCATTTGAAAGAGGGGGACAAGATTCTCGTCGGTAAAAAGCCGGTCGGAACGTTGCTCTATGACAACCTTATTCCGGGCGACAATCTGTGGCTGCTTTCGACCGGTACCGGCCTTGCGCCGTTCCTGTCGATCATCCGCGATCTGGAAGCCTATGAGCGCTATAAGAAAATCATTCTGGTCCATGGCGTGCGCGAAGTGAACGAGTTGGCCTATGCCGATCTCATCACCAAGCAACTGCCGGAAGACGAGTTCCTGGGCGAAATGGTGCGCGAAAAGCTCATCTATTACCCGACCGTGACGCGTGAAGAATTCCGCAACAAGGGTCGCCTCACCGACCTCATCAGCTCCGGCAAGATTTTTGAAGATCTCGGCCTTCCGAAATTCTCCGAGCAGGACGATCGCATGATGCTTTGCGGCAGTCCAGAAATGCTCGCCGACATGCGCCAGATTCTGGAAGGCCTCGGCCTTGAAGAAGGCAGCCAGAGCGAAGCCGGTCACTTCGTGATCGAAAAGGCTTTCGTCGAGAAGTAAAACACGAAGCATAGAGATGAAAAGGGAGGCACATGCCTCCCTTTTGTTTTTTGAGTGCTTTATGCAGGTCTCAACGTACCTGTTTATAGGATCGCCTTGAAATGTTTCTGAGATTATTTGCTTTCGTTATCGCTGTTCTTTTGCTCGCGCCTGTAGCGAATGCCGGGGATTTTGCTGGCAGCGGCCTCAAGAAACTCGCCGTTGTCGATCCAGTCGATAGCCGCCCGATGGAAGCAGTCGTCTTCTTTCCCAGCCCAGCAAATACACACGAGACTCAGATCGGGCCTTATCGAGTTGTCGCATCACCAACGGCCCCAATTGCAGAAGGCCATTTTCCTGTGATCTTGTTGTCGCACGGCACAATGGGCAGCATGTGGGGGCATCATGATCTGGCCGAGGGCCTTGCCCGAAATGGCAATATCGTTGTGACCGTGACCCATCCCGGCGACAATTTCAAAGACCCAAGCCGACTGGGGACCACAAGCTCAACATACGGTCGTCCGATGCAGATTTCGGCAGCGCTAAATACAGCGCTCGAAGATACGACCCTTGCTCCTCATATAGACAAGGATCGTATCGGTTTTGTGGGCTTCTCGGCGGGCGGCACGACGGGCCTTATCCTCGCAGGCGCAAAGCCCGATCTTTCGGGGCTTGAACATTACTGCGCCCAACGTCCGGATGATCACAGTGTCTGCGAGGCTAAGGGTAAAATCAGAATTGATCGTCCTAATCTAACGCCAAAGGCTGACCCGCGCATTGGTGCTTATGTCTTTCTGGCACCGCTCAGCGTCATCTTTGCACCTGACAGTCTGACGGCAGTGAAAGCGCCGACCCTGATCTATGTCGGCGATCGGGACGAAGAATTGTCGTCAAAAGAGAATGCTGTGGTTCTTGCTTCTGAGCTACCCAAAGCACAATTGAAGATAATCGAACAAGCCGGACACTTTACGTTTCTCGCGCCTTGCTCAACGGAACTTGCTGAAGCGGCGCCAGTGCTATGCACCGATAATCCCGGTTTAGATAGAACCGCGCTTCATGAGCGTATCAATATTGAAATCGCTGCATTTTTCGACAAAACTCTGGGGAAGCCAAACTAGAGCGTATCAGGTTTAATCGCACCCATGGTGCTCGCTCTAGATTCTTTTAATTGTCGCATGTTCGCGAACGTTAAATGAATCCATTTAACTGAGACATGCTTTAGAGCGTCGTGCACCCACTTAGGCGCACAAAGGTCGCTCTAACACGTTAAAATTATGCTCTAGTACGTTCCTGCTTGGCTTTCGGCATTGTGGGCATTATGCTCGCGATCATGATAAAGTGTTCGAGTACCCCCTGCATCGCGCTCCTGTGATTACATCACAAGTTTCATCACTGGGAGCATGAACGCAAGCAACCTTCCGGTTTCTTGCGGGTCTTTCGTTTGCATATATGTAGGCGAATAAATGCCGATTTGATCGGCGATTGTGCATTATCCCGTACAAAGCTGCTTCGTCACTTTTGCCGGATATGCTTGATGCAGTGAGCATTATCATGAAAAATTACTTCGAAAGCCCATTCAAGGGCATCACGCTCGACAAACAGGTCACAAATCCGAACATCGTCGTTGGGCGCTACAGCTATTATTCTGGCTATTATCATAGCCATAGTTTTGACGACTGCGCCCGCTTTCTCCTGCCCGATGAAGATGCCGATAAGCTTATCATCGGCAGCTTTTGCTCTATCGGATCGGGTGCCGTTTTCATCATGGCGGGTAATCAGGGCCATCGACACGACTGGATCAGCACCTTCCCGTTCTTCTTCATGCCAGAAGTGGACATATTTGCGGGTTCTGAAAACGGCTACGCCCCATCAGGCGATACAATCATCGGCAATGATGTCTGGATCGGCTCAGAGGCTATTATCATGCCCGGCGTGAAGATCGGCCATGGCGCGATTATCGGCACACGTGCATTGGTCACGCGCGACGTCGAACCCTACGCAATTGTCGGCGGCAACCCTGCCCGCACCATCCGTTCGCGTTTCGACGAAGCAAGCGTAAAAATGCTCCTGGAAATGCAGTGGTGGGATTGGTCTGACGATCAGTTGAAGGGGGCCATGGCCATTTTAACCAGCGGTGATACTGCAGCGCTTTATCACTATTGGCAGAGCGCCGTTCACGGCAAGTGACCTATTACAGTGGTTCCAGTTAATATTGAATCGTTGGAGCCGCTTTAACTATTTGTTTTTTACGCATTTCCGAACGCAAAACCGGTTCCCACTTTTGCTGGAAATGCTTTAAACCGAGGCCTGTTCGCAAACTGCGAACAGGCTATCAGCGCGATGCGGCAACGAAGTCTGATCTTCGCACAATGTAACTCCAGTTCGTATTTCACAAATGAAAAAACATGATTGCAATATTCATGTTTACATGGCAATTGTAACTGACTGACTATCAGTCAGTGCAAGCGGCAATCTGGAAGGCTGGCTAAAGTGTGCGTGCAGGTCTTTCAGGTTGTCGTCCTCAAGAATGAACCAAAGATGGTACTGCGGTTCGGTTCGATCTGACTGTTTGTTCCTAACACGTGAAATCCCGGACCTATTTTAAGCTGTTCGGGATGCACGCGATCCTTATTAACGCGCATCTTCACCGAAAACCGCTTCGCACTTTTCGGGATGCGCTCCAAGACTGCTGCGGCAGAAGCGAGATCCTATGTTCCACGATACAGAACAATGGCCTTACATAGTTACCCTTGCCAAAGGCCCATCCACGATTGAAGATGTGCGCGCATTTTTCGACAGCTGGAACGCATGGCTGGACGAAGGAAAGCCGTTCATTGCCATCCGTCGCTTTGTTGACGAGGCAGCTCTCGTTCATCCAGACGGTGCTCCACGCGAAATCAAACAATGGTTTCAGCAAAATGCCGAACGTATCCGCAATCAGGTTATGGCGATGATTAGCATCGTGCCAGAATCCGTGTATGAGGAAGCGAGCCGTATGGATGCGGAAAAGCTGTTTCGCGTGCCAGCAGGCACATTTTCTAATGTCGATGCGGCGCTGCATTGGCTCGAAGACAGAGTTGTGCGTCCCAATCAACTTGCCTTTGACAGGGTAGCGATCCGCGCGAAACTGGAGACATAGATTGCCTGCAGCCAAGACCAAGCCTCGCACGAAACCGGCTGAAATACGCCGCAGTGAGTTGATGGCGGCGGCTGAAGCAATCTTTCTGGAAAAAGGCTTTGCGGCCACAAGCGTCGATGAAATAGTACGCAAAGCCGATGTGGCCAAGGGCACATTCTATCTGCATTTTCGCAGCAAAGATGAGATTCTGGTCGCGTTACGTGAGCGGTTTGTTCATTCTTATTGCGATGCCCTCGACAGGGAATTGGACGCAGTGCCGATGGGTGATTGGAACGGGCGTCTTGCGGCCTGGGCAGCAACCGGTGTCGCAGGTTATCTTGATAATTACCGCCTACACGATCTTGTTTTCTATGATTTTCACCCACCCATGAGACATGTGAAGCAGGAAAATCCGGCTATCCTTCGCCTTGAGAAACTCTTAAGCGAAGGCAAAGCCTCCGGGGTGTGGAAAATCGAGAATACCCGCCTGTTGGCAACGCTCCTCTTCCATGCCTTGCATGGCGCGGTTGACGACTTTATCATCCGCTCAGACGCGATTGAGCGCACCGAAATGGTTCTTGGCGTACAAGATCTTTTTCTCAAGTCAGTGAGGGTTTAGACCTCAAAGACTATTACTTTTTGGCACCGAACACGTGTTCGGGCCCCGGGAAAGACCGGGCGCGCACTTCTTCCGCGTAGGCTTTTGCGGCGTCTGAAACCTGCGGTGCAAGTTCAGCAAAGCGTTTCACAAAACGCGGTGTGAAATCCTGAAACAGTCCGAGCATATCGTCAGAAACGAGAATCTGGCCATCACAAGCGGATGACGCACCAATCCCAATTGTGGGAACTGTCAGCGTCGCGGTGATCTCGCGAGCCAATGGCTCGAAAGTACCTTCGATCACCAGCGCAAAAGCACCCGCATCTGCAATTACCTCTGCATCGCGGCGAATCTGATTGGCTTCTTCATCATCGCGCCCCAGCGAGCGAAAACCGCCGACCGTATTGACCTGTTGTGGCATCAGCCCAACATGGCCAAAGACCGGAATGCCGCGCTTGACGAGAAACTCCACCGTCTCCGCCATCTCCTCGCCACCCTCAAGCTTCACGCCGTCGCAGCCAGTTTCCTGCATGATGCGCGCTGCGTTGCGGAAAGCCTGTTCCTTCGATTCCTGATAAGAACCGAACGGCATATCAACGATAACGCACGCATGCTCAACGCCACGCATGACTGCCTGTCCATGCGCAATCATCATGTCGAGCGTAACGCCGAGGGTCGAATCCATCCCGTAAAGCACCATGCCGAGCGAGTCACCCACCAGCAGCAGATCGCAATGTGGATCGAGCAGGCGCGCGATTGGCGTCGTGTAGGCTGTGAGGCTGACAATCGGGCGCTCGCCCTTCATCGCCTCTATGGCTTTGGGCGAAAGACGTTTCTTTTTAACGGTCGTGCTCATTTCAGGCGGCCTTTTCCTGCGCCAAATGCGCAATCACCCGGTTATCAAGAAGGCGTGTGGAGCCCAGCCGTACAAACAGCGCCACAAGTACTGGCCTTCCCTGCACCGAGGTCAGACGCTCAAGTGTTTCAGGATCGCGTAATGCCACCACTTCAGGAACAGCCAGCGGTTCCGCTTCAATGAACGCACGGATTGCAGCCTCAAATGTTTCCGGATCATCAATACCAGAGCGATAAAGTCGCTCCGCTTCATCGAGTGCTTTTGGCACAATAATCGCAGCGGCACGCTGTTCTGCTGTCAGATAGACGTTACGTGATGAACAGGCGAGCCCATCATCTTCACGCACGGTTTCAACACCAACCACGCGCACGGGAATAGCCATATCCTCAACCATGCGGCGGATGATAACGAGCTGCTGGAAATCTTTTTCGCCAAAATAGGCGGCATCGGAACCTACAATATTAAAAAGCTTGCTGACCACGGTAGCAACACCAGCAAAGTGTCCCGGACGCGCCTCGCCTTCCATCTGGTTGCCAAGTGTTGGCACATCGACCACGGTCTGCATCGGGCGCGGATACATGTCGGAAACGGCAGGCGCAAAGAGAAAATCCACATTCGCATCGCGGAGCAGATTCGCATCGCGTTCGAGATCACGCGGATATTTATCGAGATCTTCATTGGCACCGAACTGCAGCGGATTGACGAAAATCGACACGACCGTCACGTCGTTTTCTCCGCGCGAGCGGCGAACAAGTTCGAGATGCCCTTTGTGAAGATAGCCCATCGTCGGCACGAGGCCGATGGATTCACCGCTCTTGCGCGCCACGCCAAGCGCCTGCCGCAAATCTTCAATCGTATGGATGATCTGCATAACGGTCTCCCTGCCAGCAACCAGATTTGGTCGCCAGTCCTACAGCGCGCCCTCAGATATGACAACAGCGCTTTTGCTAATGAATATCTGAGGGATGCGATGCGCCTCAGTTACCGACCGTGCCACTCACCGTGTTGCCAACTGTTCTGCCAAACCTATCGATCTGCTCATTATAGGTTCGACGAGTATTCGGGTCGAAGACTGCGATCGGCGCGCTGACGACAAGCGAAGCAGCACTGCCCACGCCCTGCGCAGTGCCAAGTGCAACAGCACCCAGCCGCTCGCCCAGCCCAATATCAGAATCGGTAATAGTCTGGCCTGTTACGAGACGTTGACCGATCAGCTGAACAACTTCAGGACTTGAAGCGAACTTGCCGTGGTTGAGGCTGTCACCCGCTTTGAGCTGCGTGAGATCAATCACCGTGATTCCCGCTTTTTCAAGCTGCGAACGGTAGGGTTCGACCGAAGGATCGATTTGCCCCAGTCGATCAACATTGCCGGAGATAAAGCGGGATGCCCGGAGCGCGCGATCATCGCGTGAAGTGAACAATGTGAAACGCGGATGATCTTTGCCCATGGCGCGGAACTGCTGATTGAATACATCCACATCCAGATCGGGCGACGCGAGAATGACGTCGGTAATCTTCGGATTAACGCGCTTATCGCGGATCGCCATCTGGCGCAGTGCTTCAACCGTCAACCAGCTGCCCATGGAATGGGCCATGACGGTGATGTCTTTTACACGCGGGTCTTCGGCGATCTTGCGCAAGGTCATTTCCAGCGCGTCCCGCGAATAATTCGTGCTTTCCTTGTCGTAATTATAATCGAACACACTACCGCGCGATGGCCAGGTAAAGATCACCGGTGCGACATCGGCTCCAGAATCATGCACAATCTGCGCAAAACGATACACCGAATCCTCATAGGTATTATTGAAGCCATGGACGAAGACCATGACCCGGCGGGATTTCGGCAGGCTGTGATTGAGCCATTGGCGGGCGCCGGATTCTGTGCTGATCGCTTTAACTTCAACGGTCGTGAAATCCTTCAGCGGATTTGCCGGGAGCTTTTTGGGCCACTGAACTTCACCAACCTTGCGATTCTTTTCCGGCGGGATGGAGACCATGATCTCTGTCAGGCTAATTTCCTGATCACGTTCGCCGGAAAACAGCGTTCCGGGATTACCGGAAGGCGCACGGGTTGTCGCCACCAGAAGATCAACCTTGGAGGCACCGGGAACGCTTTCCGCAACGGGAATAAGAACACCGTCAGGACGGCTGGCGCAGCCCGCGATTAGGGTCAGGCAGACAAGTAATGCCGGGGCAGTACGACGAAAAATGCTCCGCAAAACCTAGATCTCCCCAAAAGACACACAACCGCACGCCTCTCCTACACGGATTAGCGCCCGGTTAATATATTCTTTACCTGACGAGAGAAGCCAAGCCCCAATTATTCAAGACTGTGGAAAGATACCGTCGCTGCGGCTTCTCGGTTACACACTGTTTCATTAACCGACACTTTCCCACACGCCTCTTGCGCCCAATATTGAAGCCAACAGCGCAGACAATTCCGCTTTTTGCGCAGGAGGACACAAAATGACTTCAGACCTTACCCCGCAACTCACAGGGTTGCATCATTTGACAGCAATCACCGCAGACGCACCCGGTAACAGGCGCTTCTATACCGACACGCTCGGCCTTCGCCTCGTCAAGAAGACCGTCAATCAGGACGACACCAGTGCCTACCATCTGTTTTACGCTGATGGGCTGGCCTCGCCCGGCACCGATATCACCTTCTTCGACTGGCCAGTGCAGCGAGAACGGCGCGGCACGCATAGCGTTTCCCGCACCGGATTGCGTGTAAATGGCGTTGAAAGCCTCGACTGGTGGCGCAACCACCTCAAGGAGAAAGGCATCGAAACTGGTGATATATTCGAGATTGCTGGTCGCGCAGTGCTTGATTTCGAGGACCCTGAGGGTCAGCGCCTGCGTTTGACCGATGATGGAGGCATCGGTGCGGCACATAGCTGGGAGAAAAGTCCTGTTCCTGCCGAGCGGCAGATACGTGGCCTTGGCCCCATTACGCTCAGCGTTCCTGATTTGGCACCGACAAAAATCGTGCTGGAAAAGGTAATGAACATGCGTGAAGCCGGTGACTATGCTTCGCCCGATGGCGAAGGACATGTCCACGTGTTTGAAATGGGATCAGGCGGTGCCGGCGCAGAACTCCATATCGCTGTGCAGCCGAACCTGTCACCGGCTGGTCAGGGCGCAGGTGCCGTGCATCACGTTGCGTTCCGCACACCGGATCAGGAAACCATGCAGGAATGGGTGGATCGTCTGCGCGCACTGCGCATTCCATCCAGCGGCGAGGTCGAGCGTTATTACTTCCGCTCGCTCTACTTCCGCGAACCCAATGGTGTGTTGTTTGAGATTGCAACAGATGGTCCCGGCTTTGCAGTCGATGAACCTCTCGAAAGCCTTGGAGAAAGCCTGTCACTGCCACCCTTTCTGGAAGGAAAAAGGCAGGCGATTGAAAAGGGCCTGAAGCCACTGGATTAAACCAACAAAAAGGGTCGCCGGATTTATCCGGCGGCCCTTTTCTTTATCTAACACAATCGTGTCACAGCTTTTGCTGTAGCCACTCACCTGCCATACGGACATCTTCAGCAGTCACACCATGGCCACCTTTAGCGGAACGGATATCGAGTTCAGCTCCATCGGTTCGCAATGCCTGTGCGAGTTTGCCCGACGCATCGCCAAACGGATCGCCTATTCCATTGAGCAACAGTATCTTGGCATCCGAAAGATCAGCAATCGGCTGCTCTTCCAAAACGTCCATAGCACGCAGCAATACGGCTTTGCGTATGACATGCGGATGCAGCCGCATGAAGGCCGCGAGCATATTGGCGCCATTGGAGTTGCCAATGAACGCAGTCCGCTCGGGGTCGATACGGTAAGCCGCAATTGCACCTTGAACGAAAGCCTCGAAAGCCTCTGCCTCAGACCGAATGTCCTCCTGATCGAACCGTTTCAGGTCGAAACGGCGAAACCAGCGCTGAATACCCTCTTCCGTGCTGCGTCCGCGAACGCCGAGAAGCGTTGCACGTGGTGCAACCAGACGAGCAAGCGGCATGAGGTCGTTTTCATTACCGCCTGTGCCGTGCAACAGAATAAGCGTAGTCCCATCTGGATTTTCCGGCTGGTGGATACGGTGCACAAAAGGCAAGTCGCGATAGATCACCCGCTCCTCACCCGGCAAGCCAAATTGCGGCATGCGAGCTCGGATCGCATCCGCCTGATGCTCGTTGCCCGGCGGTACGAACAGAACCTGACCCAGCGTTTCCACCGGTTCATCCAACGTGAACCCGGGAGTATCGGTGGCAAATTCAAACAGGGTTCCGCCCGGCTCGCGAACATAGAGCGACGTGAAGTATTTGCGATCATGCACGTTCACTTCACTGGAATTGAGTTTTGAAAGCTCCTTTTCCAGTGTTGTCACATCCTGCGTTGTAGCCGCACGAAATGCCACGTGGTCGGCAATGCCCGTTCCGGGAATACCCGGCCAAAAGCCACTTGCGTCGCGCACGTCAATCACATCGCCTGAATCGGAAACCAGACGATCGATTGTGCCTTCCCTGGCCTGAGCGCGAAAACCAAAATAGCGTTCAATGAAGCCAATTGTCTGTTCTGGTGTCTCCGACAAAATGGTCGCCGAGCGTATCCGGCGGACCGCATGTTCCGCAGGAATATCGCCTGCAACCCATGCATCATTGGCTGCAAGATCGCTGCCGACCAGCTTGACGATAACACCATCAGGATCGCGCAGACGCAGTACCGGTTCGCCAAATTCCTGCACAGGACCTTCAGACTGCACGTGATAGCGTAGTGCCCGCTCCAGCCAAAAGCCGACCGAGGTGCGGTCAATAGCAAGAGCGATTTCGCTCACTTGACCATGCCCGACTCGGCCCTTTGCGCCATCTTCCCAAACAAGGAAAGTGATCAGGGAGCCCGGCGTGCCGGAATGATCGCCATAGAACAGATGCAGCTGCTCCGCATCTTCAAATCCGCCTGTCTGTTTGACAATGCGCAGGCCAAGAAAGCCAGCATAGAAATCGACATTGGCCTGAACCTTGCGCGTAATCAGCGTGAGGTGATGGATACCGCTGGTCATGATTGCAATCTCCCGCGTTTCGTAGCGGCAAGTCTCTCAGACGGAGACAATCACCGCAAATGTGAAGTTGCACGAGAGATAGTTTACATCACCACGCTTGCCCATATGGCGATGCGGCGACGCACTGTTAACAGATCAGGATATTGGGGGATCAGAAAAAGAAAAAGGCCGCGCGGGAGGAGGATGCGCGGCCTGATCTTGAATACGGCTGGGAGGAGGAGTGCCGTATCCGTCATCGGGTTCTGGGAGGAGGAGTGAACCCGATGACCAATGAATACCCGCAGCCTCTTTATTCAACAACGGCCAATAACGCATATCAGTTATGCAAATACGCCGATGCTTAAGATTATTGCAGAAACAGAAGCGGGATGAATATGCTTATATAATGAGCATATTATAAAAAATATGCTGAAAAATCAGCAACTCAGAGAAGCTGGGCGATGAATGGTGCAGCCAGAACATTGACCAATCCGACCAGAACCATGACGAGTCCGGCAATCGAGCCTTCCTCGCTGCCGATTTGATGCGCCTTGGCTACACCTGCGCCATGTGCGCCCATACCGAACAGCGCGCCGCGCGCAAGAGCTGAACGAAGCGGCAGCCAGTAGAGCATGACTTCGCCGAGCGCCGCGCCAAATACGCCGGTCAGCACCACGAAAATGGCTGTCAAATCGGGTGTACCGCCAATATCACCGGAAACCGTCATGGCGAAAGGCGTACTCATGGAGCGCGGCATAAGGCTGAGGCTTATTGCATCGTTCAGACCAAGAAGCTGCGCAAGACCCCAGGCTGAAAACATCGCGGACGAACTGCCGACCACAACACCAACCAACAAAACCGGCCAATAGCGACGAATGGTTGCGCGCTGCTGATAGATCGGAATGGCGAAAGCCACCGTCGCAGGCCCAAGCAGTGCGACCAGCCAATGCGTTGCACTGAAATAGCCGCGATAGTTTTCATTGAGACCAATGAGAAGAGCCATAAGCAACAGCGGCGTAATGGCAAGCGGCGTCAACCACCACATGGGAAAGCGGCGATAAACGCGCTTTGCAGCAAGATAGAGAAGGATTGTGGCAGCAGACCAGAACAGTGTCGCCACATAAGGATTACTTAGTGGCATAGCGTGCGCTCAGCCGGTAGCAGAAGTCTACTGTCAGTGCAGTCACAGTCATAACGGTCAGAGTGCCAACCAGAATGACGGCCATAATCTTAACGCCCAGCATACCAAGCAACTCCTGATGCTCCAGAACTGCCAGAACGGCAGGCACAAAGAACAGCAGCATCTCTGCCAGAAACCATTCTGCACCGCGCTTCATGCTGAAAAGGCTTACACGGCCACTCAAAAGCAGGGCCAAAACCAGTGCCATACCAACAATGCCACCCGGCAGCGGCAGACCGCTTAAACGAACAAATGCTTCACCCGCCAACCAGAAGCCGACCAGCGTCGCAATCTGCATCAAGCGGCTGTTGTGCAGCGCATAGCGAAAGCGGATCATCAGGTTATGGGCATTCATGATTGTGTTCCAATGCTGGTATTTGTGAAAACACTATAGGCGCTGAATTGATATTCCAGAAATGAATTGATTTCATTGCAGCTATTCCATTATAGAATAGCTTATGAACTTACGTGGCTTTCAGGCATTCGTGGAAGTGGTGCGGCAGGGCGGCTTTTCCGCTGCGGCCCGCACGATCAATGCCACGCAATCCACCGTCAGCAAGACGGTGCGTCAGCTCGAAGATGAACTTGAGATCATCTTGCTCGATCGCGAAGCCACCCCTCCCCGCCTGACAAGTGCAGGTGAAATCGTTTATCGACGTGCACTGGCCATACTGACAGAAAAAGACGACATGCTGACTGAGCTTGGCGAGTTGCGCGGGTTGAAGCGCGGTCTTTTGCGCCTCGGATTGCCACCCATCGGCTCCAGCGTTCTGTTCGCCCCAGTCTTTGCCACCTTTACCAAGCTCTATCCTGACATCGACATTCAGCTCGTCGAGCATGGCAGCAGGCGACTGGAAGAATTGCTGCTTGCAGGTGATATCGAGCTTGCCGCTTCGCTTCTGTCCGTCGAAAGCAGCTTCGAGTGGCAGGCCGTTCGTTGTGAGCCCGTGGTGGCCCTGCTTCCTGCCAACCACCGCTTCACCGACAATGACGGCATCCCACTGCACGACATTGCCAGCCAGCCCTTCATTCTTTTCGAAAGCGGCTTTGCCCTCAATCACATCATTCTCGATGCATGTCATTCGCAAGGACTGTCCCCACACATTGCCATGCGTTCCAGCCAGATTGATTTTATCGTGGAGCTGGTTGCAGCAGGTATGGGTATCGGCTTTCTGCCACAGATGATCGCCGAACAGCGCAAGCATCGCGATGTCCGCATCCATAAAATCAAAGACGCA
Organism: Brucella sp. HL-2; assembly: GCF_025846885.2. Lineage (NCBI taxonomy): Bacteria > Pseudomonadati > Pseudomonadota > Alphaproteobacteria > Hyphomicrobiales > Brucellaceae > Brucella > Brucella sp. HL-2. The sequence goes on along the minus strand of NZ_JAOYTK010000001.1, from coordinate 657,058 downwards.
GAACTGAACTGGGACATGGCCCTGATCTGGCGAAAAGGCGCATTTTTATCCCATGCGGCACGGGCCTGGCTCACACTGTGCAAGAACGAAAACAGCAGCAACAAGGCTTGAAACCTAGGCTTTTTCGCCTATCTCAATTGAATACACCGACATAAAGGGAGCTATAGGCTCTCATCACCCATACGGCTTTAAGAGGAGGCCATCATGGAAGGTCAGGTTATATTCTACAAAGACGACAGGATCATTTACCGACACCACGTTGAAGTGCAGGAAGACGATTATTCAAAAGGCGTCAATGATGCCCTCATCGCCTTCCAGCGCAACTATGCGGGCTTTGATCTTGCGGATGATAATATCCACATCCGTTTTAAGCGGCCAGGTGAGGTTTGAAACCAGCAGGCTGCGTGGAGAAAGTTTCGCCTGAGAAATCAGGCGAAAGCAGCCTCGTGTGCAACGCGGCGGATATCTGTGCGTGACAGGCCGAGATCATAAAGCTCGCGGTCGCTGCAGCCGCTGAGTTCGCGCAGGTTTTCGCGATACTGCATCCAACGGGAAAACTGGGTACGAAGGTGGTTCATGGTGGTATCCCCTTATGTGCCGCGCTGTGAAAGCGCTAAGCTTTTGCCTTCCTCCCGATATGAAGCTTCCGCCTTTTTAATCGTTTTGAGAAGTGCATAAACTGCATGGCTGCAATGCCAAACCTGCGACCTTACGAGGATATATAAGTAACGCAGTTCGCTAGCCTGCGCGACAAAAGTGATCGTCAAAACTGGCCTCACAGCTGTTGGGAGAGGCTTAGAAACTTGTAATCTTCGAATTTTAATTAAATCTATTTAATTGGCTTAACAGGATAAGATTTCCCAACGTATGAACAAAACGATATTTATTGTCGGCAATGGTCCGCTGGACCGTGATTTGTCCGCCGAAATTGACGCCGCCGATCTTGTCCTGCGTTTCAATGAACCACGCGTCTCTCTTGGAATGAGTGGCAAAAAGACTGACATGCTCATGCTCGCCACGTCGAGCAAACAGATGGAGCAATGGATCAAGGATCCAACCTTCATCAATTCGGAAATTGTCCGAAATACGCCGGAAGTGCTGTTTGCCTTCCACCCGAGCATCATCAAGCGGTTCCATCACCACCCAAACATTCTATCACGGCTCAAGGGTCGTCGCGCTGACTGGACCAATGAGGCGATTGACTATTTCGGCCGTGCTGGCAAGAAAATCCGCATCATGCCTTCGCAGGATTATTTTGCCGTTTGCGACGAGCTTGGCATTGGTGCCGATCGGATGAAAGAAGTCTTCCCCAGCACCGGTTTTTTTGGCATCTGGCTCGTCTTGCGCAAATATTCCTTACCTGACTGGGATATCAAAATTTGCGGCTTTAGCTGGGAAGGCTGGAAGCGCCATAACTGGAATGCCGAACGAAAGTGGATTGAAGAAAGAATCGCCGCAGGACGTCTACATAAAGTAGGCTAATAAGTGTGACTTGCGAAAATCATGCGCATAGCAGATATAGAACGCCGCTTCGGCTGAAATTACTTTTCGCGCGCTTAGGTTTTACATGAACATCAAGGCTTTCATCATTCATTTAGCGCGCGCGACTGATCGCAAGCCGCAAGTGGAAAAGCTCATTCACGAATTGCCGGTAAAAACGGAAGTAATCGACGCTGTAGATAGCCACGTCCTCACAGGCGCCGAGATAAGCCGCGTTTACAAGCGGCAACTTCATGCGCCCCGTTATCCGTTTGAGCTTAGCAAAAACGAAATTGCCTGCTTCTTGTCCCATCGCAAAGCATGGCAGGTGATCGTCGACCAGCAGCTCGACGCGGGCTTCATCATCGAAGACGATATTGAACTCACTGATGTTTTCAATGCTGCCTTCCACGCGGCCGGCAATCATTTCGAGCCGGGCGGCTTCGTACGTTTTACCTTCCGCGACGACCGTGAGGTTGGGCGCGAAGTTTTCCGTAACAATCAGGTGCGTATCATCATTCCAAACCCGATTGGGCTCGGTATGGTCGCACAGCTTGTAAGCTTCGATGCTGCAAAAAAGCTGCTTGCGATCACCGAACAGTTTGATCGCCCTGTCGACACAACAATCCAGATGCGATGGGTTACTGATTTGCAGCCGCTCGCAGTCATTCCCGGTGGCGTGAAAGAAATTTCTGCGCAGCTTGGCGGCACGACCATTCAGCACAAGAAATCCTTTTCCGATAAGCTTAAAAGGGAAATCCTCCGTCCCATCTACCGGATGCGCGTGCGCGGGTTCTCCTCAAGATCGAAGTGAGACAAATGGCGGTCCCTGTTCTTCTTTATCACCAGATTGCCCCTCTGCCGCACAAGAAGATCCCGTTTCGCGGACTTTGGGTTCATCCAGACAAGTTTCGCAGCCAGATGGCATGGCTGAAGCGGCTCGGTTATCAGGGCCTCTCGCTGCGAAATGCCATGCCCTATATCAAGGGCGAGAAAACGGGGAAGGTTGCAGTCATCACCTTTGATGACGGGTTTCTCAATAATTATGAGAATGCCCTGCCAGTCCTTGCGGAATTCGGCTTCACCGCAACGAATTACTTTGTCGCCAATCAGATTGGCGGCAGCAATATCTGGGATCAGTCCATGGGTGTTCCGTTAACCCCCTGCATGTCTGTGACACAGATGCGCGAATGGGCCGCCTTGGGCCATGAAGTTGGCGCGCATACGGTCGACCATGTTAATCTGGAAAACACCCCGGAAGAGGAAGCTCGCCGACAGATCGTGCAGTCCAAGACCATGCTTGAGGACATGCTGGGATCAGAAGTGACAAACTTCGCTTATCCCTATGGCGGGAATCACCAGATTCACCGCGACATGTGCCGCGACGCCGGTTTTGAAACTGCGACAACGACCGTTCATGCACGGGCGCGTGCAAGCGACGATCCCTTTGGCATGCCGCGCGTTTATGTCCGCCGCAGAGATTTGGCGCCAAAATTCATTTTCCGCCTGATGACGAAATAACCAACTTTTTCGCCCACTGCCTGAAAACCCGCTATTTGTTTGATTTTGATCAATGCAGTTTCACGAAAGCGTGGCAAATTGCCCGTCATTGCGCCATGGACGCAATCACGCAAAAGCGGTACTAGAGCAGTAACAAGGAGCGTATAATGGACTATCGCCGGTTTTTTGAAGAAGCGATCGACCAGCTGCACGCCGAGAAGCGTTACCGCGTTTTTGCCGATCTTGAGCGCATTGTTGGACGTTTCCCCCGAGCTACCTGGCGCAACAATGGTATTGCACGTGAGATCACCGTCTGGTGCTCTAACGACTATCTGGGCATGGGGCACCATCCTGACGTCATCCAGGCGATGTGCGATACCGCCAACAGCACCGGCTCCGGCGCAGGCGGCACTCGCAATATTTCGGGCAACAATCACCCACTTGTAGAACTTGAAGCCGAACTTGCTGACCTGCATGGCAAGGAAGCTGGCCTCGTCTTCACGTCCGGTTTTGTGTCCAACGAAGCATCGATTTCGACCATTGCACGTTTGCTTCCAAACTGCCTGATCCTTTCTGACGAACTCAACCACGCTTCGATGATCGAAGGTGTGCGTCGTTCGGGTGCAGAAAAGAAGATTTTCCGTCACAATGACGTCGAGCACCTGGAACAACTTCTCAAGGCTGCGGACCATTCTCGCGCCAAGCTGATCGTGTTCGAATCTGTCTATTCGATGGATGGCGACATCGCGCCGATCGAGAAGATTGCCGATCTGGCCGACAAGTATAATGCCATGACCTATATCGATGAAGTTCATGCAGTTGGCATGTATGGCGTGCGCGGCGGTGGAATCACCGAACGAGACGGCCTTGCACACCGCATGGACATTATCGAAGGCACGCTTGCAAAAGCATTCGGCGCTTTGGGCGGTTACATTACCGGTTCACGCGCTATCATCGACGCCGTTCGCTCCTATGCACCGGGCTTCATCTTCACAACTTCTCTGCCGCCGGCAGTAGCAGCTTCCGCTACCGCTGCGATCCGCCACCTGAAAGTTTCTCAAGTTGAGCGCGATGGCCAGCAGCGTCAGTCGCAGCGCGCCAAGGATGTTCTTTTGGCTGCCGGTTTTCCGGTCATGCCGTCTGAAACCCACATCGTACCAATTCTGGTTGGCGATCCGGAACTGTGCAAGAAAGCCAGCGACCGTCTGCTCGACGTGCATGGCATCTATATCCAGCCGATCAACTATCCAACTGTGCCACGCGGCACAGAGCGTCTTCGCATCACACCGTCGCCATTGCATGACGACCTGCTGATCGACGGCCTCAAAGATGCGTTGCTGGAAGTATGGAATACGCTCGGCATTCCATTTGCCGAACCGGATGCGCCGAAGGCTGCAAACTCCGACCGCGTTATTCCGCTGATGGTTTCAAAAGCAGGCGGCTGATAAACGCAGTCGTAGGAAATTGAAAAAGGCCGGTTTCACCGGCCTTTTTTATTTTGGACACGCATCTTGCGCGAAAACCGTTTCACACTTTGCGGGATGCGCTTCAGAGATTGTTGATCCAGCGAACCAGCCTTGCCGCGGCCTCATCCACCTGCTGCGGATCACGGCAGAAGCAGAGGCGGAAGAAGCCCTCGCCGCCAAGCCCGAATGCACTACCCGGTGCCAGGCCCACATCAGCATTGTCGACCATGTCGATTGCAGCTTTGACCGAATCCTTCACACCATCCACACCGAAGAACAGATAAAATGCGCCCTGCGGCGGAGTCAGACGTACTTTTCCTGTGCTTTGCAAACTAGCACACAGGTGATCTCGCGTTGAGCGCGCGCGTTCCACCTGCATGGCAATGAAATCATCGCCATGATCGAGTGCTGCAACCGCACCACGCTGCATGAACTGCGCGACACCCGAATTGGAATACTGGATCATGTTTTCAACGACGGGGCCAATCGAAGGATGCACGGTCATCCAGCCCACGCGCCAGCCAGTCATCGCCCAGTTCTTTGAGAACGAGTTGACGAAAATGATGCGGTCGTCAGGCTCCATGATATCCATGAAAGACGGAGCACGCCCCCCACCGTAATAGAAGTGAGTGTAAATCTCGTCGGCTATGATCCAGAGGCCCTTCTCACGCGCCAGATCGAGAATAAAGCGCAGCGTTTCGCGATCCGCAGTCCAACCCGTCGGGTTGGACGGCGTATTGATGAACATTGCGCGCGTGCGTGGCGTGATGGCGCTCGCAATCTTTTCAGGATCAAGCACCCAGCCATTGGCTCCGAACTCGAGTTCCACCGGCACTGGAACCGCGCCGGCAAGTCCAGCTGCGCCGACAAAATTCGGCCAGGCTGGAGACAGATAAATCGCTTCTTCGCCAGCACCCGTTGTTGCCTTCAGCGCCATTTCAATGGCGTGCATGCCCGAACCAGTTACATAGAAATTTTCTGGCTTGAAGGACTGCGCAAAATGGCGCGCATGGTAGCGAGCAAGTGCTTCACGCAGATCAGGAATACCAGCCTGCCATGTGTAGAAGGTTTCGCCGTCGGCAATTCCCTTCTGCGCCGCCTCCCGAATGAAATCAGGCGTAGACAGATCACCCTCCCCGACCCACAACGGAATCAGGCCCTCTTTGCCACGACCGTGATTGGCTACGGCAACGATGCCGCTTTCAGGTGATTGAGCTGCTTCACGGCGGAGATTGGCGATAAGCGTCATTTGTTCCCACATAAAATTCGAATTTGATTACACCTGCTTAGCAAGGCGCAATCATGAAATCACGCGGCATTTTGTGATGATCCGATCAACCGCATTGATGGGTCGAACCAACTATCGTCTTTGGGAATGAGCGCACAAAAAAACGGAGCCATAAAGGCTCCGTCCTTTGTCGACTGTTCTGGAAAAATCAGGCTTTGCTCTGCTTTGCGAGAAGATCGCGGATTTCAGCCAGCAACACTTCGTCGCGTGGCAGTTCTGCAGCGGCTTCCGGCTTGGCTTCTTCCTTTTTCTTGAGCCTGTTCATGCCTTTGACGACGAGGAACAAAACCCATGCAATGATAAGGAAGTTGATAAGCAGCGTGACAAAGTTGCCGTAAGCGATGGTCGCACCGGCTTCACGGGCTGCAGCAAGCGTTCCCTTCGGATCGCCAGCAAGCTGGATATACATGTTGGAGAAATCGATACCGCCCGTCAGCAAACCGATGATCGGCATGATGATGTCATTGACGATAGAATTGACGAGGCCACCGAACGCCCCGCCAATGATAACACCGATGGCCAGATCGACCATGTTGCCCTTGAGAGCAAATTCTCTGAATTCTTTCAACATTAGCCTGTATCCCTCTCGAACACGAACTTAAACCGGGCCGTCTTTGCTGCGGATAAGGTTCGCCAGATAAAATCTATACGATGAACCGATGGGATCGGGGAGGATCACAAATGTTCACTCCCTAGTTTGTAGGCTAAAATACCCAAAGAAAAGATGAACTATGCAAAATGCACCGTTTAGAGGTGTATTTTTCTGAGTTTGCTGATGTTTTGGAGCTGGAGGCGCAAAAGATGCGCCTCCTTAAGAAGCTTAAGCAGCAAAACGCTTGGTTGCTTCAATCAATTCATGCGTAATACCGGGTTCGGTCACCGCATGACCGCTGTCTTCAACGATTTTGAGATCAGCCTCCGGCCACATCTTCTTGAGCTGCCATGCATTGATAAATGGCGTGCAGATATCATAGCGGCCATGGACAATTACGCCCGGAATCTGCCGGACGTGTTCAACATTCCGCAGAAGCTGATCGTCGCTGTCAAGGAAACCACGGTTCTGGAAGTAGTGGCATTCGATACGTGCAAAAGCGATGGCGTGATGATCTTCGCCAAAAGCTTCAATACGTGCCGGATCAGGCTGGATCGAAAGCACTGAGCCTTCCCATCGTGCCCACAAGCGAGCGGCTGCAAGCTGCACCTGCGGATTACGGTCGGTCAGACGCTTGTAGTAAGCTGCGATCATATCGCCGCGTTCTTCTTCAGGGATATGCTCCTGATAGGGTTCGAAATGATCCGGGAAAATGATGCTCGCACCGTTGGAATACATCCAGTCGACTTCAAAGCGGCGCACCATGAAGATGCCGCGCAGAATGATTTCCGACACGCGTTCAGGATGGGTTTCGGCATAGGCAAGGCCCAGCGTTGAACCCCATGAGCCACCGAAAACCTGCCATTTGTCGATGCCAAGATGCGCGCGTATGTGCTCCATGTCGGCCACGAGATCCCAGGTGGTATTCTCGCGCAGTTCTGCATGTGGCGTCGAGCGACCGCAGCCGCGCTGATCGAAAAGAATGATACGGTATTTCTCTGGATCATGCAGGCGTCGCATTGCGGGCGTGATGCCGCCGCCCGGCCCACCGTGGATCATGACAACAGGTTTACCATCAGGATTGCCGCACTGCTCGACATGGATGCGGTGCAATGACGAAACCTGCAGCATCTCTTCCTTGAAGGGCTGAATTTCCGGATAAAGCGTATTGCGCGTCATATAGTGCCTTTTCGTTCCCGCTAGAGCATTCTTAGTTTTACTGGGAATGCTCTCGTTCATAATTGAAATTAGCACATAATGCGGCCAGAAGGCGGCAATGCGACATATGAATCCAGCTAAGCAACGCTATTTTTGGTTGCCCGGAACGAAAAACGGCATAAAACGGAAGAGCTGCATGTAAAGTGCAGCGCATGGGGAGGACTTTCAGAATGGCGTGCGAGGCTTATGCAATTCATCATCGCTGACGACCATCCGCTTTTCAGAGGTGCGTTGCGACAGGTTCTGTCGAGCCTTCCTGAAGAAGCAGAAATCCTCGAAGTCGGCGATTTCGATGCAGCGAAAAAGCTGGTCGTAGAACGCGACGATATCGATTTGCTTTTGCTTGATTTGACCATGCCCGGCGGGACTGGCCTTTCTGGCCTGGTCACGTTGAAAGCACTTCAGCCTGCATTACCGATCATTATCGTCTCGGCCACTGATGACACTGCAACCATCAGGCACGCCGTCGAGCTTGGTGCATCTGGCTTCATCTCGAAATCCGCAAGCATGGAAACTATCGGCGAAGCAGTACACGCAGTTATTGCAGGCGATATCTGGACACCATCCGATATCGACCTCGATCAGGCGCACGACCCTGAAATCGAAGCGCTCATCAACAAGATAAGAACACTTACCCCCCAGCAGACACGCGTACTGACCATGCTTGCCGAAGGCCTGCTCAACAAGCAGATCGCCTACGAACTGAATGTATCAGAAGCGACGGTCAAAGCACATGTCTCTGCTGTTCTGCAAAAACTCGGCGTTGATAGTCGCACACAGGCGGTCATTCTTTTATCGCGGATTGGCAACGACGCACTGACTTCAGAAGCCAGCTGAAACTAAAGCGTGCCGCGTTTTACAATATCCATGTGACACGCTTTAATTCTTTGTTTTTAAGCATGTCTTTTTCCCAAAACCGATTCCCACTTTTGGGAAACATGCTTTATTTGTCTTTACTCATTATCCTACGCACACCGCTTCGCGCTTTTACGGGAAAAGCTATAAAGTCATTCTGCAGCTGTTGGGCGGCTGGAAGCACCTTCACGTTGATGTAGCGCGCTCGATAGTAGCGAACGCAGAGCTGCCGGACGCAATGGCTTGTGCAAGACAATGACATTTTCGTCGTCAGCCCGTTTGCGAACTTCTTTGGAGCGGTCGGCTGTCAGCAGAATAGCCGAAATTTCTTGTTTGAAGCTTTCCCGCGCAAAACCGATCATGTCCAGCCCGTTTTCATTGTCGAGATGATAATCTGCCACGATAACATCGGGGGCGACTTCGCGCTCGATGCAAAATACCTTCAACTCAGCTCCTCTGCGCAAAGTGGTGACATTGCACCCCCAACCAAGCAGAAGCGTTTCCATCCCAGCCAGAATATTGGCGTCATTGTCGATACAAAGCACATCAAGGCCAGTGAGGCTTGATGCGCGCTTTATGCCCTTACGACTTGCAACCTCTTCGATGGGAGCAGGTGCTGCGCTGATCGGAATGCGCAGCGAGAAAACGCTGCCCTTTCCAGGCGTTGAGGATAGCGTCAAGGGCAGCGACAGAACACGGGCAATACGATCAACGATGGAAAGGCCCAACCCAAGTCCTTCCGCCTCACGCATGCCTTCATCAAGACGTGTAAACTCACGGAAAACCAGTTTCAGCTTCGGCTGCGGGATACCGATACCGGTATCAAGCACTTGCAGCTCAATGAAATTGCCACGTCGGCGAACACCAAACAGAATGCCACCCTTGCGGCTATATTTGATTGCGTTTGAAACCAGATTCTGGATGAGGCGTCGCAGCATGTTGCGGTCTGTCTTCACCACAATGCTCGAAGGCACAACGCGCAGTTTAAGGCCTTTTTTCCGAGCCATTGGTGTGAAGTCCGTCGCAATTTGGCTTAAAAGCTTATCGAGACGGAACACCGAGACTTCTGGCTTGAGCGCACCCGTATCGAGCCGCGATATATCGAGCACCATTCCCAGAATGGCCTCAACCGATTCAAGTGAAGAATCGATGTTGCGGGCGAGCTGGCTGGTTTCCGCACGTCCAAGCTTTTCTGTTAGCGCCGTACTGTAAAGCCGTGCTGCATTGAGTGGCTGCAGAATGTCGTGGCCAGCTGCTGCCAGAAACCGTGTCTTGCCAAGGTTTGCTTCTTCGGCTGCGGATTGTGCCTTTGCAAGCTTCTGGTTCACATGCGTTAGTTCGGCAGTGCGGTCAGCGACGCGCTGTTCAAGCACCTCAGCCGCCTTCTGGCGCATCAGATCGGCCTCAACTTCGGCAGTAATGTCTGTATAGGTCGCGACAAGTCCGCCATCCGGCATGGGGTTGGAGTTGATCTCCAGCACCTTTCCGGTCGATTTTAAAGTCATCCGCCATGGCTGTCTGAGAGTTGCAAGGGATCGTATGGCCGAGTTTTGCGCATTGACGGCAAGATCGCCGCTGCTGGCCAGATGTTCGACAATCTCGGACACCGGAATCCCAACCTGCATCACTTCATCCGGCAGATCAAAATGGGCACGGAACTGACGGTTCCAGCATGTCAGCCGCAGATCCTTGTCGAGTACCGTTATGCCCTGATCCATCTGATCGAGCGCAATTTGCAGGAGGTCACGATTTTGTTGCAGGGCGACGGAAGCATCGTCAAGCAATTGCCTTGCGTCACGCGCAGAAGCATCGTTGCGTTGAAGTAGCAAAGACAGGACGAGGCGGGCCGACGAGGAACCAACTGCCGTTCCCAGCAATTGCTCGGCGTAACGGATCAACGGCGTGTCCACCGTCATGCCGGGATCGAGCCTGCGTTGCTCTCGTCCTTCAAAACGCAGGAAAGCACGCTCAACACGTTCGGCCCCCAGATAGCGAGCCATAGTCGCTTTGAGTTCTGCGACCGTAACCGTTGTCCGAAAACGCTTGAGGGTCGGTGTACCAATGAAATAGCGCGGCAGGAAAATGCTCGCCTGAATGCGTTCAAGCGGTGTTGAAGCACGTGAAAGCGACCCAAGAATGTAGAACAAGGTGTTAGCCGCAAGGCTCCACATGACGCCATTGGTCAGAGGCAAAGCATCTGTGCCAAACAGGGCTTCAGGTCTTAATGCGGTAAAGCCAAGAAAGCCTTCGCGCAATATCTCCGCATCTTCTGGAGCCATGGTTGGCAGAAGCAACGTATAGGCCCAGATGAGAAACCCTGCCGACAAGCCGAGCATTGCGCCACGTCCATTGGCGTTGCGCCAGAACAACCCACCAATGAACGAGGGCATGAACTGTGCAATAGCTGCAAAAGATATAAGGCCGATGGACGCGAGGTGGATATTATTAGACGCCATGCGGTAATAGACGAATGCCAACGCCAGAATGCCGATAATCGTCAGTCGCCGCGTATTGAGAATGATCATCGTCAGATCACGCTGTTCCGTCGGATGACGAACAGCGAGCCTGCGAATTATAAGCGGCAGCACAAGGTGATTGGAGATCATGATCGCCAGCGCCACGCAAGCGACGATGACCATCGCTGTCGCCGCCGAAAGCCCGCCGAGAAAGGCTATCAGCGCAAGCCAGTGCGCACCAGCTGACAGTGGCAGTGCCAGCACATAGAGATCACCACTGACTGTATTGCCAAGCGTCATGACGCCGATGAGTGCAATCGGGAAAACGAAAATATTGATCAGGATCAGATAAAGCGGAAACAGCCAGGAGGCGGTGCGCAATTCTTTTTCACTGCGGCTTTCGACAACCGTCACATGAAACTGGCGCGGCAGCATGATGATAGCGGCAGCACTCAGCGTTGTGTGCACGATCCACGTACCGATTGAGGTTTCATAATGAAAGGCCTCAAGGGCCGCAGGAGATTGCGAAATCTTCTCGATCAATTCTCCCGGTGAGCCGAAAACAAAGAACGTGCAGGCAAAACCAACTGCAAGAAATGCGGAAAGCTTGATCACCGATTCAAGTGCAACAGCCAGAATCAGGCCGTTCTGATGTTCGGTCGCATCTGTGTGGCGTGTGCCGAACAGAATGGCAAAGACAGCCAGAACAGCCGCCACCGGCAAAGAAATATCGCCAAAAACAAAAGAGGCTGGGTCAAAAGCCGAGCCGTAATGCTCCATCACCAACCCGACGCTGCCAGAAACGGCTTTGAGTTGCAGCGCAATATAAGGAATGGAGCCGACGGCTGCGATACAGGTAGCAAGAGAGGCCACGCCAAAGCTCTTGCCATAGCGAGCGGCCAAAAAATCAGCGATGGAGGTGATGTGTTCTGACTTCGCTAACCGCACGATGTGGCGCAAGAGGCGATTGCCAAGCGTGAAGACGAGAATCGGGCCGATATAGATGCCCAAAAACTCAAGCCCTCGTTGGGCCGAAAGGCCGACGGAGCCGAAGAATGTCCACGATGTGCAGTAAACCGCGAGGCTGAGTGCATAAATATAGGGGCGTGGAGCGCTGCTCCAGCGAGCGGCGCGCCTGTCGCCGATGCTTGCAACCGCAAACAGCATCAACAGATATAAAAAGGCCGCGCCTATAATTCCCCAGCCCTGCATTGCCGGACCATCCTCCCCTGCTGTTACCCTAATAATTGGAGGTAACACACAGGGGAAGGCAAGCATTTTCATAGTTAGCGCGCAAGGTCTACCCTATTATCAATTAGTTAGAGCCGTCCCACAAAAATGCGCCCTTCTATTGAGCGGGTGCCGCACCCTCTGCGGGCTTATCGGTCTCGCTGTCGAAACTCTTCGTTACATCCATGAAACGACGCATGAAACGCTCCATATAGCCAAGAGACTGCTCGAACTCCGCATCTGTTGGCAGCTTGGATGCAGAAGCAGATGCACCACCTGCTTCAAGAGCTGTAACCTTGCCCTCAAGCTTCTTCACCCGATCCTGCAAATCGGAAATATCATTTTCGTAAGCTTCTCGATCCTCGGTCGCCATCTTGCAGATAAGCTGCCCCTGCTGCTCGTTGCAAACCGACAATGCGCCGGTGCGAGTATCGAGCCGCACGTAACCGGTTTCGGTGCCTTCAAGGCGATAGCGCCCATTTTCCTCAGCATGAGCACCGCTTGCTGCAAAGCTTGTACCCAGCAATGAAACAGCGGCTAGTGTGCGAAATAACGGGATGGTTTTGCCAGACATGTTTCGATCTCCTTTAACGCATGTTCTAAGCGCAGCTTGTCCGAAATCCGTGTCACACTTTTCGTGACGCGCTTTCAACTTCCACCCATCATATGGGAGCTATGCAAGAAAAACGAACACGTCATGCTTTGATTTTCTAACTAATTCGGTCTAGAGAGCTGCCATGACCAAAACGACCATCTACAAGATCGCCCCGCGCGATCTCTGGGCGCAGGCAGAAGAAGCTGGCATTTTTACCGGGGCACCGGTTGATATTGCTGATGGCTATATCCATTTCTCTACCTATACACAGGTGCGGGAAACAGCCGCCAAACACTTTGCCGGGCAAACGGATCTGCTGCTTGTGAGCGTGGATGCGGATTTTCTTACAAGCAGTTTGGGCGATGCGCTGAAATATGAAGCCTCGCGTGGCGGAGCACTCTTTCCGCATCTTTATGCAGCGCTGCCAATGTCGGCAGTCACAAAAGTCGAGCCCTTGCCGCTCGACAAAGATGGTCTCCATATCTTTCCGGAGCTTGAGGATAAATGAGCGGGCTTTTTGAACTTATCGGGCGACGTGCATTGTTCTCGCTCGATGCCGAGCAGGCGCATGGTTTGTCCATTGCCGGTCTTAAAACCGGCATCGTTACATGCAACCGCTCCAATGACCCTGCGCTTTCGGTTAAGATTGCAGGACTGCAATTCCCGAACCCGCTGGGCATGGCCGCAGGCTATGACAAGAATGCCGAAGTGCCGGATGCGCTTTTGAAAATCGGTTTCGGCTTCACAGAAGTCGGCACGATCACCCCGCGTCCGCAAAGCGGTAATCCACGCCCGCGTATTTTCCGCCTGCCAGATGATCACGCCGTCATCAACCGCCTTGGCTTCAACAATGAAGGCCACGATGCAGCTTTCAAGCGATTGTCGCAACGTGCAGGCAAAAGCGGCATTGTCGGCGTCAATATCGGTGCCAACAAGGATGCTGAAGATCGTATCGGCGATTATGTGGCTGGTATCCGTAAGTTCTATCAGCTTGCGCGCTATTTTACCGTCAATGTTTCTTCGCCCAACACGCCCGGCCTGCGCAACCTTCAGTCGCGAGAGGCATTGCGCGAACTGCTATCGCGCGTGCTTGCAGCGCGCGACGAAGAAGGCAAGATGTGCACCCTGAAGCGGCCTGTCTTTCTCAAGATCGCACCCGATCTCAGCAATGAAGAATTGGACGATATCGCGGCCGAAGCTACAGCACAGAAGCTCGACGGCATTATCGTTTCCAACACCACGCTTTCACGCCATGGCCTGAAAAGTGCCGAGAACCATGAAGAAACCGGTGGTCTTTCTGGCGCACCACTTTTCGAGCGTTCAACAGTCATTCTGGCCCGTATGCGCGAACGCGTCGGCGCTGACATGCCGCTGATCGGCGTAGGTGGTATCGATAGTGCCGAAACAGCGCTCGCCAAAATCAAGGCTGGTGCCGATCTCATCCAGCTTTACACCGGCATGATCTATCGCGGTCCGGGCCTCGCGTCAGAAATCCTGCGCGGCCTCTCAGAGGCTGTGAAAAACGAAGGTGCTGCCAATATCGCCGAACTGCGTGACCGCGACACCAAGCAATGGGCCGCGCGTCGCCTTCCGGATTAATTCCGGGAAAATTCTGATCGATATCTGCGCGGCAACAGCGTCAGAAGCGTTACGCCGCGGATCGATAAAAACAGATTGAGTGCCAACCAAAGCCCGTGATTTCCCATCATGGGCTTTGCTGCATAAAGCACCACCAAAAAGAATATCAGCGAGAAGAACATCATGTTGCGCATATCACGCGACCATGTTGCGCCGATATAGACGCCGTCCATGTGAAAAGCGAGAAGACCCGTGAGGCCTGTCAGTGCCGCCCACGGCAGATATTTGATCGCCTCATCGCGCACGTCTTCGGCCTTCGACAGCAGACCAATAATCGCATCACCAAACACCATCAGGATGAGCGCAATCGCGCTGGCCATGACCAGTCCCCAGACGAAGGTCAGCTTGGCGCCACGCACAAAAGCCGGACTGTGACGCGCGCCGACCGAACGCCCGACGATCTGCTCAACCGCCGCTGCCATTCCATCAAGGAAGAAGCCACAGACGAGGAAGAAGTTCATCAACACCGCATTTGCTGCAAGCGTCACTGGTCCAAGCTCCGAGCCCGCGCGCGTGAAGAAAGCAAATGCCGTCAAAAGCAGGATCGAGCGGATCATGATGTCTCGATTGAGCGCGATCATCCGCACAATACCAGCCTTGTGCAGAATGTGCTTGATATCTGGGTGGCGACCCGTTTGCTTGTGAAAATGGCGCATAACAAGGTACAGCCCGACAATAGCGGCCACCGTTTCGCCAGTCACTGTCGCCCAGGCAACGCCTTCGACACCCCAGCCCAGTTCCAGACCGAGCACGATGCACAGCACAATGTTAATGCCGTTGATAAGCACCTGGAGGCTCAAGCCAAGCACGCCCTGCCCGCGGCCAAGCAGCAAACCGAGCACTGAATAATTGATCAGCGCCACAGGTGCCGACAACATGCGGATGGAAACATAGCTTACCATCGCAGCCTGTGTTGCAGGCGTTGGATGAATAAAATCGGACGCGACAGTGAGAACAAGCGGCAAGCTCAGGATCATCAGACAACCCGCAACGATTGCAATGATGATTGCGCGCCAGAAGATCGCCTGTTCTTCTGCCTTGTCCTCCGCACCCATGGCTTGTGCCACAAGGCCGGTCGTGCCCGAGCGCAGGAAGCTGAACATCGTCAGCAGAAAATCGAAAACCAGCGCGCCAATTGCCAATCCGCCAATCAGTTCGGCCTGCCCCATCTGACCGACCACGCCCATGTCGACAAGGCCGAGCAAAGGCGTGGTGACAGCCGCCAGCGTCATCGGCACGGCGATCATCATCACCATGCGATGCGTCACATCAAATGGTCTGGAAACGATGCTCTTTTCGTGCAGCATCTGATCCATGGCTGACCCCAACAACTCATTAGCAATTGGAGGAAGCTCTACTCTGGAATTTCTGGAAACGACAGAAAATTCGGCCACCGCATTGTCGCAGGCCTGACAACACTATGTCCGCAGAGTTTTCAATTCATTACAGCGGTTCCAGTTAATATTGAATCGTTGGAACCCCTGTAACTATTTGTTTTTACGCATTTCCGAACGCAAAACCGGTTCCAACTTTTGCTGGAAATGCGTTTAAGCGTTCGGAATGCGCGCAATAACCTTGATCTCGAAGTCAAAACCAGCAAGCCAGTTGACGCCCACAGCGGTCCAGTTTGGATAAGGCTTCTCGGCAAACATGCGCGTCTTCACGTCCATGATTGTCGTAAACTGGTTTTGCGGGTCTGTATGAAATGTAGTCACGTCCACGATGTTATCGAATGTGCAGCCCGCCACTGCCAATACATTGCGCAGATTATCGAATGCGCGTTCAACCTGTGCTTTGAATTCAGGTTCGGGCGATCCGTCTTCACGGCTACCAACCTGCCCAGATACAAAGAGAAGGTCGCCGGAGCGAATGGCAGCCGAGTAACCGTTTTGTTCATAAAGGTCCTGGCGACCATCGGGAAATATAGCGATGCGGCTCATGGAACATCCTTTCGATATACAGCTTTTTTTAAGCCTACAAGTTTGATATACGTAACGTATGTGTATTTCATATACGCACCGTATGTCAACACCGGAGATTTGCATGGCCCCGAGGTCTCGTGCTGAAACCATGATGGAAAACCGCCAATTGCTGCTGGTTGCAGCGAGGAAAGCCTTCGCCGAAAAAGGCTTTGCAGCCGCATCCATGGACGATCTAACCGCTGAAGCGGGGCTGACACGCGGCGCGCTCTATCATAATTTTGGTGACAAGAAGGGCTTGCTGGCCGCCGTCGTTGCACAGATTGATGGTGAAATGGCTGCACGTGCCAAGGAAGCAGCGTCCGTTAAAGCTGACCCTTGGGATGCGCTGATAACGGAGGCTACGACCTATATCGAGATGGCATTGGAACCAGAAGTGCAGCGGATCGTCCTCTTAGATGGCCCGGCTTTTCTGGGAGACCCTTCACAATGGCCCAGCCAGAATGCCTGCCTCGACGTCACGCGCAAAACGGTTGAAGTTCTGATCGCAGAAGGTGTTTTGAAGTCCGTCGATGTGGATGCTGCGGCGCGCCTGTTAAGCGGAGCAGCACTGAATGCAGCGCTTTGGGTTGCCGCAAGCGACAATCCAGCGTCAGCGCTGAAAAAGGCTGTAGATGTGTTTCAGCATCTGGCTTCCGGACTCTTGGCCGACAAAAGAATTCAAAGCCCCAACATCATCGCCCAATAAATGCGACGCGGATTATTTTCAGGTGTTGCCCAGGCAAGGCCATAATGCCCGAATGTGGGATCGAGCATGTTTTTGCGATGGCCGGGCGATTTCATCCAGGCATCGAATACCGCTTGGGTATTGGGCTGGCCCGAAGCGACGTTTTCCGCAGCAGGACCGCGAATGCCTGCCTGCTTAAGCCGCGAGACGAAGCCATTACCCCAGCCAACCGAGTGGCCAATCTTGCCATGGGTTGCCATACGCTGTGCCTGATAAAGCGCGGCCTGTTCGAGCTTGCTATCGGTCGCCATCGACGACAGGCCGTTGGCCTTGCGGATCTGATTGAACAAGTCCGTTGGATCGACGTCTGCTGCGGCATCCGCAAAGCCCGCAGGCAAGGCGGCGAAAGCCAGTGCACCACCGGCGAGGATCAAAAATCCCCGCCGGGAAAGAATAAACGTGTCGTTCTGCTGCATTTGTCCGGTTTCTGAGCGGTTCAAATTGAAGCATTGTTCGGCACAAAAATGCTTCGCACTCTTGGCTCAAATGCTCTGATTATTTCCGGTAACTCAGGATACGGAGCAAAATAAAGGCAGGAATAACGACTGCCGCACCAAGAATGAGATAATCGGCAAAACCAGCAATTGCTGAGAAGCCCATATTCCACAGACGCAGCACAAAATCGCGGATGCCATAGAGAATATCATACGGCGTCCAGTGGAATGCGCTCATCACCACGCCGACAACAAGCGAGATCAGTACCAGCTTGATCAGCACGCGCGCTGGCGTATCGCCAAGAAAACGGTTTACACCATCAGACATGCAAATCTCCTGCATAAAAGCATGTCTCCGAAAAGCGGGAACCGGTTTTCCGTTAAAGACATGTGTAAAAACAAAGGGCATTAAACGCGCGGTATGGATACGATAAAATGCGACGCGTTTCAGCCCCTCTGCCAAACTGGCAGTTTCGTCGCGGAAAATAGGAGGTCAGTGGGGGATTCGCAAGCTATCTGACAAGCTCAGTGCTGTTTGCGATATTCGCGCGGGGCTTTTTGCTTCTGTCTGATAAACGAACGGTTCATGCTGCGGGTGTCGGTAAAGCCGCTGGCGACCGCCACTTCCAGAAGCGAGAGCCCGGTTTCAGACAACAGCTCGCGCGCCTTCTTGACCCGTAACTCCTCACGGACCTCGAAAGCGGTGCGCCCAACAGCCATGCGGAAACCTCGCTCCATCTGGCGGACAGAAATACCGAGCTTGCGCGCCACATCAATCATCGGCACTGGCTCTTCCAGCGTTTCCTCGAAAATGCGGATCGCCTTGCGGATCATCGGTGAGCGAACGCCATTGAAGCTGAGCGCCGGTTGTTCAGATCGTACCAGCTCATAAGGGATCATCAAAATGGATGCGCTTTTGCGCGCCAGTTCCTCGGAGATTTCATTCTGAATGATCGACAGCGAAAGCGACGCAGCGCCCAGTCCGCCTGCACAGGTGTAGTGTCGGCCGCTGCGATGAAAAAGGCTGGTTGTATCAGCCGTATGACCGTCGAAAAGATCGACGAAGTCGTCGCGGTGAAACCAGCTAACGCAGCAATTGCGGTCATCGAGCAAGCCGCCTTCAGCAAGCAGGAAAGCTGCCGTGCAAAGGCCCACCACCGTCTTGCCGCGTTTGTCGGCTCGTTTGATGAGATCAATCAACGCCTGCTGGCGCGGGCGATATTGCGCAAGCAAACCGCCAACCACCGCCACATAATCACATTCATCAAGTTCACCTATGGGCGCGGTCGGTTCAATGACCATGCCGGAACTGGACGTAACCGGATCGCCAGACAAGGTGCAGATTTTCCACCCGCATCTGATCTGACGGCTCTTGTCACGGTCATCGGCTGCCAGTCGAAACGGATCAAGAAACAGGCTGAGTGCTGTCAGTGTAAAGCCCGGCAGCGCGACGATACCCACCAACAGACGGCGCGGTGGCACATCTACTGTGTTTTCCCGTACATCATCCTTACCATGCTTCACTCTTCCGGCCTCCTCCACTTCGCTCCAATTTATAGAAGTAGGATCGGGAAGAGCGCAATCACCTGAAATGCTTGGAGAGCTTGAGTTGCTGCGCCTGATAGTTCGATCCGAGATCGACACCGTAAAGCGCCTTCGGGCGATTCAACATATGCTCATAAACAAGACGGCCGACAATCTGTCCATGTTCGAGAATGAACGGGACTTCATGACTGCGCACTTCCAGAACCGCGCGGCTTCCAGTACCACCAGCAGAGCTATGGCCGAAACCTGGATCAAAGAAGCCCGCATAATGCACACGGAATTCACCAACCAGCGGGTCGAAAGGCGTCATTTCAGCTGCGAAAAGCGGCGGCACATGTACGGCTTCACGCGAAACCAAAATATAGAACTCATCAGGATCGAGCACGAGCTCTCGTGAACCGCGATCATAGATCGGCTCCCAGAAATCGAGCACGTCATGCGCGGCGCGTTTATCGACATCGACGACAGCCGTGTGATGCTTGCCGCGATAACCAATCAATCTGTCTTCGCTGCCTGACAGATCAACCGAAAGCGCGATGCCGCCGCCTGAAATATTCGGCATTTCAGAAGCAACCAGCGTCTCGTTCTGATGAAGGATTGCCAGTTCCGCTTCGCTCAACTGCGCGCGGCCCTTTCGGAAACGGATCTGCGACAGGCGAGAACCAGTACGTGCCACAATCGGGAATGTGCGTGGGCTGACTTCAAGATAGAGCGGGCCTTTGTAACCAGCCGGAACCTTGTCGAATTCCTGCGCACCATCGGTGATGACGCGGGTGAAGATATCAAGACGACCGGTCGAGCTTTTTGGATTGGCGGATGCTGAAAGCTCTGGCGAAAGTGACAGGCTTTCAAGCAAAGGCACGATATAGACACAACCCGTTTCAAGCACTGCACCCGCAGTCAAGTCGATCTCGTGCAGCTTGAGACGTTCCAGCTTGTCGATAACCGGGGTTCCGGGACCGGGCATGAAGGATGCGCGCACACGATAGGCTTTGGCACCCAACCGCAGATCAAGACTGGCAGGCTGAATCTGATCGGCATCCAATGGACGCGCAGATGCCAGCAAACCGCTTTCAAACAGTGCAGCAATATCCGCATCTGCCAGAATTCCCGCATCCCTCTGCGTCATAACACTGAACTCCGTGACTTACTTAAATTTGGTCTATGACCATTGACCGCTCTCGACCCCAATGCCAACCCTGAAACCCCACAGCTCGCGGGTTTTCCGCAGGAATCACAGCCATCAGAGCTTTGGCAGACAGGCGTTTTCCTGAAAACTGATCCTTCTGGCATTGACGACCCCGCCCAAGAGGCATAAGGAAAAAGTGTTCCGTGGTGATTTGGCCGGCCGGCTTGCAGCCACGTTAAAGAATTCGCTAAATGAGGCCGCGGTTCGTTACCGGCCTTTTGCGTTTTCGCAAGGCCGGTTTTTTATTGGCCGCCGAGGCAATTCCGCGCCCCGGCCGACCAGCTTTCGACAGGTTGGAAAAATGACGAATGAGACTACCCGCAAGTTCCGCCCGGCAACTCAGCTCGTTCACGCAGGATCGCTGCGTTCGGGTTTCGCAGAGTTGTCAGAAGCCCTCTATCTAACGCAGGGCTTTCTTTATCCAACGGCGGAAGCCGCTGAGGCTCGCTTTAAGGGTGAAGACCCTGGGTTCATCTATTCGCGTTATGCCAATCCAACCACCGATATGTTTGAAAAGCGGATGTGCGCGCTTGAAGGCGCGGAAGATGCTCGCGCACTGACATCAGGCATGGCAGCAGTTGCTGCATCCATTCTTTGTCAGGTACAGGCTGGCGATCACCTGATCTGCGCCCGAGCCGTCTTCGGCTCGTCGCGTTATATCGTCGAAACGCTATTGCCACGATATGGCGTGGAAATTTCCGTAATCGATGGCGCGAATATCGAGAACTGGAAAGCCGCCGTCCGTCCCAACACCAAGGTAATGCTGCTTGAAAGCCCGTCGAACCCAACGCTGGAAGTCATCGACATTGCCGCTGTCGCAGATATTGCCAATGAGATCGGTGCCAAGCTGATCGTGGATAACGTCTTTGCGACCCCCCTCTTCCAGAAGCCACTGGAACTGGGCGCGCATATCGTCGTCTATTCGACGACCAAGCACATCGACGGTCAGGGTCGTTGCCTCGGCGGCATCGTCCTTTCCGATCAGGAATGGACTGAAGAAGTTTTGCAGCCTTACTTCCGTCATACCGGTCCCGGCATGAGCCCGTTCAATGCATGGATCATGCTCAAAGGTCTTGAAACGCTCGGCGTACGCGTGCGTCAGCAGACACAATCGGCAGCAGCCGTTGCAGACGCGCTTGCAGGCCAGGCTGGCGTCAAGCAAGTTATCTATCCGGGCCGCGCCGACCACCCGCAGGCCGACATCATCGCCAAGCAGATGACTGGTGGCTCTACGCTGATTGCTTTGGAGCTGGAAGGCGGCAAAGAAGCGGCGTTCAAGTTTGAGAATGCGCTTCAGGTCTTCAGCATCTCCAACAATCTGGGCGATGCAAAGAGCATCATCACCCATCCGGCGACCACTACGCATCAGAGCCTCACCGACGAAGTCCGAAGCGAGCTTGGCATTTCAGATGGCATGCTGCGCATCTCGGTGGGTCTTGAGGACACGGACGATCTGATTGAAGACGTGCTGGAAGCGCTTGTCGCCGCTCGTTAATAAAAATCGACTAATTTAGCGCCTTTTGATCGCAAAATGATGCATAAACAACGCAATTGCCGGAACATTTCGGCAATTGTAGCGCAATTGTCCGCTTCAAATCGTTGACCTCCAGCGCAACTTTGGCGATAGGTTGAAGATGAAGACTTGATGCGATTCAAAGGCGGGTGCGTATGTACAGAGCGGTGACGCGGGGTATCGAAGTAACAGCCGAGCCCTTTTATCTTGAAGATCAGTCAGAGCCTGAAGAAAATCGCTATGTCTGGGGCTATCGGATCACGATCGCCAACAATTCTTCCGACACCGTGCAGTTGCGCTCGCGGTACTGGCAGATCACTGATGGCAACGGCCACATAGAAGAAGTACGCGGAGACGGTGTTATCGGAGATCAGCCGACGCTCAACCCCGGAGACTCCTACCAGTATTCTTCAGGCTGTCCACTCAACACCACATCCGGCGTGATGGTCGGGCGCTATCAGATGCAGGCATCTGATGGAAAAGCTTTTGAAGTCGATATTCCGGCGTTCTCGCTCGATATTCCCGAAACACGCCGCACGCTGAATTGAAAAAGGCGCTTCTCACGAAGCGCCTTTTTCTTGTTGTTATTTCGTAAACTGCGCTGGGTCAAACTCGTAAAGTGTCGAGCAAAACTCGCACGTCACTGAAATCTTTCCGTCCTCGATGCTGTCCTGAATTTCTTCAGCCGAGAGATTGGAAAACACACCTTCAATCTTCTCGCGCGAGCACGAGCATTCATCGAGAACCCGAACGGCTTCATAGATGCGCACGCCGCGTTCATGGAACAGACGATAAAGCAGACGTTCCGAGCCAACTTGCGGATCGGTCAGCTCAGAGCTTTCAATCGTGCCGACCAGCGAACGTGCCTCATCCCAGCCGTCATCTTCCAGATCACGCGCAACCGTGTTTTCATCGCCATCACCACCCGGAAGATCCGGTATGCGCGATCGCAATTCGGACTCAGGCAGGAACTGAATAACCAGCCCCCCGGCGCGCCAACGCTCGACAAGTTTACCGTCCGCACCGCGTTCAATAAGCTTGGCAACGCTCAGCTTCATATCGGTCGGTATCTGTTCCGACTGGCGGAAATATGTGCGTGCAATCTCTTCCAGTGTCGATCCATCAAGAGCAACGATGCCCTGATAGCGCTGCGTATAAGCACCCTGATCAACGGTGAAGGCCAGCGTGCCGCGACCAAGTAGCTCCTCAGGACGCGTCTGACCAGCCGCTACCGCTTCCTTTACGCGCTCCGCGTCGAAACGCGCATAGGCACGTACGGAACGTGGCGTACGGAAATCGACCACCAGCATATCGACAGGACCGTCGGACTGGGTCTGGAAGATAAACTTGCCTTCAAATTTAAGGGACGTGCCAAGAAGCACAGCCAGAACCGTTGCTTCGGCCAGAAGGCGCGCGACATGTTCCGGATAGTTGTGGCGCTTCAGAATGGCATCAATGCTGCCGCCCAATTGTACGGCGCGACCACGCACGTCGAGCCCCTCCACCTGGAAGGGCACAACGGCATCGTCGCCAGCGAAGTCGAGGTCTTCCAGAGCGATCTGGATGTCTTCGACTTCGATTTGCTCATTGCTGATCTTATCAGACAATTTATGCTCCTAAATTGCCGCCTTGCAGGCACCAGGCCAGAATGGCTTTCTGGGCATGGAGCCTGTTTTCAGCTTCATCGAATACGACCGATTGAGGGCCGTCGATCACTTCGTCGGTCACTTCCTCGCCGCGATGCGCGGGCAGGCAGTGCATGAAAAGCGCCTCTTGGTCAGCTTTAGCCATCAGATGTGCATTAACCTGATAGGGCATGAAAACATTATGGCCACGAGCATGATCTTCCTGCCCCATCGAAACCCAAGTGTCGGTCACGATGCAATCTGCACCGCGTACCGCCTTATCCGGGTCCGCTGTGGACATGATGTTCGCGCCGTTTGCCTTTGCCCAATCGATATATTGCTGCTTCGGCTCGCTGCCTTCCGGCGTTGCGATATTGACGTTGAAATCAAAACGCGCCGCAGCTTCCACAAGCGAATGAAGGACGTTGTTACCGTCCCCCATCCAGGCAAAGGTCTTGCCTTTGATCGAGCCGCGATGTTCCTCATATGTAAGAACGTCGGCCATGATCTGACAAGGGTGCGTGTCATCGGTTAGTGCATTAATAACCGGAACGGTCGCATACTCGGCCAGTTCCAGCATGCGATCATGCGACGTTGTGCGGATCATAATCGCATCCACATAGCGCGAAAGCACCTTGGCTGTGTCCGCGATGGTCTCGCTGCGACCGAGCTGCATTTCCGAGCCTGTGAGCATGATCGTCTCACCGCCAAGCTGACGCATACCCACATCAAACGAGACGCGGGTACGTGTGGACGGCTTCTCGAAAATCATCGCCAGCACCTTGCCCGCAAATGGCTTTTCGAGTTCGCCAGCCTTCAAGCGTGCCTTTCGCGCCTTGGCGTCTTCCATGATAGCGCGGAGTTCGCCGGCTGGTACAGTTGAAAGGTCGATGAAGTGCTTGATACCGTTATTGTTTGCCATAATCTCACGCCGTCTTACTGGTCGGATTTGCGATTGCAAGCCGTTCTACGGCCATCTCAATACGCTTCAATGCTTCACGAGCCTCTTCAGGCGTCGTGACCAGTGGCGGAAGAAGTCGGATGACGTTGTCACCAGCGCCAACGCTCAGAAAATGTTCGTCACGCAGAGCCTGAATGAGCGTCACATTTGGCACAACGCATTTGATACCCATCAGAAGACCACGACCACGGATTTCCGAAACCACGCTCGGAAAACGATCAATGATCGACGCAAGGCCCTGCTTCATGGTCAATGCAGTTTCCTGAACGTTTTCGAGGAATCCGTCAGCAAGCACAACATCAAGCACAGCATTGCCGACAGCCATAGCAAGCGGATTGCCACCATAGGTGGTGCCATGAACACCGGCGGTCATGCCTTTGGCAGCGTCAGCGGTTGCAAGGCAGGCGCCCATCGGGAAACCACCACCAATTCCCTTGGCGACCGCCATGATATCGGGCTTGATGCCCGACCATTCATGAGCGAAGAGTTTGCCGGTACGGCCAACCCCCGTCTGCACTTCGTCGAGGATCAGCAGAAGACCCTTGTCATCGCAGATCTGGCGCAACAGACGCATGAACTCTTCCGGGAAGCCACGCAGACCGCCCTCGCCCTGCACAGGCTCGAGCAGAATTGCTGCGGTCTCACTGGTGATCGCAGCACGCAATGCTGCTTCATCTCCGAATGGCACCTGATCGAAGCCGTCGACCTTCGGGCCGAAACCTTCGAGATACTTGGCCTGACCGCCTGCGGCAATCGTAGCCAATGTACGGCCGTGGAATGCGCCTTCAAAAGTGATGACGCGGAAGCGCTCAGGATTGCCGTTTACATAATGATAGCGGCGCGCGGTCTTGATCGCGCATTCAAGAGCCTCGGCACCGGAATTGGTAAAGAACACTTTATCCGCAAATGTCGCTTCAACCAGACGAGCGCCCAGCTTCTCCTGTCCAGGAACCTCATAGAGATTGGACAGGTGCCACAGCTTGTCGGCCTGATCTTTGAGCGTATTGACCAGATGCGGATGGGAATGGCCCAGTGAATTGACTGCAATGCCTGCAGCAAAATCGAGATAACGGTCGCCGCCTTCGGTAATCAGCCAGATGCCCTCACCTCGCTCGAAGCGCAGAGCCGCACGATTATAGGTGTCGTAGAGCGGTTGCACAGTCGTAACGTCGGTCATTGCAGTCAGGCCTCCATAAGCCTTGTAAATGCAGCGCCTCCGGCAAAGCCGGTCAGGCAGCGTTTCCCATTGTTTTAAATACCCGCAGGATGCCTAGAAAGGCTCCTGAACGGGATCGGGCGATCTCATGTCTTTGCATGAGCCTCCCGGCGGAAATAAAAAACCGCCCTCAGGGCGGCATTATTTATTCCCGGGCGTATATTGGCGCTCGCAAAAAAAATGTCAATCAAAGCGCGCAAGGATAATCATCCATCTTTATGCATGAGTTCATGCTGGAAAGAACTCACTATAATAAGATGGGACCTATGCGCTCCGGGGCTGGCATTTTGCGGATTGGGTCGATATATAGACCCCAGATGTTTTCCCTGACGGAACATCCCGCTGAAAAGCTCCCGCGAAATACCCGAAGCTGACTCAGAAAAACCGTCTTTAGCACCCAAGTTGGGGAAAACCATAAAAATGGAATCCGCCTGACAAGGCTATCCCTTGTCATGGAGTCGTTGATTAATGTAGTTTCTATTCAAAGCA
The DNA here is from genome assembly GCF_025846885.2 of Brucella sp. HL-2. Lineage (NCBI taxonomy): Bacteria > Pseudomonadati > Pseudomonadota > Alphaproteobacteria > Hyphomicrobiales > Brucellaceae > Brucella > Brucella sp. HL-2. Next base: position 631,063 of record NZ_JAOYTK010000001.1, on the reverse strand, counting down.
AAAAAACTACATTTCGTGCGACGGACCTAGTCACCCGGATAGATATAGTGTTTGTGCCTGGAGCAATCCGGGAGCACTGGCGGATTCCGGATAACGAAAATTGATTGGAGCCCAGGGCGATGAACTGGACAGATGAGCGCGTCGAACTGCTGAAGAAATTATGGAACGAGGGCTTGAGTGCAAGCCAGATCGCAGCACAGCTTGGCGGCGTGAGCCGCAATGCAGTGATCGGCAAAGTGCATCGTTTGAAGCTTTCGGGCCGTGGCAAAACCACCACGGCTGCTCCTCGCAGCAAAAAAGTTAATACTGTTGCAGCCACTCCACGTCCCGCTGCAACCCAGACCAATGGCGGCGGCAGCCGTCCTCAGACGACCACGACCATCCGCACGGCAACCGTTACGCAGACCGTCGGTGCAACCGCACTTCAGATGGAATATGTGGCTGATGCAGTGACTGAACGGGTCGTAAGACCAACTTCGGACGTTGTTGTACCTATTTCCCGCAAGCTGACCTTGCTGCAGCTTAGCGAACGCACCTGCAAGTGGCCAATCGGCGATCCGCTCAATGAAGATTTCCACTTCTGCGGCAGTGAATCCGGTGAATCCAGCCCATATTGCGGATATCATTCGAAACTGGCTTTCCAGCCGACGGCAGAACGTCGCCGCGCGCGCTGAACGATCGGCCAAATCGGAAAAATCTAAGCCCCGGAGCGAAAACGCTACCGGGGCTTTTGTTTGCAGAAGTCTTAGAGCATTTTCTGTTTACGATGAATCGTTAGAAATACGTCTCACTGCCTGCTTTAACGCATGTCTTTATTCCAAAACCCGTTCCCATTTTTCGGGATTTGCTCTCGTTCAAGCCCGCTTAGGCAGGCGCACCAGGAAGGTTGAACCTTCACCAAGCTGCGAACGTACAACCAGTCGTCCGCGATGGCGCGCCAGAATGTGCTTTACGATGGCAAGCCCCAAACCTGTCCCCTTCTGTGCACGGCTGGTTTCGACGTCGATGCGATAGAAGCGCTCTGTAAGGCGCGGTAGATGTTCAGCGGCGATGCCCGGACCAAAATCCTGTATGGAAGCCACAGCCTCGGATGCGCCGCCGTTGTTTTCTTCATCCAGCTTCAGAATAACACGCTTACCGCCCTGCCCATATTTACAGGCATTCTCAACCAGATTCTGGAACACCTGAATCAGTTCATCGCGTGTACCCGTCACATTGACTGGACGATCCGGCAGATGGCGTTCGATCGTGACGTCTAATCCAGCAGCCAGCGGGCTCAGCGTATCTGCTACATGGTTGAGCACAGCGGTCATATCCACGCATTCATTCACTGACAGATGCGCTCGCATCTCGAGCCGTGATAGCGACAGGAGATCATCGATCAAGCGTGACATGCGTTCGGCCTGTTTCTGCATGATGCCGAGAAACCTGTCGCGTGCTGCTGCATCGTTGCGGGCCGGACCCTGCAGAGTTTCGATAAAGCCCAGCAGCGAAGCAAGTGGCGTGCGCAGTTCGTGGCTGGCATTGGCAATGAAGTCCGACCGCATACGGTCGATACGCCGCGTTTCGCTCTGATCGCGGAAAAGAAGAACAAAAAGCTCTGGCCTACCATCGGCATCACGCAACGCCTTGACCATCGCTTTGTACCAACGGTCAATCGGCACGCGCTCGAAATAGTCGATGCTACGTGGTTCACCGTCTGCAATCACACCCTGGATAAGCGCATGCATTTCCGGTGCACGAAAACGCAGATAAAGGCCAGTGTCCTTTTCAAGAGACTGGAATGCATCAACAGCAGCGGCATTGGTAAAAAGCACAGTTCCACGTTGATCGAAGACGATCATCGGATCGGTCAGCAGTTCAGCCAGCCGTTCTCCCGAAACATCCGCCATTTCATTGGTTGTATGGACGCCCTGCGGCTTGTCCTCAATGGCATCTTCGCGCGTTGCACTCGCAACCCAGATGGCACCTATAATGATCAAAACCATCAGAGCGATACGGAACCATAGCGGCAATTCCAGCACCATGATGCAGACTACCAGTACCATGCTGGCAATGAGCACGCCTTTGACCCGGAGAAGCGGAGCGAAGAGGGTTTCCTCTGGCTCGGAACCGGTCGAAGGCTGGTTGCTGTTTTCACTCATTCTGACATCTCTCACTTAATGCACCGCGCAAGCAATTGACCTGACGCAGGCGATTGTTCCTTCGGGAACAAACCATCCTTTACGCGGCTTATAAACAGCCCATATCATGCATAATGCTATGTGGGCACTTTTCGAAGCGTGCTTTTCTATAAACCAAAGGAGCTTGCCGTGGGTGACAGTTCAAAGACAGCTAACAAAAAGAAAGCAGAAAAGGACAATTCCAAATCCGCCGATAAGCCATTGAAGATCAAAATCGATGGTGAGACGCACAAGTTCGATATCAATGATCCAAAGCTTCCCGATTGGATAGATGATCAGGCTCTTCAGTCCGGTGGCTATCCCTATACGGAAAAAATGAAAACGAAGGAATATGAGGAAACGCTGGAGCGTCTTCAAATCGAACTCGTCAAGATGCAGTACTGGCTGCAAGGCACGGGCGGGCGCGTCATTTCGGTGTTTGAAGGGCGCGATGCCGCAGGCAAAGGCGGTACGATCTTCACAATCCGTCAGTTCATGAACCCACGTACTGCGCGCAACGTCGCGCTACCCAAGCCAACCGAAACCGAACGTGGTCAGTGGTATTTTCAGCGCTATGTGCAGCTTTTCCCAACGACCGGCGAGTTTGTTACCTTTGACCGCTCCTGGTATAATCGTGCCGGTGTCGAGCGCGTCATGCAGTTCTGCACACCGGAACAGCTTGAAACATTTCTGACAGAAACACCGGATTTCGAGCGCATGGTTGTCACCGAAGGTATTCACCTGTTCAAGTTCTGGCTTGATATTGGTCAGGAAATGCAGCTCAAGCGCTTCCATGAACGCCGCCACAGCCCGCTCAAGAACTGGAAGTTCTCACCCATGGATGTGGCAGGCATTTCACGCTGGGATGATTATTCAGCAGCTTTGCACACGATGCTGGAGCGCACCGATACAGGCTATGCGCCATGGACGATCATCCGCTCCAATGATAAGCGACGCGCCAGACTGGCTGCAATCCGGCGCGTTTTGCTCACATTGCCCTATGAAGGCCGGGATCTGGAAGCCATTGGTCCCGAAGATCAATCCATTATCGGACGCGGGGCTGAATTCCTCGCATCCAAAACCGCTACCCCTTCATCCTCCAACAAATAGAACACACTTGGCTGGTGCGGAGTTTTCTCCCACAGATGCGGCTTTCGCACCAGCTGCCACAGCGCGCGCCAGGCCGAAATGGAGATCAGAACCCAATAGGCAGGTATGGCCAGAATATAGGCGTAGCCACTCAATTCCGTCGGTTCCATCGTCTTAGAACCAAGCACATAAAAGCTCAGATAAGCCAGCATGATGTTGACGAGATCAATGCGCAGCAGCCACAGATTTTCGGAGCCGAGCGGCCCGAAAGCCATCATCGCAACCAGCACTGCAACCGTCATAAGCATAAATGGATGCAGAAGCGCTGAACCGATAATGCCGAGCGTATAAATCTGGTTGACCACGAAGCGCCACCAGCCGAGCTCACGCCAGGTTGTGTAAGGATTTCGGCCATGCACAAGCCATGTCTGCATCCAGCCCTTGATCCAGCGCGTCCGCTGTTTGTGCCAGACAGAATAATCCACCGGCGCATCTTCAACAGTGCCCCGGGTGATAACATCGATACCATAACCGAAACGGGCGAGCCGCATACCAAGGTCAGCGTCCTCCGTCACATTATAGGCGTCCCACCCGCCAACCTGATCGAGACAGGATCGGCGAAAATGATTGGAAGTGCCGCCCAACGGAATAACAAGACCCTGTGAGGCGAGCCATGGCAGCAGGCCCCGGAACAAAGTGGCATATTCAAACGCGAACATACGCGTCAGCAAATTCTGGCGGAAATTTCCGATAATGAGTGGTGCCTGAACGCAGGCAAGTTGCTTGCCACCACGCTGGAATGCCTGCCATGCCTCAAGCAACTGGTCAGGATGCGGGCGATCTTCCGCATCAAAAATCGCGATAATTTCTCCACGCGCAAATTGCAGCGCGTAGTTTAACGCCTTGGGCTTGGTGCGCGGCCCGCCTGACGGCACGAGAACCAGTTCGTAATTGGAAGGCAGCGTCCGCCCTCTGATCTCGGCAATCGTATCGAAATCGTCCTTCTCACACACGAGCTTGATATCCAGCTTGCTGCGCGGCCAATTGAGCCGTTCAAGCGAGGCTAACAACTGCCCGACCACGGCCTGTTCGCGATAGAGAGGCACAAGAACGGAATAAACCGGCAAGTCACGTCGTTTGAAAGGCATGATCTCAGGAAAGCGCAAGCGTCGGCTACCAACCGCTGCAAAAAGACGAATAAGCACACAGCCGAAAAAGAACAATGTCAGGCAGACATGTAAGGCCAGAATAGTTTCTGTCGGCCAGTTCACGATACTGGCAATGAACGCATAAAGCCCCATCGCTATGATGAACGCCTGAGGCGTCTCGAGAACACGGGAAGCAGAAAAAAGCTGCGGCGTCATCGCATGGGCGCGTGCAATCAGATCTTTCTGATGACGCTGACGCAGAATTCTTTTGATGAAGGAAGGGGTGCAAATCCTGATCCGATCCCGCAGGTCCGGCGACTGTCGAATATGATCTCGCAATTTCGCGATACCTTTTTCGGTTGGCGCTAGATAGAGATAGGACGTGCCATCTCTACCGAGCACCATAAGCTGGCCAGGCTCAGTGAAAATGGCCGACGTTTCTTCGCCTGTGACAAAAATCCGGGACGACAGAACCTCTTCTGTAAATGTCAGCTCAAGATAATCGGCTATCGCTTCAAAGAGCATCTCTTCTGAAACACCCGGCTGATGTCCGACTTCATCGCAGAAACTTGTCCCGTTTATGATAGCCGCTTCGTATGCGTGCTTCAGGCAATCACGCGGCACGCCGCGGCGTTCCAATCTGGCGGATATGGCAGTGCATATCCCCAGATCGAACGCAATCGATCCGTTACTCATAGTACCCCCGCACTACTACTGGATTATTTTCAATTATTAATAATATTTATTTCAATGCATAATGTGGTTTATTTATTTAACTAATTTATGTATTTATTAAATAACCCCACATATTTATATTTATTTCATTCTATTTAAAATAGAAACAGAATTATTCGTCGTTCATGGAAGTTATTTTGTTTTTGCGTCCTTATGTGCCAACCCATTCAAAATCATTGCATAGTTTTCCACACCCACTCTATTAACGTGAAATTATAAGATATTGCTTACATAAAGCATCGATGAAACGGCACCTTTTGAGCATAGCGGTCGCAGCTTTCTGGCTTTTGAACAGCCTCCCCTCCAGCGCGCAACCCGCACCCAAGGCACCTGACTTCTTCAATCAGAAGGAAAGGCTGGCTTTACCGTCTTTGCAGGGCCTCAACAGACTTCGCTTTGTAACCACGCTCGACTTTCCGCCCTTTAATGCGTTGAATGACGCTGGCCAGCTTTCCGGTTATAATGTCGATCTCGCCAAGGCGCTTTGCAGCCAAATGGGATTGAGTGACATATGTCAGATAGAAGCTGTGCCGTGGAACGAGCTTGAAACCAGACTTGAAAGTGGCGATGCAGAAGCGATCATCGCAGGTTTAAGTGCCAGTGCGCAAAACCGGGAAAAGTTTGTCTTCACCCGCGCTTATATGCGTCTTCCTGCACGCTTCGTGGCAATCAAAGCAAATCGTTTCTCCGAGCCCGCTTCTATCGCACTGCGCGGTAAGAATGTTGGTGTCATTGCAGGAACGGCACATGAGCAGGTTCTGAAATCTTATTTCCCGCAGGCCGTCGCCAAACCCTATCCAGATCGCGCCGCACTGCTGTCCGCATTGCAAAAACGCGAAGTGGATGCAGCATTTGATGACGGAATGGCCCTGTCATTCTGGTTGGAGAGTGATCAAGTCAATGACTGCTGCAGCTTTGTTGACGGGCCTTACCTCGCGCCACAATATCTCGGTCCCGGCCTGAGCATAGCCGTGGCACCGAAAAATGCGTCGCTGGCGAGCGCTTTCAACAATGCGCTTCAATCACTGCAGCAGCAGGGCAAACTTACAGAGCTGTATCTGCGTTATTTTCCAAACAGCTTTTATTAGAGTGTTCGACAGCTCAGTTTTAATTGGAACCGCTCACGCCTGACTCGCGTTGAATGCGCCGTTCAGCCACAAACTTAAAGCGGCTCCAGTGAATATTGAATCGTTGTAACCGCTGTAACTATTTGTTTTCACGCATTTTCGAACGCAAAACCGGTTCCCACTTTTGCTGGAAACGCTTTAAATTAGAGCGCATCCCGAAAAGTGTGAAACGGTTTTCGGACAAAGATGCGCGTTAAAACAGATAATTAGAGCGCCGATCTGATTCAATCAGATCGAAACGCGCTCTAAGCTGCTTGATCGAAAAAGCACCTTAGCCAAAGCCAAAACTGGTCTGAACACGAGCTAATTTCGTGCCATTTTGTCGCACCTCAGTGCACACGCAGAGCCTAATTTTCAGTGTTTTTTGAAACTTCCGATTATTCGATACTTACAGTATATAAGTAAAATTATTTGAAATCAGAATATTGGGTGGGATTTTTTGAGAATCATCGGCGTATTATCGCTCGCCTTCTTGTAACTTTCGTGTCGCTTTTATCATATTTTGCCAATAATTCCAGTCATTTATTTAAGCTTGAAGATTTCTTCTTTTGATCGATAATCAAAGTCGAGGATTAGGAGGAATTATACATGTACCAAGGCATTAGCACTCATTGGCACAAGACTCCTGCACAGACCCAACGGTCACCGAATGAAGCAACCTATGTGTTCTTCGGGATCTTTCTGGCGTGCCTAACAGTTCCTGCGGCAATCATTCTTTGGGCCATCGCTCAAAGCATAATGACGCATTTCTAAAAAGGTCAGGCAAGCTCGCTAATAGAGCCGAGACGCCAGGTTACGGCCATTGATGGATTGTGCGGAGCGTGACGGGAAGGTGTGGACAGCGCCCCGAGGGGCTTGCTCATAAGCGCGATCCATACTTGCGTAAGCGCCCATAGACGCACCGCATGCTGTCTTAGAGAGACGTGTACCCTAATGGGCATACAAAGGACGCTCTAACAGTTTAAACTATGCCGTAATATGCAATAAGTTCAACAAAAAGCCCCGCCTGAGAGCGGGGCTTTTCTTTTTCGATCTTAAAGCATTTCCAGCAAAAGTGGAAACAGGTTTTGCGTTCGGAAATGCGTAAAAACAAATAGTTACAGCGGTTCCTACGATTCAATATTAGCCGGAACCGCTGTAACCATCAGGCGCATCCGAGGAGGCTGCGCCGGGCACTGTATTAGAGCGTCGTGAGCCCACTTGGGCGCACGACGCTCTAACATTCTAAAATGAGCGCATAATTTTACCTTAAACTGAACCAAGTTTAAGGAATTATGCTCTAGTGCGCCGGGCCATTTTCCTCGCCCGGAGCAGTCTGCACCGGGGCTGGAGTGGCAGCCACATCGTCAGGACGCTTCTTCGGCGGCTTGCGGGCAATCAGGCTGTAGAACATCGGGATGAAGAAGGTTGCGATAAAGGTCGCAGCCAACATACCACCGATAACGCCCGTGCCGATCGAGTGACGACTTGCAGAACCTGCACCGGAGCTGATTGCCAGCGGAACCACACCAAGGATGAACGCCAATGACGTCATCACAATTGGGCGGAAGCGCAGGCGTGCAGCTTCAGCAGCAGCCTCAATAGCCGACTTGCCCTCTTCACGTTGCAGCACCGCAAACTCCACGATCAAAATCGCGTTCTTTGCCGCAAGACCTATGAGCGTCACCAGACCAATCTGGAAATAGACGTCGTTGGTCAGGCCGCGCAGATCGGTGGCGAGCAGCGCACCGAAGATAGCGAATGGTACAGCCGTGATAACAGCCAGCGGCAGGCTCCAGCGTTCATACTGAGCAGCAAGGATCAGGAACACCATGATCAAACCGAAGATCATAGCCTGACTGCCGCTACCGCTTGTCGTGACTTCCTGATAGGCAGAGCCCGTCCAGGCAATCTGATAGCCCTGCGGGAGCACTTCAGCAGCCACTTCCTGCATCGCCTTGATCGAGTCACCCGATGTGTAGCCCGGCGCTGGATTACCGGTAACCTTTGCAGCATTGAACGCATTGAACCGTTCGAGCTGATCAGGACCGACAACACGCTTTACCGTCACCAGTGCGCTCAGCGGGATCATGCTGCCAGAATTGGCGCGCACAAACACATGCTTGAGATCGCTCGGATCACGACGGAACTCGGCTTCCGACTGCAGATTGACCTGATAGTTGCGCCCATAGAGCGTGAAGTCGTTGACATAAACGCTACCGAAGGTCGCCTGCATGGCGGTGAATACCGAGTTGATCGGCACACCCATCGCCTTGGCTTTTTCACGGTCAAGCTGGATGTCGTACTGCGGAACATTTGGATCGAATGTCGTACGTACACCTGTCAGTTCCGGGCGCTTGGCCGCAGCATCTGTCAGAAGTTTGGTCGCATTGGTCAGCGATTCAACACCGCCACCAGTACGATCCTGCACGTAAAGTTCAAAACCACCTGTGGTGCTGAGACCCATGATCGGAGGCGGATTAAATGCCAGAACCATACCATCCTGAATGCCCGCATTCATGCCCATGATAGCACCGGGCAGATTACGTGCGTCGAGATCTGGCGTCGTGCGTTCTTTCCAGTCCTTGAGCATAATGAACATTGTACCCGCACTGGTCTTCAGACCACCCGAGAGCAGATCGAAGCCGGAGACTTCAAACACACTTTCGACAGCAGGATGCTTGCGGATATTGCTGCTGGCCTCATGAAGCACTGCAGACGTGCGCTCCAGCGAAGCTGCTGGTGGCAGGATAGCCACACTGAACAGGAAGCCCTGATCTTCATCCGGCAGGAGCGAACTCGGCACCTTCTCGAAGAGATAGTATGTACCGCCCAACAGACCGGCGAAAATCAGCAAACCGATAGCAGCGCGTTTCAGGAAGAACCGCACACCATTGGTATAACCGCGCGTCAGACTATCGAAGAAGCGATTGAAGATGCGGAACGGCAGCATTGGCTCATGATGGCCAGGCTTCAAGATCAGCGCGCACAAGGCGGGCGTCAGCGTCAAGGCCACGATGCCGGAGATCGTTACCGAAATCGCAATCGTAACAGCGAACTGCTTATACATTTCGCCGACCAGACCGCCCATGAAAGCGACCGGTATGAACACGGCGCAGAGCACCAGAACAATCGCGATAACCGGCCCTGTCACTTCGCTCATTGCCTTGATGGCAGCTTCGCGCGGCGGCAGTTTCTCGGTTGTCATAATACGTTCGACGTTTTCCAACACCACGATGGCGTCATCAACCACGATACCGATGGCCAGCACCAGACCAAACAATGTCAACAGGTTGATGGAGAAACCAAGCACATACATGCCTGCGAAAGTACCGATGATCGAGATCGGAACCGCGATGACCGGAATAAGGGTCGCGCGCCAGTTCTGAAGGAAGATAAAGACCACAAGAACCACGAGGATAATCGCCTCGATGAAGGTATGGACCACTTCCTCGACCGAGACCTTAATGAACTTGGTCGTATCGAATGGAACCGAATAATCGATGCCTTCAGGGAAACTCGTCTTCAGTTCCGCCATGCGGCTCTGAATGAGCTCCATCGTGTTCAAAGCGTTGGCGCCCGGCTGCAGATAGATCGCAATCGGAACCGCCGGCGTGCCATTCAGAGCACTGTCGACGAGATAGCTTTCTGTCCCCAGTTCAACACGCGCCACATCCTTAAGCTTCAGCGTTGCAGCATTTTTGTCGGAACGAAGAATGATGTTCTCAAATGCTGATGCGTCAGGCAAACGACCCTGCGTTGTCGCAGTATAGGTGAACGGCCCCGCCTGCGGGTCAGGCTGATCGCCAAAACGACCCGCTGCAAACTGCGCGTTTTGCTCCTGAATAGCCGTCTGAACGTCCGAAGGCGTTAGATTATATTGTGCTAGTTTGTCAGGACGCAGCCAGACACGCATCGAATAATCAATGTTGCCGAGAAGCTGAACATCACCCACGCCCGTAAGACGCTTGAGATCGTCAATGACGTTCAGAAGCGCATAGTTACCGACATAGGTACGATCATAACGGTCAGTGGTGGAGAACATCGCCACCATGCCGAGAATTGTGCTCGAACGTTTGTCGACGGTAACGCCCAGACGTTGCACTTCCTGCGGCAGGGACGATGTTGCACGCTGTACGCGGTTGTTGACGTTGATGGTCGCCTGATCCGGATCAGTGCCAAGAGCAAAGGTCACGGTCAGCTGCATAGTGCCGCTGCCAAGGCTCGAGGACTGCATATAAAGCATGTTCTCGACGCCGTTGATCTGCTGCTCAAGCGGTGCTGCAACGGTTTGCGTCACCGTTTCAGCACTTGCACCCGGATAGGTCGCACTGACGACAACCTGTGGCGGCGTCAGCTCGGGATATTGTGCAATCGGCAGGATCCGCATCGAGATGAGGCCCGCCAGCACAATGACGATAGAGATAACCGCCGCGAAAACCGGGCGGTCGACGAAGAATCTATTCATTTCTTGTCTGCCGCCTGTTCTTTACCAGCCTCTGTCCCTGCATCACCTGCAGCCTTTTCAGCCGAAGCTTCGACCGGCTTAACCGTCTTGCCTGGAGCGGCTTTGATCACGCCTTCGGTAATGATGCGGTCGCCAGCTTGCAAGCCGTCGCTCACGAGCCATGCGTCAGTAAGTTCACGCGAAATCGTAACGGGGCGAACTTCTGCGACATCGTCTTTGTTAACAACATAGACGAACTGTCCCTGCGGGCTCTGCATCAATGCTGCTTTTGGAACCAGAATTGCATTGTCGATGGTAACGCCGAGAATGGCGGCTCGCACAAACTGGCCAGGGATCAGACGCTGATCGGGGTTTTCCACGACCGCGCGCGCACCCAACGTGCCTGTTTCGGTATCAAGCGATGACGAGGTGAAGTCGATTGTGCCTTCATGCTCATAAGCCTGTCCGTCACCAAACAGAATCTTGATGCGCAGGCGATCGGCATCCTGACCTGTTGCCCCTCTCGCCTCACGCAGCTTGCGGATTTCCGCGGCTTCCGTGTCGGTGAAGGAGAAATTGACGTAGACCGGATTGATCTGGGTGATCGAAGTCAACAGGCTCGATGCCGAATCTGTACCGATGAGGCTGCCTTCAGAAACCTGTTCAAGGCTGGTGATGCCGCTGATCGGGGCAGTCACTTTGGTGTAGCTCAGATTGAGCTCCGCCGTCCGCAACTGCGCCTTGGTTGCTGCAACAGCCGCCTTATTGAGATCGCGGGTCGCAAAAGCCGTATCGCGGGCAGCCGTGCTTTGCACTCTCTGCTGAACAAGCTGTTCGGCACGTTCGGCATCGCGGATCGACTGCTGATACTGGGCTTCAGCCTGCGCTACTTGCGCCTGAACGCGTGCAAGCTCTGCTTCGTAAGGTGCCGGGTCAATCTCGAAAAGCACGTCGCCAGCTTTGACTTCCGTGCCCTCTACGAAATTGCGGTGCAAAAGAATGCCGCCGACACGAGCGCGTACCTGAACATCACGATATGCGCTCACGCGAGCGGCATACTCATAAGGGACGGAAACGTTCTGCGCCTTGATTTCTGTGACAGTGACAGGTGGAGGCGGCGGCGTAGCGCCTCCAGGAGCCTGCGCATAGACAGACTGTCCTGCAATAATGAAAAATGCGGCTCCTGCCGCAAAAAGCCGAATAGAACGGTTCATGGTCATAATGGGAGTTGCCCTTGATGTCGCACGGTGCGGCCGGATAAACATACACGAATGTTTGTAAATACGAATTACCGTGTTATAGTCAATCACCTAATGTTACATATCACGAATGAGTTATCCCAATTGTGAAGTAAAAACCCAAAGAGGTTTTGGAATTTTTTCACCTTGGAATTTCGAAAGAACCCGAATGCGCAGGACCAAAGCCGAGGCTGCGGAAACACGTGACGCCATTCTCACGGCAGCCGAGCATGTTTTTCTAGAACGCGGCGTAACGCAGTCCACATTGATGCAAATAGCAGGTCATGCCGGTGTGACACGAGGTGCGATCTATTTCCATTTTCACGACAAACTCGACATTTTTCAAGCGCTTATCAGCCGCACTCGCTTTCCACATGAAGAGATTATGCTACATGCGGCGGCCTGTGACCACCCCAATCCTCTCTATGTCCTTGAACAGTCGATCCTAACGGCCATAGAACTCTTCATTACCAATGAACGGCAGCAGAATGTTTTCACCATCATTCACCAGCGCTGCGAGTATGTTGGCGAAAACGCTCCGGTCGTTGAGCATTTGAAAGAAGCGCGCGCCAACATTCTGTCTCTTTTCATAGGACTGCTTGAAGTCGCGGAGCGTCGCGGAGAACTTTCCAGAGAGTGGACATCTTTCACGGCGGCGCAAATCCTGCTCGCTGTCCTGGGTGGGCTCCTCAATGAATGGCTCAGAAGCGAGCGGAGCTTCGATCTGGTCGGTTCAGGCAGCAAGGCTATCAAAACAATGATACAGTCTATGCGCAGCGAGAAATTCGCCGTTAGCTGATATCTATCTGACACCACAACTCGATCGGCCTGTCACCGCAAAATAATGCCAGATTCAGTGAAATGCGATGTTTATTGTGTTTACACACCACCCAACCCAACAAGTTGGGAAAGACGCTGCACAGCTTTTTAATTTACGCTTACGTCAATGTAACTCTTGCGATTACGACGAAAGTCGCCCACATTAATTTCTGAGGAGCGCGCCTATCCATCTTTCTGGATCAGGCAGCATTGGGAGAAGGGTGGCGGGCTTGCTACTCAAACAAAGGACGGAGCAATCCGGGGAGAAGGCATGGCGAAAAAGGCAACCGAAACTAAAACCACATCAACCAAAGCAACGTCGGGCAAAGCAACGTCGAACAAGGCAACAGCCACTGTGCCTACACCGGATAAGATTTGGCTGAAATCCTACCCGAAATCAGTGCCGCATGAGATCGATCTGAGCAAAGCCACATCTATTGGCGACATGATCTCCGCCGCGTGCCGCCAGTTTACTGACAAGCCGGCCTTTACCTGTATGGGCAAAGACTTATCCTATAAGGATTTGGACGAAAATTCGCGCGCGCTCGCTGCATGGCTTCAATCACGTGGACTGGTCAAAGGTGACCGCGTTGCCGTGATGATGCCCAATATCCTGCAGTATCCGATTGCGATTACGGCAATCCTGCGGGCGGGCCTCGTCGTCGTGAATGTCAATCCGCTTTACACACCGCGCGAGCTTCAGCATCAATTAAATGACTCTGGCGCCAAAGCGCTGATCGTGCTCGAAAACTTTGCCGCGACTGTCCAGAAGTCGCTGGCTTCCATTCACGTGCCAAACATCATCGTCGCCTCGATGGGTGACATGCATGGGTTGAAAGGCCACATCATCAATCTGGTGGTGCGCAAGGTGAAGAAGCTGGTGCCAGAGTGGAGCATTCCCGACCATGTGCGCTTTAAAGATGCGCTGACGCAGGGGCGCAGCAAGTCTTTTAATCCGGTGCCAATCAACAATTCGGATCTCGCCTTCCTGCAATATACCGGTGGTACAACCGGCATTTCAAAAGGCGCAATGCTGAGCCACAACAATATTCTCGCCAATGTCGAGCAGATGCAGCTCTGGATGGACGTCGCATTTCAGAACAAAGGCAAGCCGAAGGAACTCAACTTCGTCTGCGCCCTGCCGCTCTATCATATCTTCGCCCTCACCGTGAATGCGATGATCGGCATCAAACTTGGCGCGCGCAATATTCTCATTCCGAACCCACGCGACATTCCAGCCTTCGTAAAAGAGCTGCAGAAATATCCGTTCCATATCTTCCCTGGCCTCAACACCCTGTTTAACGGCTTGATGAACAACGACGATTTCAAGGCGCTCAACTTCAAGCCGCTTATTCTCACACTCGGTGGCGGCATGGCCGTGCAACGCCCCGTGGCTGAACGATGGCAAGAACTCACCGGCTGTCACATCACTGAAGGCTACGGCCTTTCTGAAACATCTCCGGTTGCTTCTGCCAATGCACTGGATGCGACCGAATTCAGCGGCACTATTGGCTTGCCAATGCCGTCGACCGATGTGGCGATCCGCGACGATGACGGCAAAGATCTGGCGCTTGGTGAGGTCGGCGAGATTTGCGTGCGTGGTCCACAAGTCATGGTCGGCTATTGGAACCGCGAAGATGAAACCGCGCGTGCTATCATGCCAGATGGCTTCTTCCGCACCGGCGACATGGGCTTCATGGACGAAAACGGTTTCACAAAGATTGTGGACCGCAAGAAGGACATGATCCTCGTTTCCGGCTTCAATGTGTACCCGAATGAAATCGAAGAAGTGGCTGCGGAACATCCCGGCATCGTGGAATCGGCAGCCGTCGGCATTCCAAACGAACATTCAGGCGAGGTGGTGAAGCTCTACGTGGTGCGCCGCGACCCGAACCTGACGGAAGAAGATGTGAAGTCCTTCTGCGCCCAGCGCCTCACCAACTATAAGCGTCCGCGCGAAGTCGAATTCCGTGACGCACTGCCGAAAACCAATGTCGGCAAAATCCTGCGTCGTGAATTAAGAGACTAAACAGTCTCAATCATTGAGGATGACAAACTGCGGCTCTGCTGAGCCGCAGACGGTAGAGCTTTGTGTCAAAGGGAATGGCCGATGATTGAAGAAGTCACCTTTACAGCCAGCGACGGCTTCCCACTTTGTGGGCAGCTGTTCCATGGCGAAGGCAGAAAGCCCCTTGTGCTGATTTCATCGGCAACCGCCGTGCCGCAAGGCTTTTATTCCGCCTTTGCCAAGCACCTCCTCGCCAACGGTGCACGCGCGGTTCTAACTTACGATTATCGTGGCGTCGCCGCTTCCCGCCGTGCCCGCAAGGCAGTGCCTGCAATCCGTTTCAAGGATTGGGCCAAGCTGGACTTCCCCGCTGCCCTGAGATGCTTACAAGCTGTAGCACCTGGACATGAAATGGTTGGCATAGGCCAATCCTTCGGTGGACAAGCGCTGGGGGTGTCGGGATGCTCTGGCGAGTTCACCCGCTATGGTATGGTCGCAACCATGTCCGGTGCAGTGCATCTTCTTAATGATAAATGGGTCTGGCCGCGCATGAACATTGTCGGCGTGCCGGTTTCTTATCTCACACCGAGCACACCGCGTTGGATGAATGGAGAGCCTATTCCCGGATCGGTTTTTCGTGACTGGGCGCGATGGTGCCGGATGAAAAACTATTTCTTTGATGACGCCGAGCTTGACGCTGCAGACCTTATTGCCAAGGTCAAAACACCCATTCTGTCCGTCGGGCTTGAGGATGACCCATGGGGTACGCGGCGCGCAGTGAATCACTTTCTGAGCTACCACGTGAACGCACCCATTGAGCAGCGCTGGTATTCGCCAGCAGATACCGAGGGTCAGCCAATCGGCCATCTTGGCTTTTTCCGTTCGCGCTTTGCACAAAGTCTATGGCCAGAAATGACAGAATGGCTGCTGGATGGCGTTTCACCATCCAGTCAGGATCATTTGAACAAGTCAGGCAAGCCTGCGATGGAATCAAGCACTACATCCGCGTGAGGCTCCAGCGCCTCGCGCGGACTGTTGCCAGAAAGAACACCGACGGCAAGTCCAGCTTTCGCAGCCTGCGCTGTTTCCAAATCATGCAGATTGTCGCCCACCATTGCGATGGCGCTTGGTTCAAGGCCGACCTTTTCTGCGAAATAAAGCAGTGGATCAGGATAAGGCTTGGGACGTGCTGCCGTATCGTAGCCGATCACGACATCAAAGAAATGGTCGATCCCCAATGCCTTTGCTGTTGCATGCGCACCGGCTTCTGAATCATTGGTGGCGATGCCGAGTATGTAGCCCATTTCACGAAGCGTTTGCAGCGTCTCCTTTAGGCCCTCAATTGCCACTGCGGAACGCGCACCTTCCGCAACCGTGTAGGAGTCAAATTCGTCGATCTTGGCTTTGAAACTGGCCTCATCAATATCCGGGTGCCAGAGCTGGACAATGTCTTCCACCGTACCGGCTGCAATCACCGAATTGGCGCGAAAGCGTGAGGCCTCCCAATCATAGCCGCCCGCATCGAGCAAAGAGCGCGCACGATGCTCATCGCCATTCGCGGTACGCTGTGCGAGGTTCCACGACACGGTAAACCATGTGCGGTCGAAATCGATCAAGGTGCCATCCTTATCGAACAGGATGGCACGGATCGCTTTCAGTTTTTCAGGAGAAGACGATGCACTCATGCCTCTAACGCACCCGAACGCTTTTTTACCGCAGACGGCTTCGCGGCGAGCAGTTTTAGCAGATCATCGCCACGGCGAACATAACGCAGCGTGCGGCGCGTGAGGATGCGGCCTGCCTGTGGCGCGGTCAGCGTAATGTCGCCTTCCGGTTCGCCCGGACGAGTGACAATCGTTACGAGCTTTGCGCCCGCTTCCACCACATCACCGGGGGCAACGTGATAAAGCACCATACCGCCTTCTGGCGCACGCAGCATTTCTACGTTTTCAAGCGGCGTCACCAGACCCTTGTAATGAAGATCAAGCTTTACGTTTTCATCAAAGATGACGCCACGATGGACGAGGAATTTGTAAAGGCCTTCCGCATCACCTTTTCCCATATCAGCATAGACATCGCTCAGGCCACGGAACTCGACCGTGGTAACAGCGCGGCGCTTCATGTTGCGCTGATCAGCAGGCAATTGCAGCACCGGATGCGCGCAGGCCTCCTCGAAAGCCGCGTCTGCCGTCGTGTCCCATGCGAGGATCGCAGTCGAACCCAGCGCAATCGCCAGATCCTTCATGTCTTCCACGAATTCCTTGGCGATGTAGACGTAGTTTTCGCTTTCATCATCGCAATGAAGATCAAGCACGATATCGTTGGCAAGAGCGAGCTTCAAAAGCGTTGATTTGAGGCGCTGTGCAAGGGCCACCGGTGCATCCGGGCCGGGCAGTTCCGACGTGTCGAAGTCCGGCAGAAGCGGAAAAGCCCGGTTGAAATTGACCGCTGAGAAAAACTCGAAACGACCCAGATGCTGATGTGCCTGCCACTGGTTCGAGCCAATCGGATTTGCCTGTGGGATAACCGTGATATTGCCGAGAATGCGGCCTTCATCGCCAGCTTTTTTCAACATCGGCACGAGAAAATGCAGAGCAGCCTGCCCCGGCAATTCACCACCATGCAGCGAGGATTGCAGATAGGCAGTTGGCGCATTGCTGTATTTGCCTGCAAAACGCAGCACACGCAGTCCAATGGCGTTACCCGGTACATCGCCGGCAAACTCGATAATCTCGGTCTTCATGTCTCATCCCAATTCATGCACAAAAAAAGCCGGGCAGAGCGCCCGGCTTGCCTTATTGATTTGCCTTAATATCAGGCTTTACGGCGTGCATGCAAATGGGCAACCAGACCTACGGTCGAGGCATCTTTGCCTTCAGCCGATTCAGCGCCGGAAACAACCGGCAGAAGCTCGGTCGCCAATTCCTTGCCAAGTTCCACGCCCCACTGGTCGAACGCATTGATGCCGAAAATCTGCGCTTCGACGAACACGCGATGTTCGTAAAGGGCGATCAGGCGACCAAATGCAAACGGGTCGAGCTTGTCGTGAACAAGCGTCAGCGATGGACGATTACCAGAGAAGACGCGGTGCGGCGCGATACGTTCGACTTCCGCTTCGGGCAGCTTCTTAGACTGGAGCTGGGCACGGGCTTCATCGAGCGTGCGTCCCTTCATCAAGGCTTCTGACTGCGCAAGGCAGTTGGCGAGCAGCATTTCATGCTGATGATCGAGATGCTTTTCATGGCCCTTGGCAGCTACGATAAACTCAAGCGGAATGGTGTCCGTGCCCTGATGCAGAAGCTGGAAGAATGCGTGCTGGCCATTGGTGCCGGGTTCGCCCCAGACAACCGGACCCGTTGGGCCGGAAACAGGCTTGCCATCCACAGTCACGCTCTTGCCGTTCGATTCCATATCGAGCTGCTGAAGATAGGCCGGAACACGAGCAAGACGCTGATCATAAGGGATGACTGCGCGGCTGGAATAATCGCAGATTGCGCGATGCCAATAGCCGATAAGACCGAGCCAGATTGGCAGGTTCTTTTCGAGCGGCGCATCGCGGAAATGCACGTCCATCGAATGCGCGCCCGCAAGGAACTTGCGGAAGTTGTCAGCACCCACCGCAATCATCACTGGCAGGCCGATTGCCGACCAGACGGAATAACGACCGCCAACCCAATCCCAGAAACCGAAGACGCGGTCTTCGCCAATACCGAAGGCTGCAACCTTATCAAGTGCTGTGGAAACAGCCGCGAAATGTGCGCCAACTGCATCTTCTCCCAGCGCATCAGCAATCCATTTGCGCGCGGTTTGCGCGTTGGTCATGGTTTCGATGGTGGTGAAAGTCTTGGACGCGACAATGATGAGTGTCGTTGCCGGATCAAGCGCATTGAGCGTGTCGGCAATATGTGCGCCATCGATGTTGGAGACATAATGCGCGCGTGGGCCATCATGATAAGGGGCCAGCGCCAGTGTCGCCATAACTGGGCCAAGATCGGAACCGCCGATGCCGATATTGACGATATCGGTGATCTTCTTGCCCGTCGCGCCCTTGATCGAGCCGGAACGGATGCCATCAGAGAAGGCAGCCATGCGGTCGAGAACTTCCTTCACGTCCGGAAGAACGTTATAGCCATCGACCAGCACTTCCTTAGACGTGGTATCGCGCAGTGCAACATGCAGAACGGCACGGTCTTCAGTGTTGTTGATGTGCTCGCCTGCAAACATTGCAGCGCGACGACCTTCAACGTCAGCGGCCTTGGCCACTTCGGTCAGAAGCACAATCGTCTCGTCGTTGACACGTGCTTTCGACCAGTCAAACAGAAGATCGTCCAGAGATAGCGAATAGCGCTCAAAACGGCCTGGATCGGCTTTGAAAGCTGCGCGCATGTCTTTTGGTGCAGCGTCCGTCCAGTGCTTTTTCAGCTTTGCGACCGTTGCTTCAAGCTTCGCCGCGTCTCTTGCCATGATGGTACTCCCGGTCAATCAAATCGATTTAATTGTCTTAATAGAGCATTTTAGTAGAGAAGTGCATCCGTTAAATTACAGAAATTTTCCATTTTGATGTGGTTCCGTATAGGGATATGCATCAATTTAGGTTGATCAGGAGCAGTGTAAAGCATGGACCTCGTCGGAGAAGAAAGAATCGCCGCACCCCGGCAGGCCGTATGGGACGCGCTCAACGACATTGAGACGCTGAAAAACTGCATTCCCGGCTGCGAAGACCTCGAACGTCTGTCGGAAACCGAAATACGGGCGGCACTGAAAGTCAGCCTTGGTATACTTAAAGTCCGTTTCCACGGCATGCTCGAACTCTCCAACATGAACCCACCCGCCTCCTATACGATCTCCGGACGCGGCGAAGGTTCCATTGCGGGCTTCGCCCACGGCGATACCGATGTAACACTCACCATCGACGGTGATGATACGATCCTCACTTACGTGATCCGAGGTGATGCAGGGGGCAAGATCGCCCAGCTCGGCTCGAAACTGCTTGGCTCGGTGGCGCGCAAGATTGCGGATCGGTTCTTTGCCAATATCGGCGCTGCGGCAGCGCAAAAAGCGCTCGATAATGCCGCTGCAAAAACGGCATAATTTCATTCCAATCTATAATAGGAAGAGACGCGAAAGGATTTTTGCTTTTCGCCCTTTTGAGTTAGTCGATACTGCATAACCCGTAACAAGGCCTATCGGCATGAAACCCAGAGATATCGCAACGTATATTTTCCTTGCCGTAGCATGGGGGCTATCGTTCCTCGTGGTCCTGCGCGTGGTCGAAGCCTTTGGCTGGGTTGGCGCTGTTGCATTCCGCTCCTTCATCGCAGCCGGAACGCTTTTCGCGATTGCGAAACTCTCTGGACGCAGGCTTGATTTTCACGCAGGCTGGAAACCTTTCGCCGTAGTTGGTGCCACAACCGTTGCTGGTCAGCTTATCGGCCTGTCCTACGGTACACCGCTGATCGGAACAGCAATGGCCGCGATCTGCGTCGCATCCATTCCGCTGTTCTCAATGGTTATCAGCCAGCTCTGGGGACTTGAACGTATCACGTCACGCGGCCTTGTTGGCCTGTTGCTTGGTGTTACGGGCATCGTGCTGCTGGTTGGTTTTCCGGCAGTCGCAGTTACGCCAGCCTTCATCATGGGCTGCGTTGCCGTGCTTTTTTCCTGCTTTTCAGCCGCTTTTGGCAGCAATTATGCCAGCCGTCGCCTTTCCGGCTCAGGTTCCTGGGAAACAACCATCGGCGCTTTCGTCTTTGGCGGCATTCTTACCTTGCCGCTGATCTTCGCCGTTCCCGTGCCAACCACACCGGGACTAATCGATTTTGCCTATCTGCTTATTTCGGCCTGCGTGATGAGTGCTCTGACCTATGTGCTCTATTTCAAACTCGTGGGAAATGTCGGACCTACCAAAGCCATCAGTGTTGAATTTGCCGTGACCGTAATCGCGGTTCTGATCGGTGCTGTATTCTTGAAAGAACAATTGTCTTTCATCCAGTTCATCGGCGCATCGGTCATCATCGCAGGCTGTGCTCTGGTGCTCAGTTCACGCCCGGCATTGTCACGTGAAGCAGAAACTTTCTCCGATCCAGAAATTGTAGCAGAGCCAACGCCGGACGCACTCAAATCCGACTCCCTCTGATTTCACAACGTAACTCCTTTCAAAGGCCCGCGCTTTCAAAGCCGGGCCTTTCGCTATTTCTGGTATGGAAATCTCATAAATTGACCAGATGATAAAAAATTTGACCTTCCGTAAAAATCTGTCATCCTGTCATCAACGGGCGTCACGCGACGGCAAAGATCGCAGCCCGGAACAGAGTTAAGGTGCGCAAAGGGAACCCGCGCCGTAACGCAGCAAAAATGGGAGATGCGATCCATGCGATCAGCAGATAATTCGCCTATTGATGCAATCGATCATGCGGCCCAGCCTGATATGTCAGGGCCGGATATTCATGGCGCGCGGCTTGAAAAGGCCGATTATGCGCATGTCTTTGATGATCTGCATCCGCCGTTTACCAAACATGAAGCCATCGTTGAATCTGACCGCTGCTATTTCTGCTATGATGCGCCGTGCATGAATGCTTGTCCCACAAGCATCGACATTCCGCTGTTCATTCGTCAGATCAATGCTGGCAATCCTATCGGGGCTGCAAAAACAATTCTTTCAGAAAACATTCTTGGCGGCATGTGCGCCCGTGTTTGCCCGACAGAAACGCTCTGCGAAGAAGTCTGTGTTCGCGAAACATCGGAAGGCAAGCCAGTCAAAATCGGCCACTTGCAGCGATATGCCACCGATGTTTTGATGGAAACGGGCAACCACCCATTTAAACGCGCACCGGAAACCGGCAAACATATTGCTATTGTTGGCGCAGGCCCGGCAGGTATTTCGGCAGCTCATCGCCTTGCAATGCATGGCCATCAGGTGACGATTTTTGAAGCCCGCGCCAAAGGCGGCGGTCTTAATGAATATGGTATTGCCGCCTATAAGACAGTCAATAATTTCGCCCAGCGTGAGCTGGAATTCGTGCTGAAGATTGGCGCGATCAATATCGAATATAACCAGACACTCGGTCAGGACATCACTATCGAGGCACTTAAGGCTGGATATGATGCCGTGTTCCTCGGTATGGGCATGCCCGGCGTCAACGATCTGGGGCTTGTTGGCGAAGATGCGCCCAATGTGATCGACGCCGTTGACTACATTGCCAATCTGCGTCAGGCAAAAGACCTTTCGTCGCTTCCCGTTGGTCGCAATATCGTGGTGATCGGTGGCGGCATGACGGCAGTCGATGTTGCGATCCAGACCAAAAAGCTTGGCGCTGAAAACGTGACTATCGTCTATCGTCGTGGACAGGAAAGCATGAATGCCAGCGCCTATGAACAGGAACTGGCACAGATTCATGGTGTGGTGATCCGTCACTGGTTACAGCCGCATGCACTGGAGCAGAACGAAGACGGCACAGTCAATGCAATCGTCATGGAATATACAACCGCAACAGACGGTAAGCTTTCAGGCACTGGAGAATATTTGATCCTTGAAGCCGATCAGGTCTTCAAAGCTATCGGTCAGAAGTTCGAACCTGAACCGGTCGCTGGATCAGGCATCAGACTTTCCAAAGGGCGCATCAGCGTTGATGAGGAACGTCGCACATCCGTTGAGGGCATATGGGCGGGGGGCGACTGTGTTGCCGGTGGTCAGGATCTGACTGTTGCATCGGTGGAAGATGGCAAGGTCGCCGCCGAATCCATCCATGCAACGCTGACCAAACGTCCCGAAGCGATTGAAGGCTTTGCCGATGCGGTACTTTCAGGCGGCGCTCTTCATGCGCCTGCGCCAGCATCGCATGACCGTAATGCCCACGTGGGCCAGGAACAGGGCTGAGGAGATTAATCATGGCTGATCTGTCAACGAACTTCCTCGGTATCAAATCTCCAAATCCGTTCTGGCTGGCATCAGCTCCGCCGACCGACAAAGCCTATAATGTAGAGCGAGCCTTCAAGGCAGGCTGGGGCGGAGTGGTCTGGAAAACGCTGGGCTCTGAAGGCCCGCCAGTGGTCAATGTCAATGGTCCGCGTTATGGCGCGATCCATGGTGCTGACAGGCGCTTGCTCGGCCTCAACAACATCGAGCTGATTACTGACCGACCGCTCGAGGTGAACTTGCGCGAAATGAAGGAAGTGAAAATGCGCTGGCCCGACCGCGCATTGATCGCTTCAATCATGGTGCCCTGCGAAGAAGAAGCATGGAAAGCCATCCTTCCTCTCGTGGAAGAAACCGGCGCTGACGGAATTGAGCTCAATTTCGGCTGCCCGCATGGCATGAGCGAACGTGGCATGGGTGCGGCTGTTGGTCAGGTGCCGGAATATGTCGGCATGGTCGTCAAATGGTGCAAGCAATATAGCCGCATGCCAGTGATCACCAAGCTGACGCCGAATATCACCGATATTCGCAAGCCTGCACGCGGCGCAAAAGCCAATGGCACCGATGCTGTATCACTGATCAACACGATCAATTCGATCATTTCGGTCGATCTCGACAATATGTCTCCGGTCCCATCCATTGATGGACGCGGCAGCCATGGCGGCTATTGCGGTCCGGCAGTCAAGCCTATCGCGCTCAACATGGTTGCGGAAATTGCGCGTGATCCGGAAACGCACGGACTGCCGATTTCAGGCATTGGAGGCATCACCACATGGCGCGATGCGGCTGAGTTTATCGCGCTTGGTTGCGGCACGGTTCAGGTTTGCACTGCTGCCATGACCTATGGCTTCAAAGTCGTTGAAGAAATGATCGACGGTCTGTCCGACTGGATGGACTCCAAGGGCTATGAGACGCTAGATGATTTTCGTGGCATGGCAGTCGGTCAGGTCAGCGACTGGCAATATCTCAACCTCAACTATGTCACCAAGGCGCGCATTGATCAGGACCTCTGCATCAAATGCGGTCGCTGCCATATTGCCTGCGAAGACACTTCGCATCAGGCGATCACAGCAATGGTCGATGGTGCGCGCCATTTTGAGGTGATCGACGAGGAATGCGTTGGCTGTAATCTCTGCGTCAGCGTCTGCCCGGTCGAGGACTGCATCACCATGGAGCAGATTTCCGACTTTGATCCACGCACCAACGCGCCGATCCCGGATCAGTATGCCAACTGGACGACCCACCCGAACAATCCAATGGCCGTCAAGGAAGCAGCCGAATAAAACAGAAACGCACTAAAACAAAACGCCGGGCAACGCCCGGCGTTTTTCATTTCAAACAAGCGACTTACAGGCTGACGCGAGCGCCTTTTTCCGGCTCGAACACATGACTGGTTGCCGGATCGATTGCGATGGTCAAGACATCGCCCGGACGAACGGTCAGACGCTCGCGGAACAGACAGGTGATCGGCTGATCTCCCAGCTTGCCCATAACCATGATTTCCGAACCGGTTGGCTCAACGATTTCAACCGTGACAGGCACGCCGTTCTCGGCAATCTTCATATGCTCTGGTCGAACGCCATAAACGGCCTTGCCTGAAAGGCTTGCATAATCCCCTTTTGGCAGCGGCATGCGGAAACCGCCGTCAGCGAGGAAAGTACCCTCGTCGATCTTGCCGTTGATGAAATTCATCGAGGGAGAACCGATAAAGCCTGCGACGAACATATTGGCCGGACGATCATAAAGATCGAGCGGCGCACCAATCTGCTCCACCAGACCATCACGCATGACGACGATCTTATCGGCCATGGTCATGGCTTCGATCTGATCGTGGGTCACATAGATCGTGGTGGTCTTCAAACGCTGATGCAGCCCCTTGATTTCACCACGCATCTGCACGCGCAGCTTGGCGTCGAGGTTAGACAGCGGCTCATCAAACAAGAACACCTGCGGATCGCGAACAATGGCGCGGCCCATGGCTACGCGCTGACGCTGACCACCGGAAAGCTGGCGCGGAAAGCGGTCGAGCAGCTTGTTAAGGCCCAGAATTTCCGCCGCACGATTAACACGGCTGTCGCGCTCGGCCTTGGGTGCATTCTTCAACATGAGCGCGAAGCCCATATTGTCGGCCACCGTCATATGCGGATAGAGCGCATAATTCTGGAACACCATGGCGATATCGCGTTCCTTGGCGCGCAGGTCATTGACCACGCGCGGACCAATAGCGATTTCACCGTCGCTGATTTCCTCAAGCCCTGCGATCATACGCAGAAGCGTGGATTTTCCGCAACCCGACGGCCCGACCAGCACGACAAATTCGCCGTCCTGAATGTCCACTGACACGCCGTGCAGAACGCCGA
Organism: Brucella sp. HL-2; assembly: GCF_025846885.2. Classification (NCBI taxonomy): domain Bacteria; kingdom Pseudomonadati; phylum Pseudomonadota; class Alphaproteobacteria; order Hyphomicrobiales; family Brucellaceae; genus Brucella; species Brucella sp. HL-2. The sequence continues at coordinate 606,036 of NZ_JAOYTK010000001.1, read as the reverse complement.
CATTGCCATATTTCTTGATTGCATTTCGGATGGATACAGATGCCATCTTGAACCTCAACTCTTATTTGACGGCGCCTGCGGTCAGACCCGCAACGATCTGGCGCTGTGCGAAAACGGTCAGCAACAGGACCGGCAATGTGACCACAAGTGCTGCGGCGGCAAGCGGACCCCAGCTGACCTGTTCAAAGGACAGCATGTTGTAGACCGCAACCGGCAGGGTGCGTGTCTCGCGGCTTGCGAGCACGATGCCGAAAACGAAATTGTTCCATGAAAAGATCACTGCAAGGATGAGCGACACCACAACGCCGGGCTTGGCGATTGGCAGTGCCACCTTCATGAACACCTGCCACGAGGAAGCACCATCGATAATGGCTGCTTCTTCAAGCTCCATCGGTGTTGTCTCGAAATAGCCGATCATGATCCAGATCACGATTGGAACGGTGACGACCAGATGGATGATGATCTGCGGCCAGAGCGTGCCAAGCAGGCCCAAGGCCTGGAACAGCAGGAACAGTGGGATCAGGTAGGACAGGCCCGGCGTCATACGGGCAATCATGATGACGATTGCCGATTTATGCGCCTTGAGCCGTGCAATACCGTAACCCGCAGGAACGCCAACCAGAAGCGCAAGCAAGGTCGCCGTACCTGTGACCAGAAGACTGTTCCAGAAATAGAGCAGAAAATCGTTGGTCGCAAAGATATCGGTATAGTTCGACCAGGCGAAGCGTTCAGGGATCAGGATCGGCGGATAAGCGCCATTGTCGATTTCATATTTCAAAGAAAGCGACAGCATCCAGACGAAGAAGAAGATCGCTGGCGACACAATGATGAAAACCATGAGTGCCGTGCCAAGCTTGGAAAGAATTGACTTGCGTGCCATGGTCGGTCCTCAGCTGTTCCACTTGGTCCGCTGGCGCAGCGCCAGAAGAACAAGCGACATGGCGATAATGACAATGAAGAACACCACGGCAATTGCCGATGCATAACCAATGTCATAATAAGAAAACGCCACGTTATAGAGATAGATGTTGATGGTTTCCGATGCCGTTCCGGGACCGCCCTGCGTCATCGCATAGATGATGTCGAAGCTTTTCAGCGCATCGATCGAGCGAATAATCACAGCTACCATGATGAAAGGCAGGATCATCGGGAGTGTGATGTACCGGAATTTCTGCCAGGCATTGGCACCATCGATTTCCGCACTTTCAAACGGATCGCGCGGCATTGAAGCAAGACCGCCCAGCACGATCAGCATGACCAGAGGCGTCCACTGCCAGGTTTCAACAGCAACCAGCGACGGAATGACTGTGTTCTGGTTGAAAATCCATTCCTGTGGCGGAATACCGATCAGCGAAAGAAGATAGTTCAAGACACCCAGCTGTGGGTGATACATCATCGTCCAGACCAGCGCGACCGCAACCGGCGTTGCCATCATCGGCATGACGAAGATACCGCGTAACAGCCCGCGCATTGGCAGCTTGCTGTCAAAGACCAGCGCTGCAATCGTGCCCAGAATCATCGGGGCCACGACTGACAGAACCGTATAAACAACCGTATGCCACATGGATTCCCAGAAGCGCATATCGGCGGCAAGACGCAGATAATTGTCGAAACCGACAAAGCTTTGTTCCCCGCCGAGCTGCCACTGGTTGGCACTCATCCAGAGCGTGAACACCCATGGGAAGACGATCACCGCCCCGACGGTGATCAAGGCTGGCAGAACAAACGGCCAGTAGCTGGGCCGCAAGCGGCTCGTGACAGCCTTGGTGGAGGTAGCTGCCTTCGCAGCAGCTTCCGTTTTTGCTCCTATCGGGGCGGCAGATGTCATTTTCCTTCGCTCCGTGCGAGGACCGGACGGAATTCTTCCGTCGCGCGTTTCATTTCAGTTTCTGCGTCAGCACCATTGAGAAGATTGGTGAGGCCGACACCGATAATGTCGCGGAATTCCGTGACAGGCACGATGACAGGCAGGCAGAGCTGGCTGATCGGGGCAGACTTCGAGAGGGCTTCCACCCAGCCTTCCGGCATGGTGACAGCCTTGCGCACTGCTTCGTCGTCAATGATCGACTTGCGGAAAGGAACGCCCGATCCCGATTGCAGAAGACGTGCACCCATTTCCTTGGAAATAGCCCACTGGCAATAGAGATATGCGGCTTCCTTGTTCTTGGAAGCTTCGGTCACGCCAATGCCGTCGCCTGTCGTTGGTGCTGCCTGTGCATTCGGGCCAGCTGGCATGACGCCATAGCCAACTTTGCCAACAACGCGCGACTTGTTCGGGTCTTCAAGCGGTGGCGCAAAGCCGATGCCATCGAGCCACATGCCGACACGTCCCTGCAGGAAGTTCGACTGGCATTCAGCCCAGTTGAAGCCTGCAACACCGGGAGGTGCCGATTTGGTCATCAGGCGCTGATAGAGCTTGGCAGCTTCAATGCCTTCAGCCGAATCCGTCTGTAGATTGCCATCGGCATCAACCGACTGTTTGCCATAGCCAAGCAGCAAGCTGGTATAGACCGGCGCATTGGCATTCTTCATGCCGCGAGCGACGAAGCCATAGGTTTTGGTCGATGGATCGGTGAGTGCTTCTGCCGCTGCAACCAGCTCTTCAAAGGTCTTTGGATATTCAATGCCCTTGGCGGCAAAGAGCTCCTTGTTCCAGTAGATGATCCAGTAATCGACCGAGAATGGCAGCGCGCCGAAGCGGCCATTGGCATCCTTGGCAAATGTCAGACCAGCGCTTGCGAAATCATCTTCTGTAAGCGATGCATCGGTCAGCGTCGGGTCTTTCAGGAACGGATTGAGGTCGGCAAGCCAGCCGCCCTTTTCAAACTGGCGCTTCTGAACGTGATAGCTGATATGGATGACGTCGAAGCTCGGGCGACCGGAAGTCAGCTCGATCACCGCCTTCTGGCGTTGCTGTTGTTCCGGCATCTGCTCGGAGTTCACCTTGATGCCCGTCAGCTCTTCGAATTCCTTCTGATGCTTCTGAAGGATTTCGCCGCGCGGGCTTTTGATGAGGTTTACTTCAAGTGTGGTTCCGGCAAATTTCTTCCAGTCGACATTTGACTGGGCGAATGACGGGGTGAAGCCCGTGATGCCGGATGCAGCGATTGCTGCGGTTCCCGCCATAAACTGGCGGCGTGTCGGACGTAACAGATTCATTGCTTACTCCTCCCCTGTTGTGTTTTAGGCCTTATACATTTTGGCCTGTCATTCTTCCGGCCCGGCGACTCCTCTCGCCAGACCTTCAGTCTCATATATGCAAAGCCAGTTTCCGCGCATTGTTGATATGAACGGCGATGGCATCCATGGCAGTCTGCGGGTCTCGGGTTTCGATTGCGCTCAGCACGGAAAGATGCTCCTGCATGACCGGGATAACGCGTCCGGTAATGCGGAAGCGCTCCTGATTGATCAGACGCATCTTGATCGTGTTGGTCTGGTAAGCGCGCCAGATGATTTCATTGTCGAGCGAGCCGACAATCGTATCGTGAAGGCTCCAGTCAATATTCTGCGCCTGCTCTTCCAGCTCAGGCGTTTCGCCCTCGCTCATTGCGCGATTGAGCGTGTTTTCATGCTCCGCGCGCAACGAACGTAGCAGTTCGTCAGATGCCGCCTGACAGAAGATGGCAATCGCCTCTTTCTCGATGAAAAGCCGAAACTGAAACGCCTCGCGGATGAGATTGAGATCAATATGCGCAATCTGAAGCCCGCGCTGCGGCACGGTCTTGATAAGACCTTCCGCTTCAAGGCGCGGGATAAGTTCGCGGATAGCACCGAGCGGCAGGCCCGTCATGGTGACGAGCTGACGCTGAGAAACGAATTGGCCCGGATGAAAATCGCGCGCCAGCAAATGCTGGGTGAAGCTTTGATAAGCTTTATCCCGCAATTTTACCGGTTCGTTGTGATCTTCCGCCAAAGCCTGTCCCCTCTCAGTGCCGTTCGCTTATGCCGTGATCAGGCCGCTTTTGCCATATGCAAACGGTCGAATACACTGCCAATTGCATTGAAATCCGCGTCGTTGAGTGAAACGAGCGGTGCACGCACCCGACGCCACTCCATGTCACCCGTATGACGCGCAACCATAGCCTTCACTGCTGGCGTGACCGGATAGTTCAGCAACTGCTGCACGGCGCTGACGAGTTCAGCGTCGTCCTGACCTTCGTTGACCATGCGCAGAAGACGATCCGGGAACAGATTGGCCATGCCGGAAATAGCACCCTGCCCACCAAGACGAACACCCGCAGCAAGATCGCGCTCATCACCGATCAGGATCGCAATGTCCTTGTGTGCGGCAAGCAGTTTTTCCGTATAGGCCCAGGTCCCCGACGAATCCTTCACACCAGTGATGATGCCACCAAAAGCTGCACGCAGACGGCTGATCAAATCGACAGAAAGCTCAACAGCAGTAACCGACGGAATGTTGTAAAGAATGATGCTGCGCGCATCATCGCCAAGACCTTTGAAGACTGCAGAAAACCAGTTGAACAGGCCATCATCGGAAAGGTTTTTGAAATAGGATGGGGGTGCCAGAAGAATGGCCTTGCAATCGCGACGCAGCGCATCGGCCGATTGAAGGACAGCATCAGCAACCGAGTTTTCCATCACACCGACAACGATGTTGGAAGCTGCAAAGCCTTGAGCAATGAAGCTATCCAGAAGTGCTGCGCGTTCGGCATCAGCGATCGACGAACCTTCGCCTGTGGTGCCAAACAAAGTGACGCTTGAGCAGCCACTATCGAGGCGAGCGCGGGCGTGCTTCAGAGCACGACTGACATCGATTTTGCCATCCGCATCGAATGGCGTTGTAAGCGCTGCAGAGAGCCCGAAGCGCTCCTGACCAGAATTATCGTGTGCCAAAACTGGCTCCTCCCAAGTTTGAACTTTAGGTTTGCACATACTAACATGTTAGTAAAGAGTCAATTCGAGTTCAGCGTGTAATCGCATGATTTCGGGAAAATGGGAGAGAACGTAAAATAGCTGAAACGCGGGTTAGTCCAAAGCGCTGACATCTGCGTCCCTCATCCTGAGGAGCTGTTGAAAACAGCGTCTCGAAGGACGAGGGAGGAAGATGTACGTCGCTTAACTTATCGAGTTGGAACAACGCCGCTTTCGATGAACGAAAGAACTTCCGCTTTATGGGGTGAACCGGCTCGTCCGCCGAAACGCGCGCATTTGATGGCGGCAGCGGCATTGGCAAAACGGATGATGTCCGTCATCGGTTTACCCTCCACCAGACCATGTGCAAAAGCACCGTGGAACACATCACCTGCAGCAAGTGTATCCACTGCATCGACCTTGAAACCAGCCACATGTGAAACGGAATGACCAGCGCCGTCTGACCAATAGCAGCCATCCGCTCCGGCGGTTACAGCCGTGAAAACATCATAGCGATCAGCTAAAATGCGGACACATTCGCTCAAATCGGTCGTCCCTGCCACGCTGATCGCGGCAGGTTCTGATGCTACGATATGGGTCGCAAGCGGCAGCAGCGTTTCGAGCAATTCGACGGGTGCCGTATCAGCATCCAGAATGGCCGGAATACCTGCGTCACGCGCAGCACGCAGCGCGGTTTCAGCAGCCCATGGCCAGCGCACATCGGTCATGACAGCCACATAAGCTCCCGCTGCAATCGGCGGCACCGGATCAGACGGACTTGCAAGCCTGCGATCATAAAAAGGCACGATGATGCGTTCACCGTTCGCATCGACGAGGATCGAAGAAAATGCGGTGCGGGCGCCATCGAGCCGCCGAATATGGGAACAATCAATACCTTCGGCTTCAAGCTCCGCTATGGCGCGATCGCCCACCGAATCAATCCCCGCAGAACCCCAGAGCGCCACCTCACCGCCAAGCCGGGCAATCGCAGCGGCTGCACTTGATGCCATGCCAGCAGCAATCTCGACCGCCTCGCGAGGCAGATATTTACCTGCCTGTTCGGGAAGCGTATCGAGGCGGAAAATGGTGTCCATGGTGAGGGCACCAACGCAGAGAATTTTGGACGTCATGATTACGAAATGAGACCTTCCGAGCGAAGTGTCGTCCAGAATTCATCCGGGATCGATTGTTCAAACCACACAACATTTTGCCTGATCTGTTCAGGTGAGCGAACACCGATCAGAATGGAACTAACCGCCTCATGCATCATCGGGAACTGCATGGCGGCAGCGGCAAGCGGCACATGATACTCATCGCAAATGTCATGCAGGCGATTGGTGCGCTCGATGATTTTGGCAGGCGCATCGGCATAGTCGAACTTCTGTTCGCCGCCGCGCGGTGCCGCAAGAATACCTGAGTTGAAAACACCGGCGATGACCAGCGCCATGCCACGCTTTTGCGCTAATGGCAGGAATTCTTTTTCCGACACCTGATCGAGCAGTGAATAGCGGCCCGCGAGAAGCGAGCAGTCGAGATCAGCTTCTTCAAGCGCATCGCGAATGATCTGCCATTCGTTCACACCAAGACCAAAGCCCTTGATGTTGCCTGCGTCGCGCAATTCGCTCAGCGCGCGGAATCCACCGCCCCTGGTCAGCGCATTCCAATGAAGCTCGTGCCTGTCGGCATGGGTCACGCGGCCAATGTCATGGACATAAAGCAGATCGATGTTCGGAAAGCCAAGACGTTGCTGACTATCATCAAAGCTCCGCATGACTCCGTCATAGCTGTAATCAAATACCTCGCGGAAATTCAGCCCATTGTGCCAGCCGGAATCAAGCGGGTTCTTTGGTGGCGCTGGCGGCAGCTTGCGCCCGGCACGCTCATTGGTCATCAGGCGTCCGACTTTAGTCGAAATGACCGCACGCTCATTCTTTTCACGCAGCATATCACCCAGAAGGTGTTCACTGCGGCCATAGCCATACATCGGCGCGCTATCAAAATAGCGGATACCACTTTCCCAGCCCGCTTCGAGCAGAGCGTCGGCGTCAGCACGCGCGACCGGCGCATAGAGCCCGCCCAAAGGTGCTGTTCCCAGACCAAGCGCCGTTACACTCAGACCGGTCCGGCCAAGCGTCCGTTTTTCGGATGCCTTCAATTGCATGGATATCTCCCCAACAACGGCGCTCAACGTGCCGCGCTCCTTATCCAGCGCCTCTTATCCAAAAACCGCTTCACACGTTTCGGGACGCGCTGCCTCTTCCGCCGATTGATAGGAGCAAGTTTGCGCAAGTGCAATCGGAAAAACATGCCCATGCAAAGAGCTTATTCATGCGCAAATAAATCATTCACCAGAGCGCTCTCACGGAGTATAAGAGAAATATTCGATTTATATCAATAAGATAACAGATGATCCCCGATCACCCCATCATAAAACCCTTCACCAGCACCCGCTTGACAATGTCGATTTCCTGTCGATATTACTATGATGTCAGACCAATTTAAAAACCAATAAGGGAACCGGTTCTGACCTGATTGCGCGTTGAGATTCTGGACCGGACACTGGGCCAAACACTAGGTTAGTCTCTGGGCTGATCTCTGGGCCAATCTGTAAAATGGAGGCAGGATGAAAGATCGCAGGCTGCTGCAAATAGCGCCATTACCGCCGATGGATCGTGCCCGGCAGGTAACGGATGCTCTCGCCAATTACATCGCGACAGCGCAGCTTCAGGCCGGTGACCGCCTCCCCGCAGAACGTGAATTGATGACTGCACTCGCCGTCGGTCGGTCCACCATTCGCGAAGCAATCCGTCATTTTCAGGCATTGGGTGTGATTGAAGCCCGCAAGGGCAGCGGCACCTATCTGCTCAAGCCAATTTCGGCGGCGACAATCCATATGCCGCTCTCATTCGATCCCGCACAGTTGCGCGATGCATTGCTGCAATCGCTTGAAGTACGCCGCGGCATTGAAGCGGAAGCAAGCATGGTTGCAGCGCGCAAACGCACAGCCGATGACCTCGTAATTATCGAGCGCAATCTGAACGAGATGGAGCGTGTTCACATCGCTGAAGGCACGTCAGGCCCCGAAGATCTTGCCTTCCATCTCGCCATTTATGACGCGACCCATAATCCGCTTTTCAGACAATTGCTCGAACAGATGCGCGAAGCCTTTCTGCACTTCTGGGATCATCCGTTTGAGCGGGTCGATTTCGCGCGGCGGACCTTTCCGTTCCACCGCACGCTCTTTAACGCCATCGTGGCTCAGGACCCTGAATCCGCGCGGCTGGAAACACTCAAGATCCTCGACATTGTTGAGGAAGACATCAAGGAAATGTCCAAATGACCGACGGGATGGATCCGCTGGATTTTGCAGCACTTACGGTTGCTCATGATGAAAGCAATGCATACGACGCCGTGGTTCCCCCCATCGTGCAGACCTCGCTTTTTACCTTCCCAAGCTATGACGATATGGTCGCCTCCTATCGCGGCGAAAAAGTTCGTCCAATCTATACACGTGGACTCAACCCAACCGTGCGGGCATTTGAAGAAATGCTGGCGAAGCTTGAGGGCGGCGAAGATGCGCTGGGGTTTGCCAGCGGCATGGCCGCAATTTCATCAAGCGTATTGGCCTTCGTCAATCCGGGTGATCGCATTGTTGCGGTGCGCCATGTCTACCCGGATGCGTTCCGGCTGTTCGGTACCATCCTGAAGCGCATGCAGGTGCAGGTCGATTATGTCGACGGACGTGACGAAGAAGCAGTCGCAAAGGCTTTGCCCGGCGCGAAAATCTTCTACATGGAAAGCCCGACAAGCTGGGTCATGGAAGCCCATGATGTCGGCGCTCTGGCCAAAATCGCCAAACAACACGGCGTTTTGAGCATCATCGACAACAGCTGGGCAAGCCCGATCTTCCAGCGCCCGCTGTCGCTTGGCGTTGATCTCGTTGTGCATTCGGCTTCGAAATATCTCGGCGGTCACAGCGATGTTGTGGCAGGCGTTGTGACCGGCTCGAAAGCGCTGATCAATGCAATTCGCGCAGAAACCTACCCATATCTCGGTGGCAAGCTTTCACCATTTGATGCGTGGCTGCTTATTCGCGGCATGCGTACTCTTCCAACGCGCATGAAGGCGCATGAAGCCTCGGCACTCGAAATAGCAAAGCGTCTTCAAGCGCTCGATACGGTGGAAACTGTCTGCCATCCAGCACTTGCCAATCGCCTGCCAGCAGGGCTGACCGGCACGTCCGGTCTGTTCTCGGTGATCTTCCACGAAGGCGTGAATATCCGCGAATTCTGCAACCATCTCAACCTGTTCAAGCTTGGCGTGAGCTGGGGCGGACATGAAAGCCTGATCGTACCGGGCGAAGTGGTGTTGCAGCAAAAGGCACAGCCAAATTCGGCACACACATTCGGCATTGATGCGCGCTCGGTGCGCCTGCATGTCGGACTGGAAGGAACCGAAGCGTTGTGGAGAGACATTGAAGGAGCGCTCGCTCAGTCAATCGCATGAAATAAACCGTCGTGAGGATAAAAAAAGGGGAACGGAAATGAAGAGACTAGTAGTCGCCGCACTCGCCACCATGCTGATGAGTGGCACAGCGCTTGCCGATACAACATTGAAGCTGGTGGAGGTTATCACCAGCCCGGAGCGCACCAAGACGCTTGAATCAATTGTTGCAAAGTTTGAAGCCGCCAATCCAGGAACCAAGGTGGAAATCATCTCGTTGCCATGGGGCGAATCCTTCCAGAAATTCGCAACCATGGTTTCGGCTGGTGAAATTCCTGACGTCATGGAAATGCCCGACACCTGGGTTTCGCTCTATGCCAATAACGGGATGCTGGAAAGCCTCGAGCCATATCTGGAAAAGTGGGAAACCACGCCAGACCTGACCGAGCGTGCGCTTGAGCTTGGCCGCAGCGTCAAGAACACTGCCTATACGCTGCCTTACGGTTTTTATCTGAACGCCATGTTCTACAACAAGAAGCTGCTGTCTGAGGCTGGTGTATCCGAGCCGCCAAAGACGATGGACGAATTCGTTGAGGCTTCCAAGAAGATCGCAGCCCTTCCCGGCAAGTCAGGCTTCTGTATGCGCGGTGGTCCCGGCGGACTTAATGGCTGGGTGATCTTTGCTGCGTCCATGGCAGGCAACAATAAGTTCTTCAATGAAGACGGCACCTCAACCATGAACAGCGAAGGCTGGAAAAAGGGTATCACCTGGATGGTCGATCTTTACAAGAACGGCCTCGCACCAAAGGACAGCGTGAACTGGGGTTTCAACGAAACCGTCGCTGGTTTCTATAGCGGCACCTGCGCCTTCCTCAATCAGGACCCGGACGCCCTGATCGCCATTGCCGAGCGCATGAAGCCTGAAGATTTCGGCGTTGCCATTATGCCAAAGGGCCCGGATGGCAAGACCTTCCCGACCATTGGCTTTGCCGGATGGTCGATGATGAGCGGAAGCAAAAACAAGGACCTTTCCTGGAAGCTGATTTCCACCCTTGAAGGACCCGAAGGCAACATCGAATGGAACAAGCGCACCGGCGCGTTGCCGGTTCTCAAATCCGCACAGAACGATCCGTTCTATAGCGGTGAGCAGTTCAAGGGCTGGTTCGATGAACTGGCTGACAAGAACGTCGTTCCAACCGTGATGCCGACCTATCTTGAAGAATTTGCCTTCTTCAAGGATTCGCTCGTCATCAAGACGTCGCAGGAAGCGCTTCTCGGCGACATCACGCCGGATCAGTTGGCCGACCAGTGGGCAGAATATCTGACCAAGGCACAGCAGAAGCACCTATCCAAGCAGTAAGCCGCGTAAACTTGGCAGGCGCGGAGTTTTCGCGCCTGCTCATCATCTTCATGCAATCCCCGCGAAGGGAAAAATGATGACCGACACCGCTTCCATAAAGGCCCCGGTGCGCAGCGAAGTGCCAAAGCAGGACCAGCGCAGCTTTTTGCAGCGTTTTGCGCATGCCTCCGAACCCTATCTTTACAGTGCTCCGGCGCTGATCCTGATTGGCGCTATCATGCTGGTTCCGCTGGTCCTTGGCGTGTCCTATGCCTTTCGCGATATCCAGTTGCTCAATCCGTTTTCCGGCGGCTTTGTCGGGCTTGAACATTTTCGGGAACTTGCAACCGATCAGGCGTTTTATCGCTCATTGAAAAACACGCTCTGGTGGACGGGTTGTTCGGTCCTGCTGCAATTTGTGTTTGGACTTATTCTGGCATTGCTGCTCGACAAGCCGTTTGCGGGTCGCGGTCTGGCGCAAGCGCTGATCTTCCTGCCATGGGCAGTGCCAACATTCCTGACCGGTCTTAATTGGGCATGGCTGTTTAACCCCGTTATCGGTCCACTTCCTCATTGGCTGTACGCCATTGGACTATTGAGTGCGCCTGACAATATCCTGTCCGATCCCAATCTTGCCATGTGGGGCATTATCACCGCCGGTGTCTGGTGGGGGATTCCGTTCTTTGCGATCACCATGCTCGCGGCCTTGCAGGCCATCCCACGCGATCTTTATGAAGCAGCCGCAATTGATGGCGCGGGCCCAGTGCAGCGCTTCCTTTCTATTACGCTGCCTTATCTTGCACCAACCATGGCCATTACCATTTTGTTGCGCACCGTCTGGATTGCCAACAGTGCAGATCTGATTGTCGTGATGACCGGCGGTGGCCCGGCCGACCGCACGCAGATCGTCGCAAGCTACATTTTCACGCAGGCTTTCAAGCGGCTCGATTTTGGCTATGCGTCTGCCATTGCGATGGTGCTGCTCGTGTTGCTGATGGTCTATTCGATGCTCATCGTGCTGTTGCGCCAGACGCTGCTAAACAAGGATTAAGGTCATGACAAACCGTAAATTTCTCCTTGTCGGCGCACATCGCATAGCTATTTTGCTGTTTGTTCTATTCGCGCTTTTTCCGATCTTCTGGCTGGTCAAAGTTTCGGTCACGCCCAATGACCTGCTGTACAGCGAAGGTGTGCGGCTCTGGCCATCGCGCACGACGTTCGATCACTTCAGCCATGTCTTGAATAACAGCTCGTTCCCGCTGTTCTTCCGCAACAGTCTGATCGTGTCCGGCTCAACCGCCATCATCGTCACGCTGTTGGCATCACTTTCCGGTTATGCGCTGTCACGTTTCAACTTCCGCGCCAAATACTGGATCGTAGCGCTGATGCTGCTCACCCAGATGTTTCCGCTCGTGATGCTGATCGCGCCTATCTATAAGATCATGGCGCCGCTCGGCCTCACCAACAGCCTGATCGGCTTGATCATCGTTTATTCGGCGTTCAATGTACCTTTCGCAACCTTCCTGATGCAGTCGTTCTTCGACGGTATTCCGAAAGACCTCGAAGAAGCTGCGAAGATTGACGGTGCAACGCAATTCATGGCGTTTCGCCAAATCATTCTGCCGCTCACCTTGCCCGGCATTGCAGCCACGCTCGGCTTCGTTTTCACTGCTGCGTGGAGCGAGCTTCTGTTCGCGCTGATGCTGATTTCCGGCAATGATTCAGCCACGTTCCCGGTCGGGCTTTTGAGCTTTGTCTCAAAGTTCTCGGTCGATTTCGGACAGATGATGGCGGCGGGTGTGCTCGCACTGATCCCGGCCTGTCTCTTCTTCTTCCTCATTCAACGATATCTCGTGCAGGGCCTCACGGCTGGCGCGGTCAAAGGCTGAAAGGATTTTTCCCTATGGCTTCCATCGATATTCAGTCAGTCCGCAAGAGCTATGGCGAACATGCTGTTCTGCACGGCGTTGATCTTGAGATCAAAGATGGCGAATTCATTGTGCTGGTCGGCCCGTCAGGCTGTGGCAAATCCACATTGCTGCGCATGATTGCTGGCCTTGAAGACATCACTGCCGGCCAGGTGCAGATCAGTGGCAAGCGCGTCAATGAACTCGCACCCAAAGACCGCGATATTGCGATGGTGTTTCAGTCCTATGCGCTCTACCCGCATATGAGTGTCGCCGACAATATGAGCTACAGTATGCGGCTGCGCAAAACGCCGAAAGAAAAGATTGCAAGCGCCATCAAATCGACCGCCGCCAAGCTGGGCCTTGATCCTTTGCTCGAACGCCGTCCGAAGGCGCTTTCCGGCGGCCAGCGTCAGCGTGTTGCCATGGGCCGCGCCATTGTGCGTCAGCCCAAGGCCTTCCTCTTTGATGAGCCACTTTCCAATCTCGACGCCCGACTGCGTGAGCAGATGCGCGCAGAAATCAAGAAACTTCATGCAGAGTTAAAGGCTACTTCGATCTACGTCACGCATGATCAGATTGAGGCTATGACTTTGGCCGACCGTATCGTCGCCATGCATGGTGGCGTGGTGCAACAGGTCGGCTCTCCACTGGAGCTTTATGACCGCCCGGCCAATCTCTTCGTGGCAGGTTTCATCGGTTCACCCGCCATGAATTTTCTCGATGTTGCCTATCTTGAACAGGATGGTGGTCCGCGTTTGAAACTCAAGGACGGCACGCTCATCGCGCTACCGCAGCCCGTAAAACTCAAGGATGGCGCGAACGCCACGCTTGGCATTCGTCCAGAGCATGTTCATATCGAGAATTCAGCAGGCCTGACGGCTGATGTCGATTTGGTCGAGCCGACCGGCTTCGGCATTATCCTGCATCTCAGCCTGCACGGATTGCCGTTCAAGATTTTCACGCTCGATCGCGATGCGCTTCATGCGCAGGGTTCTGTTCAAGTGAGCTTCCCGGCACAGCATCTCCATCTGTTCGATGGCGAAGGAAATCGCGTCGATATTGCTTAAACTGCTTCCGAAAACCGTGTCTGGATGCTTTGTGAAAGCAGGGCTACAGGTCGGGTCTGATCGCCCGCCGCAACCCAGATCAGCTCTTCGATTTCGCTTGAGGCGGTGGGTATCTGCCCATCGTTTAATGCAAGGTGAAACAATTCGGCTTCAACAGTTGCACCTTCTTCATTGGCAGCCGGTGCCGACATCTTTGCAGCATAGCGCAATTGGCTCTCATCAATGAGAATCCCAAGCTCTTCCGCGATCTCGCGGATAAGGGCTGTTTCAGGCTTCTCGCCTGCATCAATCTTGCCACCAGGCTGGAAGAAAATCTCGCTGCCGCGCTTGCGCACGAGGAGGAAACGGCCCGCGTCATCACGGACAATGGCTGCTGCAATAAGAATCGTTTTCATAAGGGCGAAACATCGTCGCGAACACGCACACCGTCAAGAATGATTGCTGCAATGGAGCGTGCTGTCTGCTCATAAAAATCAGGTTCTTCCGTGCGCTTGCCAAGAACGGCTGCGACCTGAACCGAGAAGTCGGAATAATGCTGTGTCACCGCCCAGATCGTGAAAATGAGGTGGTAAGGATCAATCGGCGCAATGCGCTTTTCCTCGATCCAGCGATGAATGACCCGCGCCTTTTCATCGACCAGATCTTTCAGATGACCTTTGAGAAAATCGGTAATGGCCGGAGCACCATGCAGAATTTCATTTGCGAAAAGGCGCGATGCTTCCGGTCTCTTCGCAGAGAGTTCAAGTTTCTGCGTAATATAGTGCCGGAGTTCATCCAGCGGATCGCCTTGCGGGTTGATGCTCTCAAACGGGCCGAGCCATTCTGTGAGTGTCTCTTCGAGAACTGTCACATAGATATTCTGCTTGCGCGGAAAGTAATAAAGCAGGTTTGGCTTCGACATCCCTGCCTTTTCGGCGATCTGGTCGACGGTAGATCCGCGAAAGCCATAGGCAGAAAAGACGTCCAAAGCCGCATCCAGAATGAGCCTGCGATTGATTCCCTGAATGCGGGTCGCACCCTCCGCCTTCTCGTTCACACCTGCTTCGACGGGAGCTGTCGCATCTGTGACCATTTAACACCTTTTGACAGAGCAAAATTTCTTAAAACCGCTTGACCAGTGTCGAACGCTCTTCTAGCCTGCATTTTGACCAACTAGTCAAGTTTTTGCAATTGTTGCAAGAAGATTGAGGCCAAAGAGCCAGGTCGCGGGAACAACATATCATGCGAAGCGCTGGCAGCAATGCCGCCGTTGATGCATGCTTGAAATGTGGAGGCAGAGCGTATGGTGCTCAGCAACAATCCCAGTTTCAGCAATCTCAAGGTCGATGGTGATCGCCTGTGGGACAGCTTGATGGATATGGCCAAAATTGGCCCTGGTATTCGTGGCGGCAATAACCGCCAGACGCTGACCGATGAAGACAGCGAAGGCCGCCAACTTTTCCAGTCGTGGTGTGAAAAAGCCGGACTATCGATGACCGTCGATACGATGGGCAACATGTTTTTCCTTCGCCCCGGCGAAGATGCGGATGCTGATCCGGTCTATATGGGCAGCCATCTCGACACGCAGCCGACAGGCGGCAAATATGACGGCGTGCTCGGTGTGCTGGGCGGACTTGAAGTCATGCGCACATTGAACGACACCAATATCAAGACAAAGCGTCCTATCGTGGTGGTCAACTGGACCAACGAAGAAGGTACACGTTTTGCGCCTGCAATGCTGGCATCCGGCGTTTTTGCTGGCGTGCATGAGCAGGACTGGGCCTATGAGCGCACCGACGCCAAAGGCAAGAAATTCATTGATGAGCTGGAACGCATTGGCTGGAAGGGTGATGAGCCGGTCGGCAAGCGCAAGATCCACTCGATGTTCGAGCTCCACATCGAACAAGGCCCGATCCTCGAAATTGAAAACAAGGATATTGGCGTTGTCACCCATGGCCAGGGGCTGTGGTGGCTGCAGGTTACACTGACCGGCAAAGAAGCGCATACCGGCTCGACGCCGATGAAGATGCGCAAAAATGCAAGCGTGGGCTTGGGTAAGATGCTGCAACTCGTCAACGAGATTGCCATGTCACATCAGCCGGATGCCGTGGGCGGCGTAGGCCATATCGAAGTTTCGCCGAACTCACGCAATGTGTTGCCGGGTCAGATCGTCTTCACCGTCGATTTCCGCTCTCCGAACCAGAAAACACTCGATGCCATGAAAGAGCGTTTTGAGGCCGAAGCGCCTAAGATCGCAGAGGAACTGGGCATCGGTATCGAGATCGAAGTGGCCGGACATTTCGATCCTGTCACATTCGACGAAGGTTGCGTCACCGCCATCCGCAATGCAGCTGAACGGCTTGGTTACAGCCATCGCAATATCGTTTCGGGTGCTGGACACGATGCCTGCTGGATCAATCGTGTAGCGCCAACTGCCATGGTTATGTGTCCATGTGTGGATGGCCTGAGCCATAATGAAGACGAGGAAATTTCAAAGGAGTGGGCATCGGCTGGCGCTGATGTGCTTCTTCATGCCGTATTGGAGACTGCTGAAATTGTGAGTTAGCATTCGTTCCATCCAATACTGCTTAATGTTCGAAACAAAACCAAAAAGGGGAACGCGAACATGGTAAGTTCTGGGGCCAGCAAAGTGATCAAGGGCGGCACAGTTATTACTGCCGACCGCACCTTTAAAGCCGACGTTCTCATCGAAGGCGAGAAGATTGTTGCCGTGGGTGATAATCTGACCGGCGATGAAACCATTGACGCTTCGGGCTGTTACATCATGCCCGGCGGCATCGATCCGCATACGCATTTGCAGATGCCCTTTATGGGCACCTATTCATCCGACGATTTCGATACCGGCACCGCAGCCGCGCTTGCTGGCGGCACGACGATGGTCGTTGATTTCGTGCTGCCTGGACCGGAAGGCAATCTGCTCGATGCGTTGCAGGAGTGGTTTCAGAAGGCAGGCAAGGCCCGCACCGACTATTCATTTCACATGGCAATCACTGGCTGGAGCGAGCGCGCCTTCAATGAAATGCCGGAAGTGGTGAAACGCGGCATCAATACTTTCAAGCACTTCATGGCCTATAAGGGCGCCTTGATGGTCAATGATGACGAGATGTTCGCATCGTTCCAGCGCTGCGCCGAACTTGGCGCTATGCCGCTCGTCCATGCTGAGAACGGCGATATCGTTGCACAATTACAGGCAAAGCTTCTCGCCGCTGGTAATGACGGACCAGAAGCACATGCCTATTCGCGCCCGCCGGAAGTGGAAGGGGAAGCCACTAACCGCGCCATCATGATCGCCGATCAGGCGGGTGTGCCGCTTTACGTGGTGCATGTCTCCTGCGAGCAGAGCCATGAAGCGATCCGCCGTGCGCGTCAGAAAGGGATGCGCGTTTATGGTGAACCACTGATCCAGCACCTGACACTGGATGAGAGCGAGTATCATAATCGCGATTGGGATTATGCCGCGCGCCGCGTGATGTCGCCGCCGTTCCGCGACAAGCTCAATCAGGATAGTCTCTGGGCAGGCTTAGCTGCAGGCAGTCTGCAATGTGTTGCAACCGATCATTGCGCCTTCACCTCCGAGCAGAAGCGTCATGGCATTGGTAATTTTACCAAGATTCCAAATGGTACAGGCGGGCTTGAAGAAAGGCTTCCTGTGCTGTGGACACGTGGCGTTCGCACCGGCCGTCTCACGCCCAATGAGTTCGTGGCTGTCACCTCCACCAACATCGCGAAGATTCTCAACATCTATCCGCGAAAGGGTGCGATCCTGCCGGGTGCTGATGCCGATCTCATCATCTGGGACCCGGAAGCGACTAAAAAGGTCTCGGCAAAGACGCAACATTCATCCATTGATTACAATGTCTTCGAAGGTTTTGAGCTGAAAGGCCTGCCGGTCAAGACGTTCTCGCGCGGTCGCCTTGCTTTCGACAAGGGGCATGTAACAGCACAACCGGGCGATGGCCGTTTTGTTGAACGCGAACCAAATGGTGCGGTGAACAAGGCATTGTCGCAGTGGAAGGAAATCGTTGCGCCACGCAAGGTGGAACGCAGCGCCGAACATATGCCGATAGGGGTCTGATACATGGCTCCAGCTCAGCTTCGGGAAATACGCATGAATTCGAATGATAGCGTGGCCCCGAAGAGGGGCTTGGATGATGCGCAGACGGTGATTAACGTCGAGGATCTCTCCTTGGTGTTCGAGACCAATGATGGTCCGGTTCATGCACTGTCCAACATTAATCTCACGATTAAGCGCGGCGAGTTTGTTTCCTTCATCGGCCCGTCGGGTTGCGGCAAGACCACGCTGATGCGTGTGGTGGCCGATCTTGAACAGCCAACCTCTGGCATTGTAACCGTCAACGGCAAGACGCCAGAGCAGGCGCGGCTGGATCGCTCATACGGATATGTCTTTCAGGCAGCCGCTTTGTTTCCATGGCGCACCATTGAAAACAATATCAGCCTGCCGCTTGAGGTGATGGGATATAGTGCCGCCGAGCGCAAAGCGCTGATCGAAAAGAACCTGGCACTGGTCAATCTCACCGGTTTTGAAAAGAAGTTTCCATGGCAGCTTTCAGGCGGCATGCAGCAGCGGGCATCGATAGCACGTGCGCTGTCGTTTGACCCGGACATGCTGTTGATGGACGAGCCTTTCGGCGCGCTGGATGAGATCGTTCGCGATCACCTCAACGAACAGCTTCTCAAGCTCTGGGCCGCAACGCAGAAGACAGTCATCTTCGTAACGCATTCCATTCCTGAAGCTGTGTTTCTGTCCACCAAAATTGTCGTCATGAGCCCGCGTCCGGGCCGCATTCATGAAATCATCGACTGCGATCTTGGTCCTGATCGGACGCTTGATATCCGTGAATCGGAAGCGTTTTTGAAGATAGCCCATCGCGTGCGCGAAGGCCTGCGGCTGGGGCATATCCATGAGTAAATCAGGGGGCATGAGTAAACGGCGGGGGCATAAATCAGGTGAAGGGGGGCGGCAAACATGAAAGCCTTTTTTCACGACAAATTTGTACCGGTTACGACGGTTCTCGCCATCATCATCGGGCTTTGGTATCTGCTTGCGGTCTTTCTCAATGCGCCGTTTGAACGCGATCAGGCGGAGCGCGCCGGAACCGAGATTGCATTCTCGACAATCGTTGCCAACACGATGCATCAGGACCGTCCTGTCCTTCCTGCCCCGCATCAGGTGACCGAAGAAATCTGGAAAACCGTCTTTGATGTTAAGCCGAGTTCCAAGCGCAGTTTGGTCTATCATGGCTGGGTAACGCTTTCGTCGACCTTGCTTGGCTTCGTGCTGGGATCGGCGCTTGGCGTATTGCTGGCGGTCGGCATCGTGCATTCGCGCACGCTCGACAAAAGCCTGATGCCGTGGATCATCACCTCGCAAACGATCCCCATTCTCGCCATCGCACCGATGATTATCGTGGTTTTGAACGCCATCGGCATATCGGGGCTTTTGCCAAAAGCCATCATATCGACTTACCTTTCCTTCTTTCCCGTGGCCGTGGGCATGGTGAAAGGTCTGCGATCCCCCGATGTCATGCATCTTGATCTGATGCGGACCTACAACGCGTCACAGAATCAAGTTTTCTGGAAACTGCGCTGGCCCGCTGCCATGCCCTTCCTGTTCACATCCATGCAGATCGCCGTCGCCATCAGCCTTGTGGGCGCTATCGTCGGCGAATTGCCAACGGGCGCAGTCGCGGGCCTTGGCGCACGTTTGCTTGCCGGTTCTTATTACGGGCAGACCGTTCAGATATGGGCAGCACTTATTGCAGCTGCGATCATGGCCGGAGTGCTTGTGGCCCTCGTCGGGTTTGTCGCAAGCGTCGTCAATCGACGCATGGGTGCAAAGCCAGAAAGGGCGGTAACATGACGAATGTCATAATCATCGTCGCACTGATTGCCGTCTCATGGGCGATTGTCGGTTGGGTCGCAAGCCTGAAATCCCGCAATCCCCGCAGCCAGAAATTGCTGGACATCGCGGTCCCTGCCCTGTTCGGCCTTGCAATGTTGCTCCTGTGGGAAGTCACTGTGCGGTTGTTTGCCGTGCCGCAGGTGCTTTTGCCCGCACCATCGGTTATATGGGCGCGGATAACCAGTTCCATCCCAATCCTGTGGGCCGACTTTCAGCAGACATTTCTTAAAGCTGTTATCATTGGCTATGTTGCGGGCTGCGGTCTGGGCTTCATCACCGCCATCATCGCTGACCGTGTGCCATTCCTGCGAAAAGGGTTGCTGCCGCTCGGCAATCTCGCTGCTGCCCTCCCCATCGTCGGCGTTGCGCCCATTATGGTGATGTGGTTCGGCTTCGACTGGCAGTCGAAAGCAGCCGTCGTCATCATCATGACCTTCTTCCCGATGCTGGTAAACACCGTTGCGGGGCTTGCAGCGAGCGGTTCGATGGAACGCGACCTGATGGAAACCTATGGCTCAAACTACTGGCAGACACTCGTCAAACTGCGCCTGCCTGCAGCTATGCCTTTCATCTTCAATGCGCTCAAAATCAACTCCACACTGGCGCTGATCGGCGCGATTGTCGCCGAGTTTTTCGGCACGCCGATTGTCGGTATGGGCTTCCGCATATCAGCTGAAATAGGCCGCATGAATGTGGATATGGTCTGGGCTGAAATCTTTGTAGCCGCTCTTGCAGGGTCGCTCTCTTATGGGCTGATCGCAATGATTGAGCGCAAAATGACATTCTGGCACCCTTCATACAGGAGGGCTTAAGCCTGAATATTTGGCATCTACAAAAATAAGGTAGAGCCTTAACCAGAGGAGAACTGAAATGAAAAAGGCAATTTCTGTATGCCTTGGAACAGCCGGACTGGCGCTCGCGCTTATGAGTAGCTCGGCAATGGCAGCGGACAAGCTGACCTTGCAGCTCAAGTGGGTCACACAGGGACAATTTGCAGGCTATTACGTTGCCAAGGACAAAGGCTTCTACGAAGCCGAAAATTTAGACGTGGACATCAAGCCGGGTGGCCCGGACGTTGCTCCGCCACAGGTGATTGCTGGCGGTGGCGCGGACGTGGTGGTGGACTGGATGCCTTCGGCACTCGCAACCCGCGAAAAAGGTGTGGCGCTCGTCAATATCGCACAGCCTTTTAAGAAATCCGGTATGATGCTGACCTGCCGCAAGGACACCAACATTACCAAGCCGGAGGATTTCAAGGGCCGCACGCTTGGCGTCTGGTTTGGTGGCAATGAATATCCGTTCCTGTCATGGATGAGCCATCTGAAAATTCCGACCGAAGGCGGCAAGGATGGCGTGACCGTCCTCAAACAGGGCTTCAATGTCGATCCGCTGATCCAGAAGCAGGCCGACTGCATTTCTACCATGACCTATAACGAATATTGGCAGGTGATCGATGCCGGGATTCCTGCCGACCAGCTCGTCGTGTTCCCTTATGAAGAACAGGGCGTGGCAACGCTGGAAGACGGGCTATATGTGCTTGATAAGAGCCTTGATGATCCTGCAATGGTCGACAAGCTCGCCCGCTTTGTCCGCGCTTCGATGAAGGGCTGGCAGTATGCATCAGAAAACCCTGCTGAGGCGGCCGAAATCATTCTCGAAAATGATGCTTCGGGCGCTCAGACTCAGGAAGTTCAGGAGCGGATGATCAAGGAAATCGGCAAGCTGATCGACGGTTCAGACGGCACGCTGGACGTGGCAGCGGCAGACCGCACGGTCGAGACACTACTCGGTGGCGGTTCCGATCCTGTGATTACCAAAAAGCCGGAAGGCGCATGGACCTCCAAGATCACGGATGCGATGAAGAAGTAACAAAGTGCATAACAAAGAACCCCGGAAGATTGCTCTTCCGGGGTTTTTTCTTTTTGCAAAGTTTACTTCAGCTTTTCTTCCAGTGCGACTGCCCTGACCAGCTCGCGCTCAAGCCGCGCTTCTTCCTCAACTCTTGGCTTGGTGAACCGACCAAGAAGAAGATAGGCGACCGGCGTCACAAACAAGGTTGCTATCGTGGCAAGACCCAAGCCGCCCACAATCACCCAGCCAAGCGCCACACGGGCTTCAGCGCCAGCGCCACTTGCCAGAATCAACGGCACACCACCCAAAACCGAACAGATCATGGTCATACAGACCGGACGCAGGCGGATATTTGCCGCCTCTTCAATGGCCTGTCGAACATTCATGCCCTTGTCGCGTAACTGATCGGCAAATTCGACAATCAGAATACCGTTCTTGGCCATGATGCCGACCAGCAGCACAAGGCCGATCTGGCTGTACACATTCAGCGTCGTGCCAGTGAGGATCATCGCGAAGACCGCACAACCAAGACCCAACGGCACGGTTGCCATAACGATCAGCGCACTCACAAAGCTTTCAAACTGTGCCGCCAGAACCAGCAGGATAATGATGATGGCAAAGCCAAATACCAGTGCAATGCCCGTCGAGGTTTCGCTCAGTGTCGAGGCTTCGGCAAGGGGGATGATATGCGCGCCGGGTGGCAATAGCGGAAGGGCTATTTCCAGTGCGGCAGCATAGGCGTCGCCCAAGGCGAAATCGCTGCGCAGGTCACTTGTAATCGCGATAGAACGCTGTCGTTCTTCGCGGTTGAGCTGTGGTGGAACCGCTTTTTCGACCACCGTTGCGATGGAAGACATTGGCACATAACGACCATCTGTCGTCTTCAGGAAGACGTTTTCCAGATCGGTTGGATCGTTGATCGGGTTGGTTGTCGATACAAGCTTCACATCGAAACTTCTGTCGCCAACATAGACCGAACCGATTTTACGACCATCAAGGACAGCCTGAACCGCATTGGCGAGACCGGTGATATCAATGCCCAGATCAGATGCACGCTCACGGTTGATCTCGACAGAAAGCTGCGGCTGTGTCGGTTCGACAGACAAACGCGGCTGCACAAAACGAGGATCTTTTTCGAGCGCTGAAACGATAGCGTCAGTGGCAGGACGCAGTTTCGCATAATCCTGACCGAGCACAGCAAACTGCAAGCCATTGCCTGCACCGCGAATACCCAGACTGTTGGGCTGCGCCGTGAAAATACGCACAGCCATAATCCCGCGTGTACGCGCAGTGATATCAGCCATGATTTCCTGCTGTGAGCGGCTGCGCTCTTTCCACGGTGCCAGCGTCAGAACCATAAAGCCGTTGTTTGACGAACCGCCTGACCCGGCAATGCCATAAGTGGTCAGGATTTCGCCGCTATCGCGCAAGGGCTGGATAGCCGTCTCGATCTTCTCAAGCTGCGACTGAAGAAACTCGACACTGATGCCCTGTGGCCCATTGATGCGCAACACTGCAACGGCGCGATCTTCCGTCGGTGTCAGCTCCTGTCGCAACATGCCAAAGCCGACATAGGAAGCACCGGCAAAAAGCACTGCAACCAGAACGACAATGAACGGTGCGGAGAGACAGGCATGCAGGCTCTTGCGATAGAAGTTCGCCAACCCACTGCCAATCCGACGCAAAAACTTTGGACCATGACCGCCACCCTCAGAGGCTTCAACACCTTCTTTAAGGAACCGCGATGCCAGCATCGGACACAAAGTCAGCGCAACAATCGATGACAGCAAAATAGCAATTGCCAGCACGAAACCGAATTCGCGGAACAGACCGCCAGCCTGACCGGGTAGGAAGGAAATTGGTACAAACACAGCCACAAGTGTCAGTGTCGTTGCAATAACAGCGAAGAATACTTCCTGTGTGCCAAGGACTGCAGCAGCACGCGGACCCATGCCCTGATTGCGTCGTCGCACGATATTTTCGAGCACAACGATCGCATCATCCACCACAAGGCCGGTGGCCAGCACCAATGCCAGCAAGGTGAGAATATTGACCGAGAAACCGCTCAGATAGATCGCCGCAATTGTGCCGATCAATGCCACAGGCATGGCCAGAGCAGGAATAAGCGTTGCACGGATATCCCACAAGAACATGAAGATGATGACGACAACGATGATGACCGAGGCAATCAGCGCAATTTCAACTTCGTGGATAGCACCGTTAATAAAGCTCGCGTCGTCACTGGTCACTGTCACATCGACGCCGGGCGGCAATGTGTTTTTCAGATTGGCGACTGCTGCCCGAATACCTTCCGAAATATCAAGCGTGTTCGACTGCGCCTGACGCACGATGCCAAGACCAATGGCTGTCTTGCCGTTCGACCGGACAGCCGAACTTTCAATATCCGGACCCAGTGTTACCGTCGCAACATCGCGGATCTGCGTGCGCCCTTTAACATAGACACTTTCGAAGTCTTCTGGCCGTTCAAGATTGGCCGTGGCGCGAACCACAATCGACTGATCGGAACTACGCAACGAGCCCGCTGGCGCATCAAGGCCCATGGACGAAAGTGCGCTGGAAATATCCGCGATAGTCAACCCGTAGCTTGCCAAGCGCGCCTGATTGATATCGATACGGAAAATCTTGTCGCGATCACCATTGATCTGCACATCGGCGACACCGGGAACTGCCGAGAGAACATCCTGGATCTGATCTTCAACCAACACCGTCATATCGTCGACCGCCATGGTGTCGGACGTTACAGCGAGGCGCATGACCGGATCGGCATTGGAATCGGCCTTGATGATACGCGAAGGATCAGCTTCCTCAGGCACATCGTTTGCCACACGTGAAATGGCGTCACGCATATCGGCTGCAGCGACATTAAGATCAACGCCGTCGTTGAACTCAACCGTGACACGGCTGCGCTCAAAAGAAGACGACGACGAAATGGATTTCACGCCCGATACGCGGGCAACGGCATTTTCAAGCACCTGTGTCAGCTGACGGTCAATGGTTTCAGCCGAAGCGCCACTGAAATCGGTGCTGATGGTAACGACTGGCCGGTCCACATCCGGCAGCTCCCGGATGTCGACGCCGGTAAAGGCCGCAAGGCCCGCAACGATGATCAGAACATTGATGACGAAGGCAAAGACCGGGCGCCGAATGAACAGCGCTGTCGATCCACCGGTATGGCCCGAATGCGAATTAGGATTGCTCACGCTTTATCCTCACCCTGCAACGCGGCTTTTGGCGGAAGGATCAATGCGGGCGGTGCCTTGCTCATCCTGCAAACGGACCGGTGCATCATCGCGCACAGTCTGCACGCCTTGCGTAACGATCATGTCGCCTTCCTTAACTGCACCGTCGATCAATATGTTGGTCGAATTGCGCTGTACGATGCGCGCAGCAACCTTCTTCGCGACGCCTTCTTCCACGCGCCAGACGTAAGAGCCGTCAGCACCCCACTGGATAGCCAGCGGATCAACGGAAGGATAATTATCTCCTGGGAACAAAACAGTCACCGAGAACGACATGCCAGCACGCAAGCGGTCCTGATCGTTGTTGATCTCGGCACGAACATGCAATGTACGGCTCGCTTCATCGAGCATATTATCAACAGCGTTGATTTCACCCTTATGCGTCACGCCGGGAAATGCTGTGGATTCGGCTGTCAGCGGCTGACCAACTTTGATCTGTGGCGCAAAACGTTCCGGCACCCAGATGTCGATCAGTACCTTGGAGCGATCATCAATGCGGGCGATTGAAGTTTGTGCCGTGACATAGTTCCCGGCATTAACCGGCAAGATACCAACAACACCGGAAATCGGTGCGCGTACCGTGCGGCGGCTCAGTGCGAGCTGTGCATCTTCCAATACAAGCTTGGCGTTGGACAAAGCCAGATCAGCTTCAACTTCCTGCACCACCGTTGCCGTATTCGTGGCCCGCAAACGTACGATGCGCTGGCGGGTGGTTTCCGCATCTTTCAGCGCGATCTGCGCCTTGCTGACCGCAATGGTCTCGGTTTCATTATCCAGCACTGCAATCGGATCACCAGCCTTGATGGAATCGCCTGCTTTCACAAGCAGCTCATCCATATAACCGCTCGAATAAGGCGTGACTGAAACTGTGCTCAGCGCGCGTGCGGAACCAATGGCTGTGAGGCGACTGTTGATCGTCTCCTCGCCTGCCGGTTCAACAACAACCAGCGGAGCACCGCGTCCTGAGGCTGATCCATGCGTCTGCTGTCCGGGAGCTGCGCCTGATGCCGTTTGCGCCAAAGAGTCCTTGTTTTTATAGATGTACCAACCGCCACTGGCGGCAATAATAACAAGCAGGCACAGAACAATCTGCTTCCAAGACTTCATTCAACTCTCCGGCAGGGCCTTATCGAATGCCTCGACAAGCCGCTGATTCAAACCATTCATATTCACGTTGGGCGCAGGATAAGCTGCAAACAGTATCAAAATAATGATCGCCCCAATAGATTGCACCGAAAGTGCCGCCATTGAAGCATCACAGATTTCCCTTTTTGCGAGTTTGCACGTCGCGATTCAGCACGTCGAGTTAAATTTCGGTAATGCTGGCAAAGGAGTGGGCTACAGTATTTCTGGATTAAGTTGAATCATTAGAAATGCGTCTCACTTTTTGTGTTACGCACGTCTTGTTCCGAAAACCGGTGCCCACTTTTCGGGATATGCTCTCAGTTGTTTCAATCAAAAACGACAAAGTCCGTTGGAATTATCGTGTGCCACCATATATAGAAGGCGATATTTATATGTATCGCATTGTGATGAGCTTTCTGGATAAGGCACGGCTGCATTGCAGCCACACAGCCTGTCGGTTTGGATTTGACGTATGGCGGCTGTTGAAAAAACCATGGATACGGGTGGGGTCGTTGCCGATGCAGCTGCGCAGCATTCCGCTGTGGCATCTCCCAAAGACGATAAGATGTCGCCTATCCATTTCACGCGTCTTCGCTGGCGAAACCGGCTTTCAAGCAAGCTCCTTATCCTAACCGCTCTTGCCGTTCTTATCGCTGAAGTTCTGATCTTCGTGCCGTCCATCGCCAATATGCGTGTGCGTTGGATGAGTTCACGCCTCGACACCGTAGATGCTGTGAGCGAAGTGCTTATTGCGAGCGGCAACATCAATATTCCACGCGAGGTTCAGGATAAGGTTCTGCTTGCAACCGGCACCAAAGCAATTGCGCTGCGTGAAGCCGGTGCATCCCATCTTCTGGCAATGAGCGAAATGCCGGGCACGATCGATCAGGTGGTCGATCTCAATAATATCAGTGAAGCCGCTGCCATCTGGGATGCATTTGGAACGCTCTTTAATGGCGGCAATCGCACGTTGCGCATTTATGGATCGAACCCGCCATCGGCCAATCCGGGACGGATTATCGAAATCGTCACATCGGACGCCCCGCTGCGCCATGCCATGCTGAGTTATGCGACCAATGTAGCGATCATCTCTCTGCTTATCTCGGTTATAGCCGCAAGCCTTATCTATCTGATCATTCATGAGATGCTGCTGCGTCCTGTGCGCCTTATGCATCGCAATATGATTGATTTTGCCTCGGCACCCGACAATCCAACCCGGATTCTCGTGCCTGAAAACCGCAAGGATGAATTCGGTATAGCGCAACGACAGATCGCACACATCCAGAGCGATTTGCAGCGCACCCTGAAAGAACAGAAACATCTGGCCGATCTCGGCCTCGCTGTTTCCAAGATCAATCATGACATGCGCAACATTCTGGCATCGGCGCAGCTCATGTCAGATCGACTGGCCGACACTCAGGATCCGATGGTGCAGCGCTTCGCGCCAAAGCTCATCCACACGTTGAGTCGTGCCATCAATTACTCTGAAAGCGTTATGGCCTATGGCCGCTCGCAAGAGGCCCCACCTGCCCCGCGCCGCGTGCAACTGAGCACCGTCATTCTTGATGTGCAGGAAACGCTCAATCTGAAAACGGAAAGCGGTATCGAGTTCGAAAATCTCATTCCAATTGATTTCGAACTGAATGTCGATTCCGAACAGCTGTTCCGTGTGTTGCACAACCTGTGCCGCAACTCCGTTCAGGCCATGGAGCGTGATCGGCGTAGCGATGTGTCTACCGTCAAGCGCCTCACGCTATCTGCAGGTAGAATCGGGACCACAACAATTATCGGCGTCGAAGACACTGGCCCTGGCCTGCCGCAGAAAGCACGCGATAATCTCTTTACTGCGTTTAAGGGCTCTACACGCAGCGACGGCACAGGCCTCGGCTTGGCGATTGCACAAGAGCTGGTGCGCGCGCATGGCGGCACGATCGAACTGCGTGAAGATCGGCCCATCGGCGCGCATTTCGAGATTCGTCTTCCTGACCTGCCGAATTGGAATGACAAGCGAAACAGCCAATCTGAAAGCGAAGTGGCCTGATTTTTACGGTGCACTCAAAAAATGCTCATAAAAAACAGAGCGTTGATACAGCTGATTCCTGTTTGCGACTGCCTTAAAACGAGTGCGGCGGAAGATTTTCGCGCTTTAGGTTAGTTTTCCACGTTCTAAAACACCGCGGAAACCCTTGGAAATGCGGGCTTTGACAAGAAAACTTCACATAAGCGCATTTTTTTCCAAGAAGGTGCTTGCTTTTAGTAATCCGTCCGATTATCAACCGCCCATCGCCGCAGCAATCGCGGCACACAGGCAAGCACCCGTAGCTCAGCTGGATAGAGCACCAGACTACGAATCTGGGGGTCAGAGGTTCGAATCCTTTCGGGTGCGCCATTCTTTCTATATAAAATTCAATGTTTTTAGATCAGCGGAAACGCTGATTTACTAAAACTATTCAGCTACTTAGAGCGCCGTGCACCCTCTTGGGCGTACAAAGGTCGCTCTAACACTTTATATTTACAGCATAATTCCTTAAACTGATTCAAGTTTAAGGAATTATGCTGTAGCCGATAAGTTTCTGCAGGAATTCTTCTTTGTAAAGAGACTCGGACGAGTGATATGAATTTGCTTTTCCATTCACAAAATCAAATCGCAGGTCATCGCAAGTCATGGCGAACCGCAATGATATCTATCATTGTGAAGTTTGAACTTTAATCTCGGGGGGATACGGCCTTGGTTTCCAACCTGGAGGAAACTGGTGCTGCGAGAGAGGATTGAACTCTCGACCTCTCCATTACCAATGGAGTGCTCTACCACTGAGCTACCGCAGCATTCTCTTGAACGCGGCGGACTTCTGCCACATCATTACGCAAACCGCAAGCAAGCAATCGCATTTCTTTTCACTTAATGTGGAAATCATTGGATACTCGCTTTGAAACCGGCTTTTCGTAGGCTTTTTACCGTAGTACATGAGACCTATGAGCGAAAAAAAGACAAAAAACGACAACGAAGCCCAATCTGATCCACGCGAAAAGCGGCGCGCGGAGCAGCTCCGTGCGAATCTGATGCGCCGCAAAGTGCAATCACGTTCGCGACGCGCGGGCGATGCAGATGAGCGAAATGACGGCATTACAGCCGGCAAAGAAGATAATGATTAGAGCCGTTTCACAAAATGTAAGAACCGATTTTCTGCGCTGAACTGCAAATTGCCCGAGAAGCGGGTAGCGCTTCATATCCCGACATTTGAGCCACACTCGTAACAGATAGATGCAAATGCCGGAATCGGACCACTAGAGCGCCGTGCGCCTTCTTGGGTGCACAAAGGTCGCTCTAACACTCTATATTTACAGCATAATTTTACCTTAAACTGATTCAAGTTTAAGGAATTATGCTGTAGGCAAGCTTTAAGGAATTCGATTTAAGCTGAAACAATCGCAGCAAAGCCTTCCTTGAAGATAGGGAGCACCTGCGTTAAAAGCGCAGTTCAATTCTTGATGGCGTTGCGGTCCGGGTACGATTCGTGATCGACGTAATTTTGCCGTAAGAACAGTCATTTCATAATGCAACGCTGCATGCTTGAACGCTGCGGAATTTGCAAAAATCGATTACCGGGCAATGGCTTCGGCCCAGAAGGTGAAACAGCATGGATCGCATCAAAATCGTCGGCGGCAACAAGCTCAACGGCGTTATTCCTATCTCTGGCGCGAAAAATGCTGCGCTTCCTTTGATGATCGCCTCCCTCCTCACCGACGATACGCTGACGCTTGAAAACGTGCCGCACCTCGCCGATGTCGAGCAGCTGATCCGCATTCTTTCCAATCATGGTGTCGATTATTCGGTTAATGGACGCCGCGAACACCAGAATGGAGCCTATTCGCGCACCATTCATTTCACAGCCCGCAACATCGTCGACACCACCGCTCCTTACGAGCTGGTTTCCAAGATGCGCGCGAGCTTCTGGGTAATCGGTCCGCTTCTGGCGCGCATGGGTGAAGCCAATGTGTCCCTGCCCGGCGGCTGTGCGATCGGCACGCGTCCGGTTGACCTGCTGCTCGAATGCCTTCAGGCACTCGGCGCTCAGATCGACATTGAAAACGGTTATGCCAAGGCGCGCGCGCCAAAGGGTGGCCTTGTCGGCTCACGATACAAGTTCCCGAAGGTTTCCGTCGGCGCGACCCATGTCATGCTGATGGCTGCAGCCCTTGCCCGCGGCGAAACGGTTATCGAAAACGCAGCCCGCGAACCAGAGGTCGTCAATCTTGCGGATTGCCTGAATGCAATGGGCGCAAAGATCAGCGGTGCCGGAACCAGCACGATCCATGTTGAAGGCGTCACCAGCCTGTCAGGTGCACGTGTTCGCGTCATTCCTGACCGCATCGAAACCGGTACTTATGCCATGGTCGTTGCCATGACCGGTGGCGATGTGCTGCTCGAAGGCGCACAGGAAAGCCAGCTTACAGCAGCGCTTGACACATTGCGTAAGGCTGGTGCGGAAATCACCGAAACCAACAGCGGCCTGCGCGTTGTGCGCAATGGTCACGGAATTCATCCGGTTGATGTGACGACCGATCCATTCCCCGGCTTCCCGACCGATCTTCAGGCGCAGTTCATGGGCCTGATGACCATGGCAAAGGGAACCTCGCGCATTACCGAAACGATCTTCGAGAATCGCTTCATGCACGTGCAGGAACTGGCGCGTCTTGGCGCAAAGATTTCGTTGTCCGGCCAGACCGCAACCGTTGAAGGCGTTGATCGTCTCAAGGGTGCGCAGGTTATGGCGACCGATCTGCGTGCCTCGGTTTCTCTCGTCATCGCAGGCCTTGCTGCCGAAGGCGAAACCATCGTCAACCGCGTCTATCACCTTGATCGCGGCTTTGAACGCCTGGAAGAAAAGCTCTCGCGTTGCGGCGCGAATGTCGAACGCATCAGCGGCTAAAATCTAAAAGCCGGAAACTTGTTTCCGGCTTTTCTTTCATTTCAGGCTTATTAATCAACAGGCTGAAAAGCCTGTCGATTTTTTTGTGCTGGCATGTAAAGTTGCACTACGCGATCTGAAAAATAGCAGGGAACGATGCCAGATATGGAAATGTTGAAGCTTGTGGCACTGGATGAGGAGGATTTGCAGGTCCTGTCCGCCCATCTTCAGGATGCAGTCCTTAAAGTCTCCGATCTTCAATATCTTGCGAAGGACAAACGCTTTGTCCTGACTGCCAACCGTTTTGCTTGGGAAGAAGCCAAGCCAAAGCTGTTTCGCAAACCCCAGTATCAGCGCCGTCGCGCCACATTGCATTTCAATCGTGTAACGGTCGCGAAAGCAACAGGCATTGATCGGCAGAAACCGGATGAGGTTCTCTCGCTGCTCGCCATCCGTTTTATTGTCAGCGAAGCGCCAGCTGGAACAATCGAACTGACTTTTTCGGCAAATGCGGCTATCCGACTGGATGTGGAATGCATAGAAGCACAGTTGACGGATCTGGGGCCTGCCTGGGAAACAGCTTCTGTGCCGCGACACGACACCTGATTGTCGCGGACGACTGCTTCACATAACTGACGGGCTACGCCCAGACTGCCAATTACCAGACTGACTTTTAAAGGAATACCAGCGTGGTCACGACGCTCAGACAAACCGATCCCGATTTTGAACAGAGCTTTGCTACTTTCCTGACCGGTAAGCGCGAAGTCTCGGAAGATGTGGATCGGGCTGCCCGCGAAATCGTTGATCGCGTGCGCCGCGAAGGCGATACAGCGCTTATTGAATATTCCCAGCGGTTTGATCGTATCGATCTTCATAAGACCGGTATCCGCGTGACGGAAGCAGAAATCGATGCGGCCTTTGATGAGGCACCCGCTTCGACTATTGAAGCATTGAAGCTTGCTCATGAACGCATCGAAAAGCATCACGCACGACAGCTGCCCAAAGACGACCGTTATACCGATGCGCTTGGCGTTGAACTTGGTTCTCGCTGGACGGCAATTGAAGCGGTAGGCCTTTATGTACCTGGCGGCACGGCAAGCTATCCAAGTTCTGTGCTGATGAATGCAGTGCCTGCGAAGGTTGCAGGCGTTGACCGGATCGTCATGGTTGTCCCCTCGCCCGATGGCAAGCTGAACCCACTGGTTCTGGTGGCAGCACGTCTCGCAGGTGTATCGGAAGTCTACCGCGTGGGTGGTGCTCAAGCCATTGCAGCTCTCGCTTATGGCACCGAAACCATTGAGCCGGTCGCCAAGATCGTTGGCCCCGGCAACGCCTATGTGGCAGCCGCCAAGCGCATTGTGTTCGGCACGGTGGGCATCGACATGATCGCAGGGCCTTCCGAAGTGCTGGTGATTGCCGATAAGGACAACAATCCAGATTGGCTGGCCGCCGACATTCTGGCGCAGGCGGAACATGACACCGCAGCACAGTCGATACTGATGACCAATGATGAGCCTTTTGCAAAGGCTGTCGAAGAAGCCGTGGAGCGTCAGCTCAAGACGCTGCCACGCGCTGAAACAGCCGCCGCAAGCTGGCGCGATTTTGGTGCTGTCATTCTGGTTGAAGACTTCGACGCTGCCATTCCACTGGCAAACCGACTTGCCGCCGAGCATCTGGAAATCGCCACCGCAGATCCTGAAGCGCTGCTGCCCAAAATTCGCAATGCCGGTTCGATCTTCATCGGCGCCCATACGCCGGAAGTGATTGGTGATTATGTCGGCGGATGCAATCACGTTCTGCCAACAGCGCGCTCTGCACGATTCTCGTCCGGCCTTTCGGTTCTTGATTATATGAAGCGCACCTCGCTTCTCAAACTTGGCCCGGATCAGTTGCACGCCCTCGGCCCCGCAGCCATAGAAATCGCTCGTGCCGAAGGCCTCGACGCCCACGCGCAATCTGTCGCCATCCGGCTCAATCTATGAGGTATCATGACCGCCGGCGTTCCTAATGCCCGTCTAGTTGACGTCGAGCTCGATGAATCCATCGGCCGCTCGACGCCTGACGTCGAGCATGAACGCGCGGTCGCG
This sequence comes from Brucella sp. HL-2, assembly GCF_025846885.2. Classification (NCBI taxonomy): domain Bacteria; kingdom Pseudomonadati; phylum Pseudomonadota; class Alphaproteobacteria; order Hyphomicrobiales; family Brucellaceae; genus Brucella; species Brucella sp. HL-2. The sequence continues at coordinate 573,249 of NZ_JAOYTK010000001.1, read as the reverse complement.
ATTTTTGACCTGATTGAAGAAAACGCTTTTCACCCGGTCGGCGATGATACGGGTGGTCCTTACAAGCTGAAGCTTTCACTGATGGAATCACGTCTGATTTTTTCCATCATGCGTGAAAGCGGGGATGACGTTGCTACTCACATCCTCTCGCTAACCCCGTTGCGGCGCGTTGTGCGCGACTATTTTCTGGTTTGCGAAAGCTATTATGAGGCCATTCGCTCCGCGAGCCCCAGCAAGATCGAGGCGATCGATATGGGGCGGCGCGGCTTGCACAATGAAGGCTCACAAACTCTTCAAACGCGACTGAACGGCAAAATCGAAGTCGATTTTGCGACTGCGCGGCGTCTTTTCACGCTCGTCTGCGTGCTGCACTGGCGGGGCTGATTCTTGATGAGCGCTCAGGAAGCGATTGCCCCTGCTGAAGAAAGTGAAGCCGCCAAACGGCCCACTTCAGTGCTTTTTGTCTGTGGAAAGAATTCTATCCGTTCGCCAATTGCCGAACTTCTTGCAAGAAAGCTGCTTCCACCCAATATGTATATAGCTTCTGCCGGTGTTCAGCGCGGCGAGCGTGACCCGTTTGTCGATGCAGTGCTCAATGAAGAAGGCCTGTCACTCGATGCCCGGCAACCGCGCGGACTGGAAGAACTGGCAGACGGCTATTTCGATCTTATCATCACGCTCACCCCGCTTGCGCATCATACGGTGCTGGAGCGGATGCGTGGCTTTTCCGTCGATGTGGAATATTGGCCTACGCCCGATCCCACACTTATGACGGGAAGCCGTGAGCAGATCATGAATGCTTATCGTGATGTACGAGACCGCCTGAAGCGGCAAATCACACAGAGATTGGCACCGAATTAAAAGCTCCTGAGCCTAATCCAATTCGGTTGTTCACAAATGCCGTCTAATCATATAGGTTCCGGCCAAATTTAAAGCTGCGGCCCGATTTCGGGCCAATTTTATCAAAGAAAGTAACAGGTATCGCATGGCGAAAGAAGAAGTCCTCGAATTTCCGGGTGTTGTTACGGAACTGCTGCCGAATGCAATGTTCCGCGTGAAGCTCGAAAACGAACATGAGATTATTGCCCACACCGCAGGCCGCATGCGCAAGAACCGCATCCGCGTTCTCGCTGGCGACAAGGTTCTGGTCGAAATGACCCCTTACGACCTTACCAAAGGCCGTATCACCTACCGCTTCAAGTAAGCGACTAACTACCTTTCAGGAAAACCTTGTCTCAGGAAAAAACTTGTCTATGAGCGCGCAACATAAGCTGGTTCTTGCCTCCGGCTCTCCCCGCAGGATCGAGCTTCTGGGGCAGGTCGGCATTGAGCCAGATCATATTCAGCCAGCTGATATTGACGAAACGCCTGAGCGCGCCGAACATCCGCGTTCACTGGCGCGTCGTCTTGCGCGCGAAAAGGCAAAAGCCGCACAGGAACAATTAAAGGGCGACGAAAACTTCGCAAATGCTTTTGTTCTGGCGGCTGACACGGTTGTAGCTGTGGGGCGTCGTGTCCTGCCCAAGGCAGAGATCAACGACGAAGCACGGGAATGCCTGCGCCTCTTGTCAGGACGCACGCATAAGGTTTTCACTGGCGTGTGCCTCATTCTGCCCAATGGCAATTTGCGTCAGACGCTTATCGAAACGCGCCTGCGTTTCGAGCGGCTGACACGCAAACAGATCGACGCCTATCTCGCTTCTGGCGAATGGCGTGGCAAGGCTGGTGGTTATGCCATTCAAGGGCTCGCTGGCAGCTTTGTGGTCAAGCTTGTTGGATCATACACCAATGTGGTTGGCCTCCCCTTGCAGGAAACTGTGAGCCTGCTGGCCGATGGCGACTATCCCGTTTACGATAACTGGATAAACGGCAAGGTCTGAGAACTTCCATGAGCGACAAGAAAGATATATCCGCAGCTGCCGGTTCGCGCGTTACACCGTTGCGCCCGACTCGCCCCTGCCCTGAATGCGGTAAGCCGTCGGTCCGTGACACGTATCCGTTCTGCTCGCCACGTTGCAAAAGCATTGATCTTAATCGTTGGCTTTCAGGAAGCTATGTCATTCCTGGAAAAACGATTGAGGAGGAAGAAGAAAACGACAACTGAGGCTGTTCAATAGGGATTTCCACAGTGAAATCGGCACTTTAGCGTGTTTATAAGAAATCTTATAAAAATTGCGATGGGGTGCTGGACAGCGCGAAATTTAATGCTATAACCCACCCACTTCCGGCGGACACCAACACCGCCACCCAGTGAGAAATCACTGATAGGATGCCCGGATAGCTCAGTTGGTAGAGCAGCGGATTGAAAATCCGCGTGTCGGCGGTTCAAATCCGTCTCCGGGCACCATTTTTCTCCTGAGAATGATTTTCTGATGTTACGCAGTATGTTAGCGACTGCCTTATATTCGGTGAGTTCGATCCGGAGCACTCATGAAATTTTCCCCTGCCGATCAAGACGCCCTCTTCCGCATTCTGCAGTGGCGGCGGGATGTACGCCATTTCCTGTCTGATCCTGTTTCCTATGAAGTGCTCGAAAAACTGCAAGAGGCAGTGGCCTATGCACCATCTGTCGGAAATTCGCGTCCCTGGCGTATCTTTGTCGTCCAAAGCGCCGAAATGCGTGAAGCGGTGCATCACCTGTTCGAAAAAACAAATTGCGATGCGGCTACTGTCTATGACTACGCTCGTGCAGAGGAATACGGAAAACTGAAGCTCGAGGCGATCCGCACGGCCCCGGTTCAACTCGCCATTTTCACCGAAACAGACCCCGCTGAAGGCCACGGCCTTGGGCGACAGACAATGGCCGCTACGCTTGAGCAAAGCACCGCAATGGCCGTCCAGAATCTCAATCTCATGGCCCGTTCACGGGGACTTGGTGTCGGAATGGTTTCCATTCTCGATCCGCTCGCCATGAAGCACCTGTTCAACGTGCCAGAACATTGGATTTTCAGTCATTATCTGTGTATCGGCTGGCCATGCTTCACCAGCGATATACCGCTCCTGCATGAGAATGGGTGGCAGGAAAATACGACCCTCCGTTGGAAGACGTTATAGGTCACAACTGCTCGTTGACATGACCACCCAGCAAGTGGCTGGCGCGCATATTTGATAGTTGATCGCGCCAGTCCAATTTGCTTAATGAGGCACATGCTTCTACACGACAAACATCGGCTCGCTGTTCTCACTTCCTATAACACGATCGAGATGGGGCAAGATCGCACACTGGATGCGCTCTGCAATCTGGTTCTATCGACGTTTGGTGTGCCCATGGCAGCGGTGTCGCTTGTCGATGAGTGTGTGACGCATCATATCGGCATGGCTGGCTGCGTGTTCGGTGATGTAGCCAATGAAAACACGTTCTGCTCCCGCGCAATCGAGAGTACTGATCCTTTTCTGATAGAAGATGCCACTTCCGATGATCGTTTTGCCACGAATCCTTTCGTGAAAGATGCGCCGGGGATTCGATTTTATCTTGGTGCTCCACTGATCGCGCCCGATGGCTCTACACTTGGCGCAATCTGTGCTCTGGATACCAAAGTCAGACAATGCACTTCTGAGGAAAAGATAAAGCTCATCAGTCTCGCCAGCACTGCTGTCGAGATTCTGAGCATGCGTCGCTACATGCGCGAAGCGCGTAAATTGGCGCTTGTCGATGGATTGACCGGCATTGCCAATCGTACTGGCATCGAGTTGGAAATCGAAAAGGCAATCCTTGCACTTCGCAATCACGATCTACCCTTTTCGCTGCTTTACTTCGATGTCGACCGGTTCAAGCAGGTCAATGACGCGTGTGGCCACGCCGCAGGAGACGAATTGTTGCGGTTGATCGGCGAAGTGCTGGCCGGGCGCAATCGTCCTGACGAGGTCAGCGCACGTCCTGGCGGCGATGAATTCATCGTGCTACGCCTCGGCGGTACAAGAATAAGCGATCTCGCTGAAGCCCAGCAGATCAAGGCTCTTCTGGATGATGCCGTTTCCCGCGCAAGTTTCCCTGTCAGCTTTTCGATGGGCCTTGTGAGCTTCACTGCGGCTCCTAAAGATGTTACGGCAGCTCTCTATGCGGCTGATGCACTGCTATATGACGCCAAGCGGCGCGGTAAAAACCTGATCACGGCCGGCGAACAGAAATAAGGCTTCACTTTTCAGTGAGACATTGGCCTATTGCCCCTACAGATAATTGGGAGTGTTATCTGTAAAGTTTCGGTGCACTCCGTTTATCATCACACAATTACGATCCACATCTAAGCGAGGATTTTCCATGATCTGGACCTTGTTCGGCATTCTTTCGGGTGCCTGTATCGCCATTCAGGCTCCCATCAATGCGGCGCTCGCGCGTGGACTTGGTTCTCCGGTCACCGCAGCAGCGATTTCCTTTCTGTCAGGCGCAGTCATTCTTGGCATAATCGCAGCCATAACCGCACGAGCAACAGGCGCGATGCCAGCGTTCAACGTGCCTTCTGGCTGGCTGTTTGTGGCTGGCGGTGCGCTTGGCTGTATTTATGTGACCACGTCTGTATTGCTCACACCACGCATCGGTGCTGCGGCCGTGATGGGGCTTGCCGTCGCCGGGCAATTGGTGGCGGGACTTGCCGCAGATCGTATCGGTTTCATGGGAGTAGCAGTACGCGAAATCACTGCAGGGCGCGTAGCCGGAGCCGTGTTATTGCTGACCGGCGCTTTGATGATCCGCTTTCTCTAGAGCGCATCCCGAAAAGTGTGAAACGGTTTTCGGACAAAGATGCGCGTTAAAACAGATAATTAGAGCGCCGATCTGATCCAATCAGATCGAAACGCGCTCTAAAAGCAAAAGCCGCGCTGTATTTTTTCAGCGCGGCTTTTTTTTATCAACCCTTGAAGGTGTATTCCGTAATCGACTGCGGCTTCATTTCGATGGAGAAGCCCGGCAGCGATGGCGGCATATAGGCCGCATCCTTGATGATGCATGGCTCAATGAAGTGCTCGTGCAGATGATCGACATATTCGATCACGCGACCGTCCATGGTGCCTGAAACGGCAACATAATCGATCATCGAAAGATGCTGCACATATTCGCACAGACCAACACCACCTGCATGTGGCCAGACCGGCTTGTTGTACTTGGCAGCAATCAGCAGCACGGCCAGAACTTCATTCAGACCACCCATGCGGCATGAATCGATCTGAACGATGTCGATGGCGCCTTCTGCGATGAACTGCTTGAACATGATGCGGTTCTGGCACATTTCGCCGGTCGCTACCTTCACGTCGCCAATAGCTTCGCGGATCTTGCGATGACCTGCAACATCATCCGGGCTGGTCGGCTCTTCGATGAAGAACGGCTTTGAGAAAGCAAGCTTGTTGACCCACTCAATCGCCTGATCGACTTCCCACACCTGATTGGCATCGATCATCAGATAACGGTCTGGACCGATGACTTCACGTGCGATGGTAAGACGACGAATATCGTCTTCAAGATCACGGCCGACCTTCATCTTCACATGATTGAAGCCTTCGTCGATGGCTTCCTGACAAAGACGGCGCAGCTTTTCGTCGTCGTAGCCGAGCCAGCCTGCCGAAGTCGTGTAGCAAGGATAGCCAGTCGCTTCGAGCTTCGCGATACGCTCCGCCTTGCCGCTTTCTGCTTTGCGCAGAATTTCAACGGCTTCGTCGCGGGTGAGCACGTCGGTCAGATAGCGGTAGTCGACGATGTCGGCGATTTCCTCTGCTGAGAGTTCCGACACCAGACGCCAGACCGGCTTGCCGGACTGCTTTGCCAGAATATCCCAGAAAGCATTGACGACAGCACCGGTTGCCAGATGCATCGCACCTTTTTCAGGGCCGATCCAGCGCAGCTGGCTGTCGCTTGTCAGATGGCGCCAGAACTTGCCAGGTGCGGAGCGGACAACGTCGAGATCGACGCCGACCACCAGATGGCGCATCGCAAGAATAGCCTGACAGCAGATGTCATTGCCGCGACCGATAGTAAAGGTGAGGCCGTGACCTTTCAGAGCCTCGTCATCCGTATCTAGGATGACATAAGCTGCCGAGTAGTCCGGGTCCGGATTCATCGCGTCAGAACCGTCCAGACTTTGCGAAGTCGGGAAGCGCAGATCAAAAACGCGCAGATCAGTAATTTTGGTCATTTGTAATTCCGCGATCCGAACATGACCCCCAAAAGTAGCAACGCGTTTTGGGAATCATGCTCAAAAAAATTAAACGTCAGCGCGCACGTTCTGCTTCTGCGAGCCGAGGCCTTCAATGCCGAGTTCGACAGTGTCGCCAGCCTTGAGATAGCGCGGTGGCTTCATGCCCATGCCAACGCCGGGAGGTGTGCCGGTGGAGATGATGTCGCCAGGTTGCAGAGACATGAACTGCGAGAGATAGGAAACGAGGTAGCGCACGCCATAAACCATGGTCTTGGACGAGCCGTCCTGCATGGTTTCGCCATTGACCTTGAGCCACATGGCAAGGTTTTCAGGATCAGCGATTTCTTCCTTCGTCACAAGCCATGGGCCGGTTGGACCAAACGTGTCGCAGGATTTGCCCTTGGTCCACTGACCCTGACGCTCGATCTGGAATGCGCGCTCGGAGACGTCGTGGATGGTGCAGTAACCGGCGACATAATCAAGCGCATCGTCTTCGCTGACATATTTCGCGGTCTTGCCGATCACGATGCCGAGCTCCACTTCCCAGTCGGTCTTTTCAGAACCGCGAGGAATGAGAAGGTCGTCATTCGGGCCAACGATGGCGGAGGTTGCCTTCATGAAGATGATCGGCTCAGGCGGAACGGTAGCGCCCGTTTCAGCCGCATGGTCGGAATAGTTGAGACCGATGCAGATGAACTTTCCGGTGCCGGTAACGCATGGGCCAAGACGCGGGTTGCCGTCAACCTTTGGCAGAGAATTCACATCGAGCGAACCGAGCTTGGCAAGCGCTTCAGGGCTCAAAGCGGCACCCGACAGATCGCTCACATGAGCAGACAGATCGCGGATATTGCCATCAGCATCGAGAAGGCCCGGCTTTTCGTGACCGGTTTCGCCATAGCGAAGAAATTTCATGAGTTTACTCCTTTGCGGGGATAGAATTGGCAGCTTGGACTAGATCGTCCAGCCACCGTCGATGTTGTAAGCCTGACCCGTGGTATAGGTGGCACCAGCGAGATAGACCGCGAGATCCGCGATCTCTTCCGGCTGGCCAATACGGCCAATCGGCTGACGGGCGATGAAGGCTGCACGCTGCTCTTCATAGTCACCTTGCGCGCGCAGACGATCCTGCAGCGACGGGCTTTCAACCGTACCGGGGCAGATCGCATTGCAGCGAATACCCTTCGCGACATAATCAGCCGCGACAGCCTTGGTAAGACCGATGACGGCAGCTTTGGTGACGCCATAGGCAAAGCGATTCGGCACACCCTTCACGCTGGAAGCAACCGACGCCATGTTGACGATTGCGCCGTCTTTGCGTTCCAGCATACCCGGCAGCACGGCACGGATGGTGCGGATCATCGCCTTGATGTTGAGATTGACCGCGAAATCGAGGTCTTCGTCCTTCATTTCCAAAATCGAACCGCCATGGACGACACCTGCGCAGTTGAACAGGATATCGACCTGACCGATCTCGGCAACGAGTGACTTCACTTCCGCCTCATCAAGCACGTTGAGCTTGCGGGTGATGATGTTAGAGACACCTTCGAGTTCTTTGAGAGCGCCCTCGTTGATGTCAGTCGCATAGACCTTTGCGCCAGCTTCCGCAAAAGCCAGCGCACTTGCACGACCAATGCCCTGAGCTGCGGCTGTCACCAGTGCGGTTTTTCCATCAAATCGTATCGTCATCTTTATGCCTTTCGTTCAACAAGCAGGATGTGGTCGCAAGCAAGCACCACTTCGTCCCGCTGATTAAGCACTTCGCACCGCTCCGTAACGCGGCCCAAATTTGTCCGTTTCGGATCATCTTCCTTGGCACTGATCGTCACGCGCGTGCGGATCGTATCGCCGATATGCACCGGACGCACGAAACGAAGGCGATCATAGCCATAGGAAAACGCAACAGGGTTAATAAGCGTCGCCGTCAATCCAACGCCGATAGCAAAGATCATCGTGCCATGGGCAATGCGCTGGCCACCCGGCAAGGTCTTGGCGAATTCCGCATCCATATGATGCGGGAAGAAATCGCCCGTATGTCCGGCATGCACCACGAAATCCGTTTCGGTGATGGTACGGCCATAAGTGACCCGCTCATGGCCAAGTTCATAATCTTCAAAATAGATCGTCTGTTCGGACATGATTAAAACTCCGGCTTTGCAGCAAGCGGGGTAGCGGGTGAGCTACTTGACTGATAGGCCGCTTCGACTAGTGCCATTGTATGCCAGGCATCCTCAACCGAGCCGATGAGTGCTGCATCTTCACCGCACGCAAAACGCTGCAACTGCGCCATGCGATTGAGAAATGCATCCGGGAACCACGCGCCTTCAAGCGCGACCTGCACCCAATCGTCGCCACCCTTCGGCTTGATCCAGAGCTCGTCCGGTTCGCCACGCGGATAGTCGAGATTAACGCCAAGCTTCACATAGGCAGCACCCTCAGTTCCACAAATGCGGAACTCGCAGGCCTGAAATTTGCGGCCAAAATCATGATCGTGATTGACCGACAGCGCGCAGCGAACCCGGTCGCCATAATCGAGGATCGCAGCGGTGCGGGTTTGAGCGACTTCGTGGTTTGGGTGACCGATAGTCTTGGCGTGAACGCCTTGCGGATTGCCGAGCAGACCGCGCACGAAATCCAGATAATGGATCGAATGCATGGCGATCTCGATACGCGGCAGACCTTTGAGGAACGGCCACAGACCCCAAGGGGTCGCAAGCGCCAGCCATGCATCGAAATCCACCACTTCGCCAAGCAAGCCCTTATCGACGGCATCGTAAAGTGCCAACATCATTGGCGCGAAACGCAGCTGAAAATTCACCGCAGCTTTCAGATTACGCGCACGGCAGACCTTCAGGATTTCCGTAGCAGCGGCAAGATCACTGCCCATCGGCTTCTGAATGAGACAGGCCGCACCTTCCGGCAATTGCGCAAGGATCGAAGCATGGGCTGAAGGCGGTGTCGCCAGATCGAAGATCGCACCTTCAACTGCAATCGCTTCTTCAAGACTTGCAAAAGCTTTCACGCCCCATTGGTTGGCAAGCGCCGATGCCTTCTCGAAATTGGGATCGAAAACGCCTGCAACCGCAAAGCCGCCCTGCTTATAGGCGGGCAGATGCGCGTCGCCGACAATGCTGCCTGCACCGAAGATCACGATAGGCTTCGGCTCAGACGGCTTGGCCGACCATTGGCGCAAGGTTTTGGGATCGAAGGTCTCAGTCATGGTGGAAAACCTCCTCCATCATGGCCCACCACTCGCCCTCTTTACGGGTTTCAAGCGGCTTCTGGCATGGCATGCAAACCGACCACCATTCCTGATTTTTAGGGTTATCAGCCATCTTCTTCATGTCGGCCTCAAAGTCTTGGCCGACATATTCCCACGTACCGAAAAGCAGGTTCTCAGGCTCTTTCAAAAAGATCGTATAATTGGTGATATTGCACTCGGAAATGAGTGCCAGAATTTCCGGCCACACGCTCGCATGCAGCTTTTTATATTCTGCGATCTTTTCAGGCTTGAGCCCGATAACCATACCCATACGTGTACTCATGCCGCGCTCACGATCTCACGGGTGAACTCAGCAACAGAACGGCTGCGAACGGCATCCCAATCCCACTCGATACCAATGCCCGGCTCGGACGGCGCGATGGCGTGACCATCACGGATTTCCATGCCCTTGGTGGTCAGTTCATCGAGCTGCGGGATATATTCCACATAACGGCCATTCTGCACAGCACAGGTGAGGCTGACATGCAGTTCCATCAGGAAGTGCGGGCAAACCGGAATATCGAAGGCTTCCGCCGCATGCGCCACTTTCAGCCATGGCGTGATGCCGCCGATGCGCGCCACATCGACCTGCACGATCGAGCATGCACCCTTCTGCATATATTCGCGGAAATGGCGGATCGAATAGATCGATTCACCCACTGCAATTGGCGTCGCGGTCGAGCGCGTCAGGCGGATATGACCATCAAGATCATCCGCCGGAAGCGGCTCTTCGATCCACGCCAGATCAAGCTCTTTCAGACGCTCGGCACGGCGGATTGCCTCATCGACCGTAAAGCCCTGATTGCAATCAGTCATGATTTCAAAGCCGTCACCTACGGCTGCACGAACAGCCGAAAGACGTGCGTAATCTTCCGAGCCATGCGGCTTACCGATTTTCACCTTGGAGCCGGAGAAGCCCTTGGCCTTGGCTTGCAGTGCGTCCTCAACGAGCGCTTCTTTTTCGATATGCAGCCAACCGCCTTCGGTCGTATAAAGCGGGCAACGATCCTTGGCACCGCCTGCGAGTTTCCACAGTGGCAGGTTCTGCTTTTTCGCACGCAAGTCCCAAAGGGCCGTATCAATGGCAGCCAGCGCAAGTGCCGTAATCGCGCCGATGGTTGTGGCATGGGTTGCAAATTCGAGCTTGCGCCAGATTGCTTCGATACAATCCGCATCATCCCCGATGATCAATGGCACCAGATGATCGTTGAGCAGCCGCATCACCGACGAGCCGCCGGTTCCGATTGTATAGCTATAGCCGGTGCCGACCGCACCATCACTATCGGTGATGGTAACGATAGGCGTTTCCTGGCTGACAAAGCTCTGGATCGCATCGGTACGCTTGACCTTCGGCTGAAGGTCGACCATCCGCAGTTCAACTTTTTCAATACGTGCCATGATTACACCACCAGGTCCTGGGCCTGATTTTGGGCCAGGCTCTTGCCGCTTGCGGCATCGAAGAGGTGCGCCTGCGACAAATCAAATTGCATCGGAATGGTTTCGCCCGGTTGCAGGTGACGCGGGTTCAGCATGCGCGCCACCCATTCCTTTCCTGCGAACTCCGCAAAGACCAGTGTTTCATTGCCGAGTGGCTCAGTGATGGAAACGCGCAAGCCGCCTTCGTGAATGGCCTCACCCGACGAAAGGCCATGGCCTTTCGGGAAAAGATCATCCGGTCGCAGGCCGAACGTCACCTTTGCACCATCCTTGACCTGAGCCTTGAATTGGGCAGGCACCGGCAAGCGGTCACCATTGGCAAAAACCAGCTCTGACGCTTGCACCGTTGCTTCAGCCATATTCATCGGCGGCGAGCCGATAAAACCTGCCACGAACTGGGTTGCCGGACGCTTGAACACTTCATCGGGTGTGCCGACCTGCTCGATATGGCCGTCGCGCATGATGACAATACGATCAGCCAGCGTCATGGCCTCGACCTGATCATGCGTTACGTAGACGACCGTGGACTGCACCTTGGCATGAAGCTTCTTGATCTCGGTGCGCATCTGCGTGCGCAGCTTCGCATCAAGATTGGAAAGCGGTTCGTCGAACAGGAATACTTCTGGATTACGCACGATAGCGCGACCCATGGCAACACGCTGGCGCTGACCGCCGGAAAGCTGTGCCGGACGGCGTTCCATCAGTGCTTCAAGACCAAGAATGGCTGATGCTTCATTGACGCGACGGTCGATTTCCGCTTGCGGCTGCTTGGCAATTTTGAGCGAGAAACCCATGTTCTCGCGCACCGACATATGCGGATAAAGCGCATAGGACTGAAACACCATGGAGATGTTGCGATCCCGCGGCGGCAGATCATTGACGACCTTGCCGCCGATTTCGAGCGCACCGTCGGAAATGCTCTCAAGACCCGCAATCATGCGCAGCGTCGTGGACTTGCCACAGCCGGATGGTCCAACAAGTGCTACAAATTCCTTGTCGGCGATTTCGAGATTAATGCCATGCACCACTTCGATTGTGCCGTAGCGCTTGACGAGATTTTTAATGGAAAGCTGAGCCATTACTATATTAACCTTTAACCGCGCCGAACGTCAGACCAGCAACAAGATGCTTCTGAACGATGAATGTGAGGGTCAGCGCCGGGATAATCATCACGACTGCAAGCGCGCACATGCCACGCCAGTCGATGGTGAATTCAGCGGTGTAATCGAGAAGACCAACAGGAAGGGTCTTGGAATTCACCGAACGAGTGAGCTGGGATGCCAGCGCATATTCGTTCCATGAGGTGAGAAAGGCAAAGATGCCTGCCGTCGCGATGCCGGGACCGGCCAGCGGAAACTCCACCTGCCAGAATGCTTGCCAGCGTGTGCAGCCATCGATCTGGGCTGCTTCCGCCAGATCTTTTGGCACCTGACGGAAGAAACCATCGATCAGCCAGATGGTGAAAGGCACGTTGAGCGCCACATAAGTTACGATCAGACCGAAATGCGTATCGATGATACCAATGCGCGAATAGAGCATGAAAAGTGGCAGCGACAATGCAATACCCGGTACAGAGCGTGTCAGCATGAGGCCAAGAAAGGTCGTCGATTTACCCCAGAAGCGGAAGCGCGCGAAAGCATAACCGCCCGATACACCGACGATGAGCGCAATCACTGTCGACGTGACCGAGATAATCAGCGAGTTGCGGAAATAATCCCACACTGGAATACCGCCCCCACCTGCGCCTGAAAACATCGAGTAATAAGCATCAAGCGTGATTTCCTGCGGAATCCAAACCGGCGGCTTCGCCATGATTTCGACTGGCGGTCTGAGCGAAGACAGAACAATCCAGAGACCCGGCAGGCAGATAACGGTCATCGCGAGGAACAGGCCGACCAGATAGGCGACTTTCTTGACGCGACGCAGCAGACGATGCTGGTTATTGGAGAGTGCTTTGTGAGCCATGATTACCACTCCGCTCCAATTTGCGCGCGTGCGGCAGCAAGCTTGCGGAAGAACATTACGGTGAAGAGGATCGAGAGCAGGATCGCGACATATGCCATGGCATTTGCCAGTCCCATTTGTGCATCCGAATAGGCGGTGCGTCCCACAAGCGTCCAAATAAGCTCGGTTCGCCGTGCCGGGCCACCATCGGTCATGATCTTCACAATATCATAGGCGCGTGCCACATCGAGCGAACGAATGGTCATTGCGATGAACGCAAACGGCATCAGATAAGGCCAGATAACATAGCGGAAGGTCTGCCATGGCGTGCAGCCGTCAACGCGCGCGGCCTCAACCGGATCCTGTGGCATGGACAAAAGACCGCCCAGAATAAGAATCGCAAACACCGAGGTCGACATCCAGACTTCTGCCATCAGAATGGCAAATAGCGCCAGATTGCCATCGATCAGCCATGGAATGGCTTGACTGGTGATACCGAGCGACTGAAGCGCATTGTTCACCAGACCAATATTATCGTTGAACATGAACTTGAACTGGAAGCCGACCAGCACGGGCGAGAACATCATCGGGAACATCATCAAGGTGCGCAGAAGGCGCTGACCATGGGTAGCCTTGTTGATGAGCAGCGCCAGCCCGAGGCCAAGCAGCATTTCCAGATTGAGTGCGATGGTAAGGAAAATCACCGTACGAATGAATGCAGCCCAAAACACCCAATCGGTCATGATGCGCTGATAGTTGCGCAGGCCGATGAAGGTGAACAGGCTTTCTGGACGCGTCAGCCGGAACGGCGTGAAGCTTGAATAAAGCGAAAGCGCGAGGGGAAACAGGACCACCGCCGCGAGAATGATGAAGGCCGGAAGCAGAAGCAGTACCGGCGGGGAAATTCGTTTAAACATTGTTCTTCCGAAGCGGCGGACCACAGCATCGGCCTAAAAATCGAAATCGATTTTTGGAAAGCACGATGCGTAGATTCAATAGTTTAGAGCGTCCTTTGTGCGTCCAATTGGATGCATGGCACTCTAAGCGGAAAACCTGTCAAAACGGCCCGCCAGTCGGTTTCCCAAAGGCGGGCCATAAAGTTACCAAGCGAAATCAGAGTTCGCCTGCATCCTCGAGGATCTGCGTTGCTTTCTTGGCTGCATCGTCAAGCGCCTGCTGCGAAGTCTTGTCGCCAAGGATCGCGGCCTGAAGCTCAGGATAGACAGCGTTTGAAATTTCGATCCAGGATGGTGTCTGAGGAACCGGGAAAGCGGTCTTTGCCGTTTCCTGGAATACCGAGAGCACTTCCTTCTTGTATGGATCGGACGCAGCCTGTTCGATGACGTAATCCCAGACAGCTGTGCGCGTTGGCAAAGTGCCTGCAGCCGATTCCTGCTTCTGCGAATCTTCGTTGGTCAGGAACCAGACGAGCGATGCAGCGGCTTCCTTGTTGCTACAGGTTTCAGTGACCGAGAAGCCGTGATGACCCGACCAGCCAGTGCGCTTGCCCGATGAACCTGCAGGTGGAGGAACGATCCCGACATTGCCTGCGACTTTCGACGACTTTGGATCGTTGAAATAGGTCGCCCAGCCTGGCCAATCCAAGTTGATCGCGATGGTGCCCGATGCAAAGCCAGCGCCCAGCTCATCCCAGAGATAGTTTGTCGTGCCGGCAGGAACTGCCTTGGCCTTGTAGAGATTGACGAACCAGTCAAGCGCACGAACACCGGCTTCCGAATTGAAAGCTGGCTTGCCGTCCTTGAGATATTCGCCGCCTTCAGCAACGAGCATTTCATAGAAGCGGCCATTGATGGCTTCTTCCTTGCCCGCAAACTGTGTGCCGTAGAAATTCGGTGGATCAGCAAAGAACACAGCCTGATCGGAAACTTCTTTCCAGGTCTTTGGCGGTGCCAGATCGTAGCCGTATTTCTCCTTGAATGCCGTCTTCTTGGCGTCATCCTCGTAGAGGCTCTTCTGATAATAAAGTGCCGATACGTCGAACTGTGCACGCGGCAGCATGATCAGCTTGTCGTTGAGCGTTGAAGCCTTGATGACCGATGGCACGAAGCCTTCGATTTCTTCTTTCGGAAGCAAGCCGTTCAGATCGGCATAAAGGGTAGGATATTGCGGTGCAAAGGATGAATGGTTGGAACCGACGCACCAGTTGATCGAACCCGATGCGATGTCCGATTTGATTTCCTTGTCCAGTTCGAAGTGGTTCTTCTTGGACAGGATGTTGACCTTGGCACCGGTTGCCTTTTCCCAATCGGCAATGCGCGAATAAAGCGCTTCATATTGCTGACCGCCGATCAGCTTGGCGTCAATTGTAACGCCTTCAAATTTGCCCGGAAGTTCCGCAGCCCCCGCGGAAACCATCCCTGCAGCCAGCAGCACAGAACCTGCCAGCACAGATGTCGTGAAATTTCTCATGCTTCTCCTCCTCTTGACGGGCAACTCCCATGCCCACCCCCAATTGTGAATTGTGTATTTATATGCAAACATAATATTCACACCCGGTCAAGGCGCTTTCGATGCGTTCACGACTTTCGTCATTTGCAATGTTCGTATATGAAGAAGGCTATTCATGAAGGGGACGAGTTTGGAAACAGATGACCGCTATCGCGCGCCAGCGCTGGACAAGGGGCTGGACATTCTTGAATTGCTGGCAAGCGTTGATGGAGGTCTCAGCCAGGCCGAGATTGCAAAACATCTCGACCGCAGTCCGAATGAGTTTTACCGGATGCTCGACCGGCTGGTGAAGCGCGGCTACGTCACGAAACTCGAAGGCGACCGCTATTCTTTGACCCTTAAGCTGTTCGGTCTGGCGCATCTGCATGCGCCGGTTCGCAGGCTTGCATCCTTCGCCACGCCCTATATGCGTGATCTCGCCGACCGCTCAAAACAAGCCAACCAGCTCGCGGTTTTTGACCGTGGCTCGGTAGTGGTCATCGCCCAGCAGGAAGCCCCGGATTACTGGGGAATCTCCATCCGTGTCGGCTCGCATATCAGCCTGTTTGATACGGGTTCCGGTCATGTACTGCTTGCCTTCCGCTCGCCTGAAGAGCGTAAGATGATGATTGCCGAATATGTGAAAGACAGCGATAGCATCAAGCTGGATGAAAGCTTCTATGAGAGGCTCGACCAGATCAGAGAGCGTGGCTACGAGATGATGCCGAGTGCGCAGGTCGCAGGCGTTTACAATTTGTCCGCACCGATTCTCGGTCCCGATGGTGCCTGCATTGCAGCACTCACCTGCCCCTATGTGACGCTCGTCAATTCTGCCCCTGCACCAGACATTACTCAGACGATTACACTGCTACAGAATACGGTAAAAGACCTGTCCAAACTGGTTGGTTCTGATATCGGCACAACAGAATAGTTCACTGCGATAATTCTTATTTGAAAACTCTCTTCTTTTTTGAAAGTATGACATAGGAGGAGAGTTTTCATGATTATCGATACCCATCTGCATCTGATCGACAAAAGCGCGTTGAATTATCCATGGCTGGGAGACGTACCAGCCTTGAACCGCGACTTTCTGTTTGAGACCTATCAGAAGCAGGCCGAACGCTGCGGCATTACAGCAGCGCTTCATATGGAAGTGGATGTTTTACCGGCACAAATTGTGGCCGAGACCGCTCACATTGAGGCAATCTCGCGGCAATATAATGGCTACATTAAGGGTGCAATCGCATCCTGCCGCCCTGAAGAACCAGAATTTGCCGAATATCTGGAACAGCAGCTTGGCAATCCTTTCGTGAAAGGTTTTCGGCGCGTGTTGCATGTCGTGCCTGACGATTTGTCGGAAAAGCCTTTGTTCCGCGAAAATATCAGGCGCTTGGAAGGCACCGGTCTGACATTTGATCTTTGCACTTTGCCGCATCAAATCGACAAAGCCGTGGCTCTCGCCGACCTCGCAACAGATGCGCAATTCGTACTCGACCATTGCGGTGTGCCGGACATCAAATCAGGTGCGCTGGAAGTCTGGCAGAAGGGAATTACTGAGATTGCTCAGCGCGACAATGTGGTCGCCAAGATTTCAGGCGTTGTGGCTTATGCGGACTCCGCAAGCTGGACCGTAGAAACCCTGCGCCCTTATGTGGAGCATGTCATTCAGTCGTTCGGTTGGGAGCGTATCGTGTGGGGGAGTGACTGGCCGGTCTGCACCTTAGCAGTTCCGGGGGCGAGCAGTGTCGATGCTGGGCTTTCGACATGGGTTGCCACAACCCATGCGCTTCTTGAAGGATGCAGCGAAGACGAAAAAGCGCTGCTGCTTTCTGAGAATGCAACGCGCCTCTGGAAGCTGTAAAACTGATTAGGCTGGCGACAAACCGCCAGCCTTTTTTTAATTAAAAGCTTTCGCGGAAAAGCCTATTGAGATCGACGATAACATCTTCCGCCTTCTCATTTTCCACTAAGCCCTTGTTAATGCGCTCGGATGCCGCTTCCTGAAATGGCATATAGCCATCGTGACGTGGGCGCACCCATGCGCCTTCAAGCGTTGCACGCGTATCCCGATAGAAGTCTGACGTCGCTGCATTTACAATGGCGTCTTCCCAGGCACTCGCATGCCCCGGCTGGCCGTTGGAGGCCGCATAAAGCCCCTTCTGCACATCCCCACTCGCAATCCAATAAGCAAAATCAATGGCTGCGTCTGAATGCTTGCTGAAGGCAGAAACCGCAATACCCGTGCCGCCGAGAGCAGAACCTGCAACACCCGCCGCACCCGCTGGAATATCGGAAAAGCGGATCAAACGTTCACGGAATTCTGGCATGGCATAATTCACATAGCCATAGATCAGCGGTGAGCAGGCTATCTCGGAATCAGGCTTCGCCATTTCCTCAAACACAGCAATCGGGTCCATGCCAAAACATTCAGGCTTCACCAGTGAAGCAAGCTCACGTAACTGCTCGAAAGCCTTGGCACCATCCTCAACAGAGATCAGCTCGCCTTCCACAGAGCAAGGTGTTCCGGCATTGGCGACAAGTGTGTAAAAACTCATCAGCGAATGCGGCGAACGCAGTGGCAACAGCACTTTTCCAGAGCGTGCAAGCCGCAGCACTTCGCCCCACGAGGTTGCAGGCTTGTCCATCAGATCAGGACGCCATGCCTGAACCTGCGTTGCAGCATCCAGCGGAAACGCCCATTGCCGCCCCTGCCAGTTATAGCTCGGGAAAGACTGCCCGACCGAACCATCCGCAAGCGCCGCAAGTTCTGTTTCGCGTCCAGCTACATCAAGCGGCAGCAGGCAATTTTCCTTGGTAATTTGCCCCACATGCGGATGATCAATCACGATCATATCGAAATTGCGCGCCAGTTCCTCGACAGGATAAGTCTCAAAATCCTGAAGCGAGCGCTTTTCCCACTCAATCTCGACACCCTTATCCTGCAACCATTGTTGAGCCGCCGCCACCATCGGATCATAACCGCGCGGGTGGCTCCAGGTCATGCCTTTAAGCGTGATCTTGCTCATAGGCCGAACTCCTCGCGAATTTCCCTGCTGTTTTCGCCAATGCGCGGTGCCGCACGCGCGACCTTCGCACGCAAACCATTGATGCGCAGTGGTGAACGTGTAGTGGTGATGGAAACATCGTCTTCACGTGTCACCGTCTGGAGCATGTCGAGGACCGAAAAGCCTTCGCTTTTGAGCAGTTCTTCCCAGTTGAGAACGCGGGCACACCAGATGTCGGCCGGTTCCAGAATGGCGAGCCACTCATCGACTGTTTTCTCAGCAATACGCGCCGCAATCAGGCGTTTGATTTCATCGCGCTTAGCGAATGCGATCTTCGGATCGTCAATGAAAGGCGCAAGTGTATCTGTTTCAAGCAGGGGCGCGAGTTTTGCAATCGGCATCATGGCAATGGCGAGATAACCGTCCGCTGCCGGATAAACCCCATAGGGTGCTGAAAGATAAGCGTGGGCGCTGCGGAACTCAGAACGCTTCGGCAGACGGCGACCATCGTTCAAATGAGTGGTCAGCACTTCAAACTGGAAATCAACCAGCGCTTCGAGAAGGCTGGTTTCGACATGCGAGCCTTTGTTGGTAATGCCACGGCGGACCAGTGCGGCGAGAATGCCCTGCGCTGCGGCAGCGCCTGCCAGCATATCAGCGACCGCCAAACCGAATGGCACCGGCCCCTGCCCTTCATCACCATTCAGCCACATCAGGCCCGAACGCGCTTGCGCCAGCAAGTCCTGTCCCGGACGCCCGACCCATGGACCTTCTTCGCCATAACCGCTGATCGATGCATAGACGAGACGCGGATTGATTGCTTGAGCTGCTTCATAATCGAGGCCAAGACGCTTTATGACACCGGGACGGAAGTTCTGGATCAACACGTCAGCCTGTGTGAGAAGCTTCTTCAACGCCGCCAAATCGTCAGGGTTTTTCAGATCGATTGCAAGGCTGTCCTTGCCGCGATTGATCGCATGAAAAATCGTGGAATCACCACCTATTTCCGTGTCACTCAGATAAAGCCTGCGCGAGAGATCGCCGCCATCGGGCCGCTCAATCTTAATAACGCGTGCGCCTAAGTCCATCAGGCGCAACGAGCAATAAGGCCCCGACAAAAACTGGCTCATATCGACAATGACGAGCCCGCTCAGCGGCAGTTCGTTTTCCGACATCGGGAAATTCCCTCCTCACGAATTTCTATGTGAATATAGTCTTCACATATGGATTTATGGAAGGCAAGGTGAAATTGGGGTTCGAGCGCGGTTCGGTGTGAATGTGTCAGATCGGTGCTCTGGGAGAGCGAAAGCCTCTCGCTTTCAGAAATATGGGGTTTTCGAACGCCCTCCTCATCCTGAGCCAGTGCGAAGCACCGTGTCGAAGGACGAGGGCATAGGCTTGGTTCGCTTTCCCTCGCCTTCGAGACGCCGTTTTCAACGGCTCCTCAGGATGAGGGAAAGAGATGTCACGCTCTAGAATGCAAAAACGCCACCCGGTTGGGCGGCGTTTTTGGAGGAATAAGGTATCAATCAGACTGCGAGTTCGACTTCGTTACTGGCAAGTTCCAGCAGGGTCCAGACGTGATCGGCAAATGAGTTCCACACCTCAATGCGATAATGATCTTCGTCCCATTTCAGAAGAATAATCTGGGCATGATCGAATATCGTACGGGCGGCTCCTGGCGCTTGCATCTTGGCCAGTTCCAGCGGAGAAGCGGCATTCAATAACCATTCGGCCTTCGGACCAGTAATATCGACGCCGGTTTCGCGATGGCTCACTTCCGTCAGGCTATGCGGCTCAGTTTCATAGAGCTTGGCGAATGCCTGCGTGATGGTTGCGCCCTTGGTTTCCTCGGCCCAGATATACCATTCATCCGGCCCGATGCAGGCGACTGCGATATCATCCGTGCGGATAAGATCGCCGATCTTTGCTGGGATTTTTGCACCTAGCGCTTTTTCTGCTAGCTTCAGTTTTGTGGCCGCAATGCGCAATACGAAACGGGCAGCGTCATCGGCTGCGTGGATTTCCAGACGACCCGGAATAACGACCTTGCGGTTCGAATAAGGTTTTGTCTCAACAAGCATGGTTCAATCCTTATCCGTTCAACTTCGCGCCTTCGGGATCATAAAAGACCATTCCCGAAACAGTGGCTTCATGTACGCTTCCATCGGACATCGGCATATAAAGCGTTTCACCAATACGGTCCTTGCCGCCAGCAACAACCGCCATGGCAATAGACCGACCAAGGGCCTCGCTCCAATAGGACGAAGTGACATGGCCAAGCATGGTCATTGGCAGCGCCTGTTTTGGATCGGCAACAATCTGTGCGCCTTCTTCCAGAACCAGCTTCGGATCGTTGGTCAACAGACCCACAAGATGCTTGCGATCAGATTTAAGCATATCAGGGCGAGCCAGCGAGCGCTTACCGACAAAATCCGGCTTCTGCTTGCCAACAGCCCAGCCGAGGCTTGCATCATCCGGCGTTATCGTGCCGTCAGTGTCCTGACCGACAATGATATAGCCTTTTTCCGCGCGCAGAACGTGCATGGTTTCCGTGCCGTAAGGCGTGATGTCATATTGCTGACCGGCCTCATAGAGTGCCTTCCAAAGTGAAAGACCGTAACGCGCAGGCACGTTGATTTCGAAGCCAAGTTCGCCGGTGAAGCTCATACGGAACAGACGTGCTGGCACGCCGAGGAATGTGCATTCCGCGACCGACATATGCGGGAAGTTTTCGTTTGAAATATCCAGCCCTTCGACCATCGGTTCGATAAGCTTGCGCGCATTGGGACCGTTGATCGCCACAACTGCCCATTGCTCAGTGGTTGAGGTGAGCGAGACTTTCAGCTCCGGCCATTCGGTCTGGAGATAGTCTTCCATCATATTGAGAACACGCGCGGCACCGCCGGTTGTGGTTGTCACATGGAAACGATCCTGCGTGAGACGACCAACTACACCGTCATCACGGATGAAGCCATCTTCGCCAAGCAGCAGACCATAACGGCAGCGCCCGACACCGAGCTTCGTCCATGGATTGGTGTACATGCGGTTCATGAACTCTGCCGCATCGGGGCCGACCACTTCGATCTTGCCAAGCGTTGAAGCGTCGAACATGCCCAATGATTGACGCGTGGCCTTGCATTCGCGTGCCACCGCCTTGTGCATGTCTTCGCCGGTTTTCGGGAAGTACCATGCCCGTCGCCACAGCGAGACCGGCTCGAAAGCAGCGCCATGCTGCTCGGCCCAGCTATCGATTGGCGTCTTGCGTGTCACATCAAACAGCTTGCCACGATTGTAGCCGCAGAAAGCACCAAAGGTGGTCGGTGTGTAAGGCGGGCGGAAAGTTGTGAGACCCACCTGCGGCGTTGGCCTCTTCAACGCATCCGCTGCAATCGCCAGACCATTAATGTTGGACGTCTTACCCTGATCGGTCGCCATACCGTTGGTGGTGTAGCGCTTAACATGCTCGATAGAGCGGAAGCCCTCGCGCACAGCCAGACGAATATCCTTGGCCGTCACATCGTTCTGGAAATCGATGAAAGCCTTGGCCTTGCCGGGATCGCGATCTGTCGGCAGTTCGCGCACGCTCTCACCATCGCAGATGAAATCACCAGCAACTGCATATTCAGATGCTTTGGCCTTATGCCCAACATCCTTTGCGGCAGCAGCGCCTGCATCTGCACCTTCGCGAAGAGCGGCCTGCAAATCGAAATTGCCATTGCCTGCTCCTGCACAACGGCTTTCCTCGGTCGGCTTACCCGGAAGATAAATCTGACGCGCCTCATCCCAGACAAGCGAGCCTTTTGTGTGCGAAAAGAGATGCACGCTCGGATTCCACCCACCAGACATCAGCACCACATCGCAGGCAATTATGCGTGCAGCACCGACCGAGCCATTGGAAACCGGATTGACGCGCACGGACGACACACGATGACGTCCGCCAGTGTCCGTAACAGTCCAGCCGGTCAGTGTTTCAATGCCGAGCATTTTGGCACGGTTGATAAGGCTGTCGGCAACGCTCGAACGCACATCGATGATGGCAGGAACCTTGACGCCTGCCACCGCCAAATCGAAAGCCGCGAGCCATGCACTGTCATGCGAGGTGACGACGACAGCCTGATTGCCAACCTTGACGCCATAGCGATTGAGATAGGTGCGTCCCGCGGAAGCCAGCATCACGCCGGGACGGTCATTGCCTGCAAAGACCAGCGGCTTTTCAATCGCGCCCTGCGCCAGCACCACCTGCTTTGCACGCACACGCCACATACGTTCACGCGGTGCATTGGAGGCGGGCTTTGCCTGATGATCGGTCAGGCGTTCGCAAAGGCCGACCATGTTCTGATGGTAATAGCCAATGGCCGTTGTGCGCGGCAAAAGCGTGACATTCGGATTGGCTTTAAGGGCCGCTATGGTTTCATTGAGCCAGTCCCAGCTTGCGCGGCCATTGATGACCGGCTCTGGCTCGGACAGAAGCGAGCCACCAAATTCGGCCTGCTCATCCACGAGGATGACCTTCGCGCCGCTCTTTGCAGCTTCGAGCGCAGCAGCCAGGCCGGCAGGTCCACCACCGGCGATCAGCACGTCGCAGAAAGCATAGCGGCTGGCATAGGTGTCTGGGTCCGGTTCGGATGGCGACTTGCCAAGACCGGCAGCGCCTCGGATGAAAGGCTCATAGACCTTGTTCCAGAAGCTCTTCGGCCACATGAAGGTCTTGTAGTAAAAGCCCGCAGAGAAGAACATGTAGAACGCATCATTGATCGCGCCTACATCGTGCTTGAGCGACGGCCAATGGTTCTGGCTTTCGGCTTTCAAGCCGTCATAGAGTTCGAGAACCGTTGCGCGGGTGTTTGGCTCATAGCGACCCGGTCCACGTGATACGCCCATCAATGCATTTGGCTCTTCGGAACCGGCAGAGAGAATGCCGCGCGGGCGGTGATATTTGAACGAACGACCGGCCAGATGCTCGCCATTGGCAAGCATGGCGGATGCCAGCGTATCACCTTCAAAGCCGGAATAGGTCTTGCCATTGAAGCTGAACCGAACGGACTTGGCCTTGTTGACACGGCCTTTGTTATGAATGCGCATATCGGTCATTATTTCGTCTCCGCAGCCGGAGTTTCTGCCAAAGCAGGACGGGGTTCACCGGCCTTGTAGGTGGTGACAAACTTGTCGCTCACCGTATCGCGCACCGCATTGAAAAAGCGGCCGCAGCCATTGATATGCCGCCAGCGCTCAAAATGGGTGCCGCGTGGATTGGAGCGCGTGAACAGGAAGTCGCGCCATTCATCATCGGTCAGCGTCGATGGGTCGGCTGGGCGCGCAATATGCGCTTCGCCTGCATAGGCGAATTCAAGCTCTGGGCGTTCCATTTCGCAATAAGGGCAACGGATAAGAAGCATTTTGTGTTTCCCCTATTTCCTTAGTGAGCCACGGCGGCAGCAGCCGCTTCATCGATCAGGCGACCGGTGGTGAAGCGTTCAAGCGTGAACGGTGCGTTGATCCAGTGTGGTTCGTCGCGTGCGATCGTATGGGCAAAGACATGCGCCGAACCTGGCGTCGCCTTGAAGCCGCCCGTGCCCCAACCGCAATTCACAAACAGGCCCGGCACCGGCGTCTTGCCGATGATCGGTGAACGATCCGGCGTGACATCAACAATACCGCCCCATTTGCGCAGCATCCGCATACGGGTGAAAATCGGGAAGACTTCGCAGATGGCCGCAAGCGTATGCTCGATCAGCGGCAGACCACCGCGCTGGCTGTAGGACACATATTGGTCAGTGCCGGAGCCGATCACCAACTCGCCCTTATCGGACTGGCTGATATAGGCATGCACCGAATTGGACATAACTACGCATGGGAAGATCGGCTTGACCGGCTCAGACACCAGCGCCTGTAGCGGGAAGCTTTCAAGTGGCATGCGCACGCCTGCGGTATCCATGACAATGGACGTACTGCCAGCCGCCGACACGGCCACTTTCTTTGCCTTGATAAACCCGCGTGGCGTATCAACGCCGGTCACACGGCCCGAAGCATCGCGACGAATGGCCGTCACCGGGCAATTCTGTATGATATCAACGCCGCGCTCAGTCGCACCACGAGCATAGCCCCAGGCAACCGCATCGTGACGGGCCACGCCGCCGCGCCGCTGCAAGGTGGCGCCAACAACCGGATAGCGCGCATTCGCCGAAATATCGAGCGGCGGACAATATGCCTTCGCCTGCTCCTTGGTCATCCATTCATTGTCGATACCATTGAGACGATTGGCATGGATATGACGCTTGAAGCTCTGCACGTCATGAACCGTATGCGCCAGCATCATCACACCGCGCTGCGAGAACATGACGTTATAATTGAGGTCCTGGCTTAGACCTTCCCACAATTTCATCGCGTGTTCGTAAAGATGCGCGCTCTCGTCATAGAGATAGTTGGAGCGGATGATGGTGGTGTTGCGTCCCGTATTGCCGCCGCCAAGCCAGCCTTTTTCGATGACCGCGACATTGGTGATGCCGTGTTCCTTGGCCAGATAATAGGCGGCACCCAGACCATGGCCGCCAGCACCGACGATGATCACATCATATTCGGCCTTGGGTTCGGCATCCGACCATTGCGGCTTCCAGTTCTTATTGCCGGAAAGCGCGTTGCCAACGATAGAAGCTAACGAAAAACGGGACATGAACAACCACCAGTCTTACGGTTCATGCACCCATGCAGCACATGAAAAATCTCTGGTGATATTTGTATTGGCTTGCGCGTGAAACCGACAGCAGGCTTGCGTCAAAAGACGTCACAAATACGACATTAGCACCATTTCGCGACATGGCGAAGATCGGAGCGCCCAAGTGTTGCATTTCGCGTCTGACAAGGACAGTAGTGGAACCGGATTGAATACGTCACATCAACTTCAACTGGATTGCCGATGACCGATACATTGCCGCTTAAGCCGCTAGATCTGCATGAGAGCGAATTTGCAAAACTTGTGCCGAATTCCAGACTGCGACAGCAATTCCAGTTCATTCTTGAAGTAGAAAAACTGAAACAGGTGATACGGCGGACCCCACTTCTGGATGTTTCGCGGCGCGAAAATGATGCCGAGCACACCTGGGAACTGACGCTCATGGCGATGGTTCTGCATGAACATGCGAATGAGAAAGTCGATCTCCTGCGTGTACTCAAGATGCTGATCATCCACGACATCGTGGAGATCGATGCGGGCGATACGTTCATTTATGATGCCGTGGGAGCTGTTGATCAGGAAGAGCGCGAAATACAGGCCGCCGACCGGTTATTCGGCATTCTGCCGGAAGATCAGGCGCTGGAGTTTCGCGCGCTGTGGGATGAATTTGAGGCGCGTGCAACACCTGAATCACAATTCGCGCGCGCGATGGATAGGCTACAGCCGCTCCTTCATAACTTTTTCACCAGTGGCGGAACCTGGCACACGCCGGGTGTGACCGCATCAGACGTACTGGATAGAAAAGCGCCCATTTCACAGGCATCTGACACACTTTGGGACGCCGCTCAGCGGATAATCGCAGAAGGTGTAGAACGCGGATATCTGAAGCAGGGTTGAACTAAACTTTTTAGTTTTGGCTGGATATTGCGAAGCTCTGGTTGTTTTCACGGACGGCCCGAAGGAGCTGCTATGTCCTTAATATTAGTGATTAATAATATTAGAAAGCCTCCAAATAGTTTTTATCAAAATAGGACAATATTGTTGTCCTTTTCTCTTTTCTTTTATTGCGTGAAGCGCTACTCAAGCGTTCATAAACGCCTCTTTAAAGAGGGATAAAAGCAAGAAAGGTGATTTCATGACTAGGGAAAATCTACTTGAAAGTGCGCTCGTTCGTCTTGATGAAGCCGCAAGCCATATCAATATCGATCCGGATGTTATCGAAAAGCTGAAATACGCGCGCGAAACCATGAAGGTGCGGTTGATGATCCGCATGGACGACGGCTCGCGTAAATCCTTTCTTGCATGGCGCTGCCGCTATGACGACACTCGCGGACCAACCAAGGGCGGCATCCGTTATCATCCCGAATCAACGGCTGAAGAAGTCGAAACACTCGCTTTCTGGATGACCTTCAAGTGCGCCGTGATGAACCTGCCTTATGGCGGTGGCAAAGGTGCTATCCAGGTTGATCCACGCAAGCTTTCCAAGGCTGAGCTTGAGCGTCTTTCACGCGCCTATATTCAGGCTTTCTCCGGCATCATCGGCCCAGACCGCGATATTCCGGCACCAGACGTCTATACCAACTCCATGATCATGGGCTGGATGGCAGACGAATACTCTCAGATCGTCGGCCAATCCTCACCTGCCGTGATTACCGGTAAGCCATTGGCACTCGGCGGCTCGCTTGGTCGTAACGATGCGACAGCACGCGGCGGCTTCTATCTGGTTCGCCATCTGGCGCACGACCTCGGGCTTGCTTCGCAGCTTCGCGTTGCAGTTCAGGGCTTCGGTAATGCTGGACAGTTTTTTGCGAAACTTATGGCCAGTGACGGCCACAAGATCGTAGCAGTATCAGATTCGTCGGGTGCGGTTTATTGCGCCAAAGGTCTTGATCTTGATCTGCTTCTGGCAGCAAAGGAACAGGGCAAATCGGTTGTTTCCACTGCTGGTAACAAGGGCCATGAAGCGATCAGCGCTGATGAACTTGTCGCCGTTGATTGCGATGTATTGGCACCAAGCGCCATGGAAAACATGATCCATGTCGATAATGCTGCATCCATCAAAACCAAGTTGATTGTTGAGCTTGCAAACGGTCCTGTTACGCCTGAAGCCGACAAGATTTTGGAGGAAAAGGGCGTCATCATCCTGCCAGATATTCTGGCCAATGCCGGTGGCGTAACTGTTTCCTATTTTGAATGGGTTCAGAACCGTCAGGGCTATTACTGGACGCTTGAAGAAATCCATGAACGCCTGAAAACCATCATGGAACGCGAAGGCCGTGCCATCTGGAACCATGCCAAGCAACACAAGGTTACTGTCCGTTCGGCAGCTTATGTGCATGCGCTGGAACGCCTTGCACAGGCCATCGAAGCGCACGGCACACAGAACTACTTCTCTGCCTGATCGAGGCATCTTAAAACGTCCTCCTGTCAGATATCTGGCGGGAGGGCGTTTCATCGGCAAGCGTCTTTTGCCAGATGGCTATAGTCTGGTCTCTTAACATAACAATCGTCGAATACCTGCTCGCAAGGCTCTTTGAATGACGCCTTGCCATTCCTATATCCTGTAAAACCACGATACAGCGAGGAACGGGATGAATATCGGGCAAGCCGCCAAAGCATCGGGCATATCGGCGAAAATGATCCGCCATTATGAAACCATCGGGCTTATCGAGGCTGCCGATAGAACCAGCTCGGGCTATCGCGTCTATACGCAGAATGATGTCGAAACGCTGCGTTTCATCCGTTCAAGCCGTGATCTCGGCTTTCAGGTCGAGCAAATCAAGGAACTACTGGCGCTCTGGCGCGATCGCAATCGCGCATCTGCCGATGTGAAGAAGGTCGCACTCCAGCATGTTGAAGATCTTGAAGCCAAGATGAAGCAGCTGCAGAATATGGCCGATACGCTGCGCCACCTTGCCCATAATTGCCAGGGCAATAATCGCCCCGACTGTCCGATTATTCACGAGCTTGCCACCCATAGCGTGCAAAAGCCTGTGCGCCCCGCACCGCGAAAGGGCGAGTTGCTGCACGGGAAAGTTTGAAACGCTCTTTGGACAAGAGACATATCAAAACGGCAAAACGCCGGGAATTTCCCGGCGTTTTTGTTTGATGTGCTCTGTCGGTTTATTTTTACGCGCATCTTGTTCCGCAAACCGCTTCGCACTTTTCGGGATGCGCTTTATTTCGGAAGCGTATAGGCAATCACGTAGTCGCCCGGTTTAGTCCCGACCGAACCGTGGCCGCCAGCAACCATCAGCACGAATTGCTGATCACCGACCGTATAGGTCATAGGTGTGGACTGACCACCTGCCGGCAAACGTGCCTCCCATAGAACCTCGCCATTGGTGAGATTATAGGCGCGGAGATAATCATCGACCGCAGCACCCAGGAAGGCAACGCCACCTGCCGTAATCATCGGCCCGCCAATGCCCGGCACGCCAACCTTGAATGGCAGCGGAACGGGTGCCATGTCGCGGATGGTGCCATTGCGATGCTTATAAACCGTCTTGCCTGTGCGCAGATCGACACCCGCAACATAGCCCCAAGGTGGCGACTGACACGGAATGCCGAGCGGGCTTAAGAATGGTCCCATGAAGACGCCATAAGGCGCGCCGTCATTGCGGTTCAGCCCCTGCTCGCTGCCCTTCTCATCCTGTCCACGCGGCGGAATATCCGCACGCGGCACAAGGCGGGAGGTGAAAGCGAGGTAGGTCGGCATGCCGAACATCACCTGACGCACCGGATCAACCGCCACGCTGCCCCAGTTGAAGACACCGAAATTACCTGGATAGACAATCGTGCCTTTCAGAGAAGGCGGCGTATAGCGCCCTTCATAGAAGTGCTGATGGAACGCGATGCGGCAAGCGAGCTGATCGAACAATGTCACGCCCCACATGTCGCTTTCTTTAAGCGGTGGTGGGCTGAATGTCAGATCAGAGATCGGCTGCGTTGGCGACGTATGATCCTCTGGGATAGCGCCTGTTGGAGCCGCAATCTCACTGATCGGAATGATCGGCTCGCCCGTGCGGCGATCAAGCACATAGATATCGCCCTGTTTGGTCGGCCCGACCAGTGCAGGCACACCATCGATGTCAAGAAGAACTGGCTGGGCTGGAACGTCCATATCCCAAAGGTCGTGATGCACTGTCTGGCGCACCCATTTGACTTGACCCGTATTCACATCGAGGGCGACAATGGAAGAAGAATATTTCTCGACATTATCGCTACGCCCCATGCCGAGCTGATCCGGCACCTGATTACCGAGCGGGATATAAACAAGATTGAGCTTGTCATCGACGCTGAATACCGACCAGCTGTTGGGCGAATTGGTCGTGTAATGCTCGCCTTCCGGCAGCGGCGTCGTAACATCCGGATTGCCCGAATCCCAATTCCAGAGCAGCTCACCCGTGCGGATATCGAAGGCGCGGATAACGCCTGACTGTTCTTCGGTCGAATAGTTGTCATTGACCGCACCGCCGACGATGATCTTGTCACCAACCACAGCTGGTGGCGAGGTCGAGTAATAATAGCCAGCCGGATTATATTTCATCCCATGGCTGAGATCGAGCGTGCCACCATTGGCAAAGTCAGTGCATATTTCCCCGGTAGCAGTATCAAGCGCGATCAGACGCGCATCCGAAGTCGGCAGATAAACGCGCTCAGAGCATTTGGCTCCCGCCGTTGCCGTTGAATCCTTCCAGTAGCTTACACCACGGCACGTCTGGTGCTGGCGATCGGTATTAAAACCAACCTTGGGATCGAACTTCCACTTTTCTTTGCCCGTCGCAGCATCAAGGGCAATCGCCCAGTTATGTGGGGTACAAAGATAAAGCGAGTCGCCGATCTTGAGCGGTGTCACCTGGTAGGTGGTTTCGCCAACATCCTGCGGCTGTTTCACATCGCCAGTCTGATATTGCCAGGCGACCTGCAGTTTGGAGACATTTTCAGGCGTTATCTGCGCAAGTGGTGAATAGCGCTGCCCGTAAGGTGTACGCCCATATTGATGCCACTCACCCTCGGGCACGTTGCCACCAAAATCAGGTGTTGCAGCAACCTTTTCCGTCGGCAGATCGCCCTTGATATTGGTCGGGTCCTGCGTCATCGAGTAACCCGCGACAACAAGAGCTGCGAGCGTCGCGATGGTCAGCGGTAAACCACCACCATTCAGCGGCTTCCTGATCCACGGCGTGAGCAACCAGAGGCCAAGCAGGACAATAATGCCGCCAGTGGAGCCGAGACGCCACCAATCAAAGCCGACTTCATAAACGGCCCAGCCAAGTGTTCCGAGAATGACCAGCGCATAAATCCAGAGCGCCAAAGCATTTCGTTTGAGAAGGAAAAAGCCGGTCAGCAGGAGGCCGACAGCGATGGCTATGAAGGCCCAGCTGCCACCCAGCGTGGCGAGATAGATCCCGGCTGCGCCGAGCGCAAGACCAATCAGTAACAACACAATAGCCGTAAGAGAAACAAGCAAGACATTACCCCCTTCAAGTAGTGACTGCAGTCCCGCCGTGCATGACTGTTACTCTAATGAAAGCTGCACGGATTAAACCGAATTCGAGGTATTCCTGATTTGGGTGGGAGTGTCGCAGCAAATCCTTTGCCGCGCAACACTACGTTGCCTGCTCATCCACATAGGCGGCAAAATAAAAAATCCAGAGGGAGTGTATCGAAAAGTTCTTATTGATGTATCGGCAACCAATGTGGCCGCCGATACAAGTATTCAATGATTGTTTTTATTAACTCGCCATTGGGCTCTTAAAGCCCCTCAGTCGCAGAGCATTGCTCAGGACAAAGATGCTTGAAAGCGCCATGGCACCAGCAGCCAGAACAGGCGACAGCAACGTGCCGGTGAACGGATAAAGGATACCCGCTGCAACCGGGATCAGCGCCACATTATAGGCAAAGGCCCAGAACAGGTTTTCGCTAATATTGCGGATCGTTGCCTTCGAGATCGCAATTGCATTCACCACGCCGCGCAGATCACCCGACATCAGCACCACATCGGCACTTTCAATCGCAATATCCGTGCCGGTACCGATGGCAATTCCGACATCGGCTGCGGCAAGTGCTGGCGCATCATTGATGCCGTCGCCAACAAAGGCAATGCGCTTGCCACCAGCTGAGAGACGCTTCAATGCTTCGACCTTGCCGTCAGGCAACACTTCGGCCACCACTTCATCAATGCCCAGACGCTTGGCAATGGCTTGCGCCGTGCGACGGTTGTCGCCCGTAATCATTGCCACTTTCAAACCCTGCTCATGCATGGCTGCAATAGCTGCAGGCGTGGTTTCTTTCATCGGATCGGCAACCGTGATAATTGCTGCAAGCTTGCCATCAATTGCTGCATAAAGCGGTGTCTGACCTTCATCGCCAAGGCGACTTGCATCATCGGCAAAAACCGCCACGTCATAGCCAAGCTTTGCCATATAACGGTCAGCACCGATGGCAACCTCATGACCGGCAACGCTGGCTTTAAGGCCAAAGCCGGGGACAGATTCAAAGGCTGAGACATCCGCAAGCTTCAGACCTTTTTCCTTTGCTGCGGTAACAATGGCATCGGCAATCGGATGCTCAGAACGTGCTTCTACAGCGGCGACCAGCGCCAGAGCTTCATCTTTGTTGACACCATCGACAACAGCAAAATGTGCAAGTGCAGGCTTGCCTTGTGTGAGTGTCCCGGTCTTGTCGACAGCGATCACCGATGCATCACGCAGGGTTTGCAATGCATCGCCACGACGGAACAACACACCAAACTCGGCTGCACGACCCGTTCCGACCATGATCGAGGTCGGCGTTGCAAGGCCCATGGCACATGGGCATGCAATGATAACCACAGCAATGGCATTGACCAGCGCAAAGCCCATCATGCCTGTGCCGCCGATGACCAGCCAGACCACGAATGTCAGTGCCGCTGCGACCAGCACTGCAGGCACAAACCAGCCGGTGACTTTATCAACTTTCGCCTGAATAGGCAGCTTGTCGGCCTGTGCATCTTCGACCATACGAACGATCTGCGAGATCACCATATCACGGCCAACCTTGGTCGCGCGGAAGCTGAAGGCGCCGGTCTTGTTGATCGTGCCGCCGACGACTTCTGCGCCCTCTTCCTTGGCAACCGGTACCGGCTCACCGGTAATCATCGATTCATCCACATAAGATGAACCCTCAATCACCTCACCATCCACAGGCACCTTTTCGCCCGGACGCACTTGCACGATATCGCCGACGCGCACATCGTCGAGCGGCACATCGACCGTTTCGCCATCACGGACCACACGTGCAGATTTTGCCTGCAAACCCACCAGACGGCTGATTGCGGCCGAGGTGCGGCCTTTGGCACGTGCCTCCAGATAACGACCAATCAGGATCAGCGTGACAATGACTGCCGCTGCCTCGAAGTAAACATTCACTGTGCCTTCGGGCAGAATATCAGACCAGAAGGTTGCAACGACGGAGAAGCCCCATGCGGCTGTCGTTCCGACGACCACCAGAGAATTCATGTCTGGTGTGCCGCGCAGCAATGCCGGAATGCCTTTCTTGAAAAAGCGCATACCGGGGCCAAACAGCACCATTGTGGTGAGCACGAACTGGAAATACCAGCTGTTCTGCATTCCGATCGTGTCCATGACGAACATGTGCACAGCCGGAATGATATGCGATCCCATTTCAAGAATGAAAACCGGCAGCGTCAGAACTGCGGCAAGGATAACGCTCTTCTTCAGTTCTGCAGCTTCTGCATCGCGCTTGTCAGACTGCGTTTCCTGCGTCGCATCGCTGCGCGCTTCATCAAGCGAACGGGCTTCGTAACCTGCAGTCTCGACTGCCTTGATAAGGTCACTGAGCGGCACCTGACCCGCAAGCTCTACATGTGCACGCTCTGTCGCAAGATTGACACTGGCGCGCGTTACGCCCGGAACGGCGTTCAATGCCTTTTCGACCTTGCTGACGCAGGACGCGCAGGTCATGCCTTCAATA
Source organism: Brucella sp. HL-2 (assembly GCF_025846885.2). NCBI lineage: Bacteria > Pseudomonadati > Pseudomonadota > Alphaproteobacteria > Hyphomicrobiales > Brucellaceae > Brucella > Brucella sp. HL-2. Next base: position 540,381 of record NZ_JAOYTK010000001.1, on the reverse strand, counting down.
GCGAGATCAGTGCTACCGGATGGCACGTCATAGCCAGCCTTGCGAATGGCATCGATGACCGCAGGCATATCGGGAGCTGCTTTAAAGGTCACTTCAGCGCGTTCAGTTGCAAGATTGACCAGCACCTTGTCAACGCCCGGCACCTTCGCCACGGCTTTTTCAATGGACGAAACACAGGAAGCGCAACTCATGCCCTCAACGGGAATGGCAAAACTTGTGGCTTCCGGTTTGACTGGCTTGTTCATGGCAATCCCTTTCAGCCCCTGTTTTGAGGAGCGATATTACGAGTTGCACAATAATTAACCCTTCCCACCGTTGGAAGGTCAAGCCTTAATATGGAATGATTTTCAGACTGCCATTTCGTTCTGCGGTTGCATCGTCGCGAGGATCGATCCGCAGCGGGTCTGAATGAATTCCGGCACGTCAGCTGCAGGCATCGGGCGCCCCATGAGGAAGCCCTGCACCTCACCGAAATTCTGTTTACGCAGACAGTCGAGCTGTTGCGTTGTCTCCACACCTTCGGCGGTCGTAACAATCTTGAATCCTGCTCCAAGCGTCGCAACAGCCTGAATAATTGCCAGATCGCGGGTGTCTATTTCAATACCGGAAACGAAGCTTCGGTCGACCTTGATCTTGTCGAAAGGAAAAGAGCGCAGATAACTCAGCGATGAATAACCGGTGCCAAAATCATCCATGGCAATGCGGACGCCCAATCGGCGCAACTCGAACAGCAACTCCGTATTGTGCTTGCTGTTTTGCAGAAAGACGGATTCCGTAATTTCCAACTCAAGACGATCCGGCGAAAGCGGGGCTGCATGTAATGCATCCTTCACAGAATCAAGCAACGTGCACTGATTGAACTGGACTGGAGAAAGATTGACCGAGACCTTGATGTCCTCGGGCCATGAAGCTGCCTCCCGACATGCCTCACAAAGAACCCAATCACCAATCGGCCCGATCAGTCCTGCTTCTTCGGCAATCGGAATAAATTCGACCGGAGACACCAGCCCCAATACGGGATGATACCAACGCAGCAAGGCTTCAAAGCCGGATATGCGCCCGGATTCCAAATTGAAGATCGGCTGATAATGCAACTCAAACTGCTGTGCAGCCAAAGCCAGCCGCAGGTCGGTCGTCATGGCATGGCGTTTCTCAACGGCAAGGCGCAGGGAATGCTGATAAAAGCAGAAAGTCCGCCTTCCATCTGCCTTGGCCGCATAAAGCGCAAGGTCTACATTTCGCATCAGCACATCAGGATCGTCACCGTGCATAGGAGCCTGTGCAATGCCGATGCTACAGGTCACAAATTCGGAGATGTCACCAAGATCGAACGGCTCCTGGAATGCCGAAAGGAGGCGATCTGCGAACATGGCGATCTGTTCAACCGTATTGCAGTGATAAATGATGGCGAATTCATCGCCACCAAGCCTCGCGATGAACTGATCACTGATGATGTTCTTAAGACGAACTGCGACTTGCTGGAGAAGCAGATCACCAATCTGATGACCTCTGCTGTCATTGATGTTCTTGAAATGATCAATGTCGAGATAAAACAGCGCGAATGCAGGCGCACACTCTCTCTGTTTCAACACCCCGGTAATGTGCTGCGAGAAATAGGCACGGTTTGGTAAATCCGTCAGACTGTCATGCATGGCGACATGAGCCATGCGTTCCTCAATCTGTCGCCGCTCCGTCGTATCTTCTATCATACCAATGAGATAACGCGGCTGATCACCCTCAATAGGAGGGATCGAGCGCTTGATAATACGCATGCGGCGCGGCTTGCCATCGGCGCAACGGATATCGCGTTCGACTGTCAAAACACTGCCGCGGCGCATAGCCATACGGTCCTGCTGGGTCAGAAGCTTTGCTTCCTCCGCAGGAAAGATTTCTGCATCAATCGAACCAATAACCCGATCAATATCGTGCCCGCTGATGCTGGACGCTGCCTGATTGTAGAGGAGGTAACGCCCCCGATCCTTCATGTCCTTAACGAACACGCCAAGCGGCAAGTTATTGACGAGACTGTCGAGAAGCGACTGGGCATGATTTGCCTGCCGGTTGGCCTCTTCCAGCTCGGTAATATCCTGCACAATTGCAAGAATGGCTTGCTTACCGTCAAAGATAACCTGACGCCCATAAGTCAGAACATCGATGGTCTGACCGTTGGCGTTCAGGTGCTGCCAGCGCTCAGGACGTTCCAGATCGCTCCGGTCGTGCACGGCAGCAAACATTCTGTCGCGTTCGGTCTGTGGGCGGATGTCCAGCACTGTCATGCCGGGTATTTCGTCAACGGAATAACCATAGAGCCCATGGGCTGCTTCATTCATGACAATGAAGTGCAGCGTGTCAGGATCATAGACCCACATTGGTGTCGGATGGGTTGTAAAAAGAATGCGGAAATCTTCTTCGGAGGTACGCACTATGGCACCATCCGAGCGAGCCTGACCGGCTTCCCGCTTCCTCATCATTGTCCCCTCATCAGACATATCCTGACTGGATGTTCTCTGTTCTCGTGTCTGGAGAATCAGACCAAACTGTCTGTAGCAGGACGAAACAATCCCGTGGATAGCTTACTGCGTATAATTTTAACAAATTATATATAAATTATCGGAATCGCTAAATTAGCACCTTTGATTTTGATATTCAGAGAGCTTTGCTCTGTCTCTTGACCGGCCTGCTGTTCCGGCCTATGCCTTAAAGCACAAAATTCGTTGGGGTGCCTTCGAAGCAATATCAAGAAAAGTGCTTAGCGCTTTTCTGCCCGATATTGCGACACAAAAGGCTGAGAGACGCTGATCGCGTTAACCCATTGAACCTGATCCGGGTAATACCTGCGTAGGGAACGGAGTTTGACGCGTCGCGGCCGAGGGAGTTCCCTCATCGGAGTTCAGGCTCCCAACAGGTTCATGACGTCTCATTTTTCCGTTCGGAATAAGAGACGACATGATGGACCAAAAAAACAGTTTCTCCCGAACCACATCAAGCTGCATTGCGGCGCCCGTGCCCATATGCGTAACTATTGCTGGCTCTGACAGCAGTGGGGGCGCGGGCATTCAGGCTGATCTCAAAACCTTCTCGGCACTTGGTGTCTATGGTGCAAGCGTCATTGCCGCCATCACAGTGCAGAATACCCGCGCTGTAACAGCGGTGCATGATGTGCCGCCGGAAATTGTCGCTGGCCAGATCGAGGCGGTTTTCAGCGATCTCAATGTCACCGCAGTCAAAATCGGCATGGTGTCGGTGCCTAAGACTATTCAGGCAATCGCGTTTGGCCTTGAGCATTTTTCCGGCCCTATCGTGCTCGATCCGGTGATGATCGCCAAATCAGGTGATCGTTTATTGAGTGAAGACGCTATTTCGATCCTGCGCGAAAAGCTGATCCCCCTTGCCGCCCTTTTGACCCCCAACAGGCCCGAAGCTGCCTGCCTTCTCGACGCACCAACGGCAGTGACTGACGACGAGGCAGAGGAACAAGGTCGCGCCTTGCTCAAGCTTGGTGCAAAGGCTGTCTTGATGAAAGGCGGACATGCGGAAGGGGCAATTTGCACCGATCTTTTGATCCGCAGTGACCAGCCGACAATTCGGCTTGAAGCACCCCGCATTTACACCGCCAACACGCATGGAACGGGCTGCACGTTGTCCTCCGCGATTGCAGCAGGACTTGGCAAAGGCCTCTCGCTTGAACACGCTCTTCGAGAGGCGCACACCTATCTGCAAGCCGCGATCCGGAACGCAGACAAGCTTAAGGTTGGTCACGGACATGGCCCTGTGCATCACTTTCATGCCCTCTGGAATACAGATATCAGGGAGCAGGTATGATGCGGGTTACGATCATCGGCGCAGGCGTGGCGGGCCTTGCCACTGCCGCCGAATTTACCGATCAAGGCCATGCAGTTACCATCATTGCACTCAGTCCGAAAATCGGCAGTGATTGTTGCTCGTGGCTTGCTGGCGGCATGCTTGCACCATGGTGCGAAGGCGAAAGCGCTGAAGAGCCGGTCGTTCGTCTCGGACAGGAGGCCATTGGCTGGTGGGAACGCCAGGTATCTGGCGTCAAACGCGAGGGAACACTCGTGCTTTCGCATCTGCGGGATACCACAGAATTGCGCCGCTTTGCCCGTCGAACGGATGCTTTCGATATTATTGATCAAGCACGCATCGATGCTCTGGAACCCGATCTTGCAGGCCGCTTCCGACAGGGATTGTTCTTCGCGCAGGAAGGACACCTTGACCCACGCAAGACGCTGATCGAACTGGCAGACCGACTGCAGAAAAAAGGCGTGGTCTTTCATCTGGGACAGGATGCGAAAGACGTAAAGATCGACGCCGATATCACCGTCGATGCGCGTGGTCTTGCGGCGCGTGATCAGTTGCAGGATCTGCGCGGGGTTAAAGGCGAAATGCTGGTGGTCCGCTCCCGCGACATCAATCTTTCGCGCCCTGTGCGCCTGCTGCATCCACGCATTCCGCTTTATATCGTGCCGCGTGGCGACGGCATCCACATGATCGGCGCAACTATGATCGAAAGCGATGAGCGAGGCGGCATCAGCGTTCGCTCGACGCTGGAAATGTTGAGTGCCGCCTATGCGCTGCATCCGGCATTTGGCGAGGCGGAAATTCTGGAAACCGGCGTCGATGCCCGCCCCGCCTTCCCCGATAACCTGCCGCGTGTAAGCAGGCGCGGCAAAACCATTTATGTCAACGGGTTGTACCGGCACGGCTTTCTGCTGTCACCGGCGGTCGCACGTATGGCCGTTGCAGCAGCAACGCAACCCGAAGAAAGACCTGAACTTTTGGAGGAACTTTCATGACCATTGTTCTCAATGGCGAGGTCGTAGAGACGACTGCGGCCACTCTTGCAGCTTTGCTGACAGAAATCGAACTCGACAAGGCTGTGGTGGCAACGGCACTCAATGGTGAGTTCATCGCGGGTGACGAGCGCGAAACGACTACAATTTCTACTGGCGACCGCATCGAAGTTCTCGCTCCGATGCAAGGAGGTTAAGTTGCTGGAGTTTTATGGAAAAACGTTTGAAAGCCGTCTCTTGCTTGGCACAGCACTTTACCCATCACCGGCCATTCTAGCGGACAGCGTCCGTTCATCAAAGACGGAAATCGTGACTGTTTCGCTCAGGCGCGAAAGCGGTGACATGCGTGCAGGTCAGGATTTCTGGAAACTTATCAAGCAGATGGACGTGTCTGTCCTGCCCAACACCGCTGGCTGTCACACGCCACGCGAAGCGGTCACTACGGCCAGGATGGCACGTGAAGTCTTCGGCACCAATTGGATCAAACTCGAAGTCATCGGCGATCATGACACGCTGCAGCCTGACCCTTTCGGGCTGGTGGAAGCAGCACGCATCCTTTGCGATGACGGCTTTGATGTTTTTCCCTACATGAATGACGATCTGGTGGTGGCCGAAAAGCTGCTCGAAGCTGGTTGCAAAGTGCTCATGCCATGGGGCGCACCCATCGGTTCGGGGCGCGGGTTGAACAATCCTTATGCGCTCAGAACCATGCGCGCGCATTTTCCCGACGTTCCGCTGGTGGTGGATGCGGGCATCGGCGTGCCTTCACATGCAGCGCACGCAATGGAGCTTGGTTATGACGCGGTGCTGATCAACACCGCCGTCGCCAAGGCTGGTGACCCCACCGCAATGGCCTGCGCTTTCGCACTTGCCGTTGAAGCCGGACGCCTCGCCTATGAAGCCGATCCGATCGACGCGCGCGATATGGCCGCCCCCTCCACTCCCCTTATCGGAAAGGCATTTTTGTAATGGCCCTCGATCCGTTCTACCCGATCTTTGACAGTGCAGACTGGATCAAACGCATGGTGCCACTTGGCATCAAGCTGGTGCAGTTGCGTATCAAGAATAAGGATGATGCAGAACTGCGCACAGAAATCCGTGCAGCACGTGACATTTGCAAAGCACATGACTGCCAGCTCATCGTCAACGACTACTGGAAGCTGGCGATAGAGGAAGGCTGCGATTTCATACATCTTGGTCAGGAAGATCTCGATGACGCCGATCTCGATGCAATCCGTGCGGGCGGCGTAAAGCTCGGTATTTCCAGCCATGATGAAGCAGAACTCGATCGCGCAATGGCGCTTGAGCCTGCCTATATCGCGCTCGGTCCTGTCTATCCGACCATTCTCAAGAAGATGAAATGGCACGAACAGGGACTGGACCGCGTGCGGGAATGGAAGACAGCCCTCGGTAACATTCCACTCGTTGGCATTGGCGGCATGAATGTCGACCGCGCGCCCGGCGTCTTTAAGGCGGGCGCCGACATTGTTTCAGTCGTCACCGACATCACCCTCAATCCCGATCCGGAAGCCCGCGTGCGGCAATGGATCGAAATTACCCGTGCTTATGTAATTTAGTTTCTGGAGGAAACATTGAAAAAACTGATTTTTGCTGCGCTTTTCAGCGCCACGGCTTCGCTTGCCCTGATGTCACCTCAGCCGGCACACGCCAACGATAAATTCAAGCTCATTCTGGACTGGTATGTGAACCCTGACCATGGGCCTATCATCGTGGCTGACAAGCTCGGTTACTTCAAGGATGCAGGACTTGATGTAGACATCGTGGCACCAGCGGACGCTTCCGTGCCACCCAAAATGGTTGCGGCCGGGCAGGCTGATCTCGCAATTTCCTATCAGCAGCAGGTGCATCTCGATGTGCATGCCGATATTCCGCTGATCCGTGTCGGCACGTTGGTGGATTCCCCGCTCAACTGCCTGATGGTGCGCGATGACGGTTCGGTCAATTCAATCGCCGATCTCAAGGGCAAGAAGATAGGTTTCTCGGTTGCGGGTGTTGAAGAGACAGTGCTCGGCACAATTCTCAAAAAACACGACATTCAGCTTTCAGATGTTGAACTCATCAATGTGAACTTCTCGCTCGCACCATCGCTCATGTCGAAGCAGGTTGATGCGGTGATGGGCGCTTATCGCAATGTCGAACTCAACCAGATGGCGGTTGAAGGTGTTGCGGGCAAGTGTTTCTTCGTCGAGGAAGAAGGTGTGCCAGTCTATGACGAGCTGGTTTATGTCGCCAACTCCAACAAGCTTGATGCCGCCGAAAAAGACAAGATTTCGCGCTTTCTCTCTGCCACGGAAAAGGCAGCGCAATACATCGTCAATCACCCGGAGCAGAGCTATGAGGTGTTTGCGTCCTACAGTTCTGAACTCAAAGACGAGCTGAACCAGCGCGCCTGGAAAGATACCGTCGCCCGTTTCTCACGCTCCCCTGCCAGCCTCGATTATGGACGCTGGAGCCGCTACGAAACCTACCTCAAGGAAAACGGCCTCGTGCCCTCGATCCTGCCTGTCGAGAAATTTGCCATCGACATCAATGCTGAAGGGAGCAAATGATGAGCGTGCCACAGCCGCATTATTCGTCAGAATTATTCACCCGTCTGCGGGCAGCAACCCTTGAGGACTGGAAGCCTTATATCGATCATGAGTTTGTACGTGGGCTTGGCGATGGTACGTTGCCCAAGTCAGCTTTCCTGCACTATCTCAGACAGGATTATGTCTATCTGCATCATTATGCCCGTGCCTTTGCGCTTGGTGTCGTGAAGGCAGGCAGCTTGCAGGAAACGCGGCTTTGCGCGGAAATCATGCACGGGCTGGCGGTTACGGAACTGCCGCTGCATGTCGGCATCTGCGCGCGCGAAGGCATCAGCGAAGACGATCTTTACAACACCCGCGAAGAGCCGGAAAATCTGGCCTATACGCGCTATGTGCTGGATTGCGGCTATCAGGGCGATTTTCTCGACCTGCTGACCGCCCTTGTGCCTTGCGCACATGGTTATGGTGAAATCGGGATCAACCTTGCCGCAACGGCAAAGGCTGGCACACCTTATCAGGAGTGGATCGACACCTATGCCGGGGCTGATTATCAGGACATGTGCCATACGGTCGGCAAGCTTTTTGATCAGGCCGCCAAAGATCGCATTGGCACCGATTTCGAGAACAGTCCGCGCTGGCCAAAGCTCTGCCAGATTTTTGCAATCGCCAGCAGGCTTGAAGCGAATTTCTGGAGCATGGGGCTAAAAGCAAAGTGACGAGCGTGGTTTCTCGCTCCCGTAAAAAACGCATCGCCGACGGGTTTCTGTCGGCGTTTGCAGTGCTCGGATTGTGGCAGGCAGTGGTGAGCATCTGGCAAATGCCACGCTTCATTTTGCCCGGTCCACTTGATGTGGTTCTCTCCCTCCTCACCAATGCGCAGCTGATCGCGGATAATGCCATCGTGACATTTGGCGAAGTACTGGGTGGGCTTTTTCTTGGCTGTGCCATTGGTGTGCTGACCGCAATTGGCCTGATGATGTCGCCGCTTGCTCAACGGCTTGTCATGCCCGTGATGGTGTTCAGTCAGGCCATCCCTATATTTGCACTTGCCCCGATCCTCACCCTCTGGCTCGGATACGGCCCGGCATCCAAAATTGCCGTCACCATTCTAATGATCTTTTTCCCGGTCGTTTCCACCTTTTTGGATGGAATGCAGCGCACCGATCAAACCCTTATCAACGCGGCGGAAAATCTCGGCGCCAAACGGATGCATATTCTGTTTCGCGTTCGCATACCCGCGGCCTTCCCTTCGCTTGCTTCAGGCTTGAGCTTGGCGGCAGTCTATGCGCCAATCGGTGCGGTTGTGGGCGAATGGGTCGGCGCATCGAAAGGTCTTGGCTATCTTATGTTACTTGCCAATGGGCGCGCCAAGGTCGATCTCATGTTCGCCAGCCTGTTTGTGCTGGCAGCCTTCACAATGCTGCTGCATGCAACCATTTCGCATTTCTCGCGCAAGCTCGCGGCTTGGCCACGAAAGGTATAAAGCGCGATGTGCTTTAAAGCATTTCCAAACGCAAAAGCGGTTCCCGCTTTTGCGTTTGGAAATGCGTAAAAACAAATAGTTACAGCAGCTTCAATGATTCAATATTAACTGGAACCGCTGTAAGTCTTTGCTCTACGCATGTCTTAGCCTCAAAACCGTTCCAACTTTTGGGAGACATTCTGGTCTGACATTTTTGCCACACTCAATAGGTTGAAAGCAAAATTCCGCATTTTGCCACTTGGCAAAAACATTTGCTCATTTATTGTGCAGACATCTGAAACACTGGCAAGAGGTATGAGATGCGTGTCTATCCATTTCCGTCGGTGCCCGGTGTTAACGCGGGCGCTTCCAAGCTTTAAGTCTTTGGCCCGTGCTGCAGGCTAAGGCCTGACCGCCCTCCCTAAAAGGGCACATTCCTAAAAACTTCCCAATTTGCCGCAGCCCTTCCGGCTGCTTGTTTTATCTTCGTTTCACGCTTTGTCCGACGCAAAACCGCTTCGCACTTTTGCTGGAAATGCTTTTAAAGGAACCAGAATCCGCCGTTTTGCGGGCTGGTATTATTCATATGACTCGGTTTCGTATAGATTTCCGGGGACCTGCGTTCCGCAATGTCCTTGGCTACACTTTCAGCCACTGGCGAAGTCAGCCCGTGCGGCTGTCGCTGATGATTATCGGCATGCTGCTTGCAACAGCCGCAGATGTTTTGACTCCGCTCTATTCAGGGCGACTGGTCGATGCGCTTTCGCTTAGCGGCGACAATGCATGGAACGCCGCAATCGAGGCCCTGATCGTCCTGCTTGTGCTGGGCGCAGTAGCGCTCATAACACGTCAGCTGACCTTCTATGTCATTACAGACTTCACACTGAAGATCATGAGTGACATGGCAGCAAGCTCGTTCCGCAGGCTGCAACGGTTTTCAACCGATTGGCACGCCAATGCTTTTGCGGGATCAACGGTGCGCAAGGTTTCGCGCGCCATGTGGGCGCTTGACCTGCTCAACGACACGCTGATCGTCGCACTGCTGCCGTCAATACTGATGTTGCTCGGTTCGGTTGCTTTGCTTTCGTGGTACTGGCCGATGATGGGCTTGCTGGTTGCTATCGGCTCGGTGCTTTTCATCGTGTGCACGATCGTGATTTCGCTGGGCTTTGTTGCACCTGCAGCAACGCTCGCTAACAGCTGGGACACACGCATGGGCGGCGCTTTGGCCGATGCCATTTCGTGCAATGCAGTCGTTAAGGCTTTCGGTGCTGAAGGTCGTGAAGATGCGCGTCTTGCAAAGGTTGTCACCAAGTGGCGCGGCCGGACACGCCGCACCTGGCTGATTGGCACACTGAACGGCTTCATTCAGGGCGCAAATCTGCTGATTATGCGCGGTGTGGTCATTGCCTTTGCGCTTTACCTGTGGAGCCAGGGTAAAGCAACGGCGGGTGACATCACCTTCGTTCTGACCGCTTTCTTCATGTTGCAGGGCTATCTGCGCGACGTTGGTATGCATATCCGCAACCTGCAGCGTTCGGTCAATGACATGGAAGAACTGGTTCAGATTGAAGCCGAGCCTTATGGCATTGCCGACAGGCCGGGTGCGTCTGCAATCAAGATTGGAAATGGCGAGATCACATTCGATAACGTCACCTTCCATTACGGCAACCACGCAGCAGCGCTTTATCGCGACTTCTCGGTCAAGATTGATGCTGGTGAGCGTGTGGGGCTGGTCGGTCATTCGGGTTCGGGCAAGACGACATTCGTCAAGCTCATCCAGCGTCTTTACGATGTCAGTGGCGGTGCCATTAAGATTGACGGTCAGAACATTGCGGAAGTCACACAGGCTTCGCTGCGTTCACAGATTGCCATCGTGCAACAGGAGCCAATTCTGTTTCACCGGACGCTGGCCGAAAACATTGCTTATGCCCGTCCCGGCGCAACACAGGCCGAGATCGAGCACGCAGCAATGCTTGCCAGTGCGCATGATTTCATCATGCGTCTACCAAAGGGCTATGCGACGCTTGTTGGCGAGCGTGGCGTGAAGCTTTCTGGTGGCGAACGTCAGCGTGTGGCAATTGCCCGTGCGTTTCTGGCAGATGCACCGATCCTTATTCTGGATGAGGCAACGTCGAGCCTTGACTCAGAATCGGAGTTGCTGATCCAGCAGGCCATGGAGCGGCTGATGATCGGTCGTACGACGCTTGTCATTGCACACCGGCTTTCGACGGTTCGTGCGCTTGATCGGTTGCTGGTCTTCGACAAAGGCGAGATCCTCGAAGAAGGCGATCACGATGCACTTATCCGTAAGCCGGGTGGCATTTATCGCCGCATGTTTGAACGACAAGCCCTGGAACTGACCAAGGGACTGGAAGATGTTCTTCCATCTTAAAAACGAAAGGGGCCGGGATTACCGGCCCCGCTTTAATCTTTTGCTTTTCCGCATGTCTCGACCCAAAAACCGGTTCCCACTTTTGGGAGACATGCTTTACTCCGCCGCTTTGCCGGACGACTGACGGATGATCAGCTTATATTCGACATGCCGCGATGGCGATGCGTCGCCGCTTTCGATCTGCTGTAAAAGCATATCCACGGCATCACGGGTCATCTCGCGTATGGGCTGACGAATGGTGGTAATCTGTGGCGAAACCATGCTTGCGATAGCGCTGTCATCGAAGCCCACAATGGTCAGATCACCGGGCACGTCCAGCTTATAATCATAGGCAATCTGCAGAACGGCTGCCGCCATATCATCATTGGAAGCGAAAATAGCCGTTGGCCTTTTTTGCAGCTCCATCAGTTTTCTGCCAGCCGTCAACCCGCTGTCAAAACTGAACCCACCGCCAACTTCATAATCGGGATTGTGCTCGATGCCTGCCTCATCAAGCATCCGGCGATAGCCCTCAAGGCGCAACTGCGCAGAACGATGCGTCAGATCACCAATAATGATAGCAATCCTCGTATGGCCTTGCTTGAGAAGATAATCCATCAGGTCAAAGGTGGCGGCGGCGTCATCGATTGCCACGCTGTCAGTCGGATGCACATTAAAATCACCCGCCACCCGTGAAAATGGCATGGCGGAAGCAATCAATTCCTGCAAAATCTCTGGATCATCAGACATGGGTGGCGTGACGATTATGCCATCAAGCCCGGAAGCATGCGCGGTTTCAATCAACGAACCGCGAATATCGGCACGATTTTCGACCGGAAATATCAGCAGCCGGTAGCGGGTGCCACGCAGACGATCCAGCGCTCCGTTCTGCAATTCTGTGACATAACTGTGGCTTGGATTTTCAAAGAAAAGCCCAATGAGATGCGAGCGTCTTTCAACCAGATTGCGCGCTGCCGCATTCGGGCGATAGCGCAGCTCGGCACCCGCTTCTCTCACACGCTCACGGATCGTGTCGCGCACATTGGGTTCATCATTGTAAACCCTTGATACTGTCTTGATAGACACGCCAGCGAGACGCGCCACATCATGGATTGTCGCTCTTTTATTGGATGCGGCCATGGCCGATATGTACTCTCTCCCCGGTATTCCCAATAGTTTAAGTAGCTGCTTTGCCTATCAACGCAAAGCGCTAAAGCGCGATGCGCTTTAACTATTGTTTTTACGCCTGTCTTTATCCCCAAAACCGTTGCCCACTTTTGGGAGACATGTTTCAAATCGTGCATATCTTGGAGCGGGTGAGAAAACGCTTTTCACGGCCATTGTCGAGCGAGAACATACCACCTCGCCCCGGCACGACATCAATGATGAGTTCGGTATGCTTCCAGGCTTCGTATTGCGAGCCGCTGATGTAAAACGGTGCACCACCGATCTCGCCAAGCTTCACATCTGCATCAGACAACAGTAAATCGCCTTGCGGATAGCACATCGGCGAGGAGCCATCACAGCAACCGCCCGACTGATGAAACATGATCGCCCCGTATTCTGCCTGCAATTCATTTATCAGCTCGAGCGCTGCGTCAGTCGCAGTAACCTGCTGATTTTGTGCAACTTGCGCCATGCTTCCTCCTCCCATGAAGAAAGCCGCCGCATTACTACGGCGGCTTTATTTACAAATATGCCCTGATTACTGCGTCAGGTCCATTACAACGCGGCCTTCAATCTGGCCCGCGCGCATTTCATCAAAAATCGCATTAATATTGTCGATCTTGTCGGTGCGAATGGTCGCCTTAACCTTGCCATCGGCGGCAAAATCAAGCGATTCCTGCAGATCAAGGCGCGTGCCGACGATAGAGCCGCGCACGGTAACACCGTTCAACACCATGTTGAAAATCGACAGTGGGAATTCACCAGCTGGCAGCCCGTTGAGCGCAATTGTGCCGCCACGCGCAGCCATGCCGATTGCCTGTTCAAAAGCCTTCGGCGAAACGGCTGTGACAAGCACGCCCTGTGCGCCGCCATCGGTTTCTTTCTTGATATAGGCTGCCGGATCATTATGCGTCTTGGCATTGACCGTCACAGTCGCACCAAGCCTGCGGGCGAGATCCAGCTTCTTGTCGTCGATATCGACGGCAGCAACATTCAGCCCCATCGCTTTGGCATATTGCACTGCCATATGGCCAAGACCGCCAATGCCGGAAATCACCACCCAATCACCGGGCTTGGTGTCCGTGACCTTGAGGCCTTTATAGACTGTTACGCCTGCGCAAAGGATAGGCGCGATCTCGTTGAACTCGATGTTCTTGGGCAGGTGTCCAACGAAATTGGGATCAGCAACGACATAATCAGCAAAGCCGCCATTGACGGAATAGCCGGTATTCTGCTGCTCTTCGCAAAGCGTTTCCCAGCCACCCAAGCAATGCACGCAATGGCCGCAGGCCGTATAGAGCCAAGGAATGCCGACGCGGTCACCTTCCTTGACATGCTTGACGCCTTTACCGACAGCCGAGACAAAACCAACGCCTTCGTGACCGGGGATAAATGGAGGGTTAGGCTTTACGGGCCAATCGCCCTCAGCGGCATGAAGATCGGTATGACAGACGCCAGACGCCTGAATTGCCACCTGAATCTGGCCATCTCCCGGCTGGGGAATCGGGACTTCGTCAATTGTCAGTGGTTTACCGAATTCGCGGACCACGGCCGCTTTCATTGTCTTTGCCATTGGAAGTTCCTTCTGTTTTTAGGCGGGCCGGCAAGGGTATAAACCGCACCGACCCGCCACTTTCCTGGGAGGAAACAGGGGGGAACGGCCTCAGATCGATAGTGCAAGTGAGGCCGTACTGTACCGATGAAACTGCAAGGATAGGCGGCGGCTCGAGGCGTGAAAGCCACGAACCGCCTTTACTTTTTAGAAGAAGCCGAGCTTCTTCGGGCTGTAGCTCACCAGCATGTTTTTGGTCTGCTGGTAATGGTCGAGCATCTTGAGGTGGTTTTCACGACCGATACCCGACTGCTTATAGCCACCGAACGCCGCATGGGCCGGATAGGCGTGGTAGCAATTTGTCCAGACGCGGCCTGCCTGAATGGCACGACCAAAGCGATAAGCGCGCGTACCGTCACGCGTCCATACACCTGCGCCAAGACCATAAAGTGTGTCATTGGCAATCGCGAGCGCTTCGGCATCGTCCTTAAAGGTCGTGACCGAAACAACAGGACCGAAGATTTCCTCCTGGAAAATCCGCATCTTGTTGGTGCCTTTGAAGACGGTCGGCTTGACGTAATAGCCGCCTGCCAGATCACCGGCGAGCTCATTGCGTCCACCGCCGGTCAACACTTCTGCACCTTCCTGCTTGCCGATATCGATATAGCTCAGGATTTTTTCCAGCTGTTCGCTAGATGCCTGCGCACCGATCATGGTTGCCGGATCAAGAGGATCACCCTGAACGATTGCCTCGACACGCTTCAAAGCGCGTTCCATGAACTTGTCATAGATTTTTTCATGAATCAGCGCACGGCTTGGACAGGTGCAGACTTCGCCCTGATTAAGCGCGAACATGACAAAGCCTTCGATAGCCTTGTCGAAGAAATCGTCATCTTCCGCAGTGACGTCGGAGAAGAAGATGTTTGGCGACTTGCCGCCCAGTTCCAGCGTAACCGGGATAAGGTTCTGGCTGGCATATTGCATGATGAGACGACCGGTCGTCGTTTCACCGGTAAAGGCGATCTTGGCTATGCGCGGGCTCGATGCAAGTGGCTTGCCAGCTTCCAGACCGAAACCATTGACTACGTTGAGCACGCCCGCAGGCAGAAGATCACCAATGATCTCCATCAGCACGAGGATGGATGCAGGTGTCTGTTCTGCTGGCTTCAGCACCACGCAGTTACCGGCAGCAAGTGCTGGCGCCAGCTTCCAAACAGCCATAAGAATTGGGAAGTTCCACGGAATAATCTGGCCGACGACACCGAGCGGCTCGTGGAAATGGTAAGCGACCGTGTCGTGGTCGATTTCCGAAATTCCGCCTTCCTGCGCACGGATTGCACCGGCAAAATAACGGAAGTGATCAATAGCAAGTGGCAGATCCGCATTTGTGGTTTCGCGGATCGGCTTGCCGTTGTCCCATGTTTCAGCGGCTGCGAGTTTCGGCAGATTTGCCTCGATGCGGTCTGCGATCTTGTTAAGGATAACGGCACGTTCAGCAGGGCTGGTTCTGCCCCATGCATCCTTGGCTGCGTGTGCCGCATCAAGAGCCGCATCAACATCGGCCGCATCAGAACGTGCAACTTCGCACAGAACCTGGCCATTGACTGGGGATGTGTTTTCGAAATAGCGGCCAGACTTGGGTTCAACCCATTTGCCGCCAATGAAATTGCCATAGCGTTTGGCAAACTCCGGCTTTACGGAGCGATGAAATTCTACCTTGTTCATGACATTCCTCCCAAAGACAACGCCGCTCCTACGGCGTTTCTTAATTCAAGATGGCGCGGCTCTTGGGAGGAGTCATCCACACCGATGACTATGCAGGATCAATGTGTCTCAATAATGAGACACATTGGAAAACCGAATGAAGATTCTAGTTCGGACGAATGATTTTCAGGCGATTGAGCTTACGGTGAAGCGTGGCACGGCTGATACCAAGAAGCTTGGCAGCGGAGGAAACATTGCCATCTGAACGCGCAATGGCCCGCAGGATAACGCTTCTTTCAGACTCCGCCATATCCTCTCGCGGATCCGCATTCCAACCCAAAATGTCAGCAGCCGGAAGTGCTGCCGAAAGGGTTTCATCGGTAAGACCGAGAGAAAGCCTTGCAGCCCTTGTCGCACCAATCACCAGATCATCCTTGTCGACTGCGATCAGCGCACCGCCGGTGCGATCAGCACTTGGAGCCAGCATTATGCGTGCCTGAGGAAAAGCCTGACGGAAGTTTTCAGCCTCTATCCGGCGAGCCGCATCAATAACCGCGACGGAAATCAGTTGAACAAAGGCCTCAGTCAGATCGCTGCGGCATGATGAGACATCAAGCGCTGCCATCAGCCGACCCTGATGGTCGTGGATCGGCGCAACCGTGCAGGAAAGGCCTATGTTTCGAGTGTGAAAATGTTGATCGCGATGGATGGTCAGCGCACGTTGTTCGGCGATGCAGGTTCCAATCCCGTTGGTGCCTTCGACAGCTTCGCTCCACACGGCACCGGTCCACAGACCCCACTCGTAGA
Source organism: Brucella sp. HL-2 (assembly GCF_025846885.2). Lineage (NCBI taxonomy): Bacteria > Pseudomonadati > Pseudomonadota > Alphaproteobacteria > Hyphomicrobiales > Brucellaceae > Brucella > Brucella sp. HL-2. Next base: position 523,955 of record NZ_JAOYTK010000001.1, on the reverse strand, counting down.
ATGTATCATCATCGCCTGCAGCACCCCGTCGCTCAACCGGCACGCCGTCACTGTCAGCGAGAAGCACACAGCAACCAACACCGCCGACCGCCATATAAAGGCGATCCATGCTCGCTTGGGCTATATTGACGACACGCTCCATACGCTCACGCACATTGCGAAATTCGCCGTCAGAAAGCGTCTGGACGGCACCAAGCTCCGCCGGGTCCAGTCCATGCAACTGTGCTGATCGCCGCCATGACGCGACGAGAGCCGAGCGGGCCGCACCACCCGTATCGATAGCGGACTGGATGCGGTCAGCATGAATTCTGTCTTGCGGTGCACCCATGTTTTCCTCCCAGAAAGGCTGGAAACCGCCTGCCGGAAGATAATGACTTTTTATATCAAGCGTTGCAAGTCAGGGATTAAGCAGCTTTCACTGGTTGAACGAAAGCCTCAAGAGCAGAAACCTCTATCGCGTTCATTCGCAGGCCAAGTTTTGTGCGTCGCCATAAAATGTCTTGTGCCGTATGCGCCCACTCATTCTCAACGAGATAGCGCACTTCTGCTTCGTAGAGATCGGCACCAAAATGCCGCCCGAGATCAGCCAGCGAACTCGCCTTGCCAAGCAGTACGTGTGCTCGCGTTCCATAGAGCCTGAACAAACGACGCGCATGAGTGGACGAAAGAAACGGATAGGCCGCTTTCAGCTTTTCAAGCTCACGATCAAAGGACGTTGCCTCAAAATCGCCACCCGGCAGAGGTGCTGCATGGGTCCATGATGCACCTTTTTTGCCTAAACGATGCTCGATCTTCTCAAGCATATGCTCGGCTAGCCTGCGAGCCGTGGTCAGCTTGCCACCAAACACGTTGATCAGCGGAGCGGCATCCTGAGGGGCATCTTCTTTCAACACATAATCGCGGGTTGCTTCCTGCGCCTTGCTTGCGCCGTCATCATAAAGCGGGCGCACACCGGAATAGGTCCAGACAATATCCTCAAGGCGCACTGGCTCCTTGAAATATTCACTGGCACAAGCGCAGAGATAATCGGTTTCCCTGTCACTGATCGCAGCTTTGGCCGGGTCGCCCTTATAGTCCTGATCAGTGGTGCCGATCAGCGTAAAATCGTCCTCGTAGGGAATGGCAAAGATGATACGTCCGTCATTGTTCTGGAAGAAATAGGAACGCGGATCGGAGAACTTTTTGCGCACCACGATATGGCTACCCTGAACCAGACGCACATTGTGCAGTTGCCGATCGCCCTCAACGCCCTGCAATACCTTATCGGCCCATGGGCCAGCGGCATTGACCAGCAGACGCGCACGAACCTCTTCGCGCCTACCAGTGTCGATATTTTCCAGCGTCACAGTCCATGCTTCATGGTCACGGCGCGCGGATACGACCTTGGTTCGTGTGCGGATCATCGCTCCACGATCGGCGGCGTCACGCGCAGTCAGGGCGGTGAAACGAGCATCATCCACCCAGCAATCCGAATATTCGAAAGCCTTGGTGAAAAGTGGCTTCAATGGTGCGCTAGAAGGGTCGGTTCGCATGTCGAGCGTGCGCGTCGCAGGCAGTTTCTTGCGGCCACCCAAATGGTCGTACAGAAACAGGCCAAGGCGCAAAAGCCAGGCCGGACGCACGCCGCCCTTATGAAAAGGCAGCACAAAGCGCATCGGGTGGATGAGATGCGGCGCATTGGCCCACAGCACTTCCCGCTCCATCAGCGCTTCGCGCACCAGACGGAACTCGTAATGCTCCAGATAGCGCAAACCACCATGAATGAGCTTGGTGGCGCGCGACGAGGTGCCACTTGCCAGATCGTTCATCTCGGCAAGACCAACAGAGAAGCCACGCCCCACGGCGTCTCTTGCAATGCCGCATCCGTTGATGCCGCCACCGATTACGAAAATGTCGAATATTTTATCGAATATTTTATTCTGCGCCATGGCGAACCCTGAAGACCTTCTCCAACCACCAAAGCGAATATAATTCATTTCATACGAAAGCAAAACGAAAATGAAACGAAACTACAATTCTTTCTCCTCAGCAGAGGCTTGCTCGGCGGTTTCGATGAGTTCGACCTCGTTTTCGCGGCACAAATCGCGCAATTGCTGTGACGGACAACGGTCAGTGATGAAGGTATGGACCTGCGATATATGACCAAGTCGTACTGGCGCCGTTCGTTCGAGCTTTGTTGAGTCGGTCACAAGAATCACGTGGCGTGCATTGGCGATGATAGCCTGAGCGACTTTCACTTCGCGGAAATCGAAATCGAGCAGAGCACCATCTTCATCCATCGCTGAGGCACCAATGATCGCATAATCGACCTTGAACTGACGGATGAAATCAACCGCCGCTTCACCCACAATACCACCGTCGGAGGCACGAACGACACCGCCAGCAATAACGACCTCTATTTCGGGATAGACACGCAGCGTGTTGGCGACATTGATATTGTTGGTGATGACCATCAGGTGATTGTGGTCTATGAGCGCGTGACTGACAGCCTCGGTCGTCGTGCCAATATTGATAAAAAGCGATGCGCCATCGGGGATCATTTCAGCAGCCGCCCGCCCGATCAGCTCCTTCTCATGCGCTGCGATACGGCGGCGCGCCTCATATTCCATGTTCTCAACCCCAGATGGGTAGAGTGCGCCGCCATGAATGCGCCGCAGCAAACGCGCCTTGCAGAGATCATTGAGATCCTTGCGCACAGTTTGTGGTGTCACATCGAACGCGGCTGCCAGATCATCGACCAGCACCTGCCCTTGTCGGCGAGCGATATCCAGAATTGCATTGTGGCGAGGAGTAAGCTGCATTTTGTGCCCGGCGATGGAATTGTTCTAACTAGAGCGAGTCGCTTTTGATCATACCCAACGCGCTCGCTCTGTCTCTTTATTTTCACGCATGCCGTTATCGGAAAACCGGTTCCCACTTTTCCGCGACATGCTTTGAGTTCGTAATTTCGCTGTTTTGCAAGAGAAAGCAACCGCTTGATGACACATCAGCCGGAAAGCGACCTCACGAGGCAGAAATTCTCGCTTCTCAATTGAAGGCAACCAGCTTTTTGCGCGTTCCCCTCCCAACATAGTCCTGCAATCGCAATCGCTAGCTATAAACTTTCGTTTAGAAGCAAAACTAACGTCATAATTGGCGATTTGAAAATATCCGAACGATAGCAATAAAGATTAATAATAATAAACCACTTACACGTTGTAGGTAAAAAATAACACAACATTATATTCACAAGCCTACGAATTTTCATAATATCGAAATAATCCTTTTCGTGCGTAAAATGGAAATAATAAAATAAATGATATTGGCGCCTCTATCATAATAAAAGCATAAAAATACAAAGTAAAAAGTGGAAGGGGTTAGCTATGTCTAAACTGGGTATCCTTTGCTTGTCTGGCACACTTCTTCTCTTCGGAGGAAGTGCGTTCGCTCAAACCGTGAATGTAGATAATAACACAAACTCGTCGGCTCAGGCCGGCGCCACAGCTATCGCTGTTGGCGGAGGTAACAACTCGCCAGACAAAATCAAAACCACCGTTCCGGCCTTTGCACCGGGACTTGTGGCAGCGGGCGTGCATTCTTGTGCAGGTTCGGCGAGCGTCGGCGTCGGAGCTACAGGCTGGGGCCTCGGCATCGGCAGTACATATGAAATGCGTGAATGTAATCGGCGCGCCTATGCGGCAGCACTTCTGGGCATGGGGCAAAACGGGGCGGCACTTGATCTGATTTGCCTCAACAAGGAAGTCAGAGCATCCCTCAATGCGACAGGTGTGTTCTGCCCTTCACAGGGAGCTCGCTCCGCATCCGCGCCGCGTCAAGTAAAGCAGGCACCACTTTTGGCATCTGTCTCTAACGAAGAGCCAGCGTCAATTCCTGCAAGTGCAACTGGTACTACGCCACCACCACAAGCAACTGGCCGTAAGCGTACTTATTCTGCAAAAGCCCTTGGCCTGAGTTCAGACCAGTTGCGCGCCAAGGGATGTGTTCTGCGTAATACATCGAGCAACAGCCGGGCATGGCACTGCCCCGGACCGCTCATGTAAAGCCGGGGCGGCGGCTCAGAGCATCGGCTCAAAATCAATTTTTTGGGCCGATGCTCGCTCTAGTGGTCTAACTCCGACACCCCTCGGCTATTCGCTTTGGACACATGTCGGTCAAAAACAGGAGGAGTTTCATCGTGAAGAAAATCATTATTGCTTCTATCGCACTTCTCGCGGCTGGCGCTCTGCCTGCAGCCGCGCAAACCGTAAACTGGAATGGCAGCTTTGGTGGTGCCAGCGGCGCAGGCTCGGCAGTGACGGGCGGCTTTGCATTCGGCGCAGGTTCCACCGCTGCTGGCCAGGCCGCAACCACTGGCTGGGCAGAAGGCAAAGGCACGGTCCTTGGCATAGGCGGTGGCATGGGTAGCAAAATGGGTCATTACGGCGGCAGCGGCGGCATTGGTTCGGGCTACTTTACATCCGGCTCAGGCGGCCAGTCGGCAGCTACGGCCCAATCCGGAACCGGGTTTCTCGGTGGCAGTTCCGCAGGTTCTGCCTTTGGCACGACATCCGGAGGATCATCTGGCAGCATCAGCCTTCGTCGCTGATTGGAGTTAGGGCTGTTACGTGCGCAGCAGGTTTTCGCAGAGGATTCAAACGGAGCTTGAAATCAACCTAACCGAAAGACTGCAGCGGGAGGTCATCGCGTTTACTCTCGCTCAGAAAAGAATGAGAGTCCCCTCAAAGGATACCCACTCTCATTCTGTAGGGGCAGGTGCAAATCTGCCCCTACCCTTTTACTCAGAGCGCGTTTCGCTCTCACTGTTTGTTTTAACGAGCATCTTTTCCGAATACCGTATAGATGCATCAAAAACTAAGAAGCGCCGGCTGAGTTTTCAGTCCGACGCTTCAAATTTTCCAGAGTGTATCAGTATGCATGCGGATAATTTCATTCCTCGCTGAATTTATTGCCGTACATTTTGTGCAGCTTGCAAGCGACTTCGGTGCGGTTGGCGGCACCGATCTTTCTCATAATGTTATGAACATGCGCCTTTACTGTGCCTTCACTCATACCAAGTTCAAACGCAATGATCTTGTTGGACTTACCCACTCGGATTGCATGAACGACTTCAATCTCGCGTACCGTCAATAACTCGCCCAATACATCATCGCTCAAGTCCTCCGGCGGCGGTTTCATCAGCATCGAAGCTGGCACATACATCCCACCCGCCAAGGCAAGATGAATGGCCTCCACGCAAATCTTGATATCGACCGATGTCGGAATGTAGCCGCGCGCTCCAATCTCCATCGCACGCAAAACCTGCGACCACTCCTCACGTTCGGCAAGGAGTACGAGCGGTATCGGATGCCATGCCTTTACCGCAGCCTCCACCTCATCGGAAAAAAACGGATCGGCGAGACGTTTTGAGCCGATATGCATGAGGATAACGATTGCACCATTCAACGCCATGTTCTTATCGATAGATGCATAGCTAACGACGGGCAGTTTAAGTCCGTTCATCATTAGTCCGTTGAAGAGGCACTCCCGCTCCAGATTGCTTTTACAGACGAGCATTAAATGTGGCTCACTCTGCACAGGCAAACCGGCCGAATATCCTCTGTCTTTTGTTCGCTCACCTATAGCAATAGAAACTCCATCGCCGCTGCCATCAGGTGTCGCCCATAAGTACTGTTCTCTAACTTCCAACATTGCTTAGTTTCCCCTGTTACTCAGGTTTGCATTCGACGCAAAACACTAGTCATGCTAAAAACTGCGCTAGTTTATTAGGATTTTTATTGCCAACCCCGGTGAAGACTGGTCTAAATATTGCTATCGTCAAATAAACGTGTCATTAACTTATGTTAGCGCTTTATAAAAAAATGTAGTCACCATTAGAACGACTTCGGGAACAGAAAGTTATAAATTCTATAACTTTCGTTGGGCATAGGCAGCAAATGCATAGTGGTAACCTGAACACCACCGCCCTACTGATCGACGGCTTGGTTAGCTTATTGGAGTCTCCTCCAATTCTGGCCAAATTAAACACGCAAGAAAAACAAGCTTTGCAGTCTCTCGTCATTTCCGAGAGCAGTTATCCTGCTGATGCCGTCATCATTGATCAGGGCGCTCGTATAAGAAGTATTCATCTGGTGCGTTCAGGCTGGGGATGCGTTTATCGCGATCTTTCGAGTGGCGAACGCCAAATCATCGACTTTCCCATGCGATGTGACTTTGTCGGGCTGAGAACCGCAGACGGTTACAGCTACAATACGATCAAGACGATCACACCGATGTCGGTTTATGAAATACCGCTAACATCGCTGGAAAAAACAATCTGGCAGATTCCCAGACTGAGCATGATTTTCATTGAGCTTCTTTCGCGGCAGCGTTCGATGCTCATTGAACACCTGACGAATGTTGGCTGCCGAAGCGCATTTGTCCGCACGGCGCATCTTTTGCTGGAGCTTTCAGATCGCGTCAAATCCTGCGGAATGGGTGAGCCAGACTCATTTTATTGTCCACTCACACAGTATCAGCTCGCGGACGCCCTGGGCCTGACCCCCATTCATCTCAATCGCATGATGCGTGAGTTGCGCGAAGAAGGGCTCGTGATGTTCAGATCGTATAAGGTTGAAATTCTCGACAGGCAAAGACTGGTCGAAATTGCCGAATATGACGGCGAGTTCATGCGAATGTCCGTATTTGGCAAAACGAAGTAGTTTCACCGGTTTCGCATACATATTTTTTTGGAATATTAATTAAGAAGAAAATGGTCGGAGCGAGAGGATTCGAACCTCCGACCCTCTGGTCCCAAACCAGATGCGCTACCAGGCTGCGCTACGCTCCGTGTCCATATAATCGTGACTCTTAAGCCCGACCGTGAAGCGGCTTATAGCGCTGCCGTTTTCAAGTCGCAAGGGGCGTATGCGCTTTTTTTCCAGTCTTTTGAAGACATGTCCCGATTAGCCGACTTATCAGTCGCACAGAGGGGCTTTGATGCTGCTTACAGCGGTTCCAGTTAATATTGAATGGTTGGAACCGCTGTAACTATTTGTCTTTACGCATTTCCGAACGCAAAACCGGTTCCCACTTTTGCTGGAAATGCTTTAGTTTAAGCAAAAACAGGAACTGTCCCTGCGCCATAAGCGACAAAATCGGGATTGGCGAAGCTTTGCACCGTGCCATCGGACCGTTGACCGTAAGTCAGTGGAAGCGCATCAAATGTGGTCGTCATTCCGCCAGCCGCGCGAAGTACTGCGTCACCAGCCGCCGTATCCCACTCCATTGTCGGGCCAAAGCGGGGATATAAATCGGCTTCACCGCGCGCAATCATGCAAAATTTGAGCGAAGACCCTACGGAAACACTATCGCCGATCTGGTTGGCCTTCAGAAACTGCTCTGTCTCCGTTGTAATATGAGACCGGCTGCACACCACGACGCGCTTCGCAGGAGCAATGCGCGCCTTAATCGATCGTTGGCTTTTGGCGATATGGTCAAAACTCGTTACAATTTCAACAGCACCATCAGGGCTTCCCACATAGAGAAGATTGCGCACCGGCGCATAGACCAGACCAGCCACAGGTGCACCGTCTTCTATAAGCGCGATATTCACTGTGAAGTCGCCATTGCGCAGTAGAAATTCCCTCGTTCCATCCAGTGGATCGATCAGCAGGAATTTTCGTCCCAGATGCGCAGGCAAGCGCCCTGCAGCCGCTTCTTCTTCTGCCACCACCGGAATATTGGAGGCAACAGAAGCGAGCGCGGAGAGAATAATGGCTTCAGCCGCATGATCCGCCTCAGTGACCGGGGACTGATCCTTCTTGGCACTCACCGCACATCCGTCGGTATAATGCTTCATGATCACGCGCCCGGCCTCAAGCGTCGCCTCTTGCAAAACGGCAAGAAGTGCCTGGCCGTCAAGATCAGCTTTTGGAGAGGCGGATATCTTCATTTTCTCAAATCGACCAGGAATCGCTGCCATAGCTGCCGATAACACCACGTTCGGCCAGATACTTTTCCACCTCTGCGACGAGTTCGTCAATGTCACGACCTGCGGTGTTGAGATGTAACTCGGGTGAAAGCGGTGTTTCATAAGGAGAATCGATACCCGTAAAGGCTTTGATCTCGCCTCGCAGTGCCTGCGCATAAAGCCCCTTCGGATCACGCGCCATGCATTCCTCAATCGGTGTGTCGACAAAGATTTCGATGAACTCAGCTTCCGGCAGCCGTGAACGCACGCGATCCCGTTCAGAACGGAACGGCGAAATGAACGATACCAGCGTAATCAGCCCAGCATCGGCCATCAGCCCCGCCACTTCACCAACACGGCGGATATTTTCCGCCCTATCTTCGTCGGAAAAGCCGAGATCGCTATTGAGACCATGACGCACATTATCGCCATCGAGCAAATAGGTATGTTTGCCGAGCGCGTGAAGCCGTTGTTCGAGCCGGTTGGCGATCGTGGACTTTCCAGATGCTGAAAGCCCCGTGAACCAAAGCACGGCAGGCTTCTGGAATTTTTGCGCAGCACGCGCCTGCTTGTCGAGATCAAAAGCCTGCAGATGCACATTGGTCGCCTGACGCAGCGCACTATCGATCATGCCGGCACCAACAGTTGCATTGGTGAGACGGTCAATCAGCACGAAAGCGCCCGTCACGCGGTTATCCGCATAAGGATCAAATATAATCTGATCCGCCGTCTGAAGATGGCAGAAGCCAACCTCGTTCAGATCCAGTTGTGTAACGTCTTCCTGCGCGAATGTGTTGACGTCAGTGCGGTACTTGATCTCGTTGATCGTGACCGGTGTTTGGTCCGTTTCGGTACGCAGGAGATAGGAACGGCCCGGCAGCAAAGCCTCTTCGCCAAACCAGACCACATTCGCGCTGAAACGGTCGGCCACTTCTGGGCGTGCCTCAGCTCCCACAAGCATGTTACCGCGAGAGACCTCGATCTCGTCTTCGAGAACCAGAGTTACCGCCTGCCCTTCGGAAGCACGCGGTAAATCCCCATCATAAGTGGCGATGCGTTTGATCTTCGATTGCTTGCCCGACTTTGCGACAACAACTGTGTCGCCTTGTGTGATTACACCAGAAGCGACGGTCCCGGAAAAACCGCGAAAATCGAGATTAGGCCGGTTTACATATTGTACGGGCAAGCGAAATGGCCTGGCATTCGCTTCCGTATCAATCCGCACCGTTTCCAGATGTTCAAGCAGATATGGCCCTTCATACCAATCGATACGTGGAGACAGGCTGGTAACATTATCCCCGTAGCGTGCCGAAAGCGGAATGGCCTGGATGCTCGCAAAGCCTAATTCTTTGGCGAAGCTCATATAATCAGCGACAATTCCGTCAAAGGCTTCTTGTGAGAAATCAACCAGATCGATCTTGTTGACGGCCACCACAATATGCCGAATGCCTAAGAGCGAAGCGATGAAGGAGTGACGACGCGTCTGTGTCAGCACGCCCTGACGTGCATCGATCAGCACAACAGCAAGATCGGCAGTCGATGCGCCAGTTGCCATGTTGCGCGTATACTGTGCATGGCCGGGCGTGTCAGCTACGATGAATTTGCGGCGTGGCGTTGAGAAAAAGCGATAAGCGACATCAATGGTGATGCCCTGCTCGCGCTCTGCCTCGAGACCATCAACCAGCAGGGCAAAGTCAAAATCATCTTCGGTCGTGCCGAACTTGCGACTGTCGTTCTTCAGCGTCGCAAGCTGGTCTTCAAAAATCAACTTGGTATCGTAAAGAAGGCGACCGATCAGCGTGGACTTACCGTCATCAACGGAGCCGCAAGTGAGAAAGCGCAGAAGCGTTTTGCGCTCCTGATCGGCCAGAAAATCGCTGACGGCTGCACTTGTTACAGAGGCCTTTAGTACGGCGTTCATCAGAAATAGCCCTCCCGCTTCTTCTTTTCCATTGAACCAGCCTCATCGCGGTCAATGGCGCGGCCCTGACGCTCGGATGTGCGGGCGATCAGCATTTCTTCGACAATATCGGACAGATTGGTGGCGCTTGATTCAATCGCGCCAGTGAGCGGGTAGCAACCGAGTGTGCGGAAGCGCACCAGGCGTTCTTCCACCTTTTCACCGGGACGAAGCGTCATGCGGTCGTCATCGACCTTGATCAGCATGCCATCGCGCTCAACCACAGGACGGTTCGCGGCGAAATAGAGCGGCACAATCGGGATATTTTCCTGCAGGATATACTGCCAGATATCCAGCTCGGTCCAGTTGGAGAGCGGAAAGACGCGGATCGATTCACCAGCTGAAACCCTCGTATTATAGACCCTCCACATTTCAGGACGCTGGTTCTTAGGGTCCCAGCCGTGCTGTGCATTGCGGAACGAAAAAATGCGCTCCTTGGCGCGGGATTTTTCTTCATCTCGGCGCGCGCCACCGAAAGCAGCATCGAACTTGTATTTATCAAGTGCCTGTCTCAGTCCCACCGTTTTCATAACATGGGTGTGAACATTGGAGCCATGGGAGAAGGGGCCAACACCATCGCGCACGCCGTCTTCATTGATATGCACCAGCAGCTCAAAGCCCTTATCGCGGGCTTGCGCATCGCGAAACTCGATCATCTCGCGGAATTTCCATGTCGTATCGACATGCAGGAAAGGAAATGGCGGTGGCGCAGGATAGAATGCCTTCATCGCCAGATGCAGCATCACTGACGAGTCCTTGCCCACCGAATATAGCATAACCGGATTGGAGAAGGTCGCGGCAACCTCGCGAAAGATATGAATTGCTTCTGCTTCCAGACGCTCAAGATGCGTCAGGTTCTTGGTCAGGGATGCGTGATGCACGTCTGTTTCTCCCGGAAACCGGATCGGACTTTAACTTCGACGCGCATCTAATCCGAAAACCGTTTCACACTTTTCGGGATGCGCTTTATACCAAGGCGGCTCAAGATGCTGACGCATCACGCCTTGAAAATGTTCAATCGCCACACCGGCTTAACCAAAGTCCGATGAGTCTTACTCAATGAACTTTGGTTTTAGAGCGTCGTGCGTCCTTTCGGACGCACAAAGCACGATGCGTAGTAGCTGGCGGGAGGGTGGGCAGATGCCTTGATCCGGCGCTAGCGTGGAAAACCACTCTGAGCGCATTGTCGTGAAAGACAGGACAAAAGGAAAAGTATGCTATCGCTTATTGCGAGAGGCTTGAGCGAAAACTTGCCTGTTTTTTGCCAGAAGCAGGAACAAACTTGCGCAGCATCAAGAAACTGTATTCTGAGCCAAGTGACGGAAAATACTACTAAATTTGTGGTATTAAAGCAGTTTTTTGAAGGCAAAACTTTTGTCAAACAAGGATTGAAGCATCCTTCGGTCCAAACCGCCGAAGGATAGAAGTTATTAGAACGCGTTTCGATCTGATTGGATCAGATCGGCGCTCTAATTTAGTCTATTTCAGTATAATCTTATCAATCCTCGTTTCACTCCGGTCAGATTCTGCTCTAGAGCAGACCAAAAGTCCGCGCCTTGGCGACAGCCTGTACCTTGTTCACAGCAACAAGTTTGATGAGAACATTGCTGATATGAAAATTAACGGTCCGGGTCGAGATATTGAGGATCCTACCGATAATCTCAGCAGTCTTTCCTTCGCTCGTCCACCGCAGGATCTCGCGCTCACGTGCCGTCAGATTAACCTCCGCCACACAATTGATGCTGGGAACATCGACATGTTCATACATGGCAAGATGCAGAAGATTGGTTACAATCTGCATCTGGCGACGCAGCATCGAGATTTCGCCTTCTGACAAAGCTGGTCTCTCGCGCAGGAATGTGAGAATTCCAAAAACGCCCTGAGCCGCCCAGCATGGCTGGGAAATACCAGCCTTCAAACCAAACGCTTGTGCATCCGCCCATATTTGGGGAGCTTCCGCAAACTGTCGAGCCGACCAAACCAAAGGCTCGATGCTATTTATCCCTCGCCTGATAATCGGATCAATATCCGCGTATTTCTTGGCGGCGTAGTGCTTCTGCCAGCCGTCGGGCAAGGATTCAAAACGCACCCAGCGAGCAACACTGTTCAGAGACGGCACACACATGGCATATGAAGCATATTGAAAGCCGAGCGCTTCAGCATAAGATCTAACGTGTTCAAATAACTGCTCTGCATTATCGGATGATTGTATCTTCTCGTATAAATCTTCCCATTTCATTGCATGAATCCCAACATTTTCCTTATGAAGCAATATTTACTCTAAAAACGCTGCAAGCATACACACTCCGGCATCGATATATTGCCAGACAAACAAATATAAACTGAAGGGATTCTATGGCGCCGGAATCCGCGAATTCAAATCATCGACTACAAAACCGTAAGCCACCTGTATTACATAACACATGATTCTTGGGTCAGCCATACATAATGATTTCAAGATTTTTCGGCATTTTCAAAAAGCCAATATTTATTCTATGAAAATAAAACTTTAGTAAATTAAATATAAAGACCCCATAATGCGGGGCCTTTATATTTATTATTTAATAAACTACTTAAGCAGCTGCTTCAACTGGCTCCGGTGTTTGCCCCGGTATATAGTTGAGGATCGGTCCCAGCCAGCGCTCAACCTCCTCAACGCTCATGCCTTTACGTTCAGCGTAATCCTCAACCTGATCACGCTCTACTTTGGCAACGCCGAAATAATAGCTTTCCGGATGACCGATATAGAGCCCCGAAACCGATGAGCCCGGCCACATGGAATAGCTTTCCGTCAGCTCAACCCCAGTTTGAGTGGTCGCATCAAGCAGCTCAAACAGTGTTGATTTTTCGGTGTGGTCAGGCTGCGCCGGATAGCCAGGTGCGGGGCGGATACCCGCATAACGCTCGTGGATCAGATCGTCGTTCGGTAGTTCTTCACCCGGCGCATAGCCCCAGAACTCGTTGCGCACGCGCTGATGCATCAATTCCGCAAAAGCTTCAGCGAAGCGGTCCGCCAGCGCTTTAACGAGAATTGACGAATAGTCGTCATTGGCTCGCTCAAAACGCTCTGCAATTGCCACTTCCTCAATGCCTGCGGTCACAACGAAGCCGCCAACATAATCCTGCTTGCTGCTGTCTAGAGGCGCTACGAAGTCCGACATAGCAACATTTGGACGACCGTCGCGCTTGGACAATTGCTGGCGTAGCGTGAAGAAGGTCGCTAGCGCTTCCTTCCGGCTCTCATCAGTGAAGAGACGGATATCGTCGCCCACCGTATTGGCGGGCCAGAAACCGATAACGGCGCGCGGTGCAAACCACTTTTCTTCAATGATCTTGGCAAGCATTGCCTGCGCGTCTGCCCAAAGCGCACGCGCGGCTTCGCCCTGTTTTTCATCTTCGAGAATTGCCGGATAGCGCCCCTTCATCTCCCAGGTCTGGAAGAAAGGCGTCCAGTCGATATAACGAGCAATTGCTGCGAGATCGTAGTTCTCGAACGTCTTGGTGCCAAGGAAAGTCGGCTTCGGCGGGTTGTAAGCATCCCAGTCGAGCTTATGCGCGTTCTCGCGCGCACGAGCCAACGGCAAGCGCTTCTTATCCGCTTCGTTACGCGCATGTGCTGCTGCAACCTTGGCATATTCAGAACGGATACCTTCGATATAGCCTGCCTTGTTTTCCGGTGACAGAAGATTGGAAACGACGCCAACCGCACGGCTGGCATCGATCACATAAACCGCCTGTCCCTGCTCATAACGCGGATGAATTTTCACCGCCGTATGAACACGGCTGGTTGTCGCACCGCCAATCAGCAACGGCACGTTAAAGCCCTCGCGTTCCATTTCGGCCGCGACATGCACCATCTCGTCGAGAGATGGCGTAATCAGGCCCGAAAGGCCGATCACATCGACATTTTCCGCGCGCGCAGTATCGAGAATTTTCTGTGTCGGCACCATCACGCCAAGATCGATGATCTCGTAATTGTTGCAGGCGAGAACCACGCCAACAATGTTCTTGCCGATGTCATGCACATCACCCTTCACGGTTGCCATCAGCACTTTTCCTGCACTCTGGCGGCCTTCGCCACCGCTCAGGCGCTTTTCTTCTTCCATGTAAGGGAGAAGCACCGCAACAGCCTGCTTCATCACGCGTGCGGATTTAACCACCTGGGGCAGGAACATTTTGCCCGAACCAAACAGATCGCCGACCACATTCATGCCGGCCATCAGCGGGCCTTCGATCACATGCAGCGGACGCGCTGCGGCCAGACGAGCTTCTTCGGTATCAGCTTCGATATATTCAGTAATGCCGTTGACCAGCGCATGCGCCAACCGCTTTTCGACTGACCATTCACGCCAGCTCAGATCTTGCGTTTTGGCTTCCCTTGTACCGCTATCCCGGAAACGTTCGGCAATTTCCAGCAGGCGTTCGGTTCCGTCTGCACGACGATTGAGCACCACATCTTCGCAGGCCTCGCGCAGTTCCGGATCAATCGTGTCATAAACGGCGAGCTGACCGGCATTGACGATGCCCATATCCATGCCAACCTGAATGGCATGATAGAGGAAGACCGCATGCATCGCTTCGCGCACCGGCTCATTGCCACGGAACGAGAACGACAGATTGGAAACACCGCCGGAAATATGGGCGTGCGGCAAGGTTGAAGTAATCTTGCGCGTGGCCTCAATGAAATCGACGCCGTAATTATTGTGCTCATCAATACCGGTCGCGACCGCAAAGACGTTCGGATCGAAGATGATATCTTCCGGTGGGAAGCCGACCTGCTCGGTCAGTATCTTGTAAGCGCGAGTGCAGATTTCGACTTTGCGCTGTTCCGTATCAGCCTGCCCGGTTTCATCAAATGCCATGACCACAACTGCCGCGCCATAGGAGCGGACCAGTCGCGCATGATGCAGGAAGGCTTCCTCGCCTTCTTTGAGCGAGATGGAATTGACGATGGGCTTGCCTTGCACGCATTTAAGACCAGCTTCGATCACGTCCCATTTAGAACTATCGATCATCACTGGCACGCGAGCGATGTCCGGCTCAGCTGCAATCAGGTTGAGATACTCAACCATGATCTTCTGGCTGTCGATCAGGCCTTCATCCATATTGATGTCGATGATCTGCGCGCCGTTTTCCACCTGATCGCGGGCAACAACGAGTGCTGCCGAATAATCACCAGCCGTAATCAGCTTGCGAAAGCGGGCAGAGCCGGTAACGTTGGTACGCTCACCGATATTGACGAAGGGAATGTCTTTGGTCAGCGTGAAAGGCTCAAGGCCAGACAAGCGCATCAATGGTGGCACGTTAACCGGCTTGCGCGGCGGATGCTTGGCGACAGCCGCAGCGATTGCGCGAATATGGTCAGGCGTCGAGCCACAGCAACCGCCAACCACGTTGACGAGGCCTTCACGCGCGAAATCTTCGATCTGCGCGGCCATTGCTTCCGGGCTTTCGTCGTACTGACCGAATTCATTCGGCAGACCGGCATTTGGATAGGCACAGACAAACGTATCGGCGATGCCTGCGATTTCCGCCAGATGTTCACGCATCGCATTGGCGCCGAGCGCGCAATTAAGGCCAATGGTGAAAGGCTTGGCATGGCGCAGCGAATACCAGAATGCCGTCGGCGTCTGGCCGGAAAGCGTACGACCTGAAAGATCGGTAATCGTGCCGGAAATCATGACCGGCAGATGTACGCCCTTCTCGATAAATACTTCTTCGGCAGCAAAGACTGCAGCCTTTGCATTCAGCGTATCGAAGATCGTTTCAATCAGAATGATATCGGAGCCGCCGTCCATCAATCCGCGAATCTGATCAGCATAGGCGATACGCAGATCATCGAAGGTGACTGCACGATAGCCCGGATTGTTCACGTCCGGCGAAAGCGAGGCGGTACGGTTTGTCGGTCCGAGTGCGCCTGCAACAAAGCGGCGGCGACCGTCTTTCTGCTGAGCGCGCAAGGCTGCACGTCGGGCAAGGCGCGCGCCATCGCGGTTCAGTTCGTAAACCGCATCCTCCATGCCGTAATCGGCCTGAGCGATGGTAGTTGAAGAAAACGTATTGGTTTCAAGAATATCCGCTCCAGCCATGGCGTAAGCATAGTGAATTTCTTCAATCGCCTTTGGCTGGGTGAGTGTCAGAAGATCGTTGTTGCCCTGAAGCTGGCAGTCGCAGGCACCAAAACGTTCGCCGCGAAAATGCTCTTCGTGAAAGCCGAGCCCCTGAATCTGCGTACCCATGGCCCCATCGAGAATCAGAATGCGCTCTCTAGCGGCCTGGGTCAGTGCTGCGAGCACTTCCGAACCGTCCGGCTTTGCTGCCGTTGCACCAAAAAGATTATCGAGGGAAGACGTCATAGGGGATTACCGCCTGTATTCAAATACGCTTCATCGCTACAACACCGGCCGAAATCCGCAAAGGATTTTCAATTAATCCAGTGTGTAGATCACATCACATCGTGCGCGTTCGAAGGTTTTGCGTGAACCCACAACGCACAAGCACCGCTTAATGACATAAACATATCTTTATGTCAATTCTGAACGCATGTTTTAGGCCCCTACACAAGCCTTCACCCAACTGTTGCCAAGGGGAAGAAAAAGTGAGCATTCGCAGCCACCTACCCGCCATATTGCTGGAGCAAAATCGCCTTCAGGGACAGCGAGACCATAAGCGCTATGCGCTCTATTCTTGTTTTTCGCATGTCGAGATCGGAAAACCGTCCCCACTTTTCCGCGACATGTTTCAGGGAGAACCCGATGAAGAAATTTGCAGCTTCCTTCTTCGCAGCGTGTCTGTCACTCGGCATAGGTGTGCCCGCCATCACAGCAAGCGCAAATGCGGCACAGCCAACAGCGCTTATCGCACCTGCAATCACACCCAGCGCGCAGGCTCCGGTCGAGAACGTGCAATACTACGATTACCGCGGAGATCGACGCTATTGGCGTCATGATCGGCCACGTTATCGCGATGGATACAGGCATTATCGCCCGCATTATCGGCCGTATTATCGAGATTGGGGTCCGCCGGTCTATCGTCATCCGCCGCGCTATCGCCCAGCCCCGATGTATCGTGGTGGCAACGCGCATGTGCGCTGGTGCTACAATCGCTATCGCTCCTACCGCGCATATGACAATACGTTCCAGCCCAATTATGGGCCAAGGCGTCAGTGCTATTCGCCCTATATTTAAACAAAAAAGCCCCGGACAATCCGGGGCTTTTTTGTAATGCTATAAGCTTCGAAAGTCAGGTTACGAAAGCGCCGATAGAAGCTGCGACCAGTCCGATCGCAATGGCGATCATCACGCCATAGACGCGGGGCTTATCGAAAAGCACTGCAAAAGCAGAGAACCAGGCTACCACCGCTGCACCCAGCGCGAAAAGAAAACCCGGCTTATCGCCATGATAAAGATTGGCTGCCATCAGTGCACCGACGATCAGCGCACCAAAAACGATCATCAGCCCTGTGGCATAGCGTTCGTAATCGTCCATTTAAAATTCCTCGTCCCGATCACGCCAAAACGCGCGCCAGAAGATATCACTCAATCATTTGGCCATTTAAAGACATGCAACTTTCCATGTCACTGGCGGGTTACTCTCACACAATCACTATTTGCGTCGTTCTTCAACCATTTCGCTGTGCCGTCCGCTGCAAATATTGCGAATTTCACGCAAGCGTTTTCACGGAAACGACCAACTCATGTTATGATTGCTGCTATGGAATCGTCAGGTCTCAGCATATTTGAAACACCGATAGGCCCTTGCGGCATCGCTTGGCATGCAGACAAAATTGTCGGCGTGGAAATCGGCGATGCCGATGAAAACGAGACCCGTTACAGGCTGAAAAGCCGCTTTTCCGAAATAGAAGTCACATCCCCACCTGTTTTCATCACAGAAGCGATCGACAATGTTCGCGTGTTGCTTGAAGGCGGCGATCCGGACTTTTCCGTAACGCCTCTCGCACTTGATTCGGTACCGGACCTCAATCGCAGGGTCTATGAAATCCTTCTGGAACTCAAAGCTGGTGAAACCATCACCTATGGCGCAATCGCGCGCAGGCTCGGTGATGTCAGTCTTTCGCAGGCAGTTGGCTATGCGCTCGGCAAAAACCCGTTTCCGATCATTGTCCCCTGCCATCGGGTTTTAGGCTCCAATGGCAAAGTCGGCGGTTTTTCGGCTGCGGGTGGTACAGCGACCAAGCTGCGCCTGCTCAATATCGAACGCGCCAGAACATCACTTGAGCCGGATTTGTTCGGTGGTCTGCCTTTGCAGGCACGACCAACAACCGAAGATTAATTACGCAAATCCCAATGACCCGATTGACGCAGCTGATCTATGATCAATCCGACAGCTTCCTCGGGTGAGAACAACGCCGTGTCGATCACAAGATGCGGTCTGTCCCAAGGCTCATATTGACGAGACTGAACAGCGCTCCATGTCGGCTGAGATGGATCTTGAGACTTCTCTCTACGTGTCTCAACGCGTCTTTTGTGCTCCGCTAAATCAGAACAGATGATTTCGACTTCCACCAGCGGCACATTCGCAGATAGCGCAAGAGATCTATAAGCATCACGCGTAATTTTGAGCGGATTCACAGAATCTGCAATGACCATATGCCCCAACGATAGATTATCGGAGGCAAGCCGGTATGCGGTCATATAGCCCGAAACGCCTGGCTTTCCCTGCTGTGAAAGCACATCGGAAGCAATGATTGCGTTCTCGATCGTATCAATACGCAAATAAAAAGCGGGCAAAATGCCCGCCAGTTTATGTGCAATCGTACTTTTTCCAACACCCGGCAAACCTGCAAATACGATAAACATATGCCTGCCACCTCGATCAGAGCCAGAATGGGTAAAGTCTATCAGCCCTTGTCAGTTACGACATCTGCGGAGAAACGCAGTTCACGCATAGGGCGCACATATTGCGTGGATGCATCATAGGTCGGATGGTTTTTATAAGCGAAGAGCGCTTCCTCATCCTTGAACTCGGCATAGACAACAAGATCAATTGCGTTGCCCATCGGGTCGACCTTGGAATTCGGCAGAACTTCAAAAACGTCGGAATAAGGAATAGTGCCCAACTGCTCCAAGCCCTTCCGGACGACATCGATGTCCTGATCTGGCTTGACGCTGAAGAAAACAATGTGGCGGATCACGTCTTGTCTCCAAATCCAGAGCGGTTCCGGATAATATGAAACCTTTGACCGCTCTATCTTTTTATTTTGACGCATTATCCGACGCAAAACCGCTTCGCACTTTTGCTGGAAATGCTTTGATGGGGCGTATCTACCCCATCAAGCGAACAAGCAAAACCACAAAAAAGGTGATTGCTAAGAATTAGCCCGCCTTTACCCGACGCCAGGCGAACCCACCCTCCTGCTGCACCGAACCACGGCCGGGCTGATAATAACCGGGCGTATCCACAAGACGCTGCTCGCCAAGGCGGCTTTGGGCCACCTTGTTGGTTACCTGAAGGCTGTCAAACCCGGTGCGCAGCATAAGAGCTGCCTGATCGATCAGCACATCCCCTGTCGCCCGCAATTCGCCTTCAAAGCCCGCACGACGCAGAACTTCTGCCTTTGAATAGGAACGGCCATCGTTGAAGGCCGGAAACTGTAAGGCAATAACCGGCAGGCTGTCGAGATGATCGAATAGTGGCTCGACCTTTTCACCCGGCGTCACCAACACACCTATGCGGCGATTGGAAGAACGACGCAGCTCCTCATCAAATCCCAACCAGACGGCCAAAGGGATGATGATCGCGGGCGCATCACCTGCGGTTTCCAAATCATCCGCAAAAATATAGTCGTCTTCACGAAAGCCTTGCTCAGACCAGAGCTTCGTTTCCAAGATCGTTTCACTCATTTCGGGTCCAAAGCTCCAAGATTATTCAGGCTTTCAGCAAGGCCGGTCAGATGGATGCCGCATTCGGTCTTTTCCGATCCCGCCCAGCGTCCGGCACGCTGATCTTCGTCATCACGGACTGGTCGTGTGCAGGGCATGCAACCAATGGAGCGATACCCCTGCGTGGTCAGTGGGTGCACGGGAAGGTCGTACTTTTGCGCATAGGCGCGCAAGTCTTCCGACTGCATATGCGCAAGCGGATTGATGCGGATACGCGGGCCGACAGATTCAAAAACTGGCAAAGCATTGCGGGTGGAGGCCTGAAATTGCTTCCGGCCTGTCATCCACGCGCGATAAGGTGCGACGGCACGCGCCATCGGTTCAACCTTGCGAATGAAGCAGCAGCGATCCTTGTCGGTCATCGACAAAGCACCGAACGGATCATCGGCTTTCACGTTTTCCTCAAGCGGCAGAATATCCTGAACATCCGTCAGACCCAGCCGTTCTACGAGATCATGCCTATAATCGAGCGTTGCGCGGAAATGCTTACCCGTATCGAGAAACAGAACCGGTGTTGCCGGATCGATCTGCGCGATCATGTGCAACAGAATGGCGGACTCCGCTCCAAACGACGAGACGACTGCGATGCGTTCTTCAAAGAGTTCGTGGATGCTGAGTGCGATCACCTCTTGCGGAGAGGAAGCGCCATGACTTCCTTCCAGGAGACGGGCTTGCGCCTCCGCTCTCTGGTCCGAACTGGGATCAGCGTCAGGCCGCACGGCTCACCTCTCCATAAAGCGCGCGCTTGAAGGGCTCCATGCCAACCCGACGGTAAGCATTGAGGAATGTTTCCTTATCGCTCTCGCGCAAACCGAGATAGGTATCGACGACAGTCTCGATGGCATCGACCACTTCTTCGGAAGAAAATCCACGTCCCGTGATGTCGCCAATCGACGTATGCTCATCGCCGGAACCGCCAAGCGTGATCTGATAGAGTTCTTCGCCCTTCTTCTCGACGCCAAGAATACCGATATGCCCGACATGATGATGACCGCAGGCATTAATGCAGCCGGAAATCTTGATCTTGAGATCGCCGATTTCAAGCTGGCGCTGATGATCGCCAAAGCGTTCCGAAATACGCTGCGCGACCGGGATCGAGCGCGCATTGGCCAGCGCACAATAATCAAGGCCCGGACATGCGATGATATCTGTGATGAGACCGGCATTGGCCGTCACCAGACCATCGGAGGCGAGCAGATCATAGACCGCAGGAAGGTCAGCCTTGGCCACATGCGGCAGAACCAGATTCTGCTCATGGCTGACGCGGATTTCATCGAACGAATAGGTTTCGGCAATATCCGCCACCAGTTCCATCTGCTCGGCGCTGGCATCACCCGGAATCCCACCGATAGGCTTCAACGAAACCGTGACAACGGCATAATCGGGATTCTTGTGTGGCGTTATATTGCGCCTGGTCCAGGCCGCAAAATCGGCATCGGACTTCTGCGTAACAGCCAGAATTTCCCAGCCTTCGGGACGCTGCGGCAGGTCCGGCATCCTGAAATAGCTTTCAATCGCATCAATATCACGCTGCGGCAGTTTTAGATCACCGTAGCGGATCTGTTCCCATTCGGCGTCAATCTCCTGTACCAACGGCTCAACGCCAGTTTCATGCACGAGAATTTTGATGCGCGCCTTATATTTATTGTCGCGGCGACCGTATAGGTTATAGACACGCACGATAGCCGTCACATAGGTCAGCATGTCTTCGACCGGCAGGAAGTCGCGGATTTTTTTGGCGACCATTGGAGTACGCCCCTGCCCGCCCCCGATATAAACAGCAAGGCCAAGTTCGCCTGCTTCGTTCTTTTTAAGCTGCAAGCCAATGTCATGCACCTGAATGGCCGCACGATCCTGCTCTGAGCCGACAATCGCTATCTTGAACTTGCGCGGCAGATAAGAAAACTCCGGATGCAGTGACGACCACTGACGGAGAATCTCGGCAAACGGGCGTGGATCGGTGACTTCGTCGTGCGCAGCCCCTGCAAAATGATCGGCTGTCACGTTGCGAATGCAATTTCCCGACGTCTGGATTGCATGCATTTCCACTTCGGCCAGCTCTTCCAGAATTTGCGGCACATCCTTAAGTGCTGGCCAGTTGTATTGGATATTCTGACGCGTCGTGAAATGCGCGAAGCCACGGTCATAATCCCGCGCAATGGAGCCAAGCCTGCGCAGCTGGCGGCTCGACAATGTGCCATAAGGGATCGCAACACGCAGCATATAGGCATGTAATTGCAGATAAAGACCGTTCATCAGCCGCAAAGGCTTGAACTGGTCTTCCGTCAATTCGCCAGAAAGGCGACGCCCAACCTGATCCTTGAACTGTGCAACGCGGGCCGCAACAAAGTCACGGTCAAATTCATCATAACGATACATATTTACTTCCGATATTCAGATCAGGAGGCTTGCTTTAACGCTGGTTGACCAAGCGTAATGATGGTGGGACCGGAGAGTCGGATACGTTCGCGGAGGCGAATGGGATAAAGCCCTTCGTCGCGCTCTTCGACATCGATGACATTCACGTCGACAACCAGATTGGCTTTCGCTGCGACTTTACCTGCTTCTTCAAGTGCGCTGACGGCTTCCGCATGACGGGCAACCAACGCACCATCGATGGTTTCCTGCCATGATCCGTCAGCGCCAAGCCACACAGCCTGTCCATCGATGAGCCGGTTTGCAGTGAGAACTTTTACAACCATTTTCCCAACTCCTGAACTTTGAGCGCATTTCGATCTGATTAAGTCAGATCGGCGCTACGTTCGTTTTTTCTTCACGCGCATCTTTTCCGAAAACCGGGGTCCACTTTTCGGGATGCGCTTTAAGCTGCAACAAGGCTTGGCTTGACTGCCAGCGCCTGCGCTTTGTCGATAGCGGCGCCTGCAACAGCATCGCCGATGATGACCATGACCGGACCGGAGAGTTCTTTGCGCTCTTCCAGAGACGGGAGATCTTTCAATGTTCCATGAAACAGCCGCTTATCCTTGCGGCTGGCATTCTCAACAACCGCGACTGCCGTATCTTCATGCAGACCGGCAGAGATCAGACGGCTTGCAACCGAGGCTGCAACACTTGAACCCATATAGACGGCAATTGTTGCCCCGGAGACAGCAAGCTTGGCCCAGCCCGGCAGCACATCGCCTGCCATGTCATGGCCAGTCGTAAATACCAACGAAGAAGCAACACCACGCAAAGTCAGCGGTAGTTCCATATCGGCTGCGGCGGCGAAAGCGGACGTGATGCCCGGCACGATTTCAAAGCCGATACCCGCGGCGCGCAATGCCGCCATTTCCTCGCCAGCGCGACCAAAAACAAGCGGATCGCCTGCTTTCAGGCGCACCACACGCTTACCCTCACGACCAAGGCGGACCAGAAGATCGTTGATTTCATTCTGACTCTTGGAATGGCAACCTTTGCGTTTGCCTACCGCTAGGCGTTCGGCATCGCGGCGGCCCATGGCGATCACACCTTCCGGCACCAGCGCGTCATGCACGATGACATCCGCTTCCATCAGAACGCGATGGGCGCGCAAGGTCAGCAGGTCTTCTGCGCCAGGACCAGCACCGACAAGCCAGACGTAGCCGGCAGCGTTTTGCGACTGAGCGATCAACTCATTTGCGGCTTTGTATGCGCTCTCACGATCACCGTTTTCAACAGCACGCGCTACGGAGCCGGAGAAGAAACCGCGCCAGAAACTGCGGCGGGCCAGGCCTTTTGGCAGAAGCTTTTCGACCAGCGGACGCCAGCTTTCGGCATAATGCGCCAATTCGCCAAGACGTGGTGAGAAGGCTGCATCGATGCGCGCACGCACCATCTGCGCCAGAACAGGGGCTGATCCTTCCGTGCCAATCGCAATCGCAATCGGTGCGCGGTTCACGATGGCTGGTGTCAGGAAATCGCAAAGGGCTGGTCGGTCCACAACATTGACCGGGACCTTCTCAGCCTTCACGCTGGCTGCAATGGCGCGGTCCTTTGCCTCGTCGCCGGTTGCGACAAAAACCAGCTTCGCACCTTCAAGATGTTCTGGTCTGAAAGCTTCCTCTGCTTGCTCCACACCATGGCTTTCAATGAAAGCTGTCAGCGCGGGCTCGAACTCTTCCGCAACAATCCGCAAACGAGCAGATGTCTGAGCTACGAGGCGCGCTTTGTTGAGCGCTTCCTCGCCACCGCCGACAATAACCACCACCTCTTCCGAAACACGGAAGAAGGCAGGAAAATCAGCAAGAAGGCGCGGTTGTGAATGGGACACGAGACTATCCTTTTTCAGATAGCGGCCATTATCCCCGGAGTGGTGAAATTTTATAAGAAACGGGCTTGCGCGCGCAAATCGCGCGGAGCATCACTTTTTCTCGGAAAAGGCTTTTTGAGGATTTTAATTCCTGTTTGCCCCAAATTATATCCCATAATTTTTATAGGATTTACATTAACTTAGCTATAGTTGCCAGACGTGAAAAATGCCGGAACATGTTTGGGCCAGCGACGTGGAAGTACGGCCACAAGGTCAAACCGCAACGACAGCCGAGCATAATCTGGCTGACGTTGCAGCCACATATCGGCAGCCCCTTCGATGCGACGCATAGCGGACGATGTGACGGCAAGTTGCGCTGCCTCCACACTCGATCGTGCTTTGACTTCTACAATGAGAATGAGATCACCACGCCGGGCAATGAGATCAATCTCACCAAGCCTAGTGCGATAGCGGCGCGCGACGATACGAAAACCCTTGAGCATAAGCGCGAAAGCGGCCAAGCGCTCAGCGCTGTGTCCGCGAAAGAAAGCAACACGCTTTTTCTCGCGGAAATCACTCATCAGCCTTGCGCCTTCAGCTGCATCAATCGCTGATAAAGTACCGATTTCTGCCCGCCCGTCATGCGCGCGGCCTCGCCTGCGGCTTTTGACGGCGGAAGTTCCTCAGCAAGCGATAAAAGCAACTTGTCTATATCTTCTTCGCTTTGCGGACCGGCTTCCCCTGAAGGCGGGCCGACCAGCAGCACCACCTCACCGCGAATTCGGTCTTCACCATCGAACTGCTTGGACAATTCACCGAGCGTCGTGGTTACGATGGTCTCATAGGCTTTGGTCAGTTCACGGCAAAGCGCTGCTTTCCGATCTGCGCCGAAAACCTCGACCATATCAGCCAATGTTGCCGCGGAGCGGTTCGGTGATTCATAGAAAACCAGCGTCGCATCTATATTCTTGAGGCTCTCAAGCTTCGATTGTTTCTGACCATGCTTGACTGGCAGAAAACCGCAAAACATGAACGCATCGGTTGGCAACCCTGAAGCTGCAAGGGCTGCAAGAAGCGCCGATGCGCCCGGAATTGGCACAACCCGGATACCCGCATCACGCGCTTCACCAACCAGCCGGAAACCCGGATCGGACACGAGTGGCGTTCCGGCATCCGAAACAAGCGCAACACTCTTGCCAGCCTGCAAGGCAGCGATGAGCTTTGGACCTGCTTCATTGGCATTATGTTCATGATAGCTGATCGGACGACGCACAATGCCATAACGATCCAGCAACACGCGGGTAACGCGGGTGTCTTCACAGGCCACAATGTCAGCGCTTGCCAGCGTTTCTAGTCCGCGCAAAGTCATATCGCCGAGATTGCCAATCGGGGTCGAGACGATATAGAGCGCAGATTCAATGGGTCGGGCACGCTGGGCGGTGCCACCAACCACAAATTCGCGCTTCACATCGTCGTATAATTCGGTCATTCCGTATCCTTATGCAGGCCTATATTTATGCCGCAAGATCAGCCAAAAGCGCATCAAGCACCAAAGCGCCATCCGGGGTCGCACGGATGAAATCCCCATCCATCGGTTCGATCATGCCCGATGCAACCAGTCTCGCAAGACGTTGTCTGTCGATATCGTGTCCCGTCAGGCGACGATATCGATCAAGATCAATGCCTTCACGCAGACGCAATCCCATCATCAGGAATTCATCGCCTTCCTGATCGCGTTCAAGATATTCTTCTTCGTTGATGCCATGACCACGCTGCTCGACCTTTTCGAGCCATGTTTCCGGATGTTTTTCCGTGATCGTTACAGTGCGAGCGCCATTCTCAACGAAACGCCCATGAGCGCCGGGGCCGATACCGACATATTGCCCATAGCGCCAGTAAACTAGATTGTGCTGCGATTCACGTCCAGGCACGGCATGGTTCGAAATTTCGTAAGCCGGAAGGCCATGCTCCGCTGTCACCTTCTGCGTTTCCTCATAGAGAGCCGCAGCGTGATCGGGGTCAGGCGTAGTCAGTTTGCCCGCTTTCCACAGATTATAAAACTGCGTGCCTTCCTCGATGGTCAGCTGGTAGAGCGACAGATGATCGGCAGCCAGATCAATTGCTTCTTTCAGCTCTTCACGCCAGGCTTCAATCGTCTGGTTGGGGCGCGCATAGATGAGATCGAAAGACAGACGCGGGAAAATCTCACGCGCCAACCGAATTGCGGCCTTAGCCTCCTCTACCGAATGCATACGACCCAAACGGCGCAGATCGGTGTCATTCAATGCCTGAATGCCGAGTGACACGCGATTGACGCCAGCTGCACGATAGCCGCGAAAGCGTTCAGCTTCCACGCTCGTCGGATTGGCTTCCAGCGTGACTTCAATGTCGGGTGCCACCGACCAGCGCGATGCGATACCGTCGAGCAGGCTGCCAACCGTTGAAGGCTGCATCAGCGATGGCGTGCCTCCGCCCAGAAATATACTGGTGATGGTACGCGGGCCGGTGCGGGCACGCAATGTGTCCATCTCCCGGTTGAAGGCTTGCGCAAAGCGCTGCTGATCAACCGGCTGATGACGCACGTGACTGTTAAAGTCGCAATAGGGGCATTTGGCGAGGCAAAACGGCCAATGCACGTAAACACCAAACGCACTCTCCCCATCCGTACGCGTGATCGGCAAAATATCAGCATTATCGGCGGGTAGAGAAAAATGATGGTTCATTCAGCGGGGTCCGAAACAACGTCAAGTGCCTTTTCAGCGAAAAGCTTGAAAGCGCGCGCACGATGCGAAAGAGCTGACGCATCGCCCGGCTTCCAGCCATGCTTTTCGTCGGCGGTCATTTCACCAAAGGTCTTTTGATAGCCATCGGGCTTAAACACCGGATCATAACCGAAACCAATATCGCCACGCGGTGGCCAGATCAGCGTGCCTTCCACTTCACCACGGTAATATTGTGCTTCACCATTCGGCCAAGCAAGGCAGATCACTGAAACAAAGCGTGCTTTACGCTTATCTGGCGTCGTCGCGCCCTTTTCCTGCAAAAGATCTTCGACCTTCTGCATTGCCATGTTGAAATCGCGCGTGCCGTCTTCAGTTTCTGCCCAGTCAGCCGTGTAAACGCCGGGTTCGCCATCAAGCGCATCCACGGCCATGCCGGAATCATCAGAAAGCGATGGCAGACCCGTAGCCTGTGCTGCGGCCAGCGCCTTGATGTAAGCGTTTTCCTCAAAAGTTGTGCCGGTTTCTTCCGGCTCAGGGAGGCCGAGAGCCGCAACAGAACTGACCTCAAAACCAAACGGGGCGATCAGCCCATCAAACTCGCGCAGTTTGCCCGCATTATGCGATGCGACGATCAGTTTGCCTTTTTCAAGTGCTCTCATTTCAGTCCTGTTTTTTTCAACGCATGATCTCATCCGAAAATCGGTTCCCACTTTTCGGGATCATGCCCTTTTTCCACACATGATCTTAGCCGAAAACCGGTTCCCACTTTTCGGGATCATGCTTTAATTCCAAAGTTTCGGCTCAGCGAATTCCAACGAGTTGCCGAAGGGATCACGAAAATAAATCGAACGTGCGCCGTTTGGCCATTCGAAATCAGACTCGATCGCAATGTCCTGCTTTTCGAGATAAGTGCGCCAAGCGTCAATCTCATGGCGCGCGGCTGCAAAACAGACATGCCCCGGGCCCGTTGTACCATGAGGCGGCACCGGCAGCGATCCCGGTGCAGGCGGCTTCAACGTTTCTTCCGCCTTGAAGAGCAGCAAAATGCCGTCACCACAGCGGAAGAATGCATTGCGTTCACTGACTTTGCCCACCGGCGCAAGCCCTATGATGTCGCGATAGAACTTAATCGCTTCGGCAACATCCCGGACATAGAGCGCAGTTTCAAGAATGCGGGCTGCCTGCATAGCCTTGGCCTCCTCTTAGAGCGCTTTCAATTTCTCTGAATCAGAGGAAACGCTCCAAATATTTGTTTTTGAGCGCATCTTGTCCGAAAACCGCTTCACACTTTTCGGGATGCGCTCTAACCAGAGAAGGCCTTAACTATCAGGCAATGGCTGCTTTCTGCAACTCGACGAGCTGATTAATGCCGCCGCGTGCAAGCTTCATAAGCGATGCGAACTCTTCTTCCGAGAACGGTGCACCTTCAGCCGTACCCTGAATTTCGACGATGCCACCCTGGCCAGTCATCACGAAATTGCTGTCGGTTTGAGCAGCCGAATCCTCTGCATAATCTAGATCAAGCACCGGCTGGCCTTCATAAATGCCGCAAGAGATGGCGGCGATATGATCTTTGAGCACTTTCTCGATGCGGATCATCTGACGCGCTTCCATCCAGCGAAGGCAATCATGCAATGCAACCCAGCCGCCGGTGATGGCTGCTGTGCGCGTGCCGCCATCGGCTTGAATAACGTCGCAGTCAACCGTGATCTGGAATTCGCCAAGTGCCTGAAGATCAACAACTGCCCGCAACGAACGCCCGATCAGACGCTGGATTTCCTGCGTGCGACCGCCCTGCTTGCCGCTTGCCGCTTCACGGCGCATACGATCACCCGTCGAGCGCGGAAGCATGCCATATTCGGCCGTGACCCAGCCCTTGCCGCTATTACGCATCCAGCCCGGGACCTTTTCCTCAAGGCTAGCCGTGCACAGAACATGGGTGTCGCCAAACTTGACGAGGCAAGAGCCTTCGGCATGCTTGGAAACGCCGCGCTCAAAAGACACGGCGCGCATTTCATCGACAGCGCGCTTGGATGGACGCATGGTAATTCCTCAATTCGTTTTTCGTTGCGGCTTTTTAGGCCTGTCGCACAAGAATGGAAAGGAATTTCGCAAGATCACCCAAGAGAGGTGTTAAGAGACCTGTCATTATAGGTGCAAAGCCTTTGACGCCTTCGCCAGCAGTCTTATATTTAAAGCATGCAATTCAAAAGGCGCGCATTGAGACAATGATCAAATCACCGGAACATCAGCTCCTTAGCGCGCTCGACCAGCGGTCGCGTGATATTTTTCGGCTGATCGTCGATAGCTACCTCAATGATGGTGATCCGGTCGGCTCACGCAATCTATCACGTCTGCTGCCGCACAGTCTTTCGCCTGCCACCATTCGCAATGTGATGAGCGATCTGGAACAATTGGGTCTCATCTATGCGCCACACATCTCCGCCGGACGTTTGCCGACGCAGATTGGCCTGCGTTTCTTCGTGGATGCTTTCATGGAAGTGGGCGACCTGCCGCCCGATGAACGCTCATCGATTGAAGCACAGGTTCGTTCCGCAGGCACCAGTAATTCTGTCGAAAGCGTTTTGACCGAAGCCAGTCAGGTTTTGTCAGGCCTTTCGCGCGGCGCAGGTCTTGTGCTTGCCACCAAAGCGGAAGGTGCACTCAAACACATCGAATTTGTGCGGCTTGAGCCGACACGTGCGCTTGCTGTCCTTGTGATGCAGAACGGCGATGTTGAAAACCGTGTCATCAATCTGCCTGCCGGCATTTCCGCTTCGCAACTCGTGGAAACATCGAACTTTCTCAATGCCCATATCCACGGGCATACGCTGTCAGAAGCAAAATCGGAACTCGAAAAACTTTCCGAAGAAACCAGACAGGAGCTTGATCAGCTCTCGCAGGAACTGGTGGGACAAGGGCTTGCCGTATGGAGTGGTGCAGGGTCCGACCAGCCCGCGCGGCTTATCGTACGCGGACGCGCCAATCTGCTGGAAAACATTCATGCACAAGAAGATATCGAACGTCTGCGTCATCTCTTCGATGATCTTGAAACCAAGGACGGCATGATCCAATTGCTGGATCTTGCTGAATCGGGTTCTGGCGTGCGGATTTTCATCGGCTCGGAAAACAAGCTGTTCTCGCTCTCGGGATCTTCACTCGTCGTAGCCCCTTATCGTGACAGCGAGCAGCGGGTTATTGGTGCTCTTGGCGTGATCGGCCCGACGCGGCTCAACTATGCCCGCATCGTGCCGATGGTTGATTACACTGCTCAGATCGTATCCCGACTGCTGCGCTAGTATGATATTGAATCTAGTGCGGCTCCAGCTAAGACTGAACCGGTGGAGCCACGTCTCACTGTTTGTTTTGCGCTTTATCCAACGCAAAACCGCTTCGCACTTTTGGCTCAAATGCTGATATGCAGTGTCAGACTTGCCAAGGTGAAGAATTTAGACCTTGATTTTAATGCCGCGAAACTCGATATCCGGCCCAAACACTATTCAAGACGGAAGAAGCATTATGGCTGATGAAAAAAACAAAACCGAAAACCCCGATCTTGAGCAGCGCGATATCAACAATCCTCGGGATCGTGATGCGCTGAAGCGTGCTGCCGATGATTTTCTGAAAAGCCGCAAGGCTGAGGCACGCGCGGAAGCCGAAGAGGAATCCGTTGATGCCGAGAGCCTGGCTGCAAATACGATTGCAGCGCTCGAAGCTGACAATGCTGAACTCAAGGATCAGATGCTGCGTCTCGTTGCCGAGATGGAAAACCTGCGCAAGCGCACCCAGCGCGATGTTCAGGACGCCCGCACTTACGCAGTGACAAATTTTGCTCGTGACATGCTGTCGGTTTCCGACAACCTGAGCCGCGCACATGAAGCTATTCCTGTGGATGCACTGGAAACCGATGCAAACCTCAAGTCACTGGCTGAAGGCGTGGAAATGACCGAACGTGCCATGCTGCAGGCTTTGGAACGCCATGGCGTGACCAAGCTTAGTCCAGAAGGTGAAAAGTTCGATCCGAACTTCCATCAGGCTATTTTTGAAGTGCCAAACCCTGAACTGCCAGCCAACACGGTCGTACAGGTTATGCAGGCAGGCTATGCCATCGGCGACCGCGTGCTGCGTCCAGCTATGGTTGGCGTTTCAAAGGGCGGCCCGAAGGTCGCTGCCGAAAGCGGCGCAACTGAAGCAGAGGGCGATGCTTAGGGCGCATTTTGATCTGATTGATTGATCGATTGAGAGCGGCGATATACATCGCCGCTCTTTCTTTTTGTCCTTATCCGTTGGAATATCGACAAAATACCAGCTGGGAGGCGCATGCGTGACGATTTTTGATTTTGCAAATTTTGCAGGTGTTTTCGTCTTCGCTGCCACTGGCGCTCTTGCGGCTTCACGTCGTCAGCTCGACATTATCGGCTTCATTTTCCTGGCCAATATTACAGGCATTGGCGGCGGCACGATGCGCGATCTGGTGTTGGGCGCGCCGGTTTTCTGGGTCGTCCAACCCTTTTATCTGCTGGCAGGCACATCGGCGGCAATCATCGTCTACTTCACAGCCCACCTGGTGGAATCACGCTACAGGCTTTTGCTGTGGTGTGACGCCATCGGTATGTCGGCCTATACAGTCGTGGGCGCTGCCAAAGGGCTAGCACTTGGTTTCGGGCCATCGGTCGCGATTGTGACGGGCATTTTCACCGCCACACTTGGTGGCATTTTGCGCGATATGGTAGCAGGTGAGCCGTCCGTGCTGATGCGCAGGGAAATTTATGTTTCGGCAGCACTCGCGGGCGCTTGTCTTTATGTGGTGCTGGAGCGCTTCGGATTTGACCCGATATTCGCAGCCCTTGCAGCAGCGCTCACCGCATTCATCGTGCGCGGCGGTGCGCTGTACTTCGGCTGGAACCTGCCGGTTTATAAGAGCCGTCCCGGCCGCACTGAAGAAGAACTCAAGCGCGACCGAATTGTCAGATTGGATAAATAATCAGAGTATTTCCAGCAAAAGTGCAAAGCAGTTTTGCGTCGGGTAATGCGTCAAGAAATCAGATCAGTTTGGCCTGACTTGCGACGGCCTGAAGGTCGATCAGCGGACGTGGACCCATCTGTTGAATGATCATGCCTGCGGCAAGCGAACCAAGACGCGCGCAATCCTCAAGCGAACGGTCTTTGGTATATCCGTATAGGAAGCCGGCAGCGTAAAGATCGCCTGCACCCGTCGTATCGACCAGCTCTTCAATTTCAATCGCGGGGACATGCAGCGTCTGGTCAGCGGTGATGACAATTGCGCCTTTCTCCGAACGCGTGATAATCGCAAGTGGACAATCCTTGCGGATGGCTTCCACAGCTTCATCAAGCGACTTGGTTTGATAAAGCGATTTTGCCTCGTCTTCGTTCGCAAAAACGATATCGACAGTGCGCTTACGCATCAAATCGAGAAACTCTTCGCGATAACGGTCTACGCAGAATGGATCCGACAAGGTCATGGCAACCTGACGGCCATGCTCATGCGCGATCTTGGAAGCGAGAACAATGGCTTCCTTGGCGCGTGGCGGGTCCCAAAGATAGCCTTCGAAATAGGTGACGCGAGCGTCGGCAACCTTGGAGGTTTCGACGTCTTCGGGTCCAAGTTCGACGCAGGCACCCAGATAGGTGTTCATTGAACGCTCGCCATCCGCTGTGACGAAAATCATCGAACGCGCAGTCGGTGAACCTTTTTCCAGAGCACGCGTATCAAAGGCTACGCCCTGCGCACGAATGTCATGGGCAAATACCCGACCAAGATGATCGGTTGCAACCTTACCGAAATAGGCAGAACGTCCGCCGAGACTTGCAACGCCTGCAGCTGTATTGCCTGCACTACCACCGGACATTTCAGTAAACTGTCCCTTGATGCGGCTATAGAGCAGTTCTGCTCGATCACCATCAATCAGGTTCATGGCACCTTTGATGATACCATTGGCCTCAAGGAACGCGTCTTCAGTGCGCGAAAGAATATCGACAATGGCGTTGCCAATGCAAAGAACGTCGAATGTAGCCATGAGCTGGTCTGGGGCTCCCCTTTTTGTCTGCTGCCAGCCTCTCTCCGAGGCATTCAGACAGCGGTGCGGCGGCAGTCATGTGGGGCGGGTTTAGCCTTTTGAAAAGTTTTTGGCTAGTCCGTCAGTCTTGTGACTTGTGGGCAGGCCGTCTTGTGCAGAACGAACAGCCTTCTTATTTTGATCGCATGAGATTGCTGAAAGTGGATCCAAAATGATCATTGATGCTGCGTTGAAGGCACTTAAACGTCTTCCAACGCCGGAATTTCGCTCCGTTTTATGGAAAACGCTTGGCTTGACGCTTTTGTTACTTGTCGGGCTTTGGGTCGCCATAAGACAAATATTTTTTACTTTCGCATGGCCCTGGATGGAGCAATTGCTGCCCGGAATGCCTGGATGGGCAGGCTGGCTCGGTATTGCTGCAGCAATCGTGGCAGGTCTTGGGCTTGCTCTTGTGCTGGCATTAATGATTGCGCCTGTGACAGCGCTGGTCGCCGGTATTTTCCTCGATGACGTCGCAGATGTCGTTGAGCGCGAAGATTATCCCAGAGAGCCAGCTGGCACACCTCTGCCGCTCGGGCGCTCTGTAGTCGTTTCGCTCAAATTCCTGAGTGTGGTCATTCTCGGCAATATCGTGGCGTTGGTTCTGCTGTTCGTTCCAGGCATCAATCTGATCGCCTTCTTCGTTATCAACGCCTATTTGCTGGGGCGGGAATTTTTTGAATTTGCCGCGATGCGTTATCGGTCCGAGAGCGAGGCCAAGGCACTCCGCTCTCAATATGGTGTCACGGTGTTTCTAGCAGGACTGCTGATCGCGGCCTTCATGGCGATCCCGCTTGTCAATCTGCTGACCCCGCTTTTTGCAGCCGCTATGATGATCCATTTGCATAAGGCTATAACGCAGCGTGAAACGTTAAAACTGCGGCGGTAGCGGAATGAGCGCTGCCGGAATATCGCAAGTCTTTCCGGAATATTTGCAGATATCAGCAATAACGCAATTCTCGCATTCAGGCTTGCGCGCCTTACACGTGTAGCGACCGTGCAGGATCAGCCAGTGATGCGCGTGGAACAAGTATTCCGTTGGAATAACCCGCATGAGAATAGCTTCCACCGCATCGGGTGTCTTAGCTGGTGCAAGACCGATCCGATTTCCAATGCGCAGAATATGCGTATCCACGGCCATGGTCGAATGACCAAAAGCCATGCTCAGCACGACATTGGCGGTCTTGCGGCCAACGCCCGGCAGCTTCACCAATTCATCGCGATCATCAGGAACTTCACCGCCATAATCACGGATAAGCGCTTCAGATAGCAGAATGACGTTCTTAGCCTTGTTGCGCCACAA
This sequence comes from Brucella sp. HL-2, assembly GCF_025846885.2. Classification (NCBI taxonomy): domain Bacteria; kingdom Pseudomonadati; phylum Pseudomonadota; class Alphaproteobacteria; order Hyphomicrobiales; family Brucellaceae; genus Brucella; species Brucella sp. HL-2. The sequence goes on along the minus strand of NZ_JAOYTK010000001.1, from coordinate 489,814 downwards.
ACCAATGGTGCGGATATAATCCCCGACTGTTTCTTCGCCGAGAGCCAGCATTTTTTGCGGCGTATCGGCAATCGCAAAGAGTGCGCGCGTCGCCTTGTTCACACCCACATCGGTTGCCTGCGCTGACAGCGCCACGGCTACAAGCAATGTAAACGGATTGGTATGTTCCAGCTCGCCCTTCGGTTCCGGTCGCAAAATGGAAAAGCGACGGAAAATCTCATGGATTTCATCAGCCGTATAAAGCGTACCTGTGACCCGGCGTGGACGACGCACAGATTTCGAAGCGGAAGCATTCACGGGCGATTTGATTTTGGCGTTTTCCATTTTGTCTCTATACTTGCCTCTGTCTTCGGAAAACAGTTCACAGCTTGACGCAGCCCGGAGGGAGCTTTGCATGCAGCATCCAGACGGCGCAAATCCAGACAGATTTGATACTCCCATTTTTGAAGCACTGCTGACGCCCTATCGCTCATTGGGTCAAACTGGGTTTCGTGTGCTGATGGGTTCAATGATCTGTTGCTGGCTGTTTGTCTGTATCGTGTTCTGGTCAATAGGGGCATGGCCGATCATCGGCTTTTTTGGCCTTGATGTGCTGGCGATCTATTTGGCTTTTCGCTGGAACTACCGTTCAGCAAATACTCGCGAAGAAATATCCGTATCGCGCGCCGCCCTGCACATCCGCAAATATGAAGCCTCGGGCGAGGTGACCAGCCATCTGTTTCATCCGTTCTGGACAAGATTCAATGTCGCCAGAAAGCCAGATATCGGCATCACGACCATGCGTGTTGAAAGCCGCAACGACAGTGTCCCCGTCGGTAGTTTCCTCAATCCTGATGATCGCGAGAGCTTCGCCACGGCTTTTGGCAATGCCCTAAGCGAAGCCCGGCGCTAGAGCATAATCCGACCGGAGTGAAACGAGGTTCGATAAGATCATGCTTAAAATAAAAGGTTTTAGAGCGCCGATCTGATTCAATCAGATCGAAACGCGCTCTAAAGAAGCGCTATAACTTTTCCACATATGTTGACGGCTTTTACCCCGAAGGCATCAGTTTTATGATGCGAAGTCAGGAATCCGATTTCGGCCCTTGAAGTCGCCCTTTTCACAAGCCATATCAGTTGAGCGAAAGATACGCCGAAAGGGTGCTTTCCATGACGGTCGCTTCGATAAGGACTGATGCAATGACAAGAATGACACCGTTTTCGAGCCCGCTATTGCTCGGATTCGACACAATGGAAAAGACGCTGGAACGGATTGCCAAATCCGGCGATGGATACCCGCCCTATAATATCGAACGTCTGCGCGGCGAGACTGGGTCTGAACGCCTGCGTATCACGCTGGCTGTTGCAGGCTTTGCCAGCGACGATCTTGAGGTCATGACGGAGGACAATCAGCTTGTCATCCGAGGGCGCCAGTCAGACGATACCGAACGTGAGTTTCTGCACCGTGGCATTGCTGCTCGTCAGTTTCAGCGCGTCTTCGTTCTGGCCGACGGCATGCGGGTGGTGGGTTGTGAACTGAAAAATGGCTTGCTTGCCATTGATCTCGATCGACCTGAACCAGAACGGCTAATCAAACGTATAAATATAGCAGTGAAGGAATGAAACTGGTTCAGGCTGGGTTCAGGCTAAAGCCGCTATAGTGAAATTGTTAAGCTCTTAAGCAGTATGATCGCTAATGATGTGCTGCGAAATTGGAGGCTAAGACCATGGACAGACACATTCTCACCGAACATGAATTCGCTCATCTGGGTGAAGGTGAAGTGGCCTATGTGCGCAAGATCCGCTCTGATGATCTTACCCGCACCTTCCCTGCCCTCCCACCGATTGCACCGGGCCTCGAGCTTTGGGCACTGTTTGGCGCAAGCGGCGAGCCGATTGTGCTTTCCGATGTCCGTGCCACTGCGCTGCAAGGCGCGCATGAACATGAACTGCGCACCGTGATGCTGCACTAAATTCTTTGCGTGATGCCGGTCCGACAAACGGACCGGCATTGCAGCTCTCCGTCAAACGATCATTTTGGCGGATTCTGGTGCATGCAGTTGGCATATTGCTCGCGCAAGCACCATTGATACCATTTTTCACCCTTTTTCTTGTAATTTCGGCAAAGGGTCTCGGCTACTTTCCTGCACTGATCAGATGTCGCTGAACTTTCCATCCGCGACATGTTTGACACTGAACGCTCCGCTAGTGCCGAGCTGGAAATCACCAGTAGTGAAATTGCCGCGACTGCAATTGGTTTAAGTAAAGTCACAAAATACCTTTCATCAAATTCAAAACCATGAATGTAAGGGGTTTAGCGGTATCGACCAGCCTTGAAAATCGAGAGATATAGCGACAGAAATAGTGCACCGTAAAAATGACAAAGCCGCCGTTCATGCGTGAACGGCGGCTTTGTTAGCTTAAACAGTCAAAATCAGGCAGCGTTGGACGCTGGCTGTGATGTCAGGAATGAATAAAGTGCCTGCGCGTCATGTGTTCCGCGCAGCTTTGCCACTGTATCCGCATCGCGCAACATGCGAGCAATGCGTGACAAGGCTTTCAAATGATCCGCGCCCGCGTTTTCTGGTGCGAGGAGCAGGAAGACGAGATCGACGGGCTGATCGTCCAGTGCTTCAAAATCCACTGGAGTTTCAAGGCGCGCAAAAATTCCTGCAATCTTGTCGATGCTTGCCAACTTACCGTGCGGAATGGCAACACCGTTGCCAACCCCGGTAGAACCGAGGCGCTCACGCTGGAGAATTGTTTCGAAAACTTCACGCTCAGGGAGACCGGTCAGTTCCGCGGCTTTTTCAGACAAAATCTGCAAAAGCTGCTTTTTGGAGCTGGCTTTCAGCGCAGGGATAATCGCCCCTGGCTGAATCAGATCACTAAGATCCATTCTCTCCGTTCCTTCTTCAATCAGGCCATCGTAGGCCCGGTTTAGGGAAGCGCACGACAGCTCAAAACTGCGTGCGCTTCAGGTTTGCCGTCAAGCGCGAGGAGCGGCCTGGCGGGTAACCGTTGATGGGTCAACCCAGCCAATATTGCCGTCCGCACGACGGTAGACGATATTTACTTCATCATTGCCCGCATTGCGGAAGACCAGAACCGGGTTTTCGATCAGGTCAAGTTCCACAACCGCCGACGCGACCGAAAGGGTGCGAAGGGCGACAGACGATTCCGCAACGATAGTCGGTGCGTAATCAACCGGAAGGTCCTCCTCTTCTTCCGGCAGCGGTGCCATAACACGATATGCCACATCATCATAGATCGCATTTGGTGCAGTCGCTGGACGCGATTTCAAACGGCGCTTGTAACGACGCAACCGTGTTTCAATCTTGTCCGCAGCCGCATCGAACGCCAGTTGCGGATCCTGTGCATCTCCGGTGCTCTGCAAGGTAGCACCGCTATCAAGATGCAAGGTACAATCCGCGCTGTATCGCGATCCGGACTTGGTGACCGTTACCTGCCCGGAAAAGCCATGATCAAAATATTTGCCGACCGCTTCATTAACCCGATCAATAATCCGGGTCGTGAAAGCTTCACCGACGTCCATATGCTTTCCAGATACACGCAGAGTCATTTGGTACACCTCATTTGCGTTACACAACAGGACGTAGTCTAATCACAAGGTGAGCGAAGCGCAAAGCGAACCAGCATCAATTCTGCTTTTCGTCCTGTGCTAATTTCCAGCCCCGCTTCACGCGCTCAGGGCAGGTGTCGAAACACTGCCCAGAAAGCGCTCTTTATCGCGACTATTCGAGTAATTTCCCCGTCATATGTTTTCACAACACATGCCTGGAATGCTCGCTGCACATCGTTCTTATATGTAACGCTGGAAACGCAGAAGCGTTTCCCGGAATATTACCTTGCCTTTCGTTTAGAACGCATCTCGATCCGATTGAATCCAGTCAGCGCTCTAATTGTTCGTTTCTAAGCACCTCTTATCCGAAAATTACTTCACACTTTTCAAGATGCGCTCAATAATCAGACCCCGGTATTCCGGTCTATGCGGGTGCATATCTTAATGCGAGCGGGGCTTCTATTGACTGAAACGTCAATTGTCAATTGTACCTTCTTCCAGCAACAGACAATGCAATACGGCCAATTCCCTCTATAAGATCGAATTTCACGCGTTCAGGGTAATACTGTTTCAAAAACCAACATCGATCCGGTCGTTTCCGAATGCGTATATTAGCGCATACGCAACTTCATGTTGCGGAAACATCAGTCAACGGGCCGATAATCTCGCTTTTTTCTCGCGTCTGCGCTGTACTGAAGAAGCAATATTCATCGATTCCCGATATTTTGCGACCGTTCTGCGCGCGATATCCACACCGTCCTTCTTCAAGGCTTCGACGATTGCATCATCGGATAATACATCATCAGGCTTTTCCGCGTCGATCATCTGACGGATACGATGGCGCACACTTTCGGATGAATGGGCATCTCCCCCCTCGGAAGAAGCAATGGATGCGTTGAAGAAATAGCGCAATTCAAAGACGCCACGCGGCGTTGCCATGAACTTGTTGGCCGTCACGCGGCTGATGGTTGATTCATGCATACCCACAGCGTCGGCAACGGTACGCAGGTTCAACGGTTTGAGGCGGGTGACTCCGTGCCGGAGGAACCCATCCTGCTGGCGCACGATTTCTTGTGTTACTTTCAGGATTGTACGCGCCCTCTGATCAAGGCTGCGTACCAGCCAGTTCGCCGATTGCATACAATCAGACAGAAACGTCTTTTCTTCGCCTTTGATTGAAGGGGTCACTTCTGCATAATATTCGTTGTTCACGATAAGGCGCGGCTGGGCTGCCGGATTAAGCTCAATACCCCAAGTTCCATCGCGGGCGGCTGCAACCAGCACATCGGGAATGATCACATCTGCAACCGAAACCTCGAACTGGGTCCCGGGCTTCGGATCCAGCATCCTGATCTCAGTCAGCATGTCGAGAATGTCGGATTGATCGACGCCGCAAAGTTTTTTGAGCGTCGCAAAATCACGACGCGCGAGCAGATCGAGATTGTCGATGAGCGCTTCCATCGCCGGATCAAACCGGTCCTTGAGACGAAGCTGAATTGCCAGACACTCGCGCAGATCGCGTGCAAAAAGGCCCGCCGGATCAAAGCTTTGCATTTCATGCAGAATGCGTTCGACATGGATAGTTTCGACACTGAGATTCTGCGCAAGCAAGGAAACATCCGCACGCAGATAACCGCTTTCATCCAGCGCATCTGCCAAAGCCGCTGCAATAAAGCGATCAGCCGGGGTGGAAAACGTCAGCGCTATTTGCTCAGCGACATGTTCGCTCAGCGATACGCGGCTTGCCGTTACCTGATCAATGTCGTAGCTGCCGCCCGCACTATAAGTCTCACCGGCAGAGGTGTTCCATTGAGCAACCAGGTCGATATGCGCATCATCGCTGCGACCGGGATCATCTGGAAAGATATTTTCAAGCGAGCTATCAAATGTTGAAGAGAGATTTTGCGCATCATCGACGGCACCTGTCTTGAACCAGTCTTCATCGGAAGACGCATCCGGCGTGGCATCATCGCCTTCGTGTTGCGGCTCTGCGTCTGCAAAATCATCATTCGCTGCCTCTATTCTGTCCAGCAGCGGATTCTTTTCAATTTCAAGATCGATGAACTGGTCCAGCTCGATATGCGTCATCTGTAGCAGTTTGATCGACTGCATCAGTTGAGGCGTCATCACCAGCGATTGTGACTGGCGAAAATCAAGCTTCGGCGAAAGTGCCATGCGTTGTGTCGTTCCCCCATTTCCCTGACAGCATTTTAGAGCACCGATCTGATGCAATCAGATCGGTGCTCTAAACTCTTTTACTTAAAGCATAATCTTATCGACCCTCGTTTCACTCCGGTCGGATTATGCTCTCAGCTGGCAAACCGCTTGTTCCTGAATTATTTTCAATTAAAGCGCGATGGCCATCAAAACTGGTACGAACCTTGCTTGTCAATTCAGAATGTGGATTTTTCTGACAAAAGAGGAAAATAGTCGCAGAAATGACGCGCTTTGGGAAACGGGAGCAACGTTGTACAGCCGCGCGCAGACTATAGCCTAAATTCAGAGTTTGATCAGAGCGTGAACTGGTCGCCGAGGTAAAGTCTGCGAACATCTGGATTGGCGACGATTTCCGCTGGACGACCATGCGTCAGAACCTGACCGGCGTGAATAATATAGGCACGGTCGATCAGCCCGAGCGTTTCACGCACATTATGGTCAGTGATAAGAACGCCGATGCCACGACTGGTCAAATGGCGCACGAGCTGCTGAATATCGGAGACTGCAATCGGGTCGACACCGGCGAATGGCTCGTCGAGCAGCATGAAGTTCGGGCGAGATGCCAGCGCACGTGCGATTTCCAGACGACGGCGTTCACCACCCGAAAGGGAGATGGCCGGGGCCTTGCGTAAGTGTGCGATATGAAATTCTTCAAGCAGAGCATCGAGCTCGGTGGCCCGCTTCTTGCGGTCTTTTTCGACCACTTCCAGCACAGCCTTGATGTTGTTCTCAACCGACAGGCCGCGAAAAATCGAGGCTTCCTGCGGCAGATAGCCAATACCAAGACGCGAGCGGCGGTACATCGGCATTGATGTTACGTCGTAACCATCGATTTCGATTGCACCAGCATCGGCTGGAACAAGCCCTGTCACCATATAGAAGCAGGTTGTCTTACCGGCACCGTTTGGACCAAGAATACCCACGGCTTCGCCAGCGCGCACGCCAAACGACACACCATTGACGACCTGTCGTCCGCGATAGCTTTTGCAAAGGCCCCGAGCGACCAACGTCCCTTTGAGACGGGTCGTCTTACCGGGCTGCGATGGCATCATACCATCCGCACCCTCAATAGCGGCTGCATTTTCAGACATGCCCTGCTGCTCGTCGGCTTTCTTGTTCCAGAACAATCCCACGCGCGCTCCGGTTAATTCGATTTGGGCGCGGCACCGCCCTGCTTCTGTTGATCCTGCGGCGCCATGATGATGGATACGCGACCTTTGCTCTGGCCCTTGCAGCTTTCGAGGAAAGCTTTGCCGGTGCTCATATTGGCAGTGAGCTTGCAACCGGTTGCAACATTGTCACCATCAGTCAGCACAACCTTCTGGCCCTGCAAGACCATGACCTGACTCTTGCCGTCATAGTTTCCGGTGTCGCCGGTTGCGACCTGCGTGCCGGACTTGAGGTAAACCTTGCCGCTGATTTCGAGACGATCAATACCGGACCCACTCAGACCAGCAGTACCACCAGCAGCCTGACCGCCTTCGCCCTGCGAATCCTTGTTATAATAGACGATCATCTTGCCTGACTTCAAAAGCGCGTCGCCCTGCACGACGGAGACATTGCCAGTGAAAATGGCTTTGCCTTCCTTGTCGAGCATTTCGAGCTTATCTGCGTCAATCTTGATAGGATCCTTGCCACCGGAGAGCTTGAGGCTGCCAAATGGCACCTGCTGGCTGTCCTGAGCCAGAGCGGAGACAGGCGCAACAACGAGGCCAAGCGCCAAAGCTGCAAATCCCATCCGCAAAGTGCGGGTCTTCATGCTCTTGTTCATCTTGCCCGTCTCGCGTTCCATTACTCTCCAGCTCCCCTACAGTTCCTGTTTCAGGAATCGGGTCGAGCACGTCAAATCCCTGCCCGACGCATAAATGTGTCCGAAAAGTCTATCAACCTTTCAGACCTACACCTCAAGCCACAATCATTCGGCCTCAATCTTAAACTTAACGCAGCCAGATAGAAATATCTGACTGCGCAGAAAAGAAACGAAACCCGCAGAACCTGCGTCATACAATATCTTTTAGAGCGCAGTGCGCCCTATCGGGCGCACAAATATCGCTCTAACAGTTTAAACTTGCTGCATAATTTAACCTTAAACCAATTCAAGTTTAAGGAATTATGCAATACTGCGCATGCGCTTTACACCCTAATTTCAAGGCGTGTTGTTGCCCGAAACTGCGCCGCCGTCAATGACGACGCGCACCTTGTTTTCAAAGATCACGATCTTGCCGCTCTCTTTGATCTGCATGCTGTCAGCGCTAATCTGCGTAGTGCCGTTACGAATATCGACGGGCTTGTCGGTCGTCACCTGACCGCTCTTCAGATTGACGTCCGCAGAACGCATGACGGCATGCAAGCCTTCGTTCGTCGTAACAGTAAAATCCTTATCAAGTTGCAAACGACCGTTCGCATTATCGTACACGCCGGATGCAGCCTCTACCTTAGCACTACCATTGTCACCAACTGGCAACTCGGCGGAAATACCTTCAAGCGAGATTGCGCCGCTATTTTTGGCGTCCTGCACAGCCTTTGCCGCAATCATCGAATAGGGGCGATTGTCTTTGGTATAGCCGTTGAGCTGTGGATTGCTCATGACAAGCTTACCGCTCTCGCCACCGTTATTAACTTCCACCTTCACAGGAGCGGCTGGAGTGGCCAGAAACGTGTACCAGGAAAAGACCGCTGCAAGCGCAATTGCGGCAACAGGTAATGCCGTTTTAAGAACACGAACGCGGATCGAATGACGCTGTGCAGCTTTAAAAAGCGAGGCTGCCTTTTCGGACGCTCCAAAATGCATGCCACCGCCATTGGACGCCGCAGAAGCGGATCCTTGCGAAGCATGGATATGTGGTGTGTCAGCGCTCATCGTGTCTTTCGATTACTCAATCTATAATTCGGTCTATAATTCAGCAGCTTTTAAAGCTGTTTTATTGCTCAACTGTTTACAGACGCATCAAGCAAGAAACTTTTTCATGCGATGCTATCTTAGCTCAATACGGTTTATTTGGGGTGCAATACCCTGACACTCAAGTCTAATACACGTCACAAAACACCGCACCTGCCATGCAAAAATGACATGAACATTGCGGAAGGACGGAAAACTGGCTTTTCTTCAGGCTCTTAAAGAAGCAAAAGCCCGATCACTTCATTGTTAACATACAACTGATTTTGATTATAGTCTTGCCATTCGGCCGGCAAAATCGTTGGGGAGCTTGCCGCCTTCCCCTATCATCGGTCATAGATTAAAGAATATCGACAGCATTTCGCTTGAATCATGGATGGATGAGTATGGCTCAGGACGCCGAAGCACTGATCGAAAGACGCAAGCTGCGCAGAAAGCTCACAGTGTGGCGCATCGCTTTTCTGCTTTTGCTCGCGGCTCTCATTGCCGGAATTGCATCTTATTCCATGCGAGGTGCCAATTTTGCGACACCGCATGTTGCAAAAGTTCGCATTGAAGGCACCATTTTTGAAAATGAAGAGCTTATAAAGCGCCTCAACAAGATTGCCGATGACGATGCAGTCAAGGGCGTGATCCTCATCCTCGATTCACCCGGCGGCACAACCGTTGGCGGCGAATCAATTTACGAAGCAGTACGGAAAATCGCAAAAAAGAAGCCGGTCGTGACCCAGGTCGGGACACTTGCAGCATCGGCTGGCTATATGATTGCCAGTGCATCCGATCATATCTTAGCGCGTCAAACATCGATTGTCGGCTCGATCGGCGTGTTGTTTCAGTATCCTGATCTTTCCAAACTGCTCGACACCATTGGCGTGAAGGTTGAGACCATCAAATCGTCGCCATTGAAAGCAGAGCCAAACTATTTCAGCCCGGCAAGCGACGAAGCCAAAGCCATGATCCGCAACATGATCATGGATTCTTACGACTGGTTCGTCGGAATTGTCCAGGAACGCCGCTCTTTCACGCATGAAGAAGCGCTAGCTCTGGCCAATGGCGCAGTCTTTACCGGTCGTCAGGCGTTGCAAAATAAGCTGATCGACGGCCTTGGTGGCGAGGAAGAAGCGGTTGCCTGGCTTACCAGCAAAGGTGTTTCCAAGGATCTGCCAAAGCTTGAATGGAAACCTGTCAGCAGCGACACCGGTTTTTCTCTGCGTGATCTGATTATTCATGCCGGTGCGCGCCTTCTCGGCGTGCCACAAGAGGCCGATGCTATGTTGAAGGAAATCGCCAAGGATCGTATCTTCCTTGACGGACTTCTTTCGGTTTGGCACGTTGACGGAACGCCGGGTGTCACCCCGGCAAATAAATGAGTCCTTTCACCGGACAAGAGAAACACAGGGGTTTAAAGCCGTGATCAAATCGGAACTCGTTCAGGTTATCGCCAGCCGTAATCCGCATCTTTTCCAGCGCGATGTCGAAAACATCGTCGGCGCAGTTTTTGAAGAGATCACCAATGCTCTTGCTGATGGCAATCGCGTCGAATTACGCGGCTTCGGCGCTTTTTCGGTAAAAAACCGCCCGGCTCGCAGCGGCCGCAACCCACGCACCGGCGACACGGTGGATGTTGAAGAAAAGTGGGTGCCATTCTTCAAGACAGGCAAGGAGCTGCGCGACCGTCTCAACGGCGCCATCTGATCGATCGTCATGGTGGCAAAGCGCGTTGTAACAATTGTCATTCTGGTGCCATTGGCGGTCATTCTGATCGCTCTTTCGGTCGCCAACCGTGAAACGGTTGGCCTGACAATTGATCCATTCAATCCCGGCAATCCTGCGCTGACCTATCAGGCACCGTTGTTTATCTGGCTGTTTGGCGCGCTTATCCTTGGCGCTTTGATCGGCGCCGCCGTCACGTGGCTGACCCAAGGCAAGCATCGCCGCCGGGAACGTCGCTTTAAAAAGGAAGCGTCACAGCTTCTGGAACGTGCGGAATCGGCAGAAAAGCGCCATGTGCCAGGCACAGTTTCCAAGATCTGATCGCATCACGCCTTCTTTTTCACTTCCGTTCCGGCTGCATTTGCCCTACCTACACGTCAAATTAAGAACGGAGTGACGGGTGAAGGCGCCAAAAGGAAAAGGCAAAAAGCCATCGGGCGGTAAAGAGCAGCGCGGTTTCGGTCGTGCAAAGCAGGATGAGCCGCGTTCGGCTGCCAAGCATGGAAGCAAGCCCGACGACAAGGGTTCGTTCTTCAGGAAGCCGCGTCCGCAATTCGCCAAAGCTGCGCCCAAACCTGCAGAAGAAAAGCATATCGTAGCACCTCAGCGCGAGATCAAAGCTTACAAAGGCGAGCGCCCCGGTGAACGCACACCCGTCATCCTTGAAACCGAGCCATCAGACGACTACGCGCTGTTGGACAGCGGCGACGGGCTGAAGCTTGAGCAATACGGTCCCTATCGCATCGTGCGCCCGGAAGGTCAGGCAATCTGGCTTCCGAGCCTGCCGAAAAGCGAATGGGACAAAGCCGACGCGGTCTTTACCGGTAATACCGATGAAGAAGGCATGGGACGTTGGGCGTTCCCACATGTGACCCTTGGCGAAACCTGGCCAATGCAGCATGACGGCATCTCGTTTCACGGCCGCTTCACCTCGTTCCGCCATGTGGGTGTGTTCCCTGAGCAGGCAGCACACTGGTCCTATATGGATAGTCTGATCCGCGAAGCAGCCAAGTCTGGCCGCACCGTGAAGGTTCTCAATCTGTTTGGTTATACAGGCGTTGCATCGCTTGTTGCGGCACGCGCAGGCGCCGAAGTGACCCATGTCGATGCTTCCAAGAAGGCCATCGTCTGGGCACGCGAAAATCAGGAAATGGCTGGCCTTTCCGACAAGCCCATTCGCTGGATTTGCGAAGACGCTATGAAGTTCGTGCAACGTGAAGAACGCCGCGGCAGCTTCTACGACATCATCCTGCTTGATCCGCCAGCCTATGGCCGCGGTCCGAACGGCGAAGTCTGGCAGCTATTCGAACATCTGCCTGCCATGGTCGATACCTGCCGTTCAATCCTCACGCCAAACGCGCTGGCTGTCATCTTGACCGCTTATTCGATCCGCGCTTCGTTCTTCGCCATTCACGAGCTGGTTCGTGATCGTTTCACTGGTCTTGGCGGCACGGTCGAATCAGGCGAACTTATTCTGCGTGAACGCTCAGCCAAGCGTGCGCTTTCCACATCCATGTTCAGCCGCTGGGTAGCAAAATGAGCCGAGACGACGATTTTTCCAAAAGCGGCAATCAACAGCATTCGAGTCCTCGTGTGGGGCAGGTGAAGGAAGTCACAAGCCTTACCAATCCGATTGTCAAAGATCTGCGTTCGCTGGCACTGAAAAAATATCGCGATCAGCAGGGCGTTTTTCTGGCAGAAGGTCTTAAGCTCGTCATCGATGCTTTTGAGCAGGACTGGCGCATCAAGACGCTCGTGTTTGCCAAGTCTGGCAAGGGCAACAAGATGGTCGAGCAGGTTGCAGCACGCACCTTCGCCAAGGGCGGACTGGTACTCGAAGTGACTGAAAAGATCATGGCGGCAATCACCCGCCGCGATAATCCGCAGATGGTGGTTGGCGTTTTCGAACAGCAATATCAGCAGCTTGCAAACCTCAAGCCGAAAAGCAACGATGTTTATATCGCGCTTGATCGCGTGCGCGATCCGGGAAACTTGGGTACAGTTATCCGCACCGCCGATGCGGTTGGTGCCAAGGGCATCATCCTGATCGGCGACACCACCGACCCCTATTCGCTGGAAACTGTGCGCGCCACCATGGGCTCGGTGTTCTCGATGCCGCTCTATAAGGTGACGGAAACCGAATTTCTCAATTGGCGCAAAGGTTTTTCGGGCTTGATCGTCGGCACACACCTCAAAGGTGCTGTCGATTATCGCTCGATCCCTTACACCAAAAAGCCTGTTATCCTGATGATGGGCAATGAGCAGCAGGGCCTGCCGGACACACTCGCTGAAACCTGCGACAAGCTCGCACGCATCCCGCAGGCAGGCCGCGCAGATTCGCTTAATCTGGCGATTGCTACCGGTATCATGCTTTATGAAATTCGCCGCGAGGCACTCACTCTCGATGAAAGGGCCAGCGGATGAAGCGTCATGCGGTTTTGTCGTCGTTTCTCGTTGTCATTATCGCAGTCCTGATCGATCAGGGCGTTAAATATCTGGTCGAAACCCGCATGGGTTATGGGCAGCAGATCGATCTGCTGCCGTTCCTCGCGCTGTTCCGTACACATAATGAAGGCATCGCCTTTTCAATGCTGGCATGGCTGCATGACTGGGGCCTGGTCGCGATAACCGCAGCCGTAATCCTTTTTGTGCTCTATCTCTGGTGGACCAACCCCTCTGAACGTACTTTTGCGCGCTATGGATTTGCGCTTGTGGTCGGTGGCGCTATTGGCAACCTCATCGATCGCGTCATGCATGGCTATGTGGTCGATTACATTCTGTTCCATCTGCCGACATGGTCATTTGCCGTTTTCAATCTGGCCGACACCTTTATCACCATTGGTGCAGCACTTATTATTCTGGAAGAATTTCTCGGTTGGCGACGCGAGCGGGCAGCACGCTAGCTGATATTTTCAGCTCTTTTTTGCCCCCAATGCGAAACGCTTGATCAGACTCAAGCTTTCCCCTATTTTGACTATGAAATTTAACTGATTTTTGAAGGGGATAAGCTTCACCCACCCCAAATGACACATTGGTGACACGCTTCTGTCATCCTCGCGTAGCACTGAATCTGTATTGCTGCGGTCAGATTGGACGTCATGTCCACGCAACCAGACCGTAAGAGAATCGGAATTGGTTAGCTCCGGCTGAAATATCAGTCGGAAAACCGTTCAGGAATGCGTGAACAACAGGATCAGGAGCGAATCATCATGTCAGTACTGCTTGGAATGGGCCAGCAAATCATTGATGATACGGTCATGTCGGGCATAGAAGCACAACCAACGCTCTTCACATCCGCAAGCGATCCCATTGTTCTGGGGCGCATCGGGTCCCTGGAAGTACGACTTGCAAATTCTCGCGATGCGATTGACGCGGCGCAGGAATTGCGGTTCCGCGTCTTCTTTGAAGAAATGGGCGCACGCAAGGAAACCATCGAAGAAGTAGAACTGCGCGATTCCGATCGCTTCGATGCGATCTGCGATCATCTGCTGGTTTATGATACCTCATTGCCGGTTCCCGAGCATCAGCAAATCGTTGGTACCTATCGCCTGATGCGTAGCGATCAGGCTGAAAAGGCACTCGGGTTCTACTCGGCCGATGAATATGACGTTCAGCGTCTGACACTTTCTCGTCCGAACCTGAAGCTACTGGAACTTGGCCGCTCTTGCGTTAAGGCGGAGTATCGCTCCAAGCGCACGGTGGAACTTTTGTGGCAGGGTGCCTGGGCCTATTGCCGTCGTCATTCCATTGACGTGATGTTTGGTTGCGCCTCGTTCCACGGCGCTGTGCCTGCGGCACATGCCCTGGGTCTATCCTTCCTGCACCAGAACTGCCGCGCAACATCCGACTGGGATGTGCGCGCGCTTCCGCATCGCTATCAGCCAATGGATCTGATGCCGAAGGAAGCAATCAACAACAAGGTCGCGCTGTTCTCGATGCCACCACTAGTGAAGGGTTACCTGCGTCTTGGTGCGATGATCGGCGACGGTGCTGTGATTGATGAGGCTTTCGGCACGACCGATGTGTTCATCATCCTGCCGATTGAGCGCATTTCAAGCCGCTACATCACGTATTATGGCGCGGAAGCGAACCGTTTCGTCTAAAAATTAACGCTTTCCCCTCGCCCTTCGAAACGGCCTTTCGGGCCTCCTCAGGATGAGGGGAAACACAGCGCGCGATAGGTGAGGGCGGGCCTCTCACCGCCCACGCCCTAAAGTGCGGAGCGAAAAGCGAAGGGGAGGGTTACCCCCTGCCCGCCAATTCCTTCAACTTGTAAACCAGATCAAGCGCCTCGCGCGGGGTCAGTTCATCCGGGCTGATTGCCGTAACGGCTTTGGCCAGCTCGCTGTCCTTTGCGGCAGCTTGGGCTTTTGGCTTCTCTTGTTGAAGTACAACGGAAAACAGCGGCAAATCATCAATCAGCTTGTCGGCTTTGCCGGATGTTTCACCCGCTTCAAGCTGATGCAGAACATCGCGCGCGCGATTGACCACGGCTTCCGGCAGACCGGCGAGACGCGCGACCTGCACACCATAAGAACGATCAGCTGCCCCCTTCGCCACTTCATGCAGGAAGACCACGTCATTGTCCCATTCCTTAACCCGCATGGTGACATTTGACAGCCGGTCGAGTTTTTCAGACAGCGCCGTCATTTCATGGAAATGCGTGGCGAAAAGTGCACGGCAGCGGTTCTTCTCATGCAGATATTCCACGGCCGCCCACGCAATGGAAAGCCCATCAAAGGTTGCCGTTCCACGGCCGATCTCATCAAGGATGACCAGTGAACGCTCACCTGCCTGATTGAGAATTGCTGCTGTTTCGACCATTTCCACCATGAAAGTCGAACGGCCCCGCGCCAGATCATCCGATGCGCCGACGCGGCTGAACAATCGATCCACGACGCCAATCTGAGCAGAACCAGCAGGAACGAAAGACCCCATCTGCGCCATGATCGCGATCAGTGCATTCTGGCGCAGGAAGGTCGATTTACCACCCATATTAGGGCCAGTGAGCAGCCAGATCGCACCATTTCCACCAACCGTTTGCGGAGAAAGATTGCAATCATTGGCAACAAATGGATTGGCTGCCTGACGGCGCAATGCCTGTTCGACCACCGGATGGCGACCGGCCACAATATTGAACGACAAACTGTCATCGACCAGCGGACGACAATAGCCCTGCTCATCGGCAAGAACGGCAAGAGAAGCCGAAACGTCGAACACGCTGAGCGCTGCTGCGGCGGCACGAATGCTATCCGCATGGCTAACCGCTTCCGCAGTGAGTTCCTCGAAAATCGCCAATTCTATCGACAAAGCCCGGTCGGCAGCATTAGCGATTTTACTTTCAAGTGCTGCCAGTTCCGTCGTGGTGAAGCGCATGGCATTTGCCATCGTCTGACGGTGGATGAAGCGTCCCTTGGCAGCATCTGTGTCGGTCATGCTCCCTGCATTATTGGCTGTCACTTCGATAAAATAACCAAGCACATTGTTATGCTTGATCTTCAACGATTTGATGGCTGTTTCCTCGATATAATCGGCCTGAAGACCCGCGATCACCCGGCGCGACTGATCACGGAGCGCGCGCATTTCGTCGAGTTCTGTATTGTAGTCCTGACGCACGAAACCGCCGTCGCGTTTCAAAAGCGGCATTTCATCAGCCAAGGCCCGGTCGAGATGGGCTGCAAAACTTGCCGGTATTTTCACAATCGCGTCGCAGGCATAGCGAAGTTCGTCTGGCAAAAGCGCGCCTTCTAGCAAGGATGCAATCCCACCGGCGGCTTCAAAGCCTCGCTGCAAAGCGCCCAGATCGCGCGGACCACCGCGACCAACCGCCAGACGCGAGAGCGCGCGTGGCATATCCGGCACACCCTTAAGTTCAAGCCGCATAGCGTCGCAGAGCGATTGTTCGCGCAAGAACCATGAAACGGAATCATGGCGTAGCGCGATTTCTACAGGGTTCGTCAGTGGTGCTGTCAAACGTTCGGCGAGAAGACGCGCGCCGCCACCGGTCACAGTTCGATCAATCGCTTTCAGCAGACTGCCCTCGCGATTGCCGGACATTGTGCGGGCGAGTTCAAGGCTGGCGCGGGTGGCAGGATCGATGAAAATCGTGCCGCCTTCCTGCTCGCGTTCAGGTCGCATCAGCGGCGGGCGTTCGGAAATCTGCGTCTTTTCGATATAGGCAATAGCACCGGAAATGGCCGAAAGCTCCGAACGGCTGAACTGGCCAAAACCATCAAGCGTTGCGACATTGAAATAGCGTTGAATGCGCGCCTCCGCTGCACCACTGTCAAACAGAGTTGCAGGTTGTGGAGACACAGCCTTTCCGATCAGATCGAACACCGGACGCAGTTCCGCGTCATGGAATGCAGTGTCGGCCACAATCAGCTCGCGTGGGTCCACACGCATGATATCGGCAAAAAGACGGTCTTCGGCTGTTTCTGCCACGCGGAAGGTGCCGGTTGAAATGTCGATCCACGCGAGTGCCAGCGCGCCGTCACCTTTGGTGCGGCCGAGCGTCATGAGGAAGTTTGCCTCGGACGGATCAAGCAGCTTTTCTTCGGTGATCGTGCCAGGAGTTACAAGACGGATCACATCGCGACGAACGACCGATTTCGAGCCACGCTTCTTCGCTTCAGCCGGATCTTCCACCTGCTCACAGACGGCGACCCGATAGCCCTTGGAAATCAGCTTCTGCAAATAGTCATCAGACGCATGGAATGGCACGCCACACATCGGAATGTCTTCGCCCAGATGCTTGCCACGTTTGGTGAGCGTGATGCCGAGCGCGCGGGATGCTTCCACCGCGTCATCGAAGAATAGTTCGTAGAAATCGCCCATGCGATAAAAGAGCAGCGAATCAACATTCGCGGCTTTGATCTCGATATATTGCTCCATCATGGGCGTGAGGCGAACAGCGGTTTCCTGCACAGCGCTTTCATCTGCCTGTGGGTTATTGTCGCCTGCTTTCGATTCCATACTGAAGCCTTCGTTTATTGCTCATTTAAATCGTTTAAAGTCATAAAGTTTCACAACTCATCACTTTTGGATCAACATCTGTTCCAATATGCACTGTTTACACCGTGCATCACTGGCGTTATCGAATTTGTCCCGCAGATGAACCCGGAGGGAACATGCCAGCCTCGACGCCGAAGGGCAACACGCCAGAACGCACACCCACAGCCAGTGAGAAGGAAGCGCTCGACTTTCACGCTCAGGGCCGCCCGGGCAAGCTGGAAATCAATCCGACCAAGCCCATGACGACGCAACGCGACCTGTCGCTTGCCTATTCGCCCGGCGTTGCCGTGCCGGTCAAGGCCATCGCGGAAAATCCCGCTCTGGCCTATGACTATACGGCCAAGGGCAATCTCGTCGCTGTCATTTCCAACGGCACGGCAATCCTCGGCCTCGGCAATCTGGGTGCGCTTGCGTCCAAGCCGGTCATGGAAGGCAAGGCCGTACTGTTCAAGCGCTTTGCCGACGTGGATTCCATCGATCTTGAAATCGACACAACCGATATCGACGCCTTCATCAATGCGGTGCGTTATCTAGGACCATCGTTTGGCGGCATCAATCTCGAAGACATCAAGGCACCAGACTGTTTCATCATAGAAAGCCGCTTGCGTGAGCTGATGGACATTCCGGTCTTTCACGACGATCAGCACGGAACGGCAATCATTGCCGCCGCCGGCATGATCAATGCGCTGCATCTGACAGGCCGCGATATCAAGAACACCAAACTTGTCTGCAATGGCGCAGGCTCTGCTGGCATTGCCTGTATTGAGCTTATCAAGGCTATCGGTTTCCCTGCCGAAAACGTTACCCTCTGCGACACCAAGGGCGTCGTCTATCAGGGCCGCGAAGAAGGCATGAACCAGTGGAAGTCAGCCCACGCGGTAAAAACGTCGAAGCGCACGCTTGAAGAAGCGATGCAAGATGCTGACATCTTTTTCGGCGTTTCCGCCAAGGGGGCCCTGACCAAGGAAATGGTGCGCTCGATGGCGCCCAATCCGATCATCTTCGCCATGGCCAATCCCGATCCAGAAGTCACACCGGAAGATGTTGCAGAAGTGCGCGATGACGCGATTGTTGCAACAGGCCGTTCGGACTATCCGAACCAGGTCAATAACGTTCTGGGTTTCCCTTATATTTTCCGTGGTGCACTCGACGTTCGTGCCACCACGATCAACGATGAGATGAAAATCGCCGCCGTCTATGCGATCGCAGAACTCGCACGCGAAGACGTGCCGGACGATGTTGTTGCCGCCTATCAGGGCAGCCGTCCGCGCTTCGGTCCGAGTTATATCATCCCGGTCCCGTTCGATCCGCGCCTGCTTGCAACCGTTTCGGCAGCTGTCGCCAAGGCTGCAATGGAAACCGGCGTTGCCGGTCGCGCAATTGACGATCTTGAAGGCTATAAGCGCGAATTGCTGGCGCGTCGTGATCCGATTGCTTCGACATTGCGTGGCATTTATGAGCGTGTGCGCCGTCAGCCAAAACGTATCGTCTTTGCCGAAGGTGAAGAAGAGCAGGTGATGCGTGCCGCTGTGTCCTACGTTAATCAAGGTCTTGGCACTGCAATTCTTGTTGGCCGCGAGGAGCGCGTTGCGGAAACTGCAAAAGCTGCAGGTCTTGATCTTGACCGTCCCGGCATCGAGGTTATCAATGCGCGTCTTTCGAGCCGCAATACCGTCTATGCCGATTATCTCTATGAGAAACTGCAACGCAAAGGCTATCTGACACGTGACTGCCACCGTCTGATCAACAATGACCGCAATCATTTTGCGGCCTGCATGGTAGCGCTGGGCGATGCCGATGGCATGGTAACGGGCATCACCCGTAACTACGCAACCGGACTTGAAGATGTACGCCGTGTAATCGATTCAAAGCCCGGCCATCGTCTGGTGGGTGTTTCCATTGCGCTTTGCCGTGGCCGCACAGTCTTCATCGCAGACACTGCCGTGCACGAACAGCCAACAGCCGAAGAACTTGCGGATATCGCCGTTGAAGCAGCGGGTATGGCGCGCCGCATGGGCTACGTGCCGCGCGTGGCACTGACAGCGTTCTCGACCTTCGGCCATATGGTCGGCGAAAGCTCGGCACGCATTCAGGAAGCAGTTCGTATTCTAAACACGCGTCATGTCGATTTTGAATTCGATGGCGAAATGAGCGCAGACGTTGCCCTCAACCCGAAGCTGATGGACCGGTATCCGTTCATTCGGCTGTCAGGTCCGGCCAATGTCATCGTCACGCCTGACAATCATTCGGCTTCGATTGCAGCCAATATGTTGCAGGAGCTGGGTGGCGCGACAATTATCGGTCCGCTGCTCGTCGGTCTCGACAAGCCAGCGCAGATCGTCAATATCGGCGCAAAAGATACAGATATCGTGAATATGGCAGCAATTGCAGCCTATAATGCGACCAGCTGAAAAGACGACTACAGCGGTTCCAGTTAATATTGAATCGTTGGAACCGCTGTAACTATTTGTTTTTACGCATTTCCGAACGCGAAATCGGTTCTCACTTTTGCTGGAAATGCTTTAAAACACGAGAAAGGCCGGGCAATGCCCGGCCTTTTTGTTTGTATGCGCTTGTCGTTATCGGATCGCAGCGGGAGTATGTTCACCATATCTAAAACCGGCTATAGGATGATAACCGCAAGCCCTTCCCTGCAAGCCGGACATCAAAGCCGCATGAGCGCACACGACCTGAAGCTTGAAGAAATCGTCAATCCCGAAACACTTCGTCGTAAGCTAAACGAACTGGCTGACTCCACAGATGAGAGCTACACAAGCCCGTCCGTGCGTAAAGTCGTGCTGCAAGCGCTTAAAGATGCTCTGATACGCGGTCGTGCGAATGCGGAAAGCATGCTGATGAAAGATGGCGGCGGCACACTTTGTGTTCGACGCCTGTCTTATCTCATGGACACGCTGATCAGCGCGTTGTTCGAATTTGCCAGCACCAAAGCCTATCCGATGACGAACCCGTCAAAAGCTGAAAACATGGCGATCGTCGCCGTTGGCGGCTATGGGCGCGGCGGGCTGGCTCCGGGGTCCGACATCGATCTCTTGTTCCTGCTGCCGTACAAACAGACCCCATGGGGCGAACAGGTCGCCGAATATATGCTCTACATGCTCTGGGACATGGGGCTGAAAGTCGGCCATTCGACACGCAATATCGACGAATGCATTCGTCTTTCGCGCGAAGACATGACGATCCGTACAGCCCTTCTGGATGCGCGGTTCATCATCGGAAACAAAGATCTTTTCACCGCACTGATTACCCGCTTTGACGAGGAAGTGGTCAAAAATACCGGACCTGAATTCATCCAGGCCAAGCTTGCCGAACGCGATGCCCGCCATCGCAAAGCAGGCGAGACGCGCTATCTCGTCGAGCCCAATGTGAAAGAAGGCAAAGGCGGTCAGCGCGACCTGCATACGCTGTTCTGGATCTCAAAATATTTCTATCGCGTGAAAAGCAAGGAAGAGCTGATCAAGCTCGGCGTGCTATCACGAGCCGAATTGCGCCTTTTCAACAAGGCCGAAGATTTCCTTTGGGCTGTGCGTTGCCACATGCATTTTGCAACGCTTAAAGCAGAAGAACGCCTCTCCTTCGATATCCAGCCGGAAATTGCGCAGCGCCTTGGCTACACAGCGCATCCGGGCCAGAACTATGTCGAACGCTTCATGAAGCATTACTTCCTAGTGGCCAAGGATGTTGGAGATCTGACGCGTATTCTTTGTGCGGCGCTCGAAGAAGAACAAGCCAAGCATGTTCCGGGCTTCAACCGCATCTTCCTCACCTTCTCACGCCGCAAGCGCAAGCTTTCAGCCAGTGGAGATTTTGTCTCCGAAAATCATCGCATCAACATTGCTGATCCCGACGTCTTCAAACGAGACCCGGTCAACATCATCCGCATCTTCCATCTTGCCGACAAGCATGGGCTGGAATTTCATCCCGATGCGATGCAACAGCTCACCCGTTCGCTGAAACTCATTAACGGGGAACTACGCGAGAACGCTGAAGCCAATCGCCTGTTTCTTGAAGTACTGACGTCGCCGCGCAATCCGGAATTGATCCTGCGCCGCATGAATGAATCCGGCGTGCTGGGCAAATTCATCCCGGATTTTGGCAAGATCGTCGCGATGATGCAGTTCAACATGTATCACCATTATACGGTGGACGAACATCTGCTGCGCTGCATTCAGGTCATGTCTGAAATCGAGCACGGTGAGCTCGAAAACGAGCATCCGCTAGCCAACCATCTCGTCACCACCATGAAGCGTGATCGTGTTCTACTTTATGTGGCTATTCTTCTGCATGACATCGCCAAAGGCCGACCAGAAGACCATTCCATCGCTGGTGCCCGCATTGCCCGTAGGCTTTGCCCGCGCTTCGGCCTGTCTGCATCAGAAACCGAAACCGTGGAATGGTTAGTGCGCGAGCATCTGACCATGAGCATGGTTGCGCAGTCTCGCGATCTCAATGATCGCAAAACGATTGTCGACTTTGCCGACACGGTTCAGACGATGGAGCGGTTGAAGCTTTTGCTAATCCTGACGGTCTGCGACATCAAAGGCGTGGGCCCCGGCGTCTGGAACGGCTGGAAGGGCCAGCTTCTGCGCACTCTTTTCTATGAAACTGAACTGGTTCTGACGGGCGGCTTCTCCGAATTGCCGCGTGCCGACCGTGACCGGCAGGCGCGTGCTGCATTGGCGGACAAGCTCTCCGAGTGGCCAGCAGCAGAACGTGATGCCTATCTTGGCCTCCACTACACCAACTATTTCCTGACCGTCAGTCTCGATGATCAGGTACGCCACGCCCATTTCATACGGGAAACGGACTGGAATGGTCGTGCGCTTGCCACGATGGCCAAACCACATACTTTTGAGGCCGTCACAGAAATCACCGTGCTCGCCCCCGATCATCCGCGTCTGCTGTCGATTATTACCGGTGCGTGTGCTGCGGCTGGCGGCAACATTGTCGATGCGCAGATCTTCACCACGGGCGACGGCCGCGCGCTCGACACAATCCTGATCAGCCGTGAATTCGACACTGACGACGATGAGCGCAGACGTGCCGAGCGTGTGGGCAAGGTGATCGAAGACGTGCTTTCCGGCAAATCCCATTTGCCGGATGTTCTTGCCAAGCGCACCAAGCCCAAGAGAGGCGCCAAAGCCTTCAAGGTGGAGCCGCATGTCGAGATCAACAACACGCTGTCCGACAAGTTCACCGTCATCGAAGTGGAAGGGCTAGATCGCCCCGGCCTTCTTTCGGAACTGACCGGCCTTATTTCTGACCTTTCGCTGGATATTGCTTCGGCTCACATCACCACGTTTGGCGAAAAGGTGATCGATAGTTTCTATGTAACCGATCTCGTCGGGCACAAGATTTCAAACGCAACCCGACAGGGCAATATCAAGCGCAAGCTCCTTGCCGTTCTTGGTGGGGAAAACAGCGCAAAGACCAACGGTCGCGCAGCAGCATAGGTTTTTAGATTAAATGAGTTTGGTCAAAAAGTTCGCAACGGTCGCGTCCGGCACGCTGATGAGCCGCATTTTCGGCTTTACGCGCGAAATGTTCATGGCAGCAGCACTCGGCACCGGCCCCGTGGCGGATGCGTTCAATGCTGCCTTCCGCTTCCCGAACACGTTCCGCAGGCTTTTTGCTGAAGGTGCATTCAATGCGGCCTTCGTACCGCTTTTTGCCAAGGAGATAGAAAAGAACGGCATGGAAGGCGCACGCCGCTTTTCTGAAGAAGTTTTTGGCGTTCTTTTCACGGTCCTGCTTTTCATCACTATCGTGATGGAACTCTCCATGCCGTTTATCGTGCGCACAGTCATTGCGCCTGGCTTCACCGATGATCCGGTAAAGTTCGACAATACTGTGCGGCTTGCGATCATCATGTTCCCCTATCTCGCCTGCATGTCGCTTTCGGCAATGATGGGCGGAATGCTCAATTCGCTGCATCGTTATTTTGCGGCAGCCATCGCGCCGGTTTTCCTCAACATCATTCTCATTGGCGTTCTGGCCTTTGCATGGTGGAAGGGCTACGACGCGCTTGCTGTCGGCTATGGGCTCTCATGGGGTGTCATGGCGGCCGGTGTGGTGCAGCTGGCTATCGTATGGCTTGCTGTGCGCAATGCAGGCATCAAAATCGGTTTCCGTCGCCCGCGCCTCACCACAAATGTCAAAAGACTTCTGGTGCTGGCACTGCCTGCTGCGATTACCGGCGGAATTACGCAGATCAATCTGCTGATCAACACCAATATCGCATCAGGCATGGAAGGCGCTGTCTCCTCGCTCGTCTATGCTGATCGCATCTATCAGTTGCCGCTCGGCGTGGTGGGTATTGCGGTTGCGACTGTGCTTTTGCCGGAGCTCTCCCGCGCATTGCGCGGCGGACACATGAAAGAGGCTTCGAACCTGCAAAACCGCTCGGTCGAGTTCACGTTGTTTCTCACCCTTCCGGCAGCCGCAGCCCTACTTGTCATGTCGGAGCCGATAGTGCGGCTTTTGTTTGAACGCGGCCAGTTCAGTGCTGAATCGACAATCGTCGTTTCCAATATTCTCGCGATTTACGGTTTGGGCCTTCCAGCGTTTGTTCTGATCAAAGCCTTCATTCCGGGCTTCTTCGCGCGCGAAGATACCCGTACACCAATGATCTTCGCAGCCATTTCAGTGGTTGTGAACGTGTCGCTGGCCATCACGCTTTTTCAACGCATGGGTCCAAGCGGCATAGCGATTGCCGAAATTACTGCCGGTTGGGTCAATGCAGCGCTCTTGTTCGCAACACTCGTTAAGCGTGGCCATTGGGGGAGCGATATACCGTTGCTGACCCGAATTCCGCGCCTGCTGATTGCAGCGGGCGTGATGGCGACAGGTATCTATTTTGCCATCGGGCATTTTGCGTATGAACTCTCATCTGCTGCACCGTTCGCGGTCAGAGCTGGCACTGTTACGACGATGGTTGTCGCTGCGATGATTGTCTACTTCGCATTGGCCTTTGGTCTTGGCGGTGCCAATACCGGAATGATCCGCCGCGGTATCAAACGTGGCGCTGTGAAGAAAGAGCCTGAGAGCGACAAGTAAAAGCGCGCATCTTTTCCGAAAACCGTTTCACACTTTTCGGGATGCGCTTTTATTGCCCTTGAAAGGCCGCTATGCCTCTGCGAAAAGATTAGAGTGCCGTGCGCCCCATTGCGCGCACGGCACTCTAACAATTTAGATTTGTTGCATAATCTTCCTGAAGTTGATTTCAACGTTAGGTAAGATTATGCAACGACATTCTTAAATCCTTCGCTCTCCACCGGCGGAGGCCAACATCAGGATAAAGTCATGAGCACGTTTAAACCGCTTGTCTTCTCCGGCGTCCAACCGACCGGAAATCTTCACCTCGGCAATTATCTGGGTGCGATCAAGCGGTGGGTAGAGGTTCAGGAGACGCAGGAATGCATCTACTGTGTCGTCGATATGCACGCGCTGACCGTGTCGCCTGATCCGGCTGAACTCATTCAGTCGACCCGCGAAGTCACGGCGGCATTTCTGGCCGCAGGCATTGATCCCAAGCGAAGCATCGTCTTCAATCAGAGCCGCGTCATGCAGCATGCGGAACTCGCTTGGGTATTTAACTGCGTTGCGCGCATTGGCTGGATGAGCCGCATGACGCAGTTCAAGGACAAGGCAGGCAAAGACCGCGAGAACGCCTCGCTCGGCCTCTTCGCCTATCCAAGCCTCATGGCTGCCGACATTCTGCTTTATCGCGCGACCCATGTTCCAGTCGGCGAAGATCAGAAGCAGCACCTCGAACTGACCCGTGACATCGCACAGAAGTTCAACAACGATTATTCTGATCGCATCGCTTCGCTAGGCATTGGTGTCGACATGAAGGTTGGTGACGAACAGGTTTCTGGCTTTTTCCCGCTAACCGAGCCGATGATTTCAGGTCCGGCCATGCGTATCATGTCGCTGCGTGACGGCACCAAGAAGATGTCGAAATCCGACCCTTCAGACCTTTCGCGCATCAACCTGATTGATGACGAAGAGACCATCAACAAGAAGATCCGCAAAGCCAAAACCGATTCGGATGGTTTGCCTACGGAAGTCGACGGCCTCGCTGGGCGTCCGGAAGCGGATAATCTCGTCGGCATCTATGCTGCCTTGTCATCGAAATCCAAGCAAGAAATCCTGAGCGAATTCGGAGGCCGTCAGTTCTCCGAATTCAAAGCAGCACTCGCTGATCTCGCTGTGGCAAAGCTGTCGCCCATCACCCATGAAATGCGTCGTTTGGTGGCCGATCCCGCCTATATCGACAGTGTTTTGAAAGACGGTGGCGAACGCGCCAGCGTGATTGCAGAGGCAAACATGCGCCACGTCCGCGATATTATCGGCTGGTTGCAGGACTGATAAATAATCAGGAGCTGCCCGCTTGCGGGCGGCTCTTTGCAATGCCACATTATCGCCATGGTATCCAAACGACTTAGCCGCGAAGCCGGCCACCGCCGCAAGTTTCTTGCCGTTATTGACGACACGCCCGAATGCGAGCGTGCTGTCGCCTATGCCGCACGCCGCGCCAAGAATACCAATGGCGCGCTCGTTATGCTGTTTGTCATCGATAATTCGGATTTTCAGCAGATTCTCGGCGTTGGCGAAATCATGCGGCAGGAAGCAGAAGAACGCGCACGTTCAACGCTCGAAAAATTCGCAGCCGCCGTGCGCGAAGCACAGGGCATTGAGCCTGAACTCATCATTCGCGAAGGCAACACCAATGATCAGTTGCCAAGTCTGATTGAAGAAGATCAGGACATAGCCATTCTGGTTCTGGCTGCTGGTTCTGGCAAGGAAGGTCCCGGGCCTCTGGTCCAATCTCTTGCTGGGCGAGCACTGTTTCAGATCCCCGTTACCGTGGTCCCCGCAGGACTTTCCAATGATGACATTGATGCGGTGACATAATCACCCTATATTGATCGTAACTGATATGCAGCTGATCGAAGCAAGCCTTGCTTCCTCGCTCATTGGCGCTTACTAGTGGTCTACTTCCGACATTTGCATCCCTTGAATATAGGCGTCGAGCCGATGTCGGAAGAAAAAGACCACTAGAAAATTTATGAATCTAGTGGATTTTTAGAATTTGACGTTTGAAACAGCATCTATGTCGGTCGGGATTCAAACGTCAAACTCAATCCACTAGAACCCATCCAGAGTTGAAAGCGGAGAACGGGCATGTTCATCCAGACTGAAACGACGCCAAACCCGGCGACCCTGAAGTTTCTGCCAGGCAAGGTTGTCATGCCTGAGGGGACCGCGGATTTCCGCGACGCGGCAAGCGCGGGCAACACCTCGCAGCTCGCAGCCAAGCTTTTTGCGGTACCCGGCGTAACCGGCGTCTTCTTCGGCTATGATTTTGTCACGGTCACCAAAGACGACGGCGAATGGCAGCACCTGAAGCCTGCCATCCTTGGTACGATCATGGAACATTTCATGTCGGGCCTGCCAGCCATGGCTGGTAATGCCAACGCAGACGCAGCCGCCGCTCATGAAGATGAAGAGTTCTTCGATGAAGCCGACACCGAAATCGTCGAAACCATCAAGGAATTGATCGAAACTCGCGTTCGCCCGGCTGTTGCACAGGACGGCGGCGATATCACATTCCGCGGCTTTGAAAATGGCACAGTGTTCCTGCACATGAAGGGCGCCTGCTCTGGCTGCCCATCATCGACCGCAACGCTTAAGCATGGCATCCAGAATCTTCTGCGCCATTTCGTGCCGGAAGTGCAGCAGGTCGAACAGATCTGATTGCCGATTTTACTTCAGCAAAAAGGCCGCTTCTCAGCGGCCTTTTTTGATTTCAGCGTAAGGTTTACTGCCTCACTATAACCTTGGCACCTTGCTCAGCGCGCTCATGCAAATCAATAATATCCTGGTTCATCATGCGTACGCAGCCGGAAGACATAGCTTTACCAATCGACCACCATTCAGGCGTTCCATGGATACGATAGCCAGTGTCTCCGCCTTTGTTATAAAGATAGAGTGCGCGTGCACCGAGCGGGTTTTTCAGACCCGGACCCATGCCATTGCGATATTTTGCCAGTTCCGGCTGACGCTTGATCATAGGAGCCGGTGGCGTCCATGTCGGCCATTCGCGCTTCATGGCGACACGTGCTGTTCCTGACCAGCCAAAACCCTCACGGCCCACGCCGATGCCATAGCGCATAGCCTTGCCGTCAGGCATGACGTAATAGAGAAACTTCTCGCGCGTCTCAACAATGATCGTGCCCGGCGCTTCGTCGGTCTGATATTTCACGATCTGTCGGCGATATTGCTGCGGAATCTTTTCATTGGGAATTGCCGGGATCGTGTAACCAGCGTCGCTGACCGCAGAATAAGACGCGGTGTAGAAGGTGCCGCCAACTGTTGAGCAACCGGCCAGTACACCACCAAGAAGAAGGGCTGCACTCAGCCGCAAGACGCGAGAATTCATGAATTTCCCCTAAATTGCTTCTTATCGTCAACAGGAGCGAATCGCCCATTCATGTGAAAACATGCGTCAGTATTGTTAACCAGCCGTTAACCGTAAATTGAAAAACGTAATTTTGCCATTTTATCGCCACCTTTTCCAAGATTAAGCCGCTGGAATGCCGCTTAAAATCAACGTTCTTTGATTGCTCAACGCGAGTTGAGGGCGCAAAATGTACCCATGCCAATCGTGATTCCCAACAAAACGCACCCCCTTTCTGACGGACGCCAGTCCGAAAACGCAATGCTCGTGCGTCGTGGTGTGCAGCGCCTGTTTCTGGAAATGGGGCTGGCAACTTTACCGGAATTGCCGCTGGCATCCGGTAGGCGCGCTGACCTGATTGCTGTCAGCCGCAAAAGTGAAATCTGGATCGTTGAGATAAAATCTTCAATCGAAGACTGGAAGGCAGACCGGAAATGGCCAGACTACCGCGCTTTTTGTGACCGGCTGTTTTTCGCGACGCATCCGTCGGTGCCGCGCGAAATCTTTCCGGAAGATTGCGGCTTCATTCTATCGGATGGATATGGCGCAGAAATTCTGCGAGATGCACCGGAGCATAAGCTTGCGGGTGCCACACGCAAAGCGCTGATGTTGCGCTTTGCAAGAGCAGGTGCTGCACGTCTGACGATTGCAGAGCTTGCAGGTCTCGATGTGCCCGAGACCGATATAGATTAACGCGGTGCGCGCTTGGCCAGAATGCGCTGCAAAGTACGGCGATGCATATTGAGGCGGCGGGCTGTCTCGGAAACATTGCGCTCGCACATCTCATAAACGCGCTGAATATGCTCCCAACGCACGCGATCAGCCGACATCGGATTTTCCGGTGGTGCAACCTTTTCACCGGGACGACGGGTTAGAGCAGCAAAAACCTCATCCGCATCGGCAGGTTTGGAGAGATAGTCAATCGCGCCGAGCTTTACCGCGTTAACCGCTGTCGCGATATTACCATAACCGGTGAGCACGATAGCGCGCGTGTCGGTACGACGAGAGCGGATAGCCTCAATAACATCAAGCCCGTTACCATCTCCCAGCCGCATGTCTACGACCGCATAAGCGGGCGCAGCGGCCTTTGCAGCGGCGATGCCTTCTTCAACCGATTCTGCAGTCGTTACCTGAAAACCCCGGCCTTCCATGGCACGGGCAAGACGCTGCAAGAAAGGCTTGTCATCATCAACCAGAAGGAGGGTGGGATCGTTGCCAATGGCTTCGGTGTCTTCCTGCTTCAAGTCTTCCATGGGGTACTTCCTGCCTGTATTTTTGTTTCCTTATTGATATCCCTGCGTCAAAAAGTCAAATAGCCATTGAATTATTGAAGCAATCTCAGCAAAATTTAAATTGCAACAGAGCGTAAAGCATTGTGATTAAATGCAATTTCTAATCACGAGCACGAAAATTTGATGAAAATGAAACACCGCACGTTAAGCGGCAGCGCTTCAACCCAAGATTAATTCTGCAATATATTCATTAGTTTACAATGAAAGCGGAACGGGGCCATGTCACTTTTACTTCCGCACCCTGCCCCGGATTCTTGCGATTTTTAAAGCTAATCTGCGCTCCAGAGCGTTCCAGCAGAGTTTTTGCGATAAAAAGTCCCAATCCAAGACCGCCGCCGCCGTTATGTGCGCTATCGCGACTGGTCATATAAGGTTCACCGATTCGGTCCAGAATTTCTGGTTTGAACCCCTCACCGTCATCCTGAATGGTGACGCTGACAGTGCTGTCGGTCCAGCCCCATGTAACGCTGACCTCATCACGCGCAAAATCGACTGCATTCTCCACCAGATTGCCAAGCCCATAAAGCAGCCCTGGATTACGACGCACAACAGGCTCTGGCTTCGGTCCTTCCTGTTTGGTCACTTGAAGCAGAATTCCAAAATCCCGATGTGGCTCAATCACTTCCTCGATCAATGATGAGAAAGGCAGACGCGACATGTGTTCCTCGTTTTCCGAGGACAGACTGGTCAGCCGTTGCAGAATTTCGCGACAGCGCGCAGCCTGTGATTGCAAAAGCGCAATATCCTCTGCAAGTGCCGGATCACCATCGGACTTCTTTGCATAACTGCGCTGCATTTCCTTGACCACCAAAGTAATGGTGGCAAGCGGTGTGCCAAGCTCGTGTGCGGCAGCGGCAGCCAGCCCATCGAGCGCCGTCAGATGTTGTTCGCGTTGCAAAATAAGTTCAGTTGCAGCCAAAGCATCACCAAGCTGACGCGTTTCTTCAGCAATACGATAGGCATAGACGCCAGTAAAACCCAGTGCTGCGATGATCGCGCACCAGATACCTGCTACGAAAAGAAATGGCAGATCAAGGGTTTCACCCGGATACCAGGGCAACGGTTCGTAGCGCACAGTTAACACCGAGGTGCTCAACACAACGAGAAGCGCAAGAACCAGCGTATGGCGTACCGACAGCGATGTGGCCGATATAATGACCGGGGCGATCATCAGGATAACGAAGGGGTTTTGCACTCCACCTGTCAGATAGAGCAGCCCCGCCAGTTGCAGAATATCAAATGCCAGAACAATGCTGGCGGCAGTCGGGCTCAGCCGGTGATTGGTCGGGAAGCGAAATGCGAGATAAAGATTGAGCCATGCGGAACAAGCAATCAGGGCAAAGCAAATGCCAACAGCAAAATTGAATTGCAGATAGAGCGCGACAAACATAACCGCGGCGGTCTGCCCGGCAATCGCCAGCCAGCGCAGACGCACCAAGGTGGTAAGACGCGGTTTTCGCGAAAGATTTGAAGCTCGGTTATCGAATTCTGCGTGCATGATCACCCCGGAGCATTTCCAGCAAACGTATAAAAGTGGTTTTGCGTTTGGAAATACGTAGATAAGGACACAGAGCAGTCGTTCAGATTAAAAAAGCAAATACGCTCTGACGAGCCCCTTATGCGGCAACGCGCATATTCACGCAAGCGGAACTGTGTCATCCAGTCGCAGTACAAATTGAGACGCCTGAGAACACCAATACAGTGGGCGTTTGTGAGACTTCACTAAAACGTTAACGCCGCCCGCAGCAATTGTGTCAATTTTGTGAAGAAATTATAATGCTCCCGATACATATAGTAATGGGGGGTACATGATTGTTTTCAGGGGGACAATATCGTCTGGACTGGGGAAACATTCGGAACTCGTCATTCCGGGGAAACGAGAGCTGAAAAATTCGCCAACTGACTGGCCAGACAGATTCGCATCGGGTTCGCTGAATGTGCGGATCACGGAATATCCATCTCTTCTGCGCAGCAGCCGGAAAAACCTCAAGGCGCTGGACCGCGGCCTCGTCCCACCAACCCTTGTGATCCCGCAGAATGCAATTAAGAATAACAGCCTGCAACGCAAGCTTTTCAAGCCAAGCCGCGGCACAGGTCAAGCGTGGCGTGCGACGCTTCACTCCCATTCCCGTTCCATGCATGTCTGGGTTTTCCGGCGTATCGGATCGCATATGCACGACTGTCTTGAGCTGATCTCGGATAAACGCATACGCGAAAATCTCGACATCCGGGATCAGGACGAAGTTCGGATCGTTCTGCATTCGTAAGAATGTCAAGTGCCGCGCGGCTTAGCCCTGCGCGTGGCTTCTGCGTTCGCGGGATCCTCCGGCCAGACATGACGCGGATAACGACCGCGCATGTCGGAGCGCACATCAGCCCATGACCCTTTCCAGAAATTAGGCAAATCCCGCGTTATCTGGATCGGACGATGGGCAGGTGAAAGCAGCTCCAGCAAAAGCGGTACTTTGCCATTGGCAATGGCTGGATGAATGCCAAGACCGAAAAGCTCCTGCACGCGAACAGCAAGAACCGGCTCCTCTGTGTCATAGCGGATCGGGATATTCGAGCCAGTCGGCACTTCAAAATGCGTTGGTGCCAGTTGATCAACGAGGCGTTGCAGATCAAACGGCACAAGACTTATCAGGCCATTTTTAAGTGCGTGGGCGGGGATACGGTCAAGCTGTGCCTCGCCGGTGAGAAAAGGCAAAAGCCAGTCATCGAGATGCGCGATAAGATTATCATCGTCCATGGAAGGCCATGGATCGCCAAGGCCGCGATAAAGCCAACCCAAACGGCGGCGCAAGATTTCCGCTTCCTTGCCCCAAGGCAGGATTTGCAGCCCATGCTCACGCACGGCAGCGATCACGCCCTCGTCGGCAGCGCCGCCGGAAGGGGCCGCGAGCGGCTTTTCTGACAGAGCAATGGCACCGATGCGCACGGCTTCACGTGCACGCAATGCGTTCTTTTCCGCGTCATAGACGACCTGCCGTCCGCTTTCGATCTTGTTGCCAAGAGCGGCACGGATTTCAGCTTCCGATGTTTCAGCGGCGGAAAGGACACGCGCCCGACCCGCTCTACCAGACATATCGGCCACGACAAGCCATGATGCGCGGCTGAGGCTGATGCCGGGACCGACTTCGCCGCCGCGCCCATTGGCCAGCAGAAATTGCCCGGTCTGGCCGCGTGCCTTGGCGATGCGGTCCGGGTAAGCGTCGATCAACATACGGCCAGTAGTAGACCCGGCAGGCTCGCCTTTGTTTGGTACGTTGGCAGCAAGGCGTTTTGCCAAGCCTTTGGCGCGCTGCGCACGGTCGGAACGGTCGTTACGAAAACGCGACATGCGGGTGTCGAGGTCGGTTTCGTTGCCGCCGAGGCCGCGCTCGGTCAGAAGCATGGCTAGTTCTGCCGCCCATAAGGCTTCGCCGCGTTTGCCCGCTTCCGCCACCATATGCGCAAGGCGTGCTGGAAGCGCCAGCGCGCGCATAGCCTCGCCATCCGCAGTCAAACGCCCCGCTTTATCCAGTGCACCAAGCCGACTAAGCAATGCTTTGGCTTCTTTGAGAGCGGATAGCGGCGGCTTGTCGAGCAGCGACAAAGTCGTCGGATCAGTCACACCCCATGCGGCCGCATCGAGCACAAGGCCGGAGAGATCCGCTTCCAGAATTTCTGGCGGTGAGAATGCGGGGAGCGATGCCGTCTGTCCCTGATGCCAGAGGCGGATAGCGATACCCGGTTCGGTACGACCGGCACGACCAGCGCGCTGATCGGCACTTGCACGGGAAGTACGCACGGTTTCAAGGCGAGTCAGGCCGGTGGCCGGTTCATATTTTGGCAGACGGGCAAGGCCTGAATCGATCACCACTCGCACGCCATCAATGGTGATGGAGGTCTCGGCAATCGACGTTGCCAGCACCACTTTGCGATGACCTGCAGGCGCGGGCTTGATTGCCGCATCCTGATCGCGCCCCTCCATCGCGCCATAAAGCGGGGCCAGAATGATATTGGTAGACAGAAACTTTTCCAGAATAGCGGCTGTGCGTTCGATCTCACCCTGACCGGGAAGAAAGGCAAGAATGCTGCCCGTTTCTTCGGCCAGCGCTTCACGAATGGCTTCGACCATCGCGTCTTCAATGCGCTCATCGGGCTTGCGGTCGCGGTGGCGAATATCGACAGGATAGGCGCGGCCTTCGCTCTCAACGACCGGCGCTTCGCCCAAAAGCTGCGCCACACGCGCACCGTCCAATGTGGCCGACATGACGAGAATTTTGAGATCGTCACGTAAGGCTGCCTGTACGTCAAGCGCCAATGCCAGACCGAAATCGGCATCGAGGCTGCGTTCATGAAACTCGTCGAACAGAACCGCCGCGACACCTTTGAGATCAGGATCATCAAGGATCATGCGTGCGAAAACGCCTTCAGTGACGACGAGGATTTTGGTCTTCGCCGAGACTTTGCTTTCAAGGCGCATACGATAGCCAACCGTTTCGCCCGGCTCTTCGCCGAGCAACTGCGCCATGCGTCGTGCCGCAGCGCGCGCCGCAAGACGACGCGGTTCAAGCAGCACAATCATCCCATCGCCGCGCCAGCTTGCATTCAAAAAATGCAACGGCACTAGCGTTGTTTTACCAGCACCGGGAGGGGCAACCAGAACTGCGGAGGCGTGGGTAGCCAACGCGGCATCAAGCTGCGGCAGAATGCGCGTAACGGGAAGATCGGGCAGACTCGTCAAATGAAATTCCGTATTATAAAGGCGTTGCTTTGGTGCTTATCCCACAAGGAACGACGATGATCCATATACGAAAATCCACGCCCGCCGATGCCCCGGCCCTCACCGCGATCTGGCGGGAAAGCGTGCTGGCGACGCATGACTTTCTGAGCCGCGAAGATTTCATTGAACTCGAAAAGTTGGTCGGAGAGCAATATCTGCCGAATGTAGAAGTCGATGTCGTTGAAAACGACGGTACGCCGGTCGGCTTCATGGGGATGACCGAAGGCAACATCGACAGTCTGTTTATTTCACCGGTTGAGCGCGGCAAAGGCATTGGCAAGCACATGATCGCCCACGCGAAAGGTATTATCGGGGTGCTGACTGTTGATGTGAACGAGCAGAACACGCAAGGCGTGGGCTTTTATCGCCATGTCGGTTTTGTTGAGACAGGTCGTTCGGAAACTGACGATCAGGGACGCCCTTATCCGCTCTTGCACTTGCAGCTTGAGGCGTAAAATTCGCGATAGGCAAATTGCAGGGAAAATCATTCTCGCAAGAGGCATTTCTGGAGCAATTGACATACTCCCCTATAGTATATAGGTTTCGCAATAATCGGGAGATTTCATGCCGCATTCACCGGAAGACAAAAAGCGCGCGATGACGCGCCTGCGCCGTATCAAGGGGCAGGCCGAAGCATTGGAGCGCGCGGTGGAAGCAGGCACGGAATGCTCGGCCCTGTTGCAGCAAATTGCAGCGTTGCGCGGGGCTGCCAACGGATTGATGGCGGAAGTGCTGGAAAGCCATTTTCGCGAGACATTTGGCCAAGTGCGCGGGGAGTCTCGTGAGACCATAGCGCAAGATTCCGTGGCTGATCCTGATACACAAATCGACGAAATCATGCGGATTTTGCGCACCTACCTGAAATAGGTGCCTTATGAACTGGAAGGGACTAGAGCCATGAAATCACGTGCCGCCGTTGCCTGGGAGGCAAAGAAGCCGCTCACCATCGAAACCATCGAAATCGGCGGTCCACGCGCTGGCGAAGTGCTAGTCGAAATCATGGCGACCGGCGTTTGCCACACCGATGCCTACACGCTTTCCGGTCTTGATTCCGAAGGCAAATTCCCGGCCATTCTCGGCCATGAAGGTGCAGGCATTGTGCGGGAAGTGGGCGCGGGTGTTACTTCGGTCAAGCCCGGCGATCACGTGATCCCGCTCTACACGCCGGAATGCCGCTCGTGCAAAACCTGTTTGTCGCAGCGCTCCAATCTCTGCACCTCGATCCGCGCCACGCAGGGTCAGGGCCTGATGCCGGATCGCACCACGCGCTTCTCTTGCGATGGCGGCGAAGTGTTCCATTATATGGGCTGTTCGACCTTCTCGAACTTCACAGTTCTGCCGGAAATCGCTCTTGCCAAGGTTCGTGAAGACGCGCCTTTCGACAAGATCTGCTATATCGGCTGCGGCGTCACCACCGGCATTGGCGCGGTTATTTATACGGCTAAGGTTCGTCCGGGTTCCAATGTTGTTGTGTTTGGTCTTGGCGGCATTGGCCTCAATGTCATTCAGGGCGCACGCATGGTTGGCGCCGACAAAATCATCGGTGTGGACATCAATCCATCCAAGGTTGAAATGGCAAAGAAGTTCGGCATGACCGACTTCATCAACCCGCGCGAGATTGGCAACGACAAGGTTGTTCAGGCGATTCAGGACCTGACCGATGGCGGCGCGGATTATTCGTTTGACGCGACCGGCAATACCGATGTCATGCGTCAGGCGCTGGAATGCACCCATCGCGGCTGGGGTGAATCGATCATCATCGGTGTGGCGGAAGCCGGCAAGGAAATCGCAACGCGTCCGTTCCAGCTCGTCACCGGACGCGTCTGGAAGGGTACGGCCTTTGGCGGCGCGCGCGGTCGTACCGATGTGCCGAAGATCGTCGATTGGTACATGGAAGGCAAGATCGACATTGACAGCCTGATCACCCACACCATGCCGCTTGATGAGATCAACACAGCTTTCGATCTGATGCATGAAGGCAAGTCGATCCGCTCAGTGATCGTCTACTGATGAGCGAAAAGATTTTCGTTTCCCAGTGGGGTGAACTCGACAACCTGACGCCGCGCGCGCTTTACGCGATGCTGAAGCTGCGCGTGGATGTTTTCGTGGTGGAGCAGAAATGCCCCTACCCCGAAATCGACGGCAAGGACTATGACGCGTTTCACTTACGCATTCTTGATAACGAGGAACTTGCAGCGTCTTTGCGCGTTCTTCCGCCAGAGAGCACAGGAAAGCCAGTGAAGATCGGGCGTGTTGTCGTGGCAGCAGATTATCGCGGCTACAAACTCGGCCAGCGTCTGATGAAAGAGGCGGTGGAGTTTGCGCATGAACGGTTCCCCGGCATCGCTATCGAGCTTGGTGGGCAAAGCCATCTGCAGAAATTCTATGGTTCGTTCGGCTTTGTCGCGATTTCGGAAGAATATCTCGAAGACGGCATCCCGCATGTCGATATGCGGTTAGACCCAAAGGAAGTAACCGCCTGATGTTTTTGCTGCGCCGCCATATGTCGTTTTACCTTGGCGCCGCTGGCGGCGTGGCAGCATTCATCATCGCTTACGCGCTTAAAAGCCCGCTTGCCCCAGTCGTTGGCGCAAACTGCTTCTTCCTGATCTATCTGGGGCTCGCGCTATATGCACTGCCCCAACTCACCGCGACCTATCTGAAAAAACACGCAGCGAGCGCTGACGAACCAGTATGGATCATCTTCTCGGTGACATTTGCTGCCGTAATTGTTGCGGTTGCCTCGCTGTTTATTCTGATTAACCAGAAACCGGAACCCGATGGCTTTGCACTCGTAATGACACTTGCCGCCGTGCCACTTGGCTGGGCAACGATCCATATGATGGCGGCGCTGCACTATGCCCATGTTTTCTGGCAGCCCGACAAGTCCAGCAAAGCCGGCCATAAAGGCGGGTTCCTTTTTCCAGAAACTGATGCGCCATGCGGCTGGGATTTTGCGTATTACTCCTACGTCATCGGTATGACCGCACAAACCTCCGACACCAATTTGAGCACGACCTATATGCGCCGCACCACATTGTTGCACAGTGTCGTCTCGTTCTTCTTCAATACGGTTCTTGTCGCAGCGGCAGTCAATGTCGCGGTGGCATTAGGAAATTAGGATTATTCATGGAAACGATCTCCACCGCAAAGAGCTTTGGTGGCGCGCAGGGCGTGTATCGCCATAAGAGCGAGACCAATCAATGCGACATGACCTTTGCCGTCTTCCTGCCGCCACAGGCAAAGGATGGTGCGGTTCCGGTGCTGTGGTATCTTTCTGGCCTTACCTGTACGCATCAAAACGTGATGGATAAGGGCGAATATCGCCAAATGGCCTCAGAACTTGGAATTGCCGTTATTTGCCCTGATACAAGTCCGCGCGGTGACAATGTCCCCGACGAGCCGGATAACTGGCAATTTGGCAAAGGCGCTGGCTTCTACGTCGATGCCACGCAAGAGCCGTTTGCCAAGAACTATCAGATGTATAGCTACATCACCAAGGAACTGACCGAACTGGTGGCAAGTGAGTTTCCGCTCGATATGTCGCGACAGGCAATCACCGGCCATTCGATGGGCGGACATGGCGCGCTAACAATTGCTTTAAAAAACCCCGACCGTTTCAAGTCGGCATCGGCTTTCGCGCCGATTGTCCAGCCGTCAACGGCGGGATGGTCGAAGCCTGCATTGGAAAAATATTTAGGGGCAGAAGAGCGCGCATGGCGTGCCTATGACGCAACGCTGCTGATTGAAGATGGCTATCGCTTTCCGGAATTTCTTGTCGATCAAGGCACAGCAGACGGCTTCCTCAATGACGGCCTGCGTCCGTGGTTGCTGGAAGAAGCCTGCAAGAAAGCTGGCATCCCGCTCAAGCTCAACATGCACGAAGGCTATGACCATTCCTATTTCTTCATCTCGACCTTCATGGATGACCATCTCAAGTGGCATGCAGAACATCTTGGCAGATAAGAATTGGCAATGTGCGTTTGTGAACTGGCGCTTAAAGCATTTCCAGCAAAAGTGGGAATCGGTTTTGCGTTCGGAAATGCTTAAAAACAAATAGTTACAGCGGTTCCGACGGTTCAATATTAACTGGAACCGCTGTGAGTTAGTTTACAAACGCCTCGTCAGAACAGGAGTGCCATCGTGGAGAAAAAAGTCGTCACAGTCGGCGCCTTCGTCGTGAATGACGAAGGAAAAGTACTGATGGGGTTACGCTCCCCTTGGAAAAAGGCATGGCCCGAACATTGGGACACGCCCGGTGGTCATGTCGAACCCGGCGAAACTCTGGAAGAGGCGCTCATTCGCGAAATGGGTGAGGAAATCGGTATTCGCCCAACGCAGTTCCGCTGGATCGGTGCAGTCGATGAGAAAAGACCTGATTTATACGGCGATTCCATCTGCCAGATTTATCAAGTCACGGCATGGGACGGTGGCGAACCCCGTAATGTCTGCGATGAACATTCGCAAATAAAATGGTTCAGCCCCGAAGAACTCGCGAACCTTCTCAATCTTGCGGATGCTGAGTATCAGCACCTTGCCCGGGTTGCGACCAACACCGCCTCGACTTACAGCGGTTCCAGTTAACAGTGAACCGTTGGAATCCCTGTAACTATTTGTTTTTACGCATATCCGAACGCAATACCGGTTCCCACTTTTGCTGGAAATGCTTTAACGCTTCACCACCTTCATCGGTAAACCACCCTGTGGCTGGGTGGTCAACTTCTGAACCGGCCAAGGTTTCGTCGTTTCAAGCACGTCGAAGCGGTGTTCGCGTAGCAAGATGGCAAGCGCAATAACCGCTTCCTGAAGCGCGAAACTTGCACCGATGCAGACGCGCGGGCCTGCGCCGAACGGCAGATATTGGAAACGGTCGATCTGATCACGGTTTTCCGGCCAGAAGCGTGACGGCTTGAAAGCGTCCGGCTCCTGCCAGTAAAGCCTGTGGCGATGGATCACCCACGGCATCACCAAAACAGCCGTACCTTTGGCAATTTTCAGATCGCCATAGCTGTCATCGACTGCCGCCTCACGATTGATCGACGGCGCGGGCGGATAGAGCCGCATCGCTTCTTCAAACGCTGCGCGCGTATAGGGCAGTTTTGCCAGCCATTCCTGCGGCGGCAGATCATCGCCACCATCCGCAAAGAAAGCGTCTATTTCGGCTTCCACGCGTGCACGTTCCTGCTGTGCCTTCGCAAGCAGATAAAGCGTCCAGCCAAGCGCACGGGCGGTGGTCTCGTGCCCGGCACCAATGAAGGTGATGATGTTATCTTCAATCTCGGAGCGGTTCAGTCCGTCCGGTCCTTCAGCGCGCAAAAGCAGCGTCAGGAAATCATTTGGAACGTCCTCGCCCTTGTCCATGCGCTCTTTACGCATAGCAATTGTGCCGGAAACCAGTTCACGGAAAAAGCCAAGCGATTGCTGGCCGCGCAGACGCGTGAAACGTGGAAGCCAGTCCGGCAGGCCAAGCAGATCAAAGGGATCAACGCGGCCCATGGTTTCAAACAGCTTGTCGATCTGGCGGGCGAAATCATTAGGATCGCCAGCGATCTCGCCGGAAAACAGGGTTTCTGCCAGAATATCATAGGTCAAAAGCGTCATGTCGTGGGCGACATCGGTTATCGTGCCACTTGTCTTGTAACGCTCGACAAAATGCTTTGAGCGCTCCCGCATGGTCTCGGCAAAACCGCCAATATGGCGCGGTGTGAAAACCGGTGCCATCGCCTTGCGCGAGCGCTTCCAGGCCTGCCCCTCTGCCGTTAGAAGACCATCGCGCAGGATTGGGCGTAGAACGCGCTGGCGAATGGCGGACATGGGGTAATTGGCGGCGTTATCAACCAGCACATGGCGGATTAGTCCGGGATCATTGGCGATGATGGTTTTTATACCAAGCCAGCTCACCGACACCCAAGGCTCGTTGTATGAGGGCTCACCCCATAATTCGAGCGGGTTTTTATAAACCACGCGCATCATCTCGAAACGGCCTACCGGCTTTTCACGCGGACGCGGTGCAGGCGGAACAAAGGGATTTGCTGTGTCGGTCATCTTGGCTGCA
Organism: Brucella sp. HL-2; assembly: GCF_025846885.2. Lineage (NCBI taxonomy): Bacteria > Pseudomonadati > Pseudomonadota > Alphaproteobacteria > Hyphomicrobiales > Brucellaceae > Brucella > Brucella sp. HL-2. The sequence goes on along the minus strand of NZ_JAOYTK010000001.1, from coordinate 449,817 downwards.
ATTTCCATCAAGCGTTCCTTTTTAAAAAAATCAGGGTTTATAAAATCGGGTCAAGAACGCCCCCGTTGAGAGAATATAAGCTCCAATTGTGGCGGTTCCAGACACCCCACGCCAACCCAATTCTGTATAGCTAGCCAAATGAGCTGAATCCCCGGCAAATTTGGCCCCCAAATTTGGAAAAATCGCCTTTAACGCCTATATTAAAACCATGTTTGTCGTGTGATTCGACAGTGTTTTTGATGCTGCAGTTGCAGCAGGCTTTAAGGCCGCATCCGCGGCGCATTTTCGAAAGATTTTCATGAGCGAGACTCCAGAGATGAATTCCGAAGCCCCCGCCGAATATGGCGCGGATTCCATTCGTGTGCTGAAAGGTCTGGACGCTGTTCGTAAGCGCCCTGGCATGTATATCGGCGACACGGATGACGGCTCCGGCCTGCATCACATGGTCTACGAAGTGGTGGACAACGCCATTGATGAAGCGCTTGCCGGACATGCAACGCTTGTCACCGTTACGCTTAACGCCGACGGCTCCTGCACCGTGACCGATAACGGTCGCGGCATCCCGACCGACATCCACAAGGAAGAAGGCGTCTCGGCGGCTGAGGTCATCATGACACAGCTCCATGCCGGCGGTAAATTCGACCAGAACTCCTATAAGGTTTCGGGTGGTCTGCACGGCGTGGGTGTTTCAGTTGTGAACGCGTTGTCGATCTGGCTGAAGCTGAAAATTCGCCGCGCAGGCAAAATCCACGAAATGAGCTTCACGCATGGCGTCGCGGATTCCCCGCTGATCGTCACTGGTGACGCTGGCAGCGACACTGGGACCGAAGTCAGCTTTTTGCCGTCGCCCGATACATTCACGATGATCGAGTTTGATTACGACACGCTGGAACGCCGTCTGCGTGAACTGGCGTTTCTAAATTCCGGCGTCCGTATCAAGCTTGCTGATCGCCGTCATGCCGATATTCGCGAACAGGAACTCCACTATGACGGTGGCGTCATCGAGTTCGTGAAATATATCGACCAGAGCAAAAAGTCGCTTCTGGAAACGCCGATCTATATCAAGAGCGAAAAAGACGGAATGACCGTTGAAGTCGCCATGTGGTGGAATGATTCCTACCACGAAAAGGTGCTTTGCTTCACCAACAACATTCCGCAGCGCGATGGCGGCACCCATTTGGCTGGTTTCCGTGGTGCCCTCACCCGTCAGGTAACAGGCTATGCGGATGCTTCCGGCATGACCAAGAAGGAAAAGGTGCAGCTCACCGGCGATGATTGCCGCGAAGGTCTGACCGCTGTTCTTTCCGTCAAGGTTCCTGACCCTAAATTCTCGTCGCAGACCAAGGACAAGCTGGTTTCCTCGGAAGTGCGTCCGATTGTGGAGAGCCTCGTCAACGAAGCGCTTTCGACATGGCTCGAAGAACATCCGGCGGGTGGCAAGACCATCGTCGAAAAGGTCATTCAGGCAGCAGCAGCGCGTGAAGCAGCCCGCAAGGCGCGCGACATCACCCGCAAGAGCAATCTGAGTGTGACGTCCCTGCCCGGCAAGCTTGCCGATTGTCAGGAACGCGATCCTGCTAAGTCGGAAATCTTCATCGTCGAGGGTGATTCCGCAGGTGGTTCCGCGAAGAGCGGTCGCTCGCGCCAGAACCAGGCGATTCTGCCGCTGCGCGGCAAGATCCTCAATGTGGAGCGCGTCCGTTTTGACCGGATGATCTCATCGGATCAGGTCGGCACCTTGATTACAGCGCTCGGCACTTCCATCGGCAAAGATGAAACTCACGGCTTCAACCCGGATAAGCTGCGCTACCACAAGATTATCATCATGACGGATGCTGACGTCGACGGTGCGCATATTCGTACGCTGCTGTTGACCTTCTTCTTCCGCCAGATGCCGGAACTCATCGAGCGCGGTCATATCTACATCGCGCAGCCTCCGCTCTATAAGGTGTCTCGCGGCAAGTCCTCGCAATATATCAAGAACGAAGCAGCCTTTGAGGACTTCCTCATTGAAACTGGCCTCGAAGAAGCAACCCTTGAAATGGCAAGCGGTGAAGTGCGCGCCGGACCAGACCTTCGTTCCGTCGTCGATGATGCACGCACGCTGCGTCAGCTGCTCTCCGGTCTGCACACGCGCTATGACCGGAGTGTCGTTGAACAGGCAGCGATTGCCGGACTTCTCAACCCCAATTCAACGGCAAACGACGCTACTGCACAAACCTCTGCGGGCATTGTTGCACAGCGTCTCGACATGATCTCGGAAGAAACAGAGCGTGGCTGGACTGCACATGTGACTGAAGATGGCGGCTATCGTTTTGAGCGCGTAGTTCGTGGCGTCAAGGATGTCGCAATTCTCGATATGGCACTGCTCGGTTCTGCCGATGCACGCCAGATCGACCGTGTGGCGTCACGCATGTCGGAAGTCTTTGCCGAGCCGCCTGTACTTCGTCGCAAAGACAAGGTTGAAACGCTTTCCGGCGCGATGGCTCTGCTTGATGCGATTTTCGCAACGGGCCGCAAAGGTCTCACGCTACAGCGTTACAAAGGCTTGGGCGAAATGAACGCCGATCAGCTTTGGGAAACCACGCTCGATCCGAACGTGCGTTCGCTACTGCAGGTCCGGGTAAACGACGCAACCGATGCCGACTCGCTCTTCTCGCGCCTAATGGGTGATGAAGTCGAGCCACGCCGCGAGTTTATTCAGGAAAACGCGCTCAGCGTTGCCAATCTGGACGTATAAAAACAGCCCCCGAAAGACATCAAAGCTTTCGGGGGCTTTTTATTCAAGACAAGACAAAAACCGATGACAACAAAAAGCCCGCCGATTGGCGGGCTTTTTTTATGATCGGAAATTACTCTCCGCGGTTCTTCTTCGGATAGCCGCTTTTTCCGTCCTTCTTGAAACCATCTTTCTTGAAGTCGCCTTTAGGCTTGGCCCAGCTGTTCTTCGCATTGTCGCGATTATTGTCGCGCGGACCGTCGCGGAAATCGCTTCTTGGCTTGTCGCTGCGTGGCTTGAAATCACGCTTGCCTTCGCGCGGAGCAGCGTCGCCGCCAGCGCCTGCAACGGCCGGACGGATCACGAGGCCCTTTTCACCGGTACCGCGTTCTTCAACCGAACGACGGAACTCATCAGCCTTGGAAGCAACAATTTCAAAACGCGTTTCGTTGTCGAAAATCTTGATCGAACCGACTTCGCGCTTGGAAACGTCACCGGCCTTACAGATCAAAGGCAGAAGCCACTTAGGATCGGCGCGGTGCTTACGTCCGGCGGAAACCGAGAACCAGACGCCATCGAAACGCGCATTGCGGTCGAAGCGTTCGCCTTGCTCTGCACGATCACCGCGATCAAAGCGTTCGCCACGTTCTGGACGATCACCACGTTCTGAACGTTCACGAGGCTTCTTTCCGCCAACCGGATGAACCGGAGCGTCAGAAACTTCTTCGGCTGCAGGCAACGCAGCAAGTTCGCGATTGAGGAACGCGCTGGCGATCTGTTCCGGCGTGTAACGCTCGGTCAGTGCTTTCAAGAGTTCCTGATGCTCTTCTTCAACCGGCTGATTGAAAGCCTCGCCATTGAGAATGCGTTCGTTGTTCTTTGCTTGAACCGCAGCGATGCCCGGTGCTGGAACAGTCTGCGCATCAAGCTTTGCCATATGCAGAAGACGCTCTGCAATGCGGCGGCGCGAGAATGGAACAACCAGAACACAGGTGCCCTTACGGCCCGCACGACCGGTACGGCCTGAACGGTGCAGCATGGTTTCAGCATTGTTTGGCAGATCTGCGTGGATCACGAGATCAAGATTAGGTAGATCGATACCGCGGGCAGCAACGTCGGTTGCCACACAAACGCGGGCACGGCCATCACGCATCGATTGCAGCGCGTTGTTACGTTCAGCCTGGCTCAGTTCGCCCGAAAGGGCCACAACTGCAAAGCCGCGGTTGGAAAGGCGACTCGCCATGTGCTTCACAGCTTCACGGGTCGAGCAGAAAATGATCGAGTTCTGTGCATCATAATAAAGCAGCGTATTGATGATCGCGTGATCACGCTCCTGCGGCGGAACAGGCATCGCGAAATAATCAATATCGGCGTGCTGACCGGCTTCGCCCGCAGCAGAAATACGCAGTGCATCTTTCTGGAAGCGCTTGGCAAGCTGTGCAATCGGCTTCGGTACGGTTGCCGAGAACATCAATGTGCGGCGGTCAGCAGGTGCTTCGCCGAGAATGAATTCGAGGTCTTCACGGAAGCCCATATCGAGCATTTCGTCAGCTTCATCGAGCACGACGACGCGCAGTTCAGACATATCGAGCGCATTACGGGTGATATGATCACGCAGACGACCAGGCGTTCCGACAACGATATGCGAGCCGCGTTCAAGCACACGGCGCTCAGAACGGATATCCATGCCACCAACACACGAAGCAATACGTGCACCAGTATCAGCATAGAGCCATTCCAGTTCGCGCTGAACCTGCAGAGCCAGCTCGCGCGTTGGTGCGATGATCATGGCAAGTGGCGCACCAGGATTACCGAAGCGCAGTTCATCACCAAGGATTGTGGAAGCCATGGCAAGACCGAAAGCAACGGTCTTACCGGAGCCGGTCTGTGCTGAAACGAGCAGATCGGCGTGAAGCGTTTCCGGTGCAAGAACAGCGTTCTGAACAGCGGTGAGAGTGTTGTAGCCACGAGCGGCTAATGCTCCGGAGAGAGCCGGAGCAATGGATTCAGGCAGAGACATGATTAACTTTCAAAAAAGCTTCACAAGTCGACACCCTTGGCCGCAAACCCTTTGGCCACAAACCCACTGACGACTACCGAAGCAACAGAATTGCCGCTTACCTATAGTGTCAAACCTCTCAGGTCAACCGGTTGAGCCCTCAATGCGCCTCATCCCAGTTATGCGCTGCACGCGCATCGACCTGTAACGGCACAGAAAGCGGCACTGCAGGCATGGCAGCGTTCTCCATCACATGACGAACGACAGGGATTGTCTTCTCGACCTCGCTTTCAGGCACTTCGAAGATCAATTCATCGTGCACTTGCAATAACATACGTGCTGCAAGCTTTTCTTCGTCCAGCGTCTTCTCCATGCGAATCATGGCACGGCGAATGACATCGGCTGCGGAACCCTGAATAGGCGCATTGATTGCCGCACGTTCGTTGAACGCCCTCACTTGCGGGTTGGAAGCACGAATATCCGGGTAGTGCGCCCGACGCCCGAAAATCGTTTCGACATAGCCATGTTCGCGCGCAAACGCCTTGGTCGCTTCCATATAGTCCTTGATACCGGGGAAACGCTCGAAATAGGTTCGGATATATTGGCCAGCTTCTTCACGCGGAATGGAAAGCTGGTTGGCAAGGCCAAAGGCCGAAATGCCGTAGATAATACCGAAGTTGATCGCTTTGGCGCGGCGACGCACTTCCGAAGGCATACCTTCGACCGGCACACCAAACATTTCTGATGCTGTCATGGCATGAATGTCGATGCCATCAGCAAAAGCCTGTTTCAACTGCGGAATATCGGCGACATGAGCCAGTACGCGTAATTCGATCTGGCTGTAATCGGCAGAAATCAGCTTGTTGCCGGGTTCAGCAATGAATGCCGTCCTGATCTTGCGGCCTTCGGCTGTACGAACCGGAATATTCTGCAAGTTTGGTTCAGATGAAGACAAACGCCCTGTCGAGGTCGATGCCATCGCATAAGAGGTGTGAACGCGCTTGGTCTGCGGGTGAATAAAGCCCGGCAGCGCATCCGTATAAGTGGATTTAAGCTTGGTCAGCTGACGCCAGTCAACAATCTTACGCGGCAGAGGTAGGCCTTCAGCGGCAAGATCTTCCAGCACCTGTGCAGAGGTCGACCATTGTCCAGTTTTGGTCTTGGACGCGCCCGGCAGACCCATTTTGCCAAACAGAATATCGCCAAGCTGCTTGGGCGAGCCGATGTTGAATTTTTCCCCAGCCAATTCATAGATTTCATCTTCATAGGCGGCCGCTGACTGTGCGAGATCGCCCGAAAGGCGCGAAAGAACCTGTCGGTCAACAGAAATACCGCGTTCTTCCATCCGTGCCAGCACATCGACCAGCGGACGTTCAAGACGCTCATAAACCGACGCCAATCCTTCTGCGGCCAGACGTGGTTTCAGCACCTGCCAGAGGCGCAGCGTTACGTCTGCATCTTCAGCTGCGTAAGCCGTTGCGCGATCGATATCGACCATATCAAAGGTTACAGAGCTTTTGCCGCTGCCCGCTACATCCTTATAGGCGATTGGTGTATGGCCAAGCCAGCGTTCGGAAAGCGGGTCCATGCCGTGTCCGCCGGTGCCTGCATCAAGCACATAGGAAATCAGCATCGTGTCATCGAAGGACACGGTGTTGATGCCGTGACGGCGCATGACGAGCCAGTCATATTTCATGTTTTGTGCAATCTTGAGAACAGATTTGTCCTCAAGAACGGTCTTCAAGGCGTCGAGCGCCGCCCCAAGTGGAATCTGCCCCTCGACCATGCCTCCGCCGAGAAGATCACCCATGCCGGATTTGTGCTGGAGCGGAATATAAGCTGCCTTGCCCGGTGCAAGTGCCAGCGAGAAACCGATCAATTCTGCCTGCATCGGATCAAGCGAATTGGTTTCTGTATCGAAGGCAACAAGACCGGTCTCAACAGCTTCCGCGAGCCACTTGTTCAGCGTCGGAAGATCGCGAATGCAGGTATAGGCCGTGGTGTCGATTTTCTGCGCAAGTGCCGTTGCAGCACGGCTTTCCGCTAATGCTTTCGGCGTGTAGCCACTGACGTCAGACACTTCGGAGGCAACAGAAACTTCGGACGAAGCGGCCGCTGATTTTGCTGGCACATCGACATCGGGACCGTGTGCATCTGCACCCCATTCCGTTTCGATATGACATGGCTCTACCGCCGACGCATCAGTGTCGGTTGCTTCGGCCACGCGACGGGTCAGCGTTGTGAAATCCAGCGCTTTCAAAAAGCCAATGAGCTTTGGACCATTCTGTGGCTCAAGCACCAGACCGTCGAGATCAACTTCGAGCGGCACGTCTGTTTTAAGCGTTACGAGCTCCCGCGCGATTTTTGTCTGGTCAGCAAAAGCGATGATATTTTCACGACGTTTGTTCTGCTTGATCTCAGAAGCGCGTGCGAGCAGCGTATCAAGATCGCCAAACTCTTCCAGCAATTGCGCAGCGGTCTTCGGGCCAATGCCTGGAATTCCCGGTACATTATCGGTGCTATCGCCAGTCAGCGATTGCAGATCGATCATCTTTTCAGGCGGCACGCCCCATTTTTCAATCACTTCCGGGATCGAAATCTGCTTGTCCTTCATGCTGTCATACATGGACACCTGTGGCGTCACGAGCTGCATGAGATCTTTATCGGACGAAATGATTGTAACATCGCCGCCTGCATTTTCAGCCAGACGGGCATAGGTTGCGATCAGGTCGTCGGCCTCAAAACCTTCCTTTTCGATGCAAGGCAGATTGAATGCACGCGTTGCCTGACGGATCAGGCCGAATTGCGGAATGAGATCTTCCGGCGGCGCGGTGCGGTTTGCCTTATACTCGGGAAAAATCTCTTTGCGGAAAGTCTGCGACGAGTAATCGAAAATGACCGCAAAATGCGTCGGCACCACACCAACATCGGTGCTGCGCGCATCCTTCAACAGCTTCCACAGCATGTTGCAGAAACCAGACACGGCCCCAACAGGCAAGCCGTCCGTCTTACGCGTCAGCGGTGGCAGGGCATGATAGGCACGGAAAATATAGCCCGAGCCGTCAACGAGGAAGAGATGATCACCTTTTTTCATGGCTTAGAATTAAAGGAAACAAAGCTCAAAGAAAACCGGCCTTATGTCAGGAGAAACGAGTGTCCACCGTTGGATCGCACGAGTGCGCTTTTCAGAGACGGGAGCTACTCCAGATCTTCCTGTATGAACTCACCAGAAACATGAATATCGATCATCTCGAGAAGGCCTGGGCCCACATTAACATATTTGTGTGGAATATTGGCCGCACCGAATACGACACTGCCTTCGTCGGCTACGAATTGCTCTTCGCCAACCGTGAATAAGGCCCGGCCTTTACGCACAATGAAAATCTCGTCATAGGGGTGGCGATGCAATCTGGGGCCGCGTCCCGCTTCTTCAGTTGCATAGAACATGACGGACGCACCCGCCCCGAACACATTTCCTTCAAACTCACCGTGCCACTTGCCTGACGTCTTTTCCCAGCCCTTCTTACTGAGCATTGTGATCTTATCCATAAGTGCCTCTTCCCTCACACGTTTTCATGTTATCACTGATAACGGATTTCATCCGGCAAGGTAACGTTTATGTTACGAATTTGTAATCTTAAATGCCCTTGAATAGCCACAGTTGGAGGGCCAGATTACACCCATCGACAGTACGTCGGTCGCCGGTTTTCTGACCCGTCCCCCGTTGGATACCGGTTGTCGCGACAGCCTCATTCCCCTCTCCGGGCTGTCGCTTTTGAGTGTAGTGATATGGCCGTTGTGGTAACCCCCTCACCGCAACGGCCAATTCATTTTCTGCTCTCAGTTTTGCGTTCAATTTGGGTTTCTTCTTCGGGTTGCTGGTTGTAGTGTGCCACCAGTATTACGACTCGTCAGGAAGCATCCATGTCCGCGCAATCACTCGATAAAGTCCTCAATTATCTCGACACCAATCTCGATAAGAGCATCGATCACCTCTTTGATCTTTTGCGGATCAAGTCGATCTCGACTGACCCGGCTTACAAGGCCGACTGCCGGAAGGCCGCCGAATGGCTGGTCGAAGACCTGAAATCCATTGGCTTTGATGCCAGTGTGCGCGACACGCCGGGTCACCCGATGGTTGTTGCCCATCATGACGGTGCCACTGCTGATGCGGCACACGTGCTGTTCTACGGCCATTATGATGTGCAGCCGGTTGATCCACTCAATCTCTGGGACAACGATCCATTTGAGCCTGCAATCAAGGACGTTGGCAATGGTCGCAAGATCTTGACCGGTCGCGGAACATCCGATGACAAGGGGCAGCTCATGACCTTTGTCGAAGCATGCCGTGCCTACAAAGCCGTTAACGGCAATCTGCCAGTGAAGGTGACATTGCTTTTTGAGGGCGAAGAAGAATCCGGTTCTCCTTCGCTCAAGCCTTTCCTTGATGCCCATAAACAAGAGCTGAAAGCCGATGTGGCGCTTGTTTGCGATACCGCCATGTGGGACGCCGAGACGCCAGCGATCAGTGTGGGTCTGCGCGGACTTGTCGGCGAACAAATCGTCATCAAGGCTGCTGACCGCGATCTGCACTCCGGCTTCTTCGGAGGCGCGGCTGCCAATCCGATCCATATTCTCGCAAAAATCCTTGCCGACCTGCATGATGAAACCGGCCGGGTTACGGTTCCGGGTTTCTATGAAGGTGTAGAAGAAACGCCGTCGCAGATTTTGCAATCGTGGGAAAGCCTTGGCCGCACGGCTGAAAATTTCCTTGGTCCAATTGGCCTCTCAGTCCCTTCGGGCGAAAAAGACCGCAGCGTTCTGGAACTGACCTGGGCTCGCCCAACGGCTGAAGTCAACGGCATTATCGGCGGCTATACTGGCGAAGGCTTCAAGACCGTGATTGCGGCTGAGGCATCCGCCAAGGTTTCATTCCGCCTTGTTCACAAGCAAGACCCGGTGAAAATCCGCGAAGCTTTCCGCGCATTCGTTGAAGCACGCCTGCCAGCCGACTGCTCGGTCGAATTCCATCCGCATGGCGGTTCGCCGGCGATCCAGCTGCCATATGATTCTCCGCTTGTTTCCAAGGCAAAGGATGCGCTTTCCGACGAATGGCCAAAGCCAGCCGTATTGATCGCCATGGGTGGGTCGATTCCGATTGTCGGCGACTTCGACAAGTTCCTCGGTATGGAATCGCTGCTGGTCGGCTTCGGCCTTGAAGATGATCGCATCCATTCGCCCAATGAAAAATATGAGCTGAATTCCTTCCATAAGGGCCAGCGTTCTTGGGCTCGCATTATGGCCGCTATCGCAGCCAAATAAGGAAGACTAAATGACGATCCGTTTTCACAAGCACGATTTGCCCAACCTGGATAATTATCAGGTTGATGCAGTCGCTATCGACACCGAAACACTGGGCCTGAACCCGCATCGCGACAGGCTTTGCGTCGTTCAGATCTCGCCTGGCGACGGCACTGCAGATGTGATCCAGATCGAAACCGGACAGAAGAAAGCGCCCAATCTGGTTAAGCTTTTGAAAGATCGTTCGATTACCAAAATCTTTCACTATGGACGTTTCGATCTCGCAGTACTTGCACATACGTTCGGCACCATGCCACAACCGGTTTTCTGCACGAAGATCGCCTCGAAGCTGACGCGTACCTATACGGATCGTCATGGTTTGAAGGAAATCTGCAACGAGCTTCTCGATGTTTCGATTTCCAAACAACAGCAATCATCTGATTGGGCAGCGGAAGTGCTTTCCCAAGCCCAGCTCGATTATGCAGCCTCAGACGTGCTTTATCTGCATCGCCTGAAAGCAGTATTCGAAAAGCGTTTAGAGCGTGATGGCCGTGCGAAACAGGCTGATGCCTGCTTCAAATTCCTGCCAACCCGCTCTGAACTTGATCTGATGGGGTGGCCTGATCAAGATATATTCGCTCATTCTTAGCATTTTAAACGGCGACATGAGAGAGCGCTCAGGTTACAGCATAATTCCTTAAACTTGAATCAGTTTAAGGTAAAATTATGCTGTAAATATAAAGTATTAGAGCGACCTTTGTGCGCCCAAGAGGGCGCACGGCGCTCTAGAGCGCTCTCTCATTTTATTTGTTTAACGCGCATCCTGCCCGAAAACCGTTCCACATTTTTCCGGATGCGCTTGACCCGCAGTTTTCTTTTGGTGCGTATGGTCAATCATGGCCCATTTCGGACGGCGAAACAGAAACTGCCCGTAGCCTGCCCATTGAATAAACCCGTAGAGAATGACCGGTCCGATGACACCGCTTGCGGTTGTCAGCAGCGAAACTGTACCGGTATCAAGAAAACCAAATTTCAGAAGAATTGTCCGCGCGATCGCCATCGGCAGGAAGAATGCGAGATAAACGACAATCGAATGAGCTCCGAGCCAGCTTAACCCTCGATGCAGCACATTTTTATGCGGCAGCAAGCTCAACAGCGATGAAATCGAAATTATCGCTAATGCACCGACAAGCCCCAGCAAAAGCGAAATAATCGGAAGATCGCTTATAGCCCCTCGTCCGTTTAAAAGGTCACCCGCCGGCGCTATCAGCAAAGCAAGGCTTTCCGGTACTGGCATGAAAACCAGCTTATATTCGATAAGCCCCCAGATAAGCAGCCCAGATATTCCCACTACAGGGCGTTGACGCAGCCAATCGGCGGTGCGGAAAATCAAGGGTGCGAAAGCATAACCTGCAAAGAAATAGACAAAGCGCGAGCAGAACTCGTCGATCATTGTCCAACCGGTATGGATTGGCAGAATTTCCAGAATGGCCAGCAATGCGAAAGTCAACCCAACGGGTACGCGCTTCAACAGGCGCGTCGCAACGAAAAAGACCGGCAGAATGTAAATGAACCAGAGTGTTCCGAATGGCTCAATGAACGCCATGATATAAGCTTCGACAACACCGGCAATACCGGCCTCGCTTGCAATAGCTGGTGCCTTGAATGCGAACTGGATCGTCAGCCATAAAATGTAGAAATACAGAAAGTGAATGACCTTGCGATCAAGATAGCGCCGCCATGGTCTATCGATGACAAGGTTGAGAAAGAGACCGGAGATCAGGAAAAAGTCAGGCATACGGAAGGGCTTGGCGAAAGCCACTACATGATGCATCCAGCCTTCAGAGTCGGCGGCCTTTTCCACGCCCAACGTGGAATGCATCATGACAACAAAGATTATGCAGATACCCTTGGCAATATCGACCCAGTCGACACGCTGCGCAGCGCCAGTTGCCCCACCCATTTTATTTTCTCCGTGCTTTAGACCCGCACCCTATACCCCAATCCAAATAGCAAAAACATCCTCACCGAATACAACCCTGGATTTTAACTGTTTGGTAACCAAGAACAGCAGCTAATCAAGCTAATCACGATTCTGTGCGCAACTTTTGCGACAATTACGCGACTGTGGCCTTCTTGCTACAGACTCTTTTCGGCAATCGCTTATATTGGGTACAACAGATTTAGAATTCCCCGTTCTCCAAAGGAGATTTATTATGAAGCTCAAGTCTCTTCTTCTCGCATCCACCGTTGCTCTTCTCGCAGCAACTGGCGCAAAGGCAGCTGACGCTGTAGTTTACGAAGAACCAGCTCCAGTTGTCGTCGCTCCGTCCTTTACCTGGAACGGCGCTTACCTTGGTGGCCAGATCGGTTACGGCTGGGGCAAGTCGCGTTTTGACGGCGGCATCAATGTCAAGCCAGACGGCTTCCTCGGTGGTCTCTATGCAGGTTACAACTTCGACCTCGGCAACAGCGTTGTTCTGGGTATCGACGGTGACGTGACCTACAACAACCTCAAGGACAGCTACTCTGAAACTTTCCTTGACGGAACAGACAGCGTTGAAAGCAAGCTGCGTTGGTCGGGTGCGGTTCGTGCCCGTGCAGGTTACGCAGTTGATCGCTTCCTTCCATACATCGCTGGTGGTGTTGCTTTCGGAAGCGTAAAGAACACATTGTCGTCGACTGGTGCTGATGGCTCGTTCGAAGCTTCGCAGAGCAAGACCCTCACCGGCTGGACCGCTGGCGCAGGTATTGACTATGCAGCAACTGACAACGTCATCGTACGTCTTGAATACCGTTACACCGATTATGGTAACAAGGACTACGACTTCGGCTTTGGCGACGGTTCGGTTCGCGACAAGTTCAAGACCAACGAAGTTCGCCTCGGCGTTGCATACAAGTTCTAATCTGACCTGTTCAGATGAGTTCTCAGGAAAGGCCCCGCATTGCGGGGCCTTTCCTTTTGCGCGACAGAACCGTTATTTTTTGTGAATGCGAAGTTTACCCCCCTTTAAACTGCCGCATTTACCCTTCAGGCGATAAACGCCCTCGATATATGCGGGTTGATGAATTAAGCGGTTACAAAACCAATAACCGATCAGCAGGTGGGCGGATCTAAAACGACATGACATCGCGAGACGGCAGAAACGGACGTATCGAACCTTCCTTCGGCAAACCGCAGGAAAAGGAAGAGGACGTGTTTCGCGTCGACGAGGAGGAGCGCATGGCCCGTCCGCAACGCAAAAGCAAACCAACGAAAGATCGCGAGCCCCGCGGTTCGCGCCGCTCGCCCAAAAAGCGTGGTGGCTTTTTCGGCTTTGTTCGCCGCGCCTTCTACTGGTGCCTCGTGTTGGGTCTTTGGGGCGGCATCGCCTTTGCGGGCATGCTCGTTTACTTCGCAGCCAAAATGCCGCCGACAACCGACTGGACTATCCCGGATCGTCCGCCAAATGTGCGTATTGTTGATGTCCAGGGTGGCTTGATTGCTAATCGCGGCACAACTGGCGGCGAAGCAGTCGGCTTGCATGAAATGTCGCCGTTTATTCCGCAAGCCGTCATGGCGATCGAAGACCGCCGTTTCATGTCACATTTCGGCATTGACCCGATTGGTCTCGCGCGTGCGATTGTGACCAATGTGACCTCGGGCCGCGCTGTACAGGGCGGCTCGACGCTCACACAGCAGCTCGCCAAGAACTTGTTCCTCTCGCCCGACCGCACACTGGAGCGTAAGGTACAGGAAGTGATGCTCGCCCTCTGGCTTGAGCATAAATACACCAAAGAGCAGATATTAGAGATGTATCTGAACCGTGTTTATCTTGGTTCAGGTGCCTATGGTGTCGATGCTGCATCGCGACGCTATTTCGGGAAATCCGCCAAGGACGTGAACCTGATGGAAGCGGCGACTCTTGCCGGTCTTCTCAAAGCCCCTTCGCGTCTTTCGCCTGCGCGCGATCCAGAGGCAGCAAGTGCCCGCGCCAAGCTGGTGCTGGGTGCCATGCGCGAAGAAGGCATGATCGATGACCGTCAGGTGGCGATTGCAGAAAGTGAGCCGCCAACGCGCGCAGCCTCTTACTGGCAGGGCTCTGAAAACTATTTTGCCGACCGGGTCGTTGCCGAAATTCCGGCGCTTATCGGCGAGACAAAGACCGATATCACGGTTGAAACCACTGTCGATCTTAATCTCCAACGCGCTGGCGAAGAAGCGATCAAGGATCAGATCTCAACAAACGGCAAGAAGATGAATGTGAGTCAGGGGGCGCTCGTTTCCATTGATGGTACGGGTGCAGTGCGCGCATTGGTGGGTGGCTATGATTATGCCGCCAGCCAGTTCGACCGCGTGACCGACGCGCGCCGTCAGCCTGCCTCTTCATTCAAGCCTTTTGTGTATCTGACAGCGCTAGAACAGGGTCGTACACCGGATTCCGTACGCAACGATGCGCCTGTGCGGATCGGCAAATGGACGCCCAGCAACGACAACGGCAAATATATGGGTGAAGTGACGCTGGCGACGGCTCTGTCTCACTCGCTTAATTCCGTTTCGGCGCAGCTGGTCATGGAAGTTGGTCCGCAGACCGTAATCGACACCGCACACCGCCTTGGCGTTCAGTCTAAGCTCGAACCCAATGCCTCGCTGGCACTTGGCACCTCAGAAGTCTCATTGCTTGAATTGGCAGACGCCTATGTGCCGTTTGCCAATGGTGGGTATCGTGCGCCAGTGTATTTCATTACCCGGATCACGGATTCTGAAGGCAAGGTTCTCTACCAGAGAGAAGATGGTGTCGGTCCGCGCGTGATCGATGAGCGCACTGTTGGCATGATGAATGCGATGCTTCGTCGTACAGTGGAAGATGGCACGGCCAAACGTGCAGCTTTTGGTTGGCCTGCAGCTGGCAAAACCGGCACCAGCCAGAATTTCCGCGATGCGTGGTTTGTCGGCTATACAGCAAATCTCACGACCGGCGTCTGGTTCGGCAATGATGATGGCAAGGGCATGAAGCGGGTCTTTGGCTCCACGCTTCCTGTTGCCGCCTGGAAAACCTTCATGAAGGAAGCCCATAAGGGTGTGCCTGTCGCAGAACTTCCGGGCCATTACGACATTCAGAACATCGTGCCAGGTGGCAGCGACGGCATCGATCCGAACAATCCATATGAACCTGGCATGATTCCGCAAGGCGGCTATGGCGATCAACCAATGGCAGGCAATGGTGATGATGGCTATTGGCCACCAGCACCTGACTCCCCCGCTCGCAATACGGTTCAGCAGGGTCAGCAATCCGGCGTACCGGCCAATTATCCGGTGAATGACAATGGCGCACCACTGCCTCCGGGTAATGTTGGCGGTCCACCACCGCAGCAGCGCGATTCAACGACGTTGCTCGACATCATCATGGGTAATACGCAGTAGGAGTGTTCTCTCGTAAAGTCGGGCCGGTCGTTGATCGGCCTAGAGCGTGTCGTGCTTAATCGCACCCAAGGCGCTCGCTCTGGATTCTTTTAATTGTCGCATGTTCGCGGGAGCTCAAATGAATCCATTTGAGCGCGACATGCTTTAGCCTCGCGATCAAGTGAAGCACCACGCATTGCCTGTTGCTAATTCCCCTCGAAATCCTGAGCAGCTTAGTCTATTCAAGGATTGAGAGTGAGGTTTTCATGTCTACAGTTTCCCACACTGATACGTCCCGGTCTGATGCTCCCAAGTCAGACACTCCCAAGGCAGATGCGGAACGTAAGACCCTTGTGCTGACAGGGGCAAGTCGCGGTATTGGCCACGCCACGGTCAAGCGCTTCTCGCGCGCCGGTTGGCGCGTCATTACCTGCTCGCGTCAGGACTTCGCCGAAAACTGCCCTTGGCCCGCAGGCCCCGAAGACCACATCAAGGTCGATCTGGCCGATCAGGAAGATATCGGCAAAGCCATTGCTGAAATCCGCCGCAGATTGGAAGCCAACGGCAGTAAATTGCATGCGCTCGTCAATAATGCTGGCATTTCGCCAAAAGCAGAAGGCGGTCGTCGCATGAATTCAATTGAAACTCCCATGGCTGTCTGGCGCGATGTTTTTCAGGTGAACTTCATGGCCCCGATCATGCTGGCGCGCGGACTGTTCAAGGAGCTGGAAGCAGCACAGGGTTCTGTCGTCAACGTGACTTCTATTGCAGGCAGTCGCGTTCATCCCTTCGCAGGTACTGCTTATGCGACGTCCAAGGCAGCACTGGCAGCGCTTACACGCGAAATGGCTTCCGATTTTGGCCCGCATGGAATCCGAGTGAATGCCATTGCGCCCGGCGAAATCGACACCGCCATCCTGTCACCCGGTACGGAAAAGCTGGTAGAACAGCTGCCAATGCGGCGCCTTGGAAAGACCTCCGAAGTGGCCGAGACCATTTATTATCTCTGCTCCGAAGCCTCATCCTATGTGACCGGCTCGGAAATCCATATCAATGGTGGTCAGCACGTCTAATTATTTTCGAAGGCGCGGCGTTGAAAAACACCGCGCTTTTGTGTTTACCTTGTCAATTCTAAACCTTCAATCGATTTAACAGCCGAGTTGACCATATGATCCTATGCTGCGGTGAAGCCCTGATTGATATGTTGCCACGCGAAACGGCAGAAGGCGAAACAGCCTTTGTACCCTTTGCTGGCGGCTCCGTGTTCAACACGGCCATCGCTCTTGGCAGGCTGAGTGTTCCCACTGGCTTTTTCTCAGGCCTTTCATCGGATTTCTTCGGCGAAGTGCTGCGCGATACGCTCGCACGCTCGAATGTCGACTATTCTTATTCGGCGATCTCTGATCGGCCAACGACGTTGGCCTTTGTGCGCCTTGTCGATGGACAGGCACGCTACGCTTTTTATGATGAGAACACAGCACTGCGCATGCTTTCAGAAAATGACATACCGCTGATAGACGATGCGATAGATGCGCTGCTTTTTGGCTGCATCAGCCTGATTTCAGAACCATGTGGCAGCGTCTACGAAGCGCTGATGACACGTGAAGCGTCAAAGCGTGTTATGTTCCTTGACCCGAACATTCGTGCCAGCTTCGTCAGCGATCGGGAAAAACATCTCGCCCGCATGAAGCGCATGATCGCGCTCGCGGATATCGTGAAGCTTTCAGATGAAGATCTCGACTGGTTCGGCGAAAAAGGCAGCCATGACGAGATCGCCGCCGAATGGCTCAAGCTTGGCCCCACGCTGATCGTCATCACCAAGGGCGCTCATGGTGCCGACGCCTATACTGCAAACGCAACTGTTCGCGTGCCTGGCGTGAAGGTAGATGTGGTGGATACTGTGGGAGCTGGCGATACTGTCAATGCGGGTATTCTCGCGAGCCTACATGGTCAGGGACTACTGACGAAGGATGCTATAGCCAATCTCGACGAAGACCAGATCCATGCTGCGGTGGCATTGGGTGTTCGCGCTGCGGCCATCACTGTTTCTCGTGCTGGTGCCAATCCGCCATGGGCAACAGAAATGCGGGATTGATTTCTCGATGGCGAGAGCCAATTCTGCTTTTCAGTAACAGGAAAGCAGACAATGGCTCAGAATATTTACGACCGCGCCGATTTTTTCAACGCCTATAGCCAACTGCCACGCTCAGTCTACGGATTGGATGGTGCGCCTGAGTGGCCTTATATTCGCTCGCTGCTGCCTGATTTATCCGGCAACGACGTTGCGGATCTGGGCTGCGGCTTTGGATGGTTTTCTCGCTTTGCCCGCGAACAGGGGGCGGCTTCCGTCACTGGGTACGATCTGTCGGAGAACATGCTTGAACGCGCGCAGCACGACACGCAGGACGATGCGATCCGGTATGTGCAGGCAGATATGGAAACATTAGAACTACCAGAAGCTCGATTCGATCTGGCCTATAGCTCGCTGGCCTTTCACTATATCCGCGACTTTTCCCGACTGCTCAACACGATCCATCAGGCGCTTCGTCCCGGTTCCCATTTCATCTTCACAATAGAACATCCGATTTTCATGGCACCGCTAATGCCCGGTTGGATCGTGGATGAAGACCAAAACAAGCATTGGCCAGTTGATCATTATGCCATTGAGGGCGAAAGACGTACCAACTGGCTGGCAGATGGTGTCATTAAATACCACCGTCGCCTCAGCACGACCGTCAATGCTTTGCTTGAAGCAGGATTTGACATCAACAGTCTTGAGGAATGGCGGCCTACACCTGCTCAAATCGAAGCAATGCCCGCCTTGCGCGATGAGGTTGAGCGCCCAATGCTTCTGATCGTATCAGCGCGTCGATAACCGGGCACAAAGTACCATCGATCTGCATTGCCCTTGACCCGACGCATTTCGCGCTTTCTATAGAAGAAGGGCGGGAGAGAATCGAAAATTGGCGAAGGACAAATCATTGGACGTCTTGCGCATAGCAGCCTTCTCGCAAGGCAATCAGGGCGGTAACCCCGCCGGTGTACTGATTTCTGAAAAACTCCCCTCAGCCGAGGAAATGCAGAAAATCGCCAAGGATGTTGGCTTTTCGGAAACGGCTTTTGCCATGCCGGAAGGAGACAGCTGGCGTGTGCGCTATTTTGCGCCCGAAATGGAAGTTCCGTTCTGCGGCCATGCCACAATTGCGCTCGGTGCAGCACTTGCCATGCGCGAAGGTGACGGGCGTTTTGCATTAAAGCTCAACAATTCCGACATCAGCGTGGAGGGCCGCAAGGAAGGCGATCTGTTTTCTGCGAGCTTGCAATCACCCGGGACGCGCAACCGCGCCGCATCTGAAATCGAGATTGAGCAGGCGCTAGCGCTGTTCAATTATGAAAAAGATGATCTGGCACCGGGCATTCCGCCGGCACTTATCCATGCGGGCGCAGATCATATTGTGTTGGCATTGCGCTCACGCGAGAAACTTGCGGCCATGCATTATGATCTTCCGCGCGGGCGGGTCCTGATGAAGCGGCAAGGCTGGACAACGATCCTTCTGGTGCATTCAGAAACGCCGCAGCGCTTTCACAGCCGCAATCCCTTTGCCTCGGGCGGCGTCTATGAAGACCCGGCGACCGGCGCATCCACTGCAGCTTTCGCCGCCTATTTACGCGACTTGGGCTGGCCGCATGGCGGATCTATTGAAGTGTTTCAGGGCGAAGATATGGGTGTGCCATCTCATCTGCGTGCAGAAATTGGCCATGTGCGTGGCGACTCTATTCGTCTTTCCGGCACAGCCCGATTGATGGAATAAAGATAAGAGTACGCTTCGATCCAAATGATTAAGGTCGAAGCGTCTCAACTATTCCGTGGTGCGAATCTTATTCGAAAATCAATTCACAGTTCTCCGGACATACTTATCGTCAAACCTTGACGAGTTGCTCGACGCGCTCTTCGTTGCCGAAAAACTTGAGATAGCGTTCGACTTCCTTGGGATCGCCTGTCGCTTTCTGCGGATTGTCGGAAAGTTTGACCGCCGGGCGTCCATTGGCATCGATTACCTTACAGACCAGCGATATGGCTTTGAGGCCATGAATGGTGGTTGGCGCGCAACCGGCGAAATCATTGGTGAGATTTGTGCCCCAACCAAAGCTCATGCGGACCCGGCCTTCAAAATGGCGATAGGTTTCCTCAATCGTATCCACATCCAGCGCATCCGAGAAAATCAGCAGTTTTTCGCGTGGGTCTTTGCCGCGAGACTTCCACCATTCGATAATGCGTTCGCCGCCTTCGATTGGTGGGGCGCTGTCGGGGCGGAAGCCAGTCCAATCGGCAACCCAGTCCGGCGCATTACGCAAGAAAGCAGCTGTGCCGAAAGCATCGGGCAGCACAATCAGAAGATTGCCGCCATAATAGCGGTTCCAGTCCTGCAGCACCCGATAGGGTGCTGTGCGTAGCTCATCATCCGTATTGGCAAGCGCTGCCAGCACCATCGGGAGTTCATGCGCATTGGTGCCGAGCGCTTCAAGATCGTTATCCATCGCCAAAAGCACATTGCTGGTTCCGGTAAATGCGCCGCCGATACCTTCCTTCAAGGCCTCGACGCACCAGCGCTGCCACAGGAATGAGTGACGGCGACGCGTGCCGAAATCCGAAATTTTCAGGTCCGGCAATTCGCGAAGCCGCTCAACCTTGCTCCACATCTTGGCCTTGGCGCGGGCATAAAGCACATCTAGCGAAAAAGGCCCGAGGTTTTTCATCGCGGCGCGCGAGCGAAGCTCATTAATGATCGCAAGCGCTGGGATCTCCCACATGGTCGTGTGCGACCATGGCCCATGGAAATGCAGCTCATACTGACCGTCTTTGCGGCGCAGATCATATTCTGGCAGCTGGAAATCATGCAGCCAATTAAGAAACTCCGGTTGGAAAATCTGCTTGCGTCCGTAGAAGCTGTTACCCGCCAGCCAGATCATCTCTTTTTTGGTAAAACGCAGCGTGCGTGCATGATCGAGTTGCGCGCGCAACTCGCCTTCATCGATCTCATCGGCAAGACGCACCGAGGTTGTGCGGTTGATGAGCGCAAAGGTCGCATCCACCTTGGGGTAAAGCCCCCAGATCATCTGCAACATCAGAAGTTTGTAGAAATCCGTGTCCAGAAGGCTGCGAACAATCGGATCAAGCTTCCATGCGTGATTAAAGACGCGCCGTGCGATATCGGTTTTGGCCATGACGGCCTCCATTGCATGAGCATGTGCTGCAACCACCCAGATGATTTGCAGCAAAAAGAAAGGCGGGTTTTCACCCGCCTTTTTAAATGCTTCATTCAGATTTGGGAAGCTCTACAATGATCTCATGTTCACCATCGAGCTTGATCGCAACCCCTTCATCGGGCTTGGTGATTTTACGGCCATTGAGCTTGATCGCCTTTGACTTGGCACCTGTTACCACCTTCACGTGATAGGTCGCGTCGCCGAAGCGCAGATCAGCTTCATAGCCGTCCCATTCAGGTGGCAATGCCGGGTCGAAATGCAGGCGATCGCCACGCTTTGTGACACCGAGAATACCTTCCGTTGCCACGCGGTAGAACCAGCCAGCAGAACCTGTGTACCAGGTCCAGCCACCCTGTCCGCGACGCGGCTCGACCGAATAGATGTCAGCTGCGATCACATATGGCTCGACGCGATAGACGTCCGGATTGCGTCCATGGTTGACCGGACTGATGAGCGAGAACAGACGCCACGCTTCTGCGGCTTTGCCCATGCGAGCCAGTGCCAGAATGGCCCATGTTGCACCATGCGTGTACTGACCGCCATTCTCGCGAACGCCGGGCGGATAGCCCTTAATGTAGCCTGGTTCCTGCACCGTCTTGTCGAAAGGCGGCGTGAAGAGACGCAGCAACTCGCCCTGATCGTCAAGCAGATGCTTTTCGAGCGAAGCCATTGCCTGTTCGGCACGCTTTGGATCGGCAACACCCGACAACACGCTCCATGATTGCGCGATGGCATCAATTTGGCATTCGTCGCTGTCTTTTGAGCCAAGCGGAGAGCCATTGTCGAAGAAGCCACGGCGATACCACTCGCCATCCCAGCCATCGCGATCAAGCGCCTTTGTCAGACTTTCAAGATGCACAGCCCATGCGGTTGCCCGCTTTGCATCCTTGCGAGATTCAGCAATCGGGATGAACTGGCGCAATGTATAGGCAAGGAACCAGCCAAGCCACACACTTTCGCCTTCGCCCTTTACGCCGACAAGATTCATGCCGTCATTCCAGTCGCCACCAAGGATCAGCGGCAGACCGTGCTTGCCGGTGCGTTCAATCGCAAGATCGAGTGCCAGCGCACAATGCTCATATAGGCTTTCAGTGTTCTTCGAGATTTGCGGCTCGTAGAACGCATCATGTTCGCCCTCTTCGAGCTTGCGGCCTTCAAGGAATGGCAGCTTCTCGTCGAGAATCGCGCGATCACCTGTCGTTTCCACATAGAGCGATGTGCCGTAGCCAAGCCAGACTACATCGTCAGAGATCAGCGTACGCACACCGGCACCCGTTGCTGGAAGCCACCAATGCTGCACATCGCCTTCAGGGAACTGACGCGAGGCCGCATTGAGAATCTGCGCACGAGCCAATGACGGATCGATGAGCAGCAGCGACAGCGTATCCTGCAGCTGGTCGCGGAAACCGAACGCGCCACTGGCCTGATAGAAGGCAGCACGCGCCCAGATACGGCAAGCAATTGCTTGATAAGGCAACCAGCCATTGATCAGCAGGTCAAAGGCCGGATCAGGCGTCTTGACCTGAACGCGGCTGAACAGCCCTTCCCAATGCTTGGCCGCAGCAGTGAGCTTGTCATCGAAGGATGCATTGCGGCTTTCTGCGACAAGCACCTTTGCCTGCTGCTGATCGGCAGCATTACCGAGCAGGAAGACCACTTCACGGCTTTCGCCCGGACCGACTTCAATATCGAGCGCAAGCGCTGCACATGGATCGCGTCCTGCTTCAACCGTTCCCGAAAGGGCCTTACCAGCTAGAACCACCTCCGGCTTGTCAACCGATCCTGTCGAACCGATGAACTCGCCACGGTCGGCCGTGACTGATTGCGGCTTTTCCGTTGCCGCAAAAAACGCCACTTGGCCGGACTTGTCCGGATGATATGGATTGCCTGCAAAGAGCGCACCGAGCTCTTCATCCTGCGATGGCACGATGAACGGCACATTCTTGGCGCGGGCGTTGCCCAGCACCCATTCGACATAACCATAGGCACGCAGCTTGCGCTTCGACCGCCCCTTATTGGTAATCGTCAGACGCGAAAGTCGAACCGGCTTTTCGGCGTCAACGATATGGGTCAGCTCCAGTGCCAGTTCGCCGTGCTGTGCCGAGAAGGTGGTGTAGCCATGGCTATGGCGGGCTTCATAGGTGACAGCTTCGTCGCGCAGTACATTGGCTGTCGGGGCAAAGCTGCGTCCGGTTTCACGATCAAGAATATAGATCGCCTCACCCGGACGATTGGTGACCGGATCATTTGCCCACGGGGTAAGCTGATAATCGCGGCTGTTGCCAGCCCAGGTGAAGGCTGAACCTTCCGCCGAAACATGGAACCCGAAATCCGGATTGGCGATAACGTTGATCCATGGATGCGGCGTGGTTGTTCGGTTGTTGATCCGCACAACGTAGCTGCCATCCTCAGCAAATCCGCCATAACCGTTCCAGAACTGGAGATCATCGCCGGTTGGAGCCGGACGTGTGACTGATTTTGGCTTAGCAACCAGACGGCGCTCTTCCGTGCCGCGCTCAAGCGCAACAGGTGCAAGCCCTGCGGCACCCAAGCCCTGCTGGGCAATTGCAGGTGTTTTTGCGTCGCTTCTTGCGGCCAGATCAACCGTGATTTCCTCGCTGCGACGCAACTGTTCGGCAAGCGAACCATTCTGCGCATGCATCACGATGCGGGCTGAAGCGAGAAGCGTGTTGTAGCTTTCTTCACTCATCTGATCGCGACGAACCGCAAAGATATGCGGTTGACCGCCACCACGCGCGCGGAAGCCTTCAACGATCCAGTCGATGGCGCGTTGCGTATCCTGCGCATAGGAGAATGCGCGCTCGTTGACCGCAACGACATCGACCGTCAGGCCCTTGCTACGCCAATATTCCTGCGCGCGCAGCACGCCACGTAACACATCAAGATCCGCTTCATTATCGATGCGAAGAGCAAAGATCGGATAATCGCCCGAGATCGACATCGGCCAGAGATCGGACTGCTTGCCAAGGCCGCTTGCAATCGTTTCAGGCGGCTGACGCAAAGTGCGTTCCGGGTAAAGCAGATAGGCTGCAACCTTTTGATAGTCGGCAGCTTCCGCCGGCTTGATGCCGATATGGTAGAGCTGAACCTGCGAACTTGTCCATGACAGAGAATATTCGCGAGCAAAGGTTTCCGGATGGCGATGCATCGCGACCGCATGTTCAACCGCATCACGGCTTCCACCCGCAAAGGTCCAGAAAACAAGGCTAACCTTCTTATGTGCCGGAACGCGAACGCGGGTGCGTACCGATGCAATCGGATCAAGCACACAGCCCTGGCTTCCGGTGAATGTCGCACCGTCGTCAAAGGCTGCGGCATCACGCAACGAACGCCCGCGACCGATAAATGCACGACGGTCGGTTTCGACTTCGGTTTCACGGATGGAGCCCGACAAATCGGTTACGAAATGCGCAACATGAATGTCCGGATCGGACGGCGCACGCTTGCGGCGTTTCGCATAGATGGTCGAGCCATTGTCAGCGATTTCGGTTTCGACAAACATCTTGGCGAACGCCGGATGTGCTGCATCGCTGTCGCTATCGGTCAGCACCAGTTCGGAATAGGACGTGACTTCAATCACACGATCCCGCGCACTGGTGTTGATGATATCAAGCCTGCGGCCTTCACCATCAGATTCTGACGAAACGATCACTTCCATAACCGTTTTGATGTCACCGGCAGTCTTGTAGAATTCCGCCTTGTCTTCGGTGAAGACAGTCTTGGTTTCTTCCTCTGGGTTGCGTACCGGCTCTCCGGTCGCCGACCACCAGTATCCGCTTTCCATATCGCGCAGGAACAAGAACGTGCCCTGCAAGTCTTCCGACGCATCGGCATGGAAACGAGTGATGTCCCAATTGTGCCAACGGCTGTAGCCGGAGCCATTCGCCGTCACCATCAGCGCATACTGGCCATTCGACATCATATGCGTTGTGCGCGGGGCCTTGAACGGCACATCGATAATACGCATCGGCGCATCGTCGAAGCCGCCCGAATCCACACGCATCGGATTTTCCGTCTTCGCATAGATCATCGGAATTTCGCGCGGTGCCTTTTCCTGCAATAGCAGTTCGGCTGCTTCGATCACCGGATCGGAATGGAAGCGTTCACGCATACGGCCTTCGAAGATCACGTTGTTGACCGCAATAATCGACATGCCATGGTGGTGGGCATAATAGTTTTTCACCACTGCACAGGTTTCACCTTCGCGAACGCGCGACGGGGTGAAGTCCACGGAATCGTGGAAACCATAACGGCCGAGTGCACCGAGTTTTTCCAGACGCTTCAGGTTGGCGACGGCTGCGGCAGGCTGGTACTGAGAAGCCAGCAAGCTTGCATAAGGCGCGATAACCGCATTACGCGACAGGCCTCGCTGAAGACCGAGGTTCGGCACACCAAAGTTCGAATATTGGTAATTCATATGCGCGTCTCGCGCATTGAATGCCGCTTCCGAAATGCCCCAAGGCAGACCGCGCGAGGTCGCGTAGTCGATCTGACGCTGCACAACGAGTTTGTTGGTCTGATCTAGCAGCGAACCGAGCGGCTCCGACATGACCAGCGGCGGCATCAGATACTCGAACATCGAGCCGGACCAGGAGAGCAGAGCGCCCTTCCAACCCACTGGAACCAGAAGACGGCCAAGCTTGAACCAATGTTCAACAGGCACGTCGCCCTTGGCAATGGCAAACAAACTCGCAAGACGAGCTTCTGACGCCAGAAGATCGTAGCAGCTTTCGTCAAGCTCGTTTTCCTGCACACGGAAACCGATCGACAGAAGACGACGTTCCTTGCGCTCAAGGAAACCGAACTGCATGTCAAAGGCCAGCTGGCGCGAACGTGAAGCAAGATCCCGCAGTCGCTCACGCAGCTCATCGGTGTTGTGCTCGCCCATAGAATCGTCGGTGTGGGCCTTGCAGGTTTCAACGAGAATGTAAGCCCATTCGCGCGCTTCCGCACTTGCAGGTGTTTCGATCTCGCTGTCGAGCTCTTCCATCAGGCGCACAATATCGGTCGCAAAGAGCGAGAGATTGATAGTGCGGAAGGATGCGGTTTCCGGCTCTTCCTTGATGGTACGCACTGCACGACGGAAATTGGCGATCCGCTCTTCCAGACGACGGCGCAATGGACGAAGGATACGACGATCATCAGGAATACGTGCAATTGTTTCCTCAAGCACGTCGTTGACGTCGAGAATACCGTCGAGATCAGCCTGAAGATAGACCGAAGGTGCTTCAGCCCATTCTTCCAGCGCCGACGAGAGTGTCACAAGATGTCCAGCGAGATTGCCACTATCCACGGCAGAGACGTAGAGCGGACGCATCGGCGTCAGCGTATTGGTCTCATACCAGTTATAGAGATGGCCCTGATATTTCTCCATCTTCTCAAGCGTGTTGACGGTTGCTGCGACGCGATCAAGCGTCTCGGTAAAGCCGATCCAGCCAAAGTCACGCGCCGCAATCACCGAGAGAAAATACACGCCGATATTGGTTGGCGACGTACGTTGCGCAACGATCGGAGCTGGATCTTCCTGGAAGTTATCGGGCGGAAGATGGTTGTTTTCCTCATTCGTGAACTCGGCGAAATAGCGCCAGGTACGGCGCGCATACCGGCGCAGAGCCGATTTGTCGGACGAGAGCACTTCCAGCGTGTCCTGCGGCTTGGCAGAACGGCTGACGAGCCAGGCAATGAGCGGTGATGCAAACCAGATGACTGCAAAAGGTGCCGCAATCATTGCAGCATGGCTTTGAGCAGCCAGCGGCATGAAAATCGCAATGCCCGCAATAACAATGGCTGGCCACATCATCTGGAAATAGAACAGAAGTGTGTCGGGGGCGGACTTTGCCTGTGCCGCTGTACGCCATTCGAGAAGATTGCGACGCGACACAAAGAGGCGATAAATCGTACGCGCAATCGCATCAGCCATCAGGAACGCGGAATGTGCAATAAAGGTGGTGCGAAGCGCCACATCCGCCGTGCCCAATGCAATATCGGTCAGAACCGACTGCGCATGGCCTTTGAGCGAATAGTCCATATTTGACGGAATAAGATTGGTGACGATGCCAAAGGTCGGCGCCACAAACATGCTGATGATCAGGAAGCCCTGCCAGACAGCCGCCGGTCCGATTGGCAGCACGCTCCAGCCGACAATTGCCGCAACCAGCCACAGGATCGGATTGAGCGAGCGACGCAGATTATCCACCATCTTCCAGCGCGTGATCGCGCTGACACCACGGCCTGTCGAAAACAACCATGGTAGAAGCTGCCAGTCGCCACGCGCCCAACGGTGATGGCGCGACACGTCGACGTTATAGCCGGTCGGATAATCTTCAACAACTTCGACATCGCTGACCAGCGCCGCGCGCGCATAGCCACCTTCAAGCAGATCGTGGCTAAGAAGCGTGTTCTCTGGAACGCGATCTTTCATCGCAATTTCGAAGGCGTCGATATCGTAAAGACCCTTACCGGTGAAGGTGCCCTCACCCAAAAGATCCTGATAGGAATCGGAAACGGCAAAGACATAAGGATCGATGCCGCGATTGACCGAGAAAACGCGCTGCAGGAATGAAGCTTCGTCGCCTGTTGTCAGCGAAGGCGTCACACGTGGCTGCAAAATGCCATAACCACGAACAACCTTGCCGGTTTTCTCATCGAAAACCGGACGGTTCAATGGATGGCTGAGCTTGCCAACAAGATTGGTGACCGATTCAGGCGTAAGCCGCGTATCTGCGTCCAGCGTCATGACGAATTTGACGTCTTTCGGCAGGCGCTCATCCGGTGGGAAATAGCTCGTATCCTGATCGCCGCGAAGCAGCAGGTTCAGCTCGTGTAGCTTGCCGC
The DNA here is from genome assembly GCF_025846885.2 of Brucella sp. HL-2. NCBI lineage: Bacteria > Pseudomonadati > Pseudomonadota > Alphaproteobacteria > Hyphomicrobiales > Brucellaceae > Brucella > Brucella sp. HL-2. The sequence goes on along the minus strand of NZ_JAOYTK010000001.1, from coordinate 422,292 downwards.
GCTTGCGCTCCCAGCCCATCCAGCAGCTCTGCTTTTCATTGAACAGACGACGACGGTGAAGCAGGAAGAAACGCGGCTGCTCGCCACCGGTATAATGCTCGTTGAGCTTGGCTATTTCATCACGCGCATATTCATAGATTTCCATATCGGCAGGCGTGATTTCCTGCTTGGCATCCACCCAGTCGCTAACGAGCGCGAAATAAATCTCGCCGCGCGGATTGGTCAGATAATGGACTTCAAGATTGCGGATCTGCTCATCGATGGAATCGCGCGAATTGATAAGCGTCGGCACGGCAACAAGCGTGCGTGCCTCAACAGGCAGGCCTTCCTTGTATTCAAAGCCGATCAGGCGCGTCGGCTGCACAAACCACGGTACCAGCGCATTGAAGAGCGAATATGACGCGTCCATTGCCGGGAAGATCGCGAGCAACGTGAACAAAGTGCGCAAATCGGTCGAAAGCCCGGCCCGGCTCATGCAATAATTGACCGTCAGCAGGATCAGAATCGTGAAAATGGCCGTTGGTATGAAGAAGCCCAACAGACCCAGATTGCGATAGAAGCGCAGGACTTTGACGCCGAATGGTGCCTTGTAGCCGCATACCTTTTCAAGCTCGGAGCGACCTTCACCCGAAAGATAATGGGCGATTGAGCCCTTGCCTTCTGTGCCGTTGATATCGGCGGGTCCGGCAGACTTGCTGTCTTCAGCAAGCTTGAGGGCGGCCCAGGTGATGTCGATTTCACTCATGTTCGAAAAGCGGGCAAGCTTTTCAATCGTCACGCGATACGCGTTGCGCGAACGGAAATCCAGAAGTTCGAAATCGCTGTGATCGCGCAGAATCGCATCGACCTCGTTGACGGTTTCAAACCAGGTTTCCCAATCGATATCATCGATGGTTTTGAGGCTTCGAATGACATTGCCCATCGTGACGCCACCAGTGGACTGGCGGGCATGTTCTTCAACGATGGCGTCTTCGGGATTGCTGCCTTCCTGCTCAAGAATACGCTCTAGCCAGCTTGCTGCGGCCGATGTATCGGTCGAAGCGCTGCGCAGACGATAGAGCAGATGCGTAGCAAATGTGCTGTCGCGGGCGGCATGCGCATATTGCGCCAGAACCGTGTCGAGCTCCTCGCCATTCGCAGCAACAACAATGCGATCTGCAGCCGTATTGGCGAGGTTGCGCATGTTGCGCGCGCGATCAACGCGCAGCGCCAGACGACGCGCATTCTCAATGAGGAAATAACGCACGGCCGACGGCAGCGCCCACAGCTCACCAATCTTAAGCGGCTCGACAGTCTGAAAGCCCTGAACAAGTGCGGTCAGCGACTTGAGCGAGAAATTGCTGTCAGTATGGGCAACATAAAGCCATGCAAGCGCGAAAATACGCGGCATGTCCTGATATTTCTCAACGCGGGCCGCATAGGGCGGCAGCTGGCGAATGAATTTGCGCGGCAGATCGCGGCGTGTCTGCTGAACGGTCTTATCGATCTGATAATGATTATCGAGGAGCCACTGTGCAGCTGGCGTAATCGTTTCGCCAGCGCGGGAAGCAGCATCGGACGAGCGATAGGCGTGCAGAATCAGCTTGCCATTTTCAGACAGGCGTTGATCGAATTCAAAAGCCTGATAGCCGGGCAAATCCAGCTCTTCGCCACGTGCAACGGAGGCCGCGAGTTCGCGCAGCTCATCCTCGCTTTTGTAAAGAGCCCGTATCGGAGAGGGTTGTTCGGGCGGAATCTGATCCGAAGTCTTGCGATCGGCAATGGACGAATTAGACGGCGAAGAAGACAATTCCGGCATGTGCCTTAACAGCCTTTCCGAAGGGAATAAGTTAAATGCGGCGGGTGGATACTGAATGCACTTAGAATTTTCATCTCAGGGGAACGACAGTATCCGTATTCGGTTCCCTGAATGTCGATATGATTTGGCCAAAATGCGACGACGGGTTGTGCTGATATTCAAACCGTTTAAATCGCAACGCACAATTCTTTCCGAACATTAATGTTGCGTTATAAAATATGCGCCTTTTGCAACCCTAACATACTGAAAATAAGAATAATACTACTCTGCGTAATAGATTGCGAAAATGCCTCGAGGGCGCGCTTCGCCCTTAAAAGATAAAAGACATCCGCATCTATTAAAAAACGCGGATGTCACATTGATACAGTCCTGCATCGATCAGCCGATTTTTAGGCCTGAGCCTCGGTTAAAACCGGAGGGTTTTCAATTGCATTGGGCGCATCATCATTTCCGAAAACGCGCCAATAGCGAGGACGAAAAGCGATGCGGCTTTTTTCCGAAGCCGGATGCTCGGCCGGTATCTCGATCTCAACGCGCTCGCGCGCACCGCCGATTTCAAGCTCTACACGGCGTTTGCCGCCAGACCTGCGGCTCGCAACTACCGTACCCGCAATGCAGCCGCCACAACCGTCAAGCAACTCGACATCGTGCGGACGGAAAAATAACCGCGCTTCACCGTCGGTGGCACCATCGACCGTCAGACCAATATTGCGGTCAGCCAGCCAGAGTTCGCCTTTCTCGATACGCACGGGCAGAGTGCTGGATTCACCAATGAAGCCGTAAACGAAAGGCGAATTGGGCGTATCATAAACCTCGTCAGGTGTACCAATCTGCTCAATACGACCCTGGCTCATCACCACCACTCGATCTGCGAGTTCAAGCGCTTCATCCTGATCGTGGGTGACGAACACCGTTGTATGGCCAGTTTTGTCGTGGATCTCACGGAGCCAACGGCGCAGTTCTTTGCGAACCTGCGCATCAAGCGCTCCAAATGGTTCATCGAGAAGTAGGACTTTGGGCTCGATAGCCATAGCGCGCGCAAGAGCCACGCGCTGGCGCTGGCCACCAGAAAGCTGTGATGGGTAACGGTTTTCAAGCCCTTTCAGCTGCACAAGATCGAGTAATTCAAGCGCGCGGCGTTTAATCTCGACAGTGGCAGGACGTGTGCTGCTCGGGCGAACCTTCAGGCCAAAACCGATATTCTCGGCAACCGTCATATGGCGAAACAGCGCATAATGCTGGAACACGAAACCGACGTTCCGCTCCTGCACACTCTTGTGCGAAGCATCCTCTTCACCAAAATAAATGGCACCTTCGGTTGGTTTTTCCAGCCCAGCAATCAGGCGCAGCAAAGTTGTCTTGCCTGAGCCCGACGGTCCAAGCAACGCAATCAATTCGCTCGAACGGATGTCCAGCGACACATTATGCAATGCCGGAAAGCGAGCAAACTCTTTACGCACACCGGCGACACGAACTTCCATTCCAAATCCTTTCCCCTACCGCCAATTGCTAAAACAAAGCCTGAGCGGTTTATTATCGTCTGTAAGTTAGTTGTTAATGCCCGTTACTACCAGCCAGTTCATCACCATAACGCAGCTCCAGAAATGCTTTTAGTGCCAAGGTCACGAGAGCAAGGAGCGCCAGCAGTGAAGCGACAGCAAAGGCTGCAACGAAATTATACTCATTATAGAGGATTTCGACGTGCAGCGGCATCGTATTGGTAAGACCACGGATATGGCCCGACACCACGGAAACCGCGCCAAACTCGCCCATCGCCCGCGCATTACAGAGCAAAACTCCGTAGAGAAGCCCCCATTTTATGTTGGGCAAAGTCACATAACGGAAGGTCTGCCAGCCATTTGCCCCCAACGAAATTGCAGCTTCTTCATCACCGCTTCCCTGTTCCTGCATGAGCGGAATGAGTTCACGCGCCACAAATGGGAATGACACAAAGAGCGTTGCCAACACAATACCGGGCACAGCAAAGAGTATCTGGATATTATGGCTCGATAGCCATGGTCCAAGCAGTCCATGGCTTGCGAACAGCAACACAAAAACAAGACCGGAAATAACCGGCGATATCGAAAATGGCAGGTCAATCAAGGTTGTCAGAACGGCTTTGCCTTTGAACTCGAACTTGGCAATTGCCCAAGCAGCGGCGACACCAAACACCAGATTGACGGGCACGGATATTGCCGCAACCAACAAGGTCAACCTGATCGCTGCCCAGGCGTCCGGCTCAACAAGTGCTGTAAGATACTCTTCCGTTCCCTTACGAAAGGCTTCGACAAAAACTGCGATTACCGGAAGAATGAGGAAGAGCGCCAGAAACACCAGCGCTACACCAATCAAAAGGAGCCGCGTCGGCAGGCTTTCCGTCACAGCGCTGCGCATCGAAGTTGTCATGTCATTCGCCATGGCCATACTTCTTTCTCGTCCAGGACTGGATCAGATTGATAAACAGCAACATGGCAAAGGAAAGTGCCAGCATCACGGTCGCAAGTGCGGTTGCACCGGCATAGTCATATTCTTCAAGCCTGATGACGATCAGTAAGGGCGCGATTTCCGATACATAAGGTGTGTTACCCGCAATGAAGATAACCGAGCCATATTCGCCAACTCCGCGTGCGAAAGCCAGTGCAAAGCCTGTGAGAATAGCAGGTTGCAGACTTGGCAGAAGCACCCGCCAGATTGTCTGGAAACGCGATGCGCCAAGTGTTGCTGCAGCTTCCTCAACTTCGCGGCTGATTTCTTCCATAATGGGCTGCACAGTGCGCACCACGAATGGCAAGCCGATGAAGATGAGTGCGACGACGATGCCAGCACGCGAGAAAGCGATCCGAATATTAAACGGAGCCAACAAGCTGCCGATCCAGCCATTGGGCGCATAGATCGAGGCCAGTGCGATACCGGCAACAGCCGTTGGAAGTGCAAACGGAATATCGACGATTGCGTCAATGAACCGACGCCCCGGAAAGCGATAGCGCACCAATACCCAGGCCAAGATCACGCCAAACACAACATTGACAAGTGCTGCAATGAAGGCTGTGCCAAAGCTCGTTTCAAGCGCTTTTATGGTGCGTTCGTCAGTGACGATACGCCAAAACCCCGACAGGCCGACATCGGTTGAGCGCAGCACGAGAGCCGCAAGCGGAATAAGAATAAGAAGGGTCAAATAGGCGACACTAAAACCGAGTGTCAGTCCGAAACCCGGAATGACACTCGGTTTTCTGAAATGCCACCCTGCTCTGACCGGTGCAGGGCGCGAAGACATCAATATTTGTTCCCTTTTATTGATCTTGCGTGTGACTGCGTCCTAGTGGGTCGAAATTAAACCACCAGCCGGATTATTTTGCGGGCTTGTATATCTGGTCGAATGTTCCACCATCGCCAAAGTGATAAGGCTGCGCCTTGGCCCATCCGCCAAAGATTGGATCATCGATCGTCACGAGCTGCAATTGTGGAAACTCGCGCTTCTGGTCAGCAGGTACGACGTCCGGCTTGGATGGACGGTAGAAATGCTTGGATGCAAGCGCCTGACCTTCCGGCGAATAGAGATATTCGAGATAGGCCTCGGCAACTTTGCGGGTGCCATTTTCATCGGCATTCTTGTCGACCAGCGCCACTGGTGGTTCTGCGAGGATGGATTGCGGTGGAACCACGATGTCAAAAGCATCTTCACCGAATTCAGCGATCGAAAGATAGGCCTCGTTTTCCCAAGCCAACAACACATCGCCAAGCTGGCGCTGCACAAAGGTCGTTGTCGAACCGCGTGCACCGGTATCAAGCACAGGCACGTGGCGGAACAATTCGCCGATATAATCCTTTATCTTAGCTTCATCGCCGCCATACTCCTTATAAGCCCACGCCCAAGCCGCCAGATAATTCCAGCGTGCACCGCCCGAGGTTTTCGGATTGGGGGTAATGACCTCGACACCGTCCTTTACCAGATCACCCCAATCCTTGATGGCCTTGGGATTGCCCTTGCGAACGAGGAAAACGATCGTGGAGGTATAGGGGGAGGAATTGTCCGGAAGACGTTTGCGCCAATCCTTGTCGATTTTCCCGGAATGTTCGACAATCGCGTCGATATCACTTTCCAGAGCAAGCGTCACGACATCAGCCTTAACGCCGTCAATGACCGAGCGTGCCTGTTTGCCCGATCCACCATGGGAAACGCGGATGGTCAGATTTTCGCCTGTCTGATCCTTCCAGTGTTTTGCAAAGGCCGCGTTGTAATCCTTGTACAGCTCACGCGTCGGATCATAGGACACATTCAGCAACGTCTGATCGGCATGGCTTGCCTGAATAGTTCCTGCCAGTGACGCCGTTGCCACAAAAGCTGCAAGCGTTAATGAGAATCTCGATATGTTGTTCGACATGTTCAGGGCCACCTCTCCGCGTTTCATTCATCAAACAGTATCAGAGGTCTGAGCTCACAGGATGCCACAAGGTTTCTCTTATTTGAAAGCAGTTCGGAAATTATGAGCAATCCTAATGGATTGTGAGGAATAAATTTCTACCTCCCTCCTCCAATACCTGGAAGGAAGGTAAGAATTATCAATGTTAAGATAGAAGAGATGCCGGTTCTAAAATTGGCAGTTCCCCGGAAAAGGTGGGACCCGGATTGGGATTGCGGGGGCAAATTTAGTCCGGGTCCCGGCCGATCTAACGACCAGCAGAGCTACAACGGATAAAGATGGATTAGGTTCCCGTACAAAATTGAAATTTTAAGACTCTTTTCTGCTACGCATTGCCAAACTGCTTGCGGCGAACAGAGTTTGATATTTGCAAAGACAACTATTGCCATATTAAGGCGCATCCCGAAAAGTGTGAAACGGTTTTCGGACAAAGATGCGCGTTAAAACAGATAATTAGAGCGCCGATCTGATCCAATCAGATCGAAACGCGCTCTAAGGCGTGAGGATAGCACCGACAGGCCAGATAACAGGTCGGGCGAAGGAGAAGTCGTTATGCAAAAAGGCCTATACAACACAGGTATCGCAACCGTCATGACAGTTCTCACGGCAAGCCCGGTTCTGGCGCAATCAATCAGCCGGGATTCCATTATTCGCATCGACTACGTCTGTGAACGCGGCGTTGTCGTGCCAGTCACCTACATTCATGCAGGTGAGGAACCAGCTTTCGCGGTCCTCGACGCTGAAGGCAAGATGGTCGCGCTGCAATGGCACGACGCTCTCAAAAAATATGTCGCCATGGATGAGCAAGACAGCTATCGCTGGGCTGAAAAAGACGGCAAAGCCATCTTAAGCCACCTCGAAGCCGACGATTCAGCCAAAGAGGCGACAATTCTCTCGTCCTGTCGCGCTGACGATAGTGAACAATAAAGCATTTCCGGCAAAAGCGGGAACCGCTTTTGCGTTCGGAAATGCGTAAAAATAAATAATCAGAGCGTTTCGAACGGTTCGGTTTTAACGAAACCGCTCCAATGATCAGGGGACGAGATAGTGCTTGTCCCACTGATCCTGCGGAACTTCATCACCAATATCATAGTCGAATGATACGACGTTGATGTGCTCGTCATCCGTCTTGCAAACGAAAGCGAGCTTATACCAATGCTCGCGGCTGCGAAACGCAGCACCTTCAGCCTGAATGCTGTTCTTTCCCGCTACTGGATCAGAAAAAGCATAGGCCAGAACCTTGTCGACCGAAAACTTTCTCTCGTCCCGGCTGATCCGCTCCATCGCCTCGACATCGCAGCGCTGTTCAAGACGCGTTGCAGGATCGAGCTTTTCAAGCTGAGCCTTTTCGAGCGCTGTCATAGCCATGGACGGCGCACTCACAGAAACGACGACCGACATAGTAATGAACGACAAAAGGTGAGCGACGAATGAATTCGGGATCAGAGCAGATAAAAATTTCATGAGATTTCGGGCAACTCGCTTCGCAAGAGATTTAAGAAAGAGGTTAGAGCATCCAGTTGAGATTGAATCGTTAGAACTGCTCTATCTATTTTTTTGCATTATTCGACACAAAACCGCTTCGCACTTTTGTTGGAAATTCTTTAATAACACACTCTTTGCGTCAGCTTGTCGACCATCACGGCAATTTTATCGGCCTTCATCCCCACAAGATCGCCCCGCGCTGTCAGGAAACATTCTCTTCAAACAAGGTGCGATCACGGCCCGCTTCTTTAGCAGCATAAAGTACCTTGTCGGCACGTTCCACTACTTGCCAGAGGTCATCCTGGTTTCGAAGCCTGACAACACCAAAGCTGCATGTAACGTTTGCGCCACTTGAGAGACGCGAAAATTCGCGTGCCTTGACGCTTTCCCGTATCTTCTCGACCAAGGCGAATGCGGCATCTGACGGCATGTCATTGAGATAAAGAATAAACTCCTCGCCGCCGGTACGTGCCGTCAAATCACCGCTCCTTAAATGCGACTGGAGAACATCGGCAAACTCTTTCAACACAACGTCGCCCGTTGCGTGACCATAAACATCGTTGATCGTTTTGAAGTAATCGATGTCACAGGCCACAACCCAACCCGAAACATTGCTGCGCCCCATAGCCAACATGCGCGTTTCCAGCCCACGTCGGTTGAGAAGCCCTGTGAGGGGATCGCTATCGCGCTCATTAACCAGCTCATTGAATCGATCAGCACTTGCTGCTGCAAACAACACCAGACCAGCAATAACCGCTGCAACGGCTGTCGAAAAAACTGTCCATTGCCAGAAAGGCGTGAAGGCAAAATCGACCGGCGTATCTTCACTGACAATGGAATGCGCAGTCAGCAGTGTGCGTGGAAAAAATTGTACCGCCACCAGAACCAGCATGCCCAGTATGAGCTTGTCAGCAGGAGAACCATGAACGAGGCCGCGCAGATACCAGACAATACCCAGAATCACACATGCAAGCCCCAGATTGAGAACATACACCCGGCCAAGCAGGCTTGGATGGGGATACAGAAAATAGATAACGCCACCCAGGACGAGCGTAAGACTTGCAGCGCAGAACCAGAGCGGCAAACTGAGGCCTGATCGGCGTAGAATCCCATGCCCGCCTGCCAAAGCCCCAAGCACGTAGACTGTGGCCGTCAACATCGTGTTCTGACCATCATCAGCGGGTATATCGACAAGCTGAGCAAGCATGGCCAAGCCAATGCAGAGAAAGCACAACGCGCACCACAAAAGATAGCGACGCAGTTGATCTGCAGCCCAGACAATGACGAAGGCCAGTGAAAACAGGAGCAGAACGGCTGGCAGTACATAGAGCATTTAATTATTATCTTATTTCAACTGTTGGAGAGTCTTATCGCCTTCCTTCATTAAAAACACAATTCAGTAAATTAGAATGGCCATCGAAACGCAGACTGTTCCGATGAAACGCTCTTGATTTCAAGTATCCGCCCGTGCTTGAAACCTGCAAACGCAATCGGCACTCTAGCTGTATGACCACTAGGCATTGAATAAGCGGTCAAACAGCAATTTGCCGCGAAAGGAAGAGATATGAAGCCCGTTTTCCTGCAACTGCAATGCACGCCTGGTAAGACTTATGAAGTTGCGGACACGCTCTTTCAGCGTGAGATCGTTTCGGAACTCTATTCGACGAGCGGCGAATATGACCTTCTCGCCAAAATCTATGTCGCTGAAGGTGACGATATCGGCAAGTTCATCAATGAAAACGTGCTGAACATTCCAAACATTGTGCGTTCGCTGACCACCCTCACATTTACCGCGTTTTAGAGCACGTTTGACTTGGCCGAATCCGATACACGCGTCTCGAGGTTGTAAATAGCCGAGCAGTAAAGATTTGATTCACCATTAGTCTATTATCCTGATCACTCAGGGAACCTCCCTGTGTCCTTGCGCATTGACTCTGTGATAGCCCGCCCAAATGGGCTTCACGAAAGATTAGATCGAAAGCGACACTGGAAAGAAGATGGATAATCTTGAACATAGGCGAGTACTGGTCGTAGAGGACGAAATTTTCGTCGCCCTCGACGTGGCCGCCACTGTAGAAGATGCCAACGGAACGGTTGTCGGTCCCGTGGGTACCGTAAGGCAGGCCATAGATATTATAAATAAACAGGATGTCGACGCAGCTATTCTCGACGTCAACTTGGCTGATGGCGATCTGGAACCCATTCTCGACAGGCTGAAAAGCCGGAACATCTTCGTAGTCATTCACACAGGCGGTGGATTGCCTGCGCATCTCGCGGCTCGCTATCCGGAAATGCCCGTTTTCCAGAAACCTGTTCCACCTTACGTGCTGACAAGAGCGTTGGCCTCAGCGCTTACACCCAACATGGCTCAAGGCGTCTGATGCGTCAAAGCTTCCCCGATTTTGCAACCGTGTTGAAAGAAGTTGAAGCGGATCGCGACAGCGATGATCAGTTACTGCGACCAACTGTTAATCTCGCGTCTGCAGTGTTTTCTGCCGGGTTCAATCCTGTTTCAAACGGGTCTTACACGACAGAAAGTATTGTTCCTCAATTTGATCTTCAAGACGTTGATAATGATCGGGACAAGCTTGAACGCGAAATGTGTGACCTGGCAAAGCGAATGGAAATCCAGTCGCAAGCATCCATTAGCAAGGAACTCAATCTGCGGCCTGAGATGAAACGGGCAGAACTTCAACGTCTGCGCCGCCTGTTCGCTGCGCAAAATCACCCTGACCGGTTGCCACAAGAGTTTCGCCTTGCCGCAGAACAACGCATGAAGACAGCCAATGCGCTGCTTGATAGCGCCATGGTAACGGCTGGAAGTTAAAGCTTCTCGTTTTCCGCCTATCTCATCCAGAATCCACGTCGCCGGTTTTGGGGTGCGCAGCCAATCAAAGAAATTTCGTTACGTTTGAGACGCTAAATCTTTTGCATTATATCAATACTATGCTAGATTGTTGTTGTCGGTGTCTGCGATTGCTATTGCACGCCTGAACTTTTCCGCTGAACGCAATGTCCTTAAAGGATCGCGCCCGGTGCAAGCGCTGGGGCAATTTGCGCTTTGCTCTGCGGGAATGGTTCTGCCATACCGGCATCACAGGTTAGCGCATCCCGAAAAATGTGAAGCAGTTTTCGGATAAGATGTGCATCACAAAGTAGAATAGAGCGCATTTCGACCCTATTTAAGGGGCGAGGTTCACTCTGAGATAGTCCTAAAAGGTTTGAAAATGCCTCCTTATCGTTCGCGTACTACCACCCACGGCCGCAATATGGCTGGCGCGCGCGGCCTATGGCGCGCCACCGGCATGAAGGATGAGGATTTTGGCAAGCCAATTATTGCTGTGGTGAACTCGTTCACCCAGTTTGTGCCAGGCCATGTGCACTTGAAAGACCTCGGCCAGCTCGTCGCGCGTGAAATCGAAGCGGCTGGCGGCGTTGCCAAGGAATTCAACACCATTGCGGTCGATGACGGCATCGCGATGGGCCATGACGGCATGCTCTATTCGCTGCCATCGCGCGAGCTCATCTCCGACTCAGTTGAATATATGGTCAATGCTCATTGCGCCGACGCGATGGTCTGCATTTCCAACTGCGACAAGATCACTCCCGGCATGCTGATGGCGGCACTGCGCCTCAATATCCCGGTCGTGTTCGTTTCCGGTGGCCCAATGGAAGCCGGCAAGGTCGTCTGGGACGACAAGGTCAAGAAACTCGACCTCGTGGATGCGATGGTTGCAGCAGCCGATGACAGTTACACCGACGATCAGGTCAAGCAGATCGAGCGTTCCGCTTGTCCGACCTGTGGCTCGTGTTCAGGCATGTTCACAGCAAACTCGATGAACTGCCTCACCGAAGCCCTCGGCCTCTCGTTGCCCGGCAATGGCTCGACGCTCGCAACCCATGCTGACCGCAAGCGCCTTTTTGTGGAAGCTGGTCATCTGATTGTCGATCTCGCTCGCCGTTATTATGAGCAGGACGATGAAAACGTACTGCCACGTTCGATTGCAAGCTTCCCGGCCTTTGAAAACGCCATGACGCTCGACATCGCCATGGGTGGCTCAACCAACACGGTTCTGCATCTGCTGGCTGCTGCACAGGAAGCCGAAATCGACTTCACGATGGCTGATATCGACCGTCTGTCGCGCCGCGTGCCGGTGCTCTGCAAGGTCGCACCCGCCAACAACACGGTTCACATGGAAGACGTGCATCGTGCAGGCGGCATTATGGGCATTCTCGGTCAGCTCGACAAAGCGGGCCTGATCAATACTGCGCTCCCGACCGTGCACAGCGAAACCATGGCCAAGGCGCTCGACCACTGGGACGTCACGCGCACAAAGAGCGAAATGGTGCACAAGTTCTATTCCGCAGCGCCTGGCGGTGTGCCGACACAGGTCGCCTTCTCACAGGATCGCCGCTTTGACAGCGTCGATGCCGACCGCGAAACAGGCGTTATCCGTTCCAAGGAACATGCTTTCAGTCAGGACGGCGGTCTGGCCGTGCTTTATGGCAATCTGGCCGAAGATGGCTGCATCGTGAAAACGGCAGGCGTGGACGATTCCATCCTGAAATTCTCCGGTCCTGCGCGTATCTTTGAAAGCCAGGACACGTCCGTCCTTGCAATTCTGAACGGCAAGATCAAGGCTGGTGACATTGTGCTGATCCGCTATGAAGGTCCGCGCGGCGGTCCGGGTATGCAGGAAATGCTCTATCCAACCAGCTATCTGAAGTCGAAGGGTCTGGGTAAGGCTTGCGCGCTGATCACCGATGGACGTTTCTCGGGTGGCTCTTCGGGCCTTTCGATTGGTCACGTTTCGCCGGAAGCAGCTGAAGGTGGCACGATCGGTCTGGTACGTGAAGGCGATATCATCGATATCGACATCCCGAACCGCAAGATCCATCTGGCCGTTGATGATGCAACGCTGGCCGAGCGCCGCGAAGAGCAGGAAGCAACGGGCTGGAAGCCTCTGGAAGAACGCAAGCGCAAGGTTTCGACCGCGCTGAAAGCCTATGCCTCCATGGCAACCAGTGCTGCCAAGGGCGCGGTGCGGAAGTTGCCGGATTGATCGGAGAGATTATTTAAGGCGGCGCGAGCCGCCTTTTTTATTGCAACCTTGAGTAACTCCCACGTTATACCATCAATCGGAGAATCACTTGATGGTGAGGGGTATAATTAGTGGTGCGAGAAAATTTTAAATCCAATAAGGCGCTTTTGTGCGCAGTATTCCTTATACCTTTTATAATGGGCGCTATGTCGTTTTATCTGGACGGCATACTTGGTCTGGGCGGAAATTTTCGGGAACTGACCGTCATCGCCCCCGCTATTGTAGTTCTCATGGCATCGCTTCAGGCACTTAATTCCGATGCACTGATTAACGGCCACACACTTCCCTCTCGGGGGCTGCTGTTCGTCGGCGCTTTGCTGCTTCCCCTCGCGCAGCTAGTTTATCTGTTACGCACACGCAAACCGTTGCGCGCCATCTGGCTGCTCATCCTGTTCTGGATAACATTGTCTCTGTCGCTCTTCGCGGGCGCAATCGCCTGTTTGATCGTCGTCCTGATTGTGAATCAATTCTGACGTCTCAACATCCAAACCAGACATGGCAATATCCCTGTTATCGGTTGCCAAGCGCGCCAGTCACCACAGGCATCAGATCATTCTTCACTGATTCCGGCGTGAACGGCCCGACATGCTTGTAGATAATCTTGCCATCTGGGCCGACGAGAAAAGTTTCGGGCACGCCATAGACGCCCCATTCAATGGCTGAGCGTCCGGCACGGTCGGCTCCGACTGCAGCGAATGGATTGCCGAGATCGCCCAGAAAGCGGCGCGCGTTTTCCGGCTGGTCCTTGTAATTGAGGCCGACCACGCGGATGCGTTCATCCTTGGCGATTTCCATCAGCAATGGATGTTCCTGACGGCAAGGTACGCACCACGACCCCCAAACATTGACCAGTGTGAGCTTACCGATAAAATCTTCGCTGTTGAGACCCGGCACAGGCGCACCATCGCGCAGCAAGCCTTCAACGGCTGGCAGATTTGTTTGCGGTGCCTGCTTGCCGATCAGGGCGGAGGGGATGGTCGTATTATCCTTGCCTGATAGGAGTTGCACGGCAAAGATTGCGGCCAACCCGACAAAGATCAGTAGCGGCAGCAGCGCCACCCATGTGCGCGATTTTTTGGCCGCATCGGTTTTCTGCACCGTCTCGGTCATTGCGCTGAACCTTTAGCCGAACGGCGGCGCACGCCCTGCGCCTCGAGCCGTTTCAGCTCATTCTTCAGCATACGCTGATCGATCAATATCCAGCCAATGGTGATGGCAAGTGCTCCTGCGGCAATGCCATAGGACGTTACAACAAAAGCCATGTGGCTCATTGAACTGCCTCCCCTTGGGTCTCGGTACGTTCTCTTTTCATACGGCTGCGGTCGGCATTGCGAGCCGCGAGCTTTTTCATCATGGCCACGCGACGGCGCCAGATTTCATTGCGCATCGCCATCATGTGCAGCGTGAGAAACAGCAGCGTGAAGCCAATCGCCATCACAAAAAGCGGACGCAGCATGGAGCCGTCAATGGTCGGGCCGTCCATGCGGAAGACAGAGGCTGGTTGGTGCAAAGTATTCCACCAGTCGACCGAGAATTTGATGATGGGGATATTGATGAAGCCGACCAGCGTCAGAACCGCAACAGACTTGGCGCTCTTGGTGGGATCATCCACGGCGCGCGACAAAGCGATAATGCCGAGATACATGAGAAACAGCACGAAAACGGAAGTCAGCCGTGCATCCCACACCCACCACGTTCCCCACATCGGCTTGCCCCAGAGCGAACCTGTGGCCAGCGCCAAAGCAGTGAACACTGCACCCAAGGGTGCGGCTGCGCGAATAGAAACATCGGCCAGCGGATGACGCCAGACCAATGTACCCAGCGATGAAATAGCCATAATTGAGTAACACATCATGGAAAGCCATGCGAAAGGCACATGAATATACATGATACGGACTGTAATGCCCTGCTGGTAATCCTCTGGCGACAGGAAAACCATATATAGCCCGACGGCTAGAAACAGGGCAGACAGAAGCCCAAGCCATGGCAAGACCCTGCCCGTAAAGGCCAGGAAGCGTGTGGGATTTGCCAGATCAAGCCAGCTTGTGGTTTTCGCGATGTCTTTCGTCATGCGCTATACTTAACCTCCCCCCGTATGCCGTTCAATTGACCGTAATCAACTGCGTCAATCCGCCAAACACTATAAGTTTGGAAAACCGGCTCCCGCTTTTCGGGATCACATTATATTTGAGCATTATCCTACGCAAAACCGCTTCACACTTTTGCTGGAAATGCTTTAGTCCGCCGAACTTTTTAATGAAGCTGCTGCAGCCAGCGGACCCAAAACCGCGAAAAACAAAGTGAGTGCACACAGAATAAGGAATGGTGCAAAAAAGGGGGCCACGGCATCAGTCGCGCCATAAGACGCAGATACGCCAAAAATCAGCACCGGAATGGTCAATGGCAGTACGATGACAGAAACCAGCAAACCACCGCGCGGCAAGGCTACGGCCAATGCCGCACCCACCGCTCCTATAAAGGCAATCGCCGGAGTACCGACCAGAAGTGTGAGTGCTGTCGCAGCCGTGGCGGTTGCATCCATGTTCATGAACAGCCCTAACATCGGCGAAGCAATCACCAGCGGCAATACGCTTGCCACCCAATGGGCCAGACATTTCACAAAAACGGTAAATGCCAGCATATGCCGATCAGCGCCAATCAACAGCAGATCAAGCGAACCATCCTCGCGATCGGCCTGAAACAGCCGGTCCAATCCCAGCAATGTTGCCAGCAATGCACCGATCCACAGCATGGCTGGGCCGATGCGCGACAGGAGATTGAGATCAGGACCGACGCCGAACGGCATCACCGAGATCACAGCGAGGAAGAACAAAATTCCAATCAGCGCCCCGCCTCCGGCACGGAAACTGAGGCGCATATCTCGGATAAAAAGCGCCAGCATCACACGCCCTCAAGCGAATAGTCGGCCATATCGAGCGACTTGACGCCAATGTTTCTTTCAAACGCAGTTTCAGACGCGAAACCAGCTCCTGAAATGGTGTCTAAGCCCAACGGGATATGCGTGGCGGCAATAACCAGTCCGCCGTCTTGCATATGTCCACGCATGAGTCCTGCAAAGCGCGCCTCTGATGCTTTGTCGAGCCCAGCAGTCGGCTCATCGACAATCCACAACGGGCGATGACTGACCAGCAGCTTGGCAATTGAAACGCGCCGCTTCTGTCCCGTGGAAAGATAACCGAAAGGCAAATGCTCGACGCCAGGCAAATCAACTGCCTCAAGCGCCTCGTCAATACCAAGGCGTGGCTCGCCATTGAACTTTTGCCAGAACAACAGATTCTCGCGCACACTCAAGGCAGGTTTCATGGCATTCTGATGGCCGAGATAGTGGCAAGCCGCGCGAACAGGAAGCGCGGTTCCTTCATCAAACAACGTAACCGTACCTTCTTCCAACGCAAGAAGACCGCATATGATTCGGAGCATTGTTGATTTGCCAGAGCCGTTCGGACCTGTGACCACCAGCGCTTCGCCGGAAGACAATTCGAAGGAAAGGGCAGAGAAGATCGTCTCGCCGCCGCGCTCACCCGCCAGATTTTCGGCCTCAAGCCGCATTTTCTCTCCTTAGAGCGCCAGGCGCTCTGCAAGGCGCACAAAGGGTCGCTCTAACAGTTAAACTTGCTGCATATTTTTATCTTAAACTGATTCAAGTTTAAGAAATTATGCAATAGGCGCGTCCAGCTCGGGCTAAACACGAGGATCGCAACATTTCGCCGCAAGGGAGCAAATTCACGATATTCTGTCTGGAATCGTTTTAGGAAACTCTCTATATGAGGGCTACCATGCCAGCGGTCGGTGTGGAAACGAATTTTGGCCGATCTCAAAGACTTGGGGCCCGTGAGGGCACAGGTTTCGGGACGGACAGCGGAAATGACTGCACCCGCACCTTTAGCGCGTCCTTGAAACGCAGCAGAGGCGTTCGTCCTGGTTTTCCGGCCAGTAGCATGAAGGACGAACGCAGTGTCACACATTGACAGCTTTAAATGCCGCAAAACCCTTACCGTCGCCGGTAAGGAATATGTTTATTACAGCCTGACCGAAGCCGAAAAGAACGGCCTCGAAGGCATCTCCAAGCTCCCGTTCTCCATGAAGGTTCTGCTCGAGAACCTGCTCCGCTTCGAAGATGACCGCTCGGTCAAGAAGTCGGACATCGAAGCCGTTGCCAAGTGGCTGAATGATCGTGGCTCGGCAGGCGCGGAAATCGCCTACCGCCCGGCACGCGTACTCATGCAGGACTTCACCGGCGTTCCCGCCGTTGTCGATCTGGCAGCCATGCGCGACGGCCTGAAGAACCTCGGCGGCGATCCGGAAAAGATTAACCCGCTGGTTCCCGTTGACCTCGTCATCGACCACTCAGTCATCGTCGATGAATTTGGTAATCCGCAGGCTTTCAAGGCCAATGTGGACCTCGAATATCAGCGCAATGGCGAACGTTACCGCTTCCTCAAGTGGGGGCAGCAGGCGTTCAAGAACTTCCGCGTTGTTCCTCCGGGCACAGGCATCTGCCATCAGGTGAACCTCGAATATCTGGCACAGGCCGTATGGACCAAGGAAGAAGACGGCGTGACCGTTGCCTATCCTGACACCTGCGTTGGTACAGACAGCCACACAACCATGGTCAACGGCCTTGGCGTTCTGGGCTGGGGTGTTGGCGGTATTGAAGCTGAAGCCTCGATGCTGGGTCAGCCTGTTTCCATGCTGCTGCCGGAAGTTATCGGCTTCCGCCTGACCGGCAAGGTCAAGGAAGGCGTGACAGCAACCGATCTCGTGCTCACCGTTACACAGATGCTGCGCAAAAAAGGCGTGGTTGGTAAGTTCGTTGAGTTCTTTGGTCCGGGTCTCGACAATATGACCCTTGCCGATCGCGCAACCATTGCGAACATGGGCCCTGAATATGGCGCGACCTGTGGTTTCTTCCCGATCGACAAAGAAACGCTGAACTACATGAACACGACCGGTCGCGAAGAAGACCGCATCGCGCTCGTTGAGGCTTATTCGCGTGCACAGGGCATGTGGCGTGAAGCAGACAGCCCTGATCCGGTATTCACGGATATTATCGAACTGGATATGAGTGAAGTCGTTCCGTCGATGGCTGGTCCAAAACGGCCAGAAGGCCGTATTGCGCTGGAAAACATCGGATCGGGCTTCGCAACCTCACTTGAAACCGAATACAAGAAGACCACCGGCCAGACTGCGCGTTACGCTGTTGAAGGTGAAGATTTCGATCTCGGTCATGGCGATGTGGCAATTGCCGCAATCACCTCCTGCACCAACACCTCCAACCCAAGCGTGCTGATTGCTGCTGGTCTTCTGGCCCGCAACGCAGTTGCCAAGGGCCTCAAGACCAAGCCTTGGGTCAAGACCTCGCTTGCTCCCGGCTCTCAGGTGGTTGCCGCTTATCTTGAATCCGCTGGACTCCAGAAGGATTTGGATGCGCTTGGCTTCAACCTCGTCGGCTTCGGCTGCACGACTTGCATCGGTAACTCCGGTCCATTGCCTGCACCGATCTCCAAGACGATCAACGAAAAGGGCCTGATCGCGGCTGCCGTTCTGTCCGGCAACCGTAACTTCGAAGGCCGCGTTTCGCCGGACGTGCAAGCAAACTACCTTGCTTCGCCGCCGCTCGTCGTTGCTCACGCTCTTGCCGGTACGGTCACCAAGGACCTGACCAAGGAGCCACTTGGTGAAGATCAGGACGGCAACCCGGTATTCCTGCGTGATATCTGGCCTTCGTCAGTTGAAATCCAGGAATTCATCGCCAAGAACGTTACCCGCAAAATCTTCTCCGAGAAGTATGCGGACGTGTTCAAGGGCGACGAAAACTGGCAGGCCGTTCAGGTTCCTGCTGGCCAGACCTATGCATGGGACGACAACTCGACCTATGTACAGAACCCACCTTACTTCGTGGGAATGGGCAAGTCGGCAGGTCAGATCGGCGACGTCAAGGGTGCACGCATCCTCGGCCTCTTCGGCGACAAGATCACCACCGACCACATCTCGCCTGCCGGTTCGATCAAGGCACAGTCGCCTGCCGGCAAATACCTCATCGACCATGGCGTCGGTATTGCCGACTTCAACCAGTACGGCACACGTCGCGGCAACCACGAAGTGATGATGCGCGGCACCTTCGCCAACATCCGTATTCGCAACCACATGCTGGGCGAAAATGGTCGTGAAGGCGGCTACACCATCCATTACCCGTCGAAGGAAGAAACCTCGATCTACGACGCGGCCATGGAGTATAAGGCAGAAGGTGTGCCACTCGTCGTCTTCGCGGGCGTCGAATATGGCAACGGCTCGTCGCGTGACTGGGCTGCAAAGGGCACCAACCTGCTCGGCGTCAAGGCCGTGATCGCACAGTCGTTTGAGCGTATCCACCGCTCCAACCTCGTTGGCATGGGTATTGTGCCTTTCGTCTTCGAAGAAGGCACAAGCTGGCAGACACTGGGTCTGAAGGGCGACGAAATCGTCTCCATCGAAGGCCTTGCCGATGTACGCCCACGTCAGAAGGTCGACGCTTCGATCACCTATGCCGATGGTACAGTGAAGAAGGTTCCGCTCATCTGCCGTATCGATACGTTGGACGAGCTCGACTACATGAAGAACGGCGGCATTCTGCAGACCGTTTTGCGCGATCTCGCTGCTTAATCAGCGATGCGCTTCAAACTAAAAGCCGCCGGAGCAATTCGGCGGCTTTTTCTATCTTATTGGCCTGAACGGATCATTTCGCGGATTTTGACGGCCTTTTCGAAATGATCGAGAGTGTGGATCTTTATCCACCACTCAGCGGCTTCCATAAGAAGCTCTGGCTCCGTGTTTTTGTTGGCGAAGAATGCATAGAACGAAATGCCGACCGTATCGCCCTTCTTCGCAATCTTCTCATCGCAGATGGCAATGCCCTTTTCTCTCAAACTCGGTCTCATTCTCAATCTGCCTATTATTAAAGCGCGACGCTGCACATATACCCAAAGAGCCAACTGCCGCTTATGGGAGACATATCTTAGAGAGTGTCGCGCTTAATCGCACCCATGGCGCTCGCTCTAGATTGTTTTAATTGTCGCATGTTCGCGGGAGCTCAAATGAATCCATTTGAGCGCGACATGCTTTAGTGAGGTAAAAGAAACACACTGTATGCAAATCTCACTGCAACGTGAATTCCTATTGATCGTCGTAGTTCCTACATAATAGATGTCAGCGTCAATTATTGTAGGATGAACCCAAAGTGACCTTCCATTACCCCTTCCATGGGACACATACATGGCTTTCCGGCGACTATGTTCCCGGCTTGCGCGGTGTTTGTGCTGCATTGGGGCTGGCATTCACCGGTTGCCTATCAATGCAGGGCGTAGCGAAAGCTCAGGATAGCAGCACGCGAACATCTGTTCTCGAACTCTATACCAGCCAAGGCTGTAAATCCTGTCCGCAGGCTGACAAGAATTTGGCGAAATATGCCGACGACGCCAATGTCCTGGCTCTATCGTTCCACGTTAATTACTGGGATTACATGGGCTGGCGTGACACGCTCGCCTCACAGGACAATACAGACCGCCAGAACGCCTATCGCAATTCTTTCAATGCCAAGATGGTCTATACGCCTCAGGCGGTCGTCAATGGCTCATCGGAAATGAATGGTGGCGATGCTGAGATCGTGAAGCAACATCTCGATGCGAGCAAGCTCAACGTACCTGTTTCGATCAAAAAGCTGGATGATGGGCGCTTGTCGATTGAGATTGCGGCCGGCGAAAAACCAAAGAAACCCGTGCATGTCGTTATGTTCTACCTGCGCGATTCGGTTACCATTCCGATCGACAAAGGTGAGAACGCCGGACAGTCCGTTACCTATCGTAATACGGTGTCGGACATCAATACGATTGGCATGTGGGATGGCCAGGCTTTGAAAATCGAGCTGCCAGCTTCCGAGCTGACCCGGAAGGATGTGACCGGCTGCGCTGTGGTTTTGCAGCAAAGTAACAGTGACAAAGCGCTCGGTCCAATTCTGGGTGCCGCAATATTCAAGCAGAAAGTTCCGCTCGGGCTTTAGGAGCCGTTTCGGAAGCGATCCTTAAACACAGCAACATCTAAGCCCGTTATGGCTGATACTTTATCATTTGCGGGAATGTTGCATCTGTCTGAGTGGCTAGAGCGCCGTGCGCCTTCTTGGGCGCACAAAGGTCGCTCTAACACTCTATATTTACAGCATAATTTTACCTTAAACTGATTCAAGTTTAAGGAATTATGCTGTAGGCCAATGAAGGTTGGTTCGGCTCGGGCAGTCCTTTGGGCGGGGGGCTTGGGGTCGGACATACCCGAACCGAACCGTCTCAGGCAACATGGTGATGCTGACGTCATAATCAGGCCGGAATGCGAAGTTGACAAGGCCAAAATGTGGCTGGCGATCACCATTGAGAACAGCTTTTCTCTTTTCGTGAACAGCTAATATACAACAAATTGGGGGTCCGTTTTTGTCGATCAGCTCATAGAAAGCCGACCGTATCAGCGCTTGATCTTGCAATCATTTTACAAAAGCATCACCTTACCGTCATGAGCTGATTTGATCGGAGCTCCTGCATTCCCTTTACGATCACCTTGGCATTCCTCACACTCATGGCACTCCTGACGGTGAAAGGAAGAAAATGGATATACCAAGCGCTGCGAATGAAGATAAGTCTTCGCATTCGCCCTCTCATCCATCGGCGACGCCAAAAATTGTCCCTTTAGCGCAATCACGTCCGCCTGCTCCCACCGTAAGCTTTGACAGACACGAACTTGGTAAAATCCTGAACATATTTATGGACGCATGGTCGCCACAGGTGCGTGGCGCGACTATGCGATTGACCATCTGGCCGATAGGGCAGTGTTCTCGATCTTCCGACGAGCAAGCGAGGTTCCACTGTTTCGCGTGGAGAAAAATCCCAAGCTAGCACAGAAGCAGGGTGCTTATTCGGTCATCGCTGCAAGTGGCCTCATCATGAAGCGCGGACACGAGCTCGAACGCGTGCTTCGTGTCTTCGATAAAAACCTCAAGCTGGTCGATAATTGATCAGCTAAGAGGAACCTTACCCGGATCAACTGTGCAGCCGCCGTTGAGCGACAATTGCATGAGAACAGTATCGAGCCAGCGTCCATGCTTGAAGCCCGAACCCTGAATACGTCCGCTATGGATAAAGCCGAGGCTCTCATGCAGCTTCACCGATCCGATATTGTGCTCGCCATCACCAATCACGGCCAGAAGCTGTCTGAAGCCTAAGGCGGTCGCGCGCTTAATAAGCTCGCCAAGCAGCAGCTTACCGATACCCTTCCCTTTCGCATCCGGGGCGATATAGATCGAGTCTTCTGCAAGCCAGCGATAGGCAGGCCGGGTACGGAAATAGCTGATATAGGCATAGCCCAGCACCAGCCCATTTTCTTGCGCAACAAGAATTGGAAAGCCTTGCTCGGCAAACACGTCGAAGCGAGTTTTCATAGCTTCGACAGTGGGCGCTTCGATCTCATAAGAACCAGAACCGTTCAACACTGCCTCGGTGTAGATCGCAGTAATGGCATCAATATCGGTGGGCTGAAAATCGCGGATATGGAGCATGTCTTAAGCCAGAGGTCAGATTCAGATTACTCCTTCAACATGCCTTGAAGACGCTCAATTGAAAAGCAAAAAGGGCAGCGTTTCCGCTGCCCTTGTGCGTAATTCAATTCCAGCTCTATTAGTCACGGTTACCCATGAACTGCAGCAGGAACATGAACATGTTGATGAAGTCGAGATACAGACGCAGCGCGCCCATAACGATCTTGCGGCCCTGCGTGTCCGAAGCATCGCCTTCGTAGTACATTTCCTTGATCGACTGCGTGTCGTAGGCAGTGAGGCCTGCGAAGATCAGAACGCCGATCACCGAGATTGCAAACTGCAGCGCGGTGGAGCCAAGGAAGATGTTTACGACAGAGGCGATGATCAGGCCGAACAGGCCCATCATCAGGAACGAGCCCATTGCGGAAAGATCACGCTTGGTCGTGTAACCGTAAAGCGAGAGCGCTCCGAAGGAAGCAGCCGTTACGAAGAAAGTGCGCACGACGCTCTGTCCGGTATAGACCAGGAAGATCGACGACAGCGACAGACCAACGAGGGCTGCATAGCCCCAGAATACGGCGTTAGCGGTCGAAACCGACAGACGTTCGATACGGAAGCTCAGGAAAAATACTGCTGCGAGCGGTGCAAGCATGACCACCCAGCGCAGAGGAGACGTGTAAAGTGCTGCACCAAGTGCAGTAAGCATCTTGCCGTTTGCCATCTGCGCGACAGCGGCAGACGGGTCGTTGGTCACTGCCAGAGATGCGACGGCGAATGCAGCAAGGCCGGTAACGGCCAAGCCGATAGCCATCATGTTGTAGACGCCCAGCATGTAGCTGCGCAGTCCCTGATCAATGCTTGCATCAGCGCGAGCGCCGCCTACCGGCCTCTGCTGCGCCTGAATATTGCGAAAGTCAGCCATGACTTAAATCCTCTTGCCTTGTCCCGTCCGGTGTCGGGGCTTGGCTCATTTCGAGCCGCTCCCAGGCGCCGCTGGCGGGACCCCAGCATGCCTGCGTTTATTATGGGCATTTCAGAGCTTACGTACAAGTACTACCTGTAAAAAATCGTGATAAGGCAGCTTGAAAACTCAAACGCATTCTCCATGCTATCCAATCATTTAGCCGGTATTTAGCCCAATTATGATCCAAACATTACAAATGGTTCATATGGTTCGCAGCACGGTTGCAGGTTTCTGACCCAACACTCGCCATGTTCCAGCAAGGCCGAAACCAACGGTGAGGACCAGTGCAACCGCGACTGTCATCAGAGCCACATCCGGCAGGAACTGCGCTTTAAGCTTCATCACTTCCACCACAACATACCAACCGGCCGCACTTCCTGCGACCAGTGCAAATACCGCCGTTGCAAGCCCGAGCAGCATGTATTCGACAATATAAGCGGCAATGAGCGTGCCACGCGTGGCACCCAGCGTTTTAAGCACAACGGCATCGTGAACGCGGGCTCGATTGCCCGCAGCCAAGGCCCCGCCAAGCACAAGCACTGAGGCCGCAAGCGCAATCGATGCAGCCGCACGGATTGCCGTAGCAAGCTGACTGATCAGATCATTGGCAACATCAAGCGCATCCGTCACGCTGACAGTGGTGACCGCTGGCCATGTTTTCGTAACCTGTCGCAGCACATCAGGCGCAAGGTTCTTCTGATCATCAGGAATGGTCAAGGTTGCAAGCCAAGTGGCGGGGGCCCCGGCAAAGGTATTGGGCGAAAACACCATGACGAAATTCATCGCCAGCGTTTCCCATTGCAACTGCCGGAAACTTGCAATTTTTGCATTGATGTTGCGACCAAGCACATTAACCGTGACGGTATCGCCCAGCTTCAGGCCAAGCTCCTTGCCTTCGCGTTCTGCAAAAGACACGAGTGGCTCGCCGCTATAATCTGTTGGCCACCAAGCCCCCTCTGTGAGGGTTGAATTTTCAGGAACCTTGTCGGCAAAGGTGATGCCACGATCGCCCCGCAATACCCAAGCAGCTTCCGGCGGAATGGTCATATCGCGTACATTCGTGCCGTTAAAGGCCACAATACGTCCACGCAGCATGGGACCGGAGGTAAGCTTGCCGTCGGGCACGATGCCGCTCACAAGCTTGGTGAAGTCACCGATGTCGTTGTTCTGGATATCGACAAAGAAGAAATCCGGTGCCTGAGCAGGAATGTTCTCCGTCACCTGACGGCGTAGATTGCCGTCGATCAGTGCAATCGCCACCATGAGTGTAAGACCGAGGCCGAGCGACAAAACCACCGAAGGAGTCAGCGCGCCTGGACGATGAATATTGCCGACCGCAAGGCGAACGGCCGTTGAACGCATGCGCGGTGCACGGCGGGCAAGCCAGCGGATAGCGTCAGCCACCAGTCGCAAAACACCGAAGGCTGCAATCGACGAAACGATAAAGATAGCCGCGATCCGGCGGTCATAGGCGACGTAAAGCGCCAGCCCCGCCAAGGCCGCAATCAGCAAAACAGCAAGGCTGAGATAAAGGAATGGTGGGAAGCCACGCTGCTCAAAACCCTGTTCGCGGAAAAGTGCTGTCGCCGGAATATTGCGCGCGCGGCCCAGCGGTATGATTGCAAAGGCCAGAGTCGTGATGAGGCCGAAAACTGCAGCAAGTGCTAACGCATCCGGGAAGAAGCCACCTCCACCTGCGACGGGAAGATAATTGGCGAGCGCTGCCGCCGCCGCAAAGGGCATGATCGTCGCCAGAACCAGTCCTATTGCAATGCCGATGAGACCGATCACCATGATCTGTACCAGATAGACCAGCACGGCAAAGCGCGCAGGCGCACCCAATGATTTGAAGGTCGCGATCACACCGCGCTTGCCGTCGAGATAGGCACGAACGGCATTGGCAACCCCGACACCACCAACGATGAGGGCGGTCAGTCCGACCAGTGTGAGAAACTGTGAGAAGCGCTCGATATTGGCGCTCAGCGCCGGTGCGGCGTTGGCGCGCGAACGGATATTCCAGCCTGCATCCGGAAAATCGGTACCTGCCCGCTCACGCAATTGCGCGATTGCTGAGTCCGGCGCGCCATCTAGCAATGCAACCTTGTAGATATGATCGACAAGGCTTCCAGGCTGGATCAGTCCTGAAGCACGTAAACCATCCATTGAGACCAGAAAGCGCGGCGCGAAATTAAATCCCGATGATAGGAGATCGGGTTCGCTTTCAATCAAAGCACGCAGTTCAAAGGTTTCGGAGCCGAGCAGCACTTTCGCACCAAGCGACAGGCCCATTCGATTGAGGAAATCCTGACTGACCGCAGCACCATAGGTCCCACCCTGCTCTTTGGTCATATCCGCAAGCGACTGCTGGGGCTGCACTTTCAGCTCACCATAGAGCGGATAGGCAGCATCCACCGCCTTAACCTCAACGAGCGACTGATCGGTGCCGTCCGGTATGCGCGCCATGGAGCGCATGGTGGCACTTTCCGCAAAGCGGCCCTGCTGTTCGATAAAGGCGCGCTCATTCGTGCTTGCCTCACGTTGATTAAGCGAAAAGCTCATATCACCGCCGAGAATGCTCTGACCTTCCGAAGCAATGCCTGTGCTAACAGAACGCGCGACGGAGTTCACACCGCCAATGGCTGCGACGCCCAGCGCGATACAGGCGAGAAAAATATAGAACCCGGATAAACCACCGCGCATTTCCCGTAATGCAAAACGCAGCGCGAGTGAAAAAGACTTCGTAAATCTCATACGCCAGCCGCCGCTTTTTCGAAAACAACAGCATCCGCGGCGGACACCTCAATGCGTCCTGAACGCACTGGGATCTCATGGTCGCAGCGTGCAGCCAGAGACGGATCATGTGTGACCAGCACCATGGTCAAACCGTTTTCGCGCTGCTTGGAAAACAGCAAATCAGTAATCTGGCGACCCGTCGCCGTATCGAGATTACCTGTCGGTTCATCCGCAATCAGGATTTTGGGGCTTGGCGCAAGTGCACGGGCAATCGCCACGCGTTGCTGCTCACCACCAGAAAGCTCTGAAGGATAATGCGTGAGGCGCTCGCCAAGACCGACAGCAATAAGCTCTCGTTCGGCCACTTCAAATGCATCCTTGCGTCCGGCAAGTTCCAGAGGCACGGCAACATTTTCCAGCGCTGTCATATTGGGAATGAGGTGGAAGGACTGGAAGACGATCCCGATATTGGCACCGCGGAATGCCGCGGCTTGATCCTCGGTCATCTTGCTGATTGTCTCGCCTGCAATCTTCACACTTCCGTTATCGACATGCTCAAGACCAGCCAGAACCATCAAAAGGGTAGACTTACCCGAACCCGATGGACCTACGATGCCGACGGACCGTCCCTGGGCAATTGAAAGTGAAACGCCCTTGAGGACATGGACCGATGAAGCTGCATGTCCAAGTGTGAGATGAACGTTCTCAAGTTCAATAATCGGGCCAAAAATCGGGGGAGTCACCTGTTCCGTCACGCGTTTTTCTTCCTATATGAATATTGAAGAGCCAAAGCGCGCCACAAAATTGAACTTGTTTTGCGCCAGAAATTGAAGAGAAGTCCGAGGAGAAGTTCTTCGGGTGATTTTCCTACCTTGTTGCTAGATATGGGTTGCTGACAATGCGTTTCAAACTCTCGATCCCGGCATGGCTGTCGATTTTTGCGATAGTTGGATCTTTTCTTGCCACAAGCTTGCCTATCGCACACGCTCAGGAAGAGCCGACTGGACTCGAAGACGCACTGCCTACCGAGCAGCTGGCGCAGGTGAAAATTGTTGGTTTCGGCGATAGTTTAATGGCGGGATATCTTCTGCCTTCCAATGCGGCATTCCCGCAGCAGCTTGAAAAAGTGCTTGATGAAAAGGGCTACGAAGTCACCATTGAGAATGCGGGCGTGTCGGGCGACACAACCACCGGCGGCCTTGCTCGCATCGACTGGTCGATCCCCGATGGCACCGACCTGGTGATCCTTGAACTTGGTGCTAATGACGCATTGCGGGGAATTTCACCTGACATCACCGAGAAAAATCTCGATGAAATGTTGTCGCGCCTTAAGACACGCGGCATCTCCGTTATCCTCGCAGGCATGATGGCGCCGCCCAATATGGGCAAGGATTACGCTGATAAATTCAATCCGATCTATCCCAAGCTCGCCCAGAAATACGGCGTGCCACTCTATCCCTTCTTTCTGGAAGGCGTTGCCGCACAAAAGGAATTACAGCTGGAAGATGGCATGCATCCCAATGAAAAAGGGATTGAAACCATGGTCGCGAAGTTTTTGCCTATGATCGAGAAGAACCTGAAGGATATACAAAAGACGGGGACATCCGGCGGTTGATATTGTGGGGCGAGATAAACAGCTTGCCTCCGACAGCGAAGAATGATTCGCTAGAAGATGTAGAACGATTCGAGGAGGATGCCTTATGCCGCGTCTCTTTACTGCCCTCGAAATCCCGCGCGACGCCGCGCTTTCGCTCTCGTTATTACGAGGCGGTCTTCCCGGCGCGCGCTGGATTGATGTCGAAAACTACCACATAACCCTGCGTTTTATTGGAGATGTGGAAGGCCACGTGGCCGATGAGATTGCCAATGCGCTTGATCGCGTAAGGCGTCCCGAATTCATGCTCAACCTGTCGGGTGTCGATGCTTTTGGCTCCAAAAAGCCGCACAGCATCTATGCGGGCGTATCCCCCTCATCTGAACTCAACGCATTGCAAGGTGAAATCGAACGCATCTGCCAGAGGCTTCGCATTCCTGCTGATCCGCGCAAATTCATACCCCATGTGACTTTGGCGCGATTGAGAAATGCCCGCATTGATGATGTGGTGCATTATCTCTCTTCACGCGGCAACTTCTCGACACTGCCCTTCAAAGTAGGTCGCTTCGTGTTGATGTCGTCACGTGATTCTGTGGGCGGTGGACCTTACGTTGTTGAAGAAGCCTGGCCTTTGATCGCTGCATCACGCCAGAACTGGTCAGCCAACGCATTGGAAGACGCCAGGATCATCCGGTAAACCTCTTCGAAATCCCCGATCTGACCGTAATAAGGATCGGGGATTTCAACCGGCCTTCCTTCGGCGATGTCGGTGAGAAGTCCGACACGGGCACTCGCGTTTGCTGGCTGTCGCTGGCCGATCATCCGCATGTTGTAGTGATCCATACCCAAAATAAGATCAAAACGCGTGAAATCAGCGGCGATCAGCTGACGGCAACGTTGGGCTGAGATATCAAGACCATGACGTGCAGCAACCCGGATCGAACGATCGTCAGGTTCTTCGCCTGTGTGATAACCATTTGTACCCGCAGAATCGATCAGCACATGATCAATTCTGCGCTGTTTCAGCACTTCACCCATCACACCTTCTGCAAGCGGCGAACGGCAGATATTGCCTGCACAGACAAAAAGGATACTGGTCGGGGCTGAATGGGTCACGAAACTCTCGCAGCTATGATAAGTTGATATCAGGGACCCAACATAGGCAAAAGACGATGGCACGCAACAGGTTGACAGAAGACAAACTGAAAGAAGCGCTCACTGACCTTGAAGGCTGGCAGAAAGTCGAAGGCCGCGAAGCCATCCAAAAAACTTTCAAGTTCAAGGATTTCAATGTGGCTTTCGGCTTCATGACACGCGTAGCGCTTCACGCCGAGAAGCTCGACCACCATCCAGAATGGTTCAATGTCTATAATCGTGTCGATGTTACGCTTTCGACCCATAGTGAAAATGGTATCACGGAACTTGATATCAAATTAGCGCGCAAGATGAATACATTTATCTGAATCTATTCAAACCTTTGAAATATAAACGATAATAATCTTTTTCTGGAAGTTGAAGCTGCCATCACGGTTTCGGCATGAGTAAGGCAGCACCTTCGCCAGATCGACCTTTTCGTTCCAGTTCTGCCCCAACGCACCGCCATTCACGCTTCTGATAAAAACGTCACCAATGGCAATGGCCGAATGAAATATGTGCCCGGCTCTGACATCATAGAAGCCGATTGCTCGTCCATAGGGCAGCGCCGAATAGCCATTCCACAGCTCTCCAGCTTTGAAATTCAGCAACGGAATCCAGTTTTGTCCAGATGTGCCGCGTAATGTATGCTCTGAAATACCAGCGCCCAGTAGGAACCGCATATAGGCGGTAATGTCGTAGCAAATGCCATCCATTACATCGATATTTACCTGATCGCCAATATCCTGTGCCGCGGCCAGTTGATGACCGCGATAGAACTGACTTGACCGGTCGGTGCGCACAAAGTTTTCGCCATAGCCGGTTAGATGCATAGAAAATCTCCACTTAATCAGATCGGGCAGATCGAGAAACCGCTCCGTTTTGGCTAAGGCTATATTCCTGTGATTTGGGAGAGTTGGTGTAGCTGACGGTTCTCTCAGGGGAACCACAACCCCAAATCTTGAAAAGTGGTCGCAATATTCCCATCTGCAGTATCGTCATGTCTTAGCTAAAAAGCGCATCCCGAAAAAGTGAAACAGTTTTCGGACGAAGTGTGCGGTAAAAAGCGCGTTAACTGGCTGACAGGAGTTTGAACGAAAGATGGATAGCGTCAAAATTGATGAAATCCTCGAACCCGGCGATGAGGGCGACTTCAACAATCGCAGCGAGCGGGTGAAAAAAGGATTCTGGAAGACCGCACGCCGTGCCGGTCGCATGGTCCCGTTCATGGATGAGGTCGTGGCTGCCTATTATTGTGCGCTCGACCAGAACACACCGACGCGCGCGCGTATGACACTGATGGCAGCGCTTGCCTATTTCGTTCTGCCTTTCGATGTCATCCCCGATATGTTGGTCGGCATCGGCTTTACCGATGATATTGCAGTGCTGATGGCGGCTCTGACTGCAGTTCGCACGCATATTACCCCGGCACATAAAATTGCCGCCCGTGAGGCCCTGCGCGACGAGGAAGAGGCAGCTTAAAGCAACCTCCAGTCTTCACATTTTTGTTATGGGGCATCATCACGATGATGATGCATTGACGCGATATGACAAACTCTTGCCGCTTTCTTTTGGATGAAGTTGGCAACGGGATCGCGGGGCCTTGGCCTGACTGCTCAAGTTTTCTTTCAAAACTTCACCGTTTGGTAACCCAGATTAAGGCACATTAAGGGTCACCAAACGGGACGGCGTGTTGAACGGCGACATCCCGATATTCGACTTTGAAGCAAACGAAAGAGAACCGGTAAAAAACCATGCTTGGAAAATCGATCGTCGCGGCTTCGGTGTTCACGATTGCAATGGCGGGCTCGGCTCTCGCCCAGACACCGACCCAGATTAAGCAGTTCGACGCCTGGGGCGCCTACAGCTATCAGTCAGGCAATGGCAAGGTTTGCTATGTCCTGTCCGTTCCGACGCAGAAAGCGCCAGCCAATGTTGATCACGGCGACAACTTCTTCCTCGTGAGCCAGAAGCCAGGGCAGAACATCAGCTTTGAGCCACAGTTCATGGCTGGCTACGAGCTGAACGCCAATGCGAATGCCAAGGTCATCGTCACCATTGGAAACCGCAATTTTACAATGTTCGTCAACGGCAAATCCGGCTGGATGGAAAACGCCGCCGAAGAGCCACAGCTGATTGCAGCGATGCGCGGTGGTTCAGATATGAAAGTGCAGGCACAGTCCAAGCGCGGCACCAAGACCAATTACACCTATTCGCTCAAAGGCATTTCGGCAGCACTCGCAGCCATTCAGAAGTGCAAATAAGCCAGTCGGTTCAAGCTAAATTACTAAGCCGGGGCTCCGCTCCGGCTTTTCTTTTCGATACCGAACCTATCATACTGCATATCAGCTAAAACATAGAGCGGGATGACGGAGCGAATATTGTGTGCTATGTCCGCGCGCAACAGGCTCGCATAATCAAATGAACGAGCCCATATATCCATGTAATTGGTAGTGTTTATCGGCGCGCTTTATGCGGCGTCCTCAACAGTTGAAAACAGATGTCCATTTCATTCGACTTAACCATTGATGATACGCGCGACCAGCTTGCCCGCCATGTGCGCGCAAATATGGAGCAAAAGCCGTCGCTCATCGGCATGTCGCGCGAAGAAATGGCCGAGGAGCTGCTCAAGGTCGGCGTAACGCCAAAGCAGGTCAAGATGCGCATCGCGCAGCTCTGGCATTGGCTCTATGTGCGCGGCGTGTCCGACTTTGCAGATATGCGCAATATCTCCAAGGACCTGCGCGTTCTTCTGGCCCAGCATTTCACCATTGCGCGTCCGGAAGTCGTTGAAGAACAAATCTCGCAGGATGGCACGCGCAAATGGCTGTTCCGCTTTCCGCCTCGTGGCGCTGGACGCCCCGTCGAAATCGAATGCGTTTATATTCCTGAAGAAGGTCGCGGTACGCTCTGCATTTCCTCGCAAGTGGGCTGCACACTGACCTGCACTTTCTGCCATACTGGCACACAGAAGCTGGTGCGCAATCTGACATCAGAAGAAATTCTGGCACAGTTGATGACGGCCCGGGACCGACTTGGCGATTTTCCAGACACGAACACGCCAGACGGTGCCATCGTTCCGGCCGAGGGACGCAAAGTTACCAATATTGTTATGATGGGTATGGGCGAGCCGCTTTATAACTTCGAGGAAGTGAAAAAGGCTCTGCTGATTGCGTCTGATGGCGATGGGTTAGCGCTTTCCAAGCGCCGCATCACGCTTTCAACTTCAGGCGTTGTGCCAGAAATCTACCGCACCGGCGAAGAAATCGGCGTGATGCTGGCAATTTCGCTTCATGCGGTGCGTGATGAATTGCGTGACCTTCTGGTACCGATCAACAAAAAATACCCGCTGGAACAACTCCTCAAGGCTTGCCGCGAATATCCGGGTCTGTCGAATGCCAAGCGCATTACGTTTGAATATGTGATGCTCAAGGATGTGAATGACAGCATGGAAGACGCCAAGCTTTTGGTAAAGCTTTTGCGCGGGATTCCTGCCAAGATCAACCTGATCCCATTCAACCCATGGCCTGGCACCAACTACCAGTGTTCCGACTGGGAGCACATTGAACGCTTCGCTGATTACGTGAATGCTGCAGGCTACGCCTCGCCGATCCGTACCCCGCGCGGCCGTGATATCCTTGCTGCCTGCGGTCAATTGAAGTCGGAATCGGAACGCATGCGCAAGAGCGAACGTCTGGCGCTCGAAGCCATGATGATTGCCGGACACGGAGACTAAGCGCGTTTGACCGATACATTCGATTACATCACGCGTTTTGTTGTTATTGTTTTCGGCTATTGCTGCGCGGTTCTCGCCGCAGGCTATTTTCTTGCCGCGGTTCTTTACGGCCAGTTTGACCTCAACGCGTTGCTCCGGCACGATGTTGACGGTAACGCCGCTTTCAACCCTTTTGTTGGAAATTGGGGCTCTGAAGGTTTTCAGGCTGCATTGCACTTGGGTGGATTCTTCTTTGCAGGTATTGCAGGCGTATTCAGCTTTTTCCCAGTACTTGGAATGGTCATCTATAGTGAGACCAAGCCTGTAACATCTTCGCTTTTCTATTGCGTAGGTGGACTGTTGATCAGCTTGTTTGCCATGATCTCAATCGGCCTTTTCACATGGCAGATGGAACCGATCGATTCATTCTCTGTCATGCTTTACACCACCGTCGCCTGCTCTGGCATTGTCGGCGGCTTCGTTTATTGGCTGATTGCCGGTCGCAAAGCCGGACGATTGTTAGCCCGCCCGGCTGAATAGCGATTTACTTAGCCTGTGCGGTGATGATTTTCAGCGCGAACGCTGAGAAAACACCGGCGAAAAGCCAATCCACAATCCGTGTGACCGTTGGGTTTTTCTTGAGAAGACCGGCAAACCTGTCTGCTGCAACCACCATAGGAATGGTGAAAGGCAGCGCTAGCGGAATGAACGACAGGCCAAGGAAGAACAGTTTTCCCATGGCGTGCGGATCATGTGCCGAAACGAACTGCGGCAGGAAGGTCATGTTGAACAGAATGATCTTCGGGTTGAGCAGATTGATGCCAAGCCCCGTCGCCCAATTCTGAACCAGCGTATGCTTCTTGCCGCCGTTTTTTTCCGGCGAGAATGCCGAACCTTTGCGGATCGCCTGCACTGCAAGCCAGACGAGATAAACTGCACCCACCACCTTCAATGCAGTGAAGGCTGCAGGCGAAGCGAGGATGAGCGCTGAAAGCCCAAGCGCTACCATGCTCGTATGCACAACAATGCCGGTGCTTGCGCCTGCCATACAGGCAAAACCGGCTGCCTTACCTTCAGACAAGGCACGACCGACAAAAAGCGTCATATCCGGGCCAGGCGTTATGGATAAAATTGCAGTGGCGATCACGAACTGGACGAAGATGGTCCATTCGGGAATGAAGGTCAGATTTGTCAGAAAAGACATCGAGAGGCACTCCGAGAATTCGCGGCAAGCTAACGCGAATTCATTTCCGCCGCTATAGGATTTTTTAAGCCTTCTTGGAGACTCTTATTTATGCGTATGCGACCCATCCGCGATAGGTGAAAGACGCATAAAAAAGGCTCAGATTTTTGAAGCCCGCATCATGTATCAGCGTCTCATCCTGTTGCGGCGTAAGAATATGCAAACGCTGATTGATTGCAGCACTGGCTTTCACTGCACTTGCCAGATCGACACCGGAATCATTCAAAAAGGCAGAATAGCGCGACAGCCACAATGCTCGCTCATCAGCATCCTCTTGCTCAAAACTGAAATGCGCCATGATAAATGGTGCGCCGAGTTTCAGACGTCGATAAACGTCTGCAAGAGTTTGTCTGCGCGTTTCCTCATCGAGAAAATGCATGGTCAGCAAACAGACCGCTCCATCAAACGGTCCCAGAGCTGCGCTGTCGATATAGCCTTTCTGGAAATTCACGCGATCCGTATTAGGGCCAAGACTTTGCCGCGCCAATTCCAGCATTTCTGCGGAAGGATCGACACCTTCAAAGGTCCAATGCGGATGATTTTCAGCAAATAGCTTGAGTTCAAGACCACCACCCGCGCCCAACACCAGAATACGTGCGGTATCGGGGACGTGTTCAGCAAGCAGCAAACGAGTCATGCGCTGCATATCCCGAAAACCCGGCACAGCCTTCGGCGGCCCTTCTACATAATGCGCGACAACCTGCGGATCGGTAAATGGATTGCTTGATTTAATCATGTAACTTTTATAGTTACAAATCAAGATGGCAGTCAAGACTGTCCATATTGGCAGATGAAGCTTTCTTTTCGCCGACAAAGCGCCATCCGGCTTGCGCGCGGCTTAGCAACTGATAAAAGAACTGCAACATCCTGTTCTACAGCCCTTTGGGCTACAATCGCATCTCAGACGGAAGTGAACTATGAGCAAGCTGAAAGACGTTAAAAAGGTCGTTCTCGCCTATTCCGGCGGTCTCGACACCTCGATCATCCTGAAATGGTTGCAGACTGAGCTTAACGCAGAAGTCGTCACCTTTACCGCCGATCTTGGCCAGGGCGAAGAGCTTGAACCAGCACGCAAGAAAGCTGAAATGCTGGGCATCAAAGAAATCTTCGTTGAGGACGTGCGCGAAGAATTCGTGCGCGATTTCGTCTTTCCGATGTTCCGCGCCAATGCCGTTTATGAAGGCGTCTACCTGCTCGGCACATCGATTGCCCGCCCGCTGATCTCCAAGCACCTCATTGAAATCGCCAAGAAGACCGGCGCCGACGCTATTGCGCACGGCGCAACCGGCAAGGGTAACGATCAGGTTCGCTTTGAGCTTTCCGCTTATGCGCTGAACCCGGACATCAAGATCATCGCTCCATGGCGCGACTGGACATTCAAGAGCCGCACGCATCTGCTCGAATTTGCTGAACAGCACCAGATCCCGGTTGCCAAGGACAAGAAGGGCGAAGCGCCGTTCTCGGTTGACGCAAACCTGCTGCACTCTTCGTCTGAAGGCAAGGTTCTGGAAGATCCGGCAATCGAAGCGCCAGAATATGTGCACATGCGTACGATTTCGCCAGAATCAGCACCTGATACACCAACCATCATCAAGATTGGCTTTGAAAAGGGTGATGCCGTTTCGATCAATGGCGAACGTCTGTCGCCTGCCACACTGCTTGCCAAGCTCAATGATTATGGCCGAGACAACGGCATCGGTCGTTTAGACCTTGTTGAAAACCGTTTCGTCGGCATGAAGTCGCGCGGTGTCTACGAAACCCCAGGTGGAACGATCCTGCTGGCTGCCCACCGTGCCATCGAATCGATCACGCTCGACCGAGGGGCTGCGCACCTCAAGGATGAGCTGATGCCACGTTATGCAGAGCTGATCTATTACGGCTTCTGGTTCTCACCAGAGCGCGAAATGCTGCAGGCCGCTATCGACCTCAGCCAGCGCCACGTTGAAGGCGAAGTCACGCTCAAGCTCTATAAGGGCAATGTGATCGTGACTGGCCGTGAAAGCGATAAGTCGCTTTATTCCGACAAGCTCGTCACATTTGAAGACGATCAGGGCGCTTACGACCAGAAGGACGCAGCAGGCTTCATTAAGCTCAATGCACTTCGTCTGCGTACACTCGCAGCGCGCGACCGTCGCTAGGCCTTTAAAAGCACGACAAAAAGCCCGCCTCCCGGCGGGCTTTTCAATTCAAGAATACCTAAAAGACACACAGACATGAGGCATGAGATTTTGCTTCTCTATCTGGCCCTGCCTGCCTGTATTTTACTCGGCATTTATCTGCTGATCCGCTGCGTTTCCATCCTATGGAAAATCATTGCGCCTAATGTCCGTTACCGTTTTCCAGCTGATAGCCAGACGCAAAATTTTCATTTGCCAAAGGTAGGGCGATATATGATCAGCATCGTGTTTCCGCCGTTCACTGTTCTCACTGGAACGGCTTATTTCTCAGCCCAATTCACTATCAAAGCACACGCGTCTGGCACACGGGTTCCCTATCACTCCGCAAGCCGTTCTCTGCTAAGCGTCAGACGTACAGATATGCGCGGCTATGCTGCTCACGCCTTGGGTTATTTTGATTGCAACGTGCCGGGTGATTACGAGATTACCTGTCTTAATCCTGAAAATATCCGTGTGGATTTCCAGCTGGAAGTATCGCCTCACGTTTCCTTTCTGAAGCTCGCGCCAGTCATTTTAGGAACCATTCTTGCAGCAGGAATGAGCATAGGTGGAACGATTGTTTCGCTACTTTGGATGACTGGCAGGATTGATTGAGATTCAGCTGGCGTGCTTGATACCCGCCAGCATTTTTTCCTCGCTGGGGCGCAAGGTCAGCACCCGAACGCCATTGGCAGTGACAGCCACGGTATGCTCGAACTGCGCCGACAATTTTCCGTCGCG
Organism: Brucella sp. HL-2; assembly: GCF_025846885.2. Lineage (NCBI taxonomy): Bacteria > Pseudomonadati > Pseudomonadota > Alphaproteobacteria > Hyphomicrobiales > Brucellaceae > Brucella > Brucella sp. HL-2. Next base: position 385,632 of record NZ_JAOYTK010000001.1, on the reverse strand, counting down.
CGTTACCACCGTCCAGCCGTCCTGTTTCGTCTTCACCTTGGCTGCGCCTTGATTGAGCATTGGCTCGATGGTGAACACCATACCTTCACGCAAACGCTCACCTGTGCCCGGCTTGCCAAAATGCAGAACCTGCGGCTCCTCATGCATCTCGCGTCCAATACCATGCCCGCAATATTCGCGCACCACACTGTACTCATGACGCTTGGCGTATCGCTCGATGGCATAGCCAATATCGCCCAGCGTTGCACCGGGACGCACAGCGGCAATCCCCTTCCACAGTGCCTCATAAGTCACACGGACCAACCGCGAGGCAAAGGGAGCAACTTCACCAATCATGTAAGTCTTACTGGAATCGGCGATATAGCCATCCTTCTCCAACGTGATATCGAAATTGATGATCTCGCCATTCTCTATTGTGTCATCATTCGATGGCATCCCGTGGCAGACGACCTCGTTCTTCGAGGCATTCAACACATAGGGATAATCATACTGCCCTTTACTGGCGGGTCGCGCATTCAGATCCCGCGTGATGTAATCCTCGACCAGATCATTCACCTGCATCGTTGTCATGCCAGCAAGCGGCGTGCGGTCAAGGAGCGCAAAAACCGAGGCCAGCAATGCTCCCGATACTGCCATCTTTTCCACTTCGGCAGGCGTCTTGGTCATGTTGGCCTGACCACCATGACGGAAAGCTCTACCTGCGCTGCACGCAATTGCATCTGAACAATTTCATTGAATGACATGTCGGGATTGGCCTGCGCCAGCATGCCGATTTTCATCCAGTATTCGGCTTGTGCATTGATCGAGCGACACATGACATCGCTCGCCTTGCGCACTTCCTCATGCAGTTCGTCGTCAATTTTCACAATGCCCATAGCTCTACCCAGTTAAGTGATCCGTATGCGAAATATATATGTTTCGTATATACGCGTTTATCAGGTTTTCTCAATCATCGTTGTATCATAAAATGAATTGTTTTTAATATGGCACCATACTATATGGTGCCGTATGGATATTATAGAGCAAAAACATCACGCCCTGTTGAGCGAACTGAAACGTCGGAACAGCCCTTCTATGGGCGACCTCAAAACCTGTTTTGAGGTCTTATCTCTAGCTGCGGCAATAGACCGGGATTGCGCCAATAGGCTCGCGCCCCACAAGCTTTCTGAAGGTAAGTTTGTTCTGTTGTTTTTGTTGCAGAACGCACCTGATGGCCTTTCTCCGCACACACTTTCAGAGCGCGCGGGTGTAACACGCGCGACGATCACCGGCCTGCTGGATGGGCTGGAGCGGGATGGCTTCGTCAAGCGTCATTCCGACATGCAAGATCGCCGTAAGCTGACTATCCAGCTGACTCCCGAAGGCGCCCAACTGGCGCAACAGCTTTTCGATGAGCATACGACGTGGATTGCAAGCCTGATGAGCGATCTTTCTCTCGGCGAACAACAACTTCTGAGCACATTGCTACGTCGCATCTGGAGCCGCACCGATGCGGGACGCTCTTTCAAGATCAACGACACCTTAAGGGAAATGACATGAACTATTATCTCGCCGAGCTTTATTCTCCGAAATCGAGCTGGCACGCACTGAGCCCTGAAGACAGGCAAGGCTTCTTTGAAAAAGTCGGCGCAGGTATGGGTGGTCTTGCAGCTCTTGGTATCGAAGCCCTGGCTCTAGGTCCCGTTGATGCAACAAAGCCTTATGCACCGAAACAGAGCTTCTTTGCGATCTGGCGTTTTCCAGACGAAGCAGCACTCGATATGTTGATTGCCGGAATCACTGCTACCGGCTGGCACGATTATTTTGACACCATCAATGCAACAGGCGCAGGCACTGATCTTCCCGGCCATCTTGCGCAATTGGCAGCTGTGCCTTTCAAAGAAGCAGCCTGACCTGATAGATCCGCGGCTATAAATGCTCCGCCTTAGAGAGGCTATCTGATAAAACCAGATCGAAATACCCTCTAAAACGGAGCATTTTTCTTATCCACATTTCCTCACAGCTGATGCCGCTTGACTCTTGCTTCACACGATTCAATACTAGAACATATAGAGAACAAATGATGGAATCTAAACGTGAGCGGCATCGACATCGCGGCGTTGCGGCGCATGGTTACGGCCATTGAAGGCAACGACCCACAAGACAGTTTTGCAAATGAGGCACTCACGGGCTTCGGACGTGCGCGCAGCTTCACACTTGGTTTTCCCGGTACAGATGATGCTTTTCCGCATGGTCTTGCAGGCGATGCGCTGCATGAGGTTTTTGCTGAAAACCCCAGCGCACATATGGCGGCAACTGGCTTTGCACTGGCGCTTGCGTTGCGGGCTTCGCAGGCACAAAGGCCGATCATATGGATCGAGGAAGAAAGCGCATCAAACGAATATGGCGGACTTTATCCGCCGGGCCTGCATGCCTTCGGTATTGATCCGTCGCGTCTTTTGATTGTGCGATGCCCCACTGCACAAGACGTGTTGAAGGCGGCGGGTGATGTATTGGAAGCAGGCAACGGCAGCAAGGCAGCGCACCTCGTTGCGGGCATCGTTGCCTCAGTGACAGGCAAACCGAAGTGTCTCGATCTCACAGCCTCGCGCCGTCTGCTTCTAGCGACCGAGACGGCCCAGCTTCCAGCGATTTTACTGCGTAGCCATCGGAGTGCAGTGCAAAGTGCCGCTGTCAGCCGTTGGCGTATAGCCCCTGCTCCGTCGCAGACCAGTGGGGCAAATGCGCCAGGAAAACCTGCCTTTGCAGCCGTTCTGGAGCGGAATCGCCACGGCACATGTGGTCAGTGGATCATGGAATGGAACAATGAAACCCTTGAATTTGGTGCAAGAGAAAGAGCAGGCCGAGCGTTCGTTCCTCGCACTCTGGTTCCCCTTTCTGCCGACGGATCGGTTACGCCGCGTCGCATCGCCTGAAACTGTGCGTAATCTGCCGCTTGTCGTCACTGAACGCACCGCCAATGCGCTACGAGTGACAGCAGTGGATGCAGCTGCAGCCACGCTCGGCATCTTTCCCGGCATGGCGCTGACTGATGCACGCGCACGGGTGGAGATGCTTGATGTGGCACCTGCCATGCCGGAGCGCGATGCAGCTCTCGTCAATCACCTTGCTCATTGGTGCGAGCGTTACACGCCACTTGTGGCGTTCGACCCGCCGCATGGTTTGATGCTTGATATTACGGGTTGTGCCCACCTCTTCGGTGGGCTTGCAGCCATGCGTATTGATGTGACGAAGCGCATGGAACGAGCAGGCTTGTGCGTACAGGCAGCGATTGCCGATAATGCTTTTGCCGCACGGCTTCTGGCGCGCGGAACCAAAGGCGGTGTGTTTGACCTGGCACAAGCCGATGCGCTTTTGCCTCGCCTGCCGCTTTCTTCCCTTGAACTGGCAGAGGCCAGTGAGACGGGTCTCAAACGTGCAGGCCTCAAGCGCCTTGGCGACGTCATGCAGCTTCCGCGCTCTGCCCTTACGGCCCGTTTCGGTCCTGATCTTGCGGCCAAGCTTGACCGACTGGCACGGCAGACGCGCGCGCCGATTTCGCCACTGCGTATGATGTCGCTTGCCACTGTCGAGCACAGGCTTTCGGAGCCGATCACCGTCATGGAGCTTATTGAGCAGATATTACAGGAACTGGCACAGGAACTGTTCGCGAGGCTTGAAAAAGACGGTAAGGGCGCAGTCCTCATTGAAGCATCTTTTTTTCGGGTGGATGGTCAGGTTCGCCATATTCGGATTGAAACGGGTCAGCCTTTGCGCGACATCCGGATTTTCTGGCGTCTTGCGCGCGAGCGGCTGAATGCGCTGACAGATCCGCTCGACGCGGGTTTCGGCTTCGACATGATCCGGCTTGCCGCCCTTCGCAGCATCACACTCGCGCAGCATCAGACCGGACTTGATCAGCACGAAGAAGACGATGCCGGCTTCAGCCAGCTCATTGATCGATTGTCAGCACGACTGGGTCCACAGCGCGTTCTGGTCACATTTCCACGAGATACCCATATGCCAGAGCGTGCCTTTGGCCTGCGGGCTGCTCTTCATTCGACGCGTCAAAATGAGGCAAGTTATCAAAGTGCTGCCGTCCTGCCAGGCGATCCGCCTGCACGACCTATAAAGCTGTTTCATCCACCACAGCTGATTGAGACAACAGCCGAAGTACCCGACAGTCCACCCTCGTTCTTCATATGGCGTCGGGTCCGTCATCATGTGCGTCTTGCCGAAGGACCTGAGCGGATAGAACAGGAATGGTGGCTCTCTATCGGTCAGATAGCCCGGGACTTGCGCGATTATTATCGGGTTGAAGACGAAGACGGCCAGCGATTCTGGATTTTTCGCGAGGGGCTTTATGTGGGCGATAACCTGCCACGCTGGTTCCTGCATGGGTTATTCGCATGATAAACCGCTATTATGAAATGGCTGCGGCCTCCAATTTTTCATTCCTCAGTGGTGCATCGCATCCGCAGGAACTGGTGGAGCAAGCCTATGCACTTGGGCTATCCGGCATAGGAATAGCCGATCGTAACACGCTGGCCGGGGTGGTACGGGCGCACGCTGCCTGGAAGAGTTTTCGCGACACGTGCAGCTTCCGGCTTTTCATCGGTTGCCGACTGAGCTTCGTTGACGGAACGCCGGAGATGGTGGTTTATCCGCGTGATCGTCCAGCCTATGGCCAGCTTTGTCGGTTGCTCACAGAGGGCAAGACACGCGCTGCAATCAAGGGCGAATGCCATCTTCTTTGGGCAGACTTACAGTTTCGGGCACGACAATTCCAGATCGCTGTGTTTCATCCCGAAAATCCGGGACCTGAGTTTTCAACCCGGTTGGCAGGCATCGCTACCGCAGCACCCGGCTGCGTCTGGCTGGCGCTTGCCATGCCGCATCAGGGGCAGGACGGACGACGCGCAGAACAGATTGCCCGTATTGCAACCGAAACCGGTGTGCCTCTTCTCGCCACCAATGACGTGCTTTATCATCATCCCGACCGCCACGCTTTACAGGATGTGTTGACCGCAACACGTCATCACACATCCGTTTTTGCCGCTGGTCGGCTGCTTGAGAAAAATGCCGAGCGCCACCTGAAACCAACCCATGAGATGGTGCGGCTGTTTCGAAACTATCCGCAAGCAATCGATGCCACGTCCGACTTCACTGCCCCCATCACCTTCCAGCTCGATGAACTGAGCTATGATTATCCTGATGAGCCAGTGCCACCAGGCAAGACACCGCAACAGCATCTGCATGATCTCGCATGGGCAGGCGCTGCCCGGCATTATGGTGCGGATACGATACCGGAAAAGGTCAAAGGGCTGATCAACAAGGAACTAGCGCTGATCGAGCAGCTCAACTATGCGGCCTATTTTCTAACCGTCAATGACATTGTGCAATATGCGCGCTCCAAGAAAATTTTGTGTCAGGGGCGCGGCTCAGCAGCCAATTCCGTGGTCTGCTTCTGTTTAGGCGTTACCGGCGTGGACCCGACTGAAGTGGATCTTCTGTTTGAGCGGTTCATTTCGGCCGAGCGCAAGGAACCGCCGGATATCGACGTCGACTTCGAGCATGAGCGGCGCGAAGAGGTCATGCAATATGTTTATGAACGTTATTCCACTGATCGTGCGGCCATTGTAGCGACTGTTATCAGTTATCGTTCGCGCAGCGCCATTCGTGATGTCGGCAAGGCACTGGGACTGACCGAAGACGTCACAGGCGCGCTTGCAAATACAGTCTGGGGCATATCGGGCGGTGGGATCGACAAACAGCATATCCGACAGGCGGGGCTTGACCCCGACAACCCGATCATAAGGCGTGCAGTAGAACTGGCGCTGGAGCTGATCGGCTTTCCACGCCATCTTTCGCAACATGTCGGCGGCTTTGTGCTGACCCGTGACCGCCTGGACGAGACTGTGCCAATCGGTCCTGCGGCGATGGACAAACGTTCCTTCATCGAATGGGACAAGGACGACATCGACGAAGTGGGCTTGATGAAGGTCGATGTGCTGTCACTTGGCATGCTTACCTGTATCCGCAAAGCCTTCGATCTCATTCACACGCATAAGCCTCAGCATTATGATGGCAAGAAGCTGACGCTCGCCACACTGCCGCGCGAGGACAAAGCCGTCTACGACATGCTTTGCAAAGGCGATTCGCTCGGCGTGTTTCAGGTGGAAAGCCGCGCACAGATGAACATGCTGCCACGCCTGCGCCCACGAACATTCTACGATCTGGTGATTGAAGTTGCCATCGTGCGCCCAGGCCCTATTCAGGGTGATATGGTGCATCCCTATCTGCGGCGGCGGAACGGTTTGGAGCCGGTGATATACCCCTCTCCGTCACCAGAGCATGGGAAGCCCAACGAACTACGCAATATTCTGGAGAAAACCAAAGGCGTGCCGCTGTTTCAAGAGCAGGCCATGCGTATTGCCATAGAGGCGGCAAAGTTCACGCCCGATGAAGCCAATCAGTTGCGCCGTGCCATGGCAACCTTCCGCAAGATGGGCACCATCCATACCATGCAGGAGAAGATGATCGACGGCATGGTGAACCGTGGCTACGACCGGACGTTTTCCGAGAACTGCTTCAACCAGATCAAGGGATTTGGCGAATATGGTTTTCCCGAAAGCCATGCGGCGAGCTTTGCGCACCTCGTCTATATTTCCGCATGGCTTAAATGCCATCATCCAGAGGTGTTCGCGGCAGCTCTTCTGAATTCCCAGCCCATGGGGTTTTATGCGCCTGCCCAGATCGTGCGCGATGCGCGCGAGCATGGTGTGACGGTGTTGCCTGTTGATGTGAATTTAAGCCAGTGGGACAATATTCTGGAGGATACGCTCGATATTCGACCAGCGCTTCGGCTCGGCTTTCGCCAAATCGATGGACTATCCGAAAATGCTGCAAAACTTCTGATTGCCGGTCGGCATGAGTCTTACCGTACCATTGAGGACATGCATCGACGCCTGCGGATTGACAGGCGCGCCTTCACGCTGCTTGCCGATGCCGATGCTTTCGGCTCACTCGACATTGACCGGCGCGCAGCCCTCTGGGCCGTACGTCGTCTGCCCAATGATGAAACACTGCCACTGTTCCGTGCCGCCGAAACAAGTGAACTGGCGGAAGAGCCAAAAGCCCACCTGCCAGCGATGGCAGCGTCCGAACATGTGATTGCCGACTACGAGACGACGCGACTTTCACTCAAGGGACATCCGCTACAATATCTGCGCGAAGGTCTGGCTGCGACAGGAGTCTCGACCTGTCACGCCGTGCAAGAGGGAGGCAATGGCCATCGCATGAAAGTGGCCGGTATTGTCACCGTACGCCAGCGTCCCGGCAGCGCCAAGGGCGTGGTGTTTCTCACCATCGAAGACGAAACAGGCATTGCCAATATCGTCGTCTGGCCAAAAATCATGAAGGCTTTTCGCCGTGAGGTGATGGGCGCTCGTCTCATCCGCATTGAAGGCCATGTCCAGCGCAGCCCTGAAGGCGTCGTGCATCTGGTGGCCGCAAAGCTCGAAGACCATTCAAACGCACTGATCGACTTAAGCGGTCGCGACCCGCAACGGCTCATTGCGCCATCACAGGCTGCGCATCACCCGAGAAACGTAAGAATTATGCCGAAATCCCGCGATTTTCACTAGAGCATTTCTGGATTAAGTTGAAGCATGATAAATTCTCTAACTATTTGTTTTTACGCACATCTTGTTTCGAAAACCGGCTCCCACTTTTCGGGACGTGCTCTAAAATAGCTAATTCCATGTGCCTACAAAGAACACCGCACAATAATGCAGTGCTGCGCCAACCACGACGAAGCCGTGCCAGATGGCATTCTGAAACCGCAGGCGTTCCCACACATGAAAGATCACCCCCAGAGAATAAACCATGCCGCCTGCCGCAATCAGCCAAAACACGGCCGAAGGCAATGATTGCACCATGGTGTCATAGACCATGACACCACTCCAGCCCAATGCTAGATAAAGCAGGATCGACAACCGATCAAAGCGACCCGGCATGAACAGCTTAAGCATGATGCCAACAAAAGCCACGCTCCACACAAAGAGCAAAAGTGGTATGGCGCGATCACCCATATGGACAGCAAAGGGCGTATAAGTTCCAGCGATCAGCAGATAGATCGCCGAGTGATCGAAGCGACGCAGGAACCATTTGGTGGGTGAAACCGGCCAGATATTATAGACCGCAGAAATTCCGAGTGCTGCAAGCAAGCTCGCGAGATAGACGCCGGACGAGATTAACGTGGCTGCAGACATGTTCGGCAGGAAATAAATGAGCATTGCAATGGCACCCGCAAAAGCAAGCGCCACTCCCAGCACATGGACCACACCATCTGCCCAAAGCTCGGCCCGATCATATTTCCATTTAATTGGATAAGGCAGTTTTACATCCATCACACACGCTCACGTCTTCTAAGGCATGTCTCCCAAAAGTGGGCATCAGTTTTGGGAGACACCGCAACACTCTTTTGTTAAAGCATTTCCAGCAAAAGTTGGAACCGGTTTTGCGTTCGGAAATGCGTAAAAACAAATAGTTACAGCGGTTCCAACGATTCAATATTAACTGGAACCGCTGTAAGACAGCAAACTGCCATCGCTTTGCAGCGTCAAGATGACAGTTTGTCGGATGGGGCTATTGCGCGGAAGGCGTATAGGAAGCCTGAATTGGTGCGACACCTGGCAACGGAGCAACAGCCGCATCTGGCAGAGTTGCCGTTTCGGATGACGCAGCGGCAGCATCGCGGGTCGGACCGGTACGCTTCCAGCTGCCATCAAGCCCGGTTTCCTGCAACAATCCCTTGCGCTTAGCATCGTAATAGTAGCCGCGTGCATAGAAACGAACGGCCTGACCTTCATCACCACCGGCAACCTTATACGCACCCGAGAGGTAACGAACCGCGTATTTCAGATTTGTTTCGGCGTCGAGAAGGCCCTTGGCATTGCCCTTATAACCCATGCCGCGCGCAGTTGGATGGCTGATCTGCATCAGTCCCCAATATGGTCCATTGCGCGCGCCCGGATTGAAGCGGCTTTCGCGATGCACAACGCGGCGCACCAGACGCTCCGGCACATCATAGGCAACAGAATATTTGGTAATCAGCGCGTCAAGTTCTTCCGGCGCGTGATCGGGTGTCTCAAACGCCATGTTAGCAGCCATGGAAGCTGGAGAGGCTTCCGCCTGCGCACCAGCATAGGCCATCACTGGCTCGGACTGGCCGCGAATGCCCGGAATAGGGACATTGGTCGGGAGAACCGGGTTTTCCAGCGATGCAACTGTCTGCATTCCATCAGCAGGAGTAGCCGCATCCGCAACTGTGGTTGCGCCTGCGGCTGGAGTTGCCGTGTCGCCCGTTGCAGATGCGGTAGCCGTTGAATTTTCAACCGGCGAAATCAGTGCGGTCTTTGCAGGCTTTCCGTCACTTGTCGTGTTACAGGCGCTGAGAGCAACTGCACAACCAAGGAGAAGAGCGCCTTTAAGAAAGGTCAGAGAAAGCGGTTTTGATTGAGCTTTTATACGCATGAGTGACCGATCCTATGAATCGAAATCTTGTTCGATACGTTTTTCGAGTTCAACCAGATCTGCTGGTAGAGGCATGCCTGTGGCTTTGAGCGCATTGAGCTTTTCGCGAACTGTCTCGCGAATCTCATGAACGTCCTGCGGCTGGTTAACCATCTGCTCAAACAGCAGAGCAATTTCCGCCTTGATGTCCTCGAATGCCATAAGACCCTCTTGGCTTGAGCGGGTCCGTTTTGCGACCCGGTTCAGTCAATATTCTTTCAATCGATAACCGTCATCTACCACGCAAAATACGTGAAGCGAAAGCCCAGAACGTCACGGACGTGTCAAAATGAATATTTCAATCGGTAACAGAACGCTCTTAAACCTTACAAAATACGCGGCAGCATCGTATCTATCGCATTGAATTCATGCGCGAAAATTCCAAAGTCATCCAGGCCGAGACCACCATCGGGATCGAACAGATAAATGCTCATCCAGACGAGCGCACATGTCAGCAAAATCGCCAATATCGTCAAAAGCAGAAGGCGGCGACCGAGGGCGGCTTTGTGGCCGGCTCCGTCCTGTGGTGTCTTGTTCATGTTCAATCGTCGTTTGTGGCGTTCAAATCTTCGGGCGGTGTACCATGTTCTGACGGTGCTGCAAGGTATCCTTGCTGCACGAGCGATTTCCGCAAAATATGGATGATGGCCTCGGTCTGGTTCAGACCGGGATGCTTTTCGTTGATAAAGCGCTCAAGGGCGTCATGTATGTCAACGGGAAGATAGGTGCTCATCATTCCTCCTTCGAAAGGTTCTCGATACGCCAATCATTTCTGGCTGTTTCTAGCCATTTCAGGACAGGATTTCGTCAAACAACTTTCACCGAAATCGTGCCGACACCATCCACATTTCCCTGCAGAATGTCTCCCCGCTTCACGGCACCCACACCGGCCGGTGTGCCGGTATATATCAGATCACCCGGTTGCAAGACAAAGAGAGACGAAAGATACGCGATGGTTTCGGGCACTTTCCAGATCATCTGGTTGAGATCACCTGCCTGACGCTGCTCGCCATTGATTTTCAGCGTAATTGCGGCTGATTGCGGATGACCGACTTCAGACACCGGCACGATGGCCGAGCAAGGTGCTGAATGTTCGAAGGCTTTCGCCACTTCCCACGGGCGACCGGCCTTTTTAGCTACAGCTTGCAAATCGCGCCGCGTCATATCGATACCGACCGCATAGCCATAGACATGATCAAGTGCCGTCTCGACCAAGATATCGCTGCCGCCTTTCTTGAGCGCCACAACCAGCTCGATCTCGTGATGCACGTCTTCGGTCTTTGGCGGATAGGGGAAATCGCCACCATCAATCACAAGGTTATCTGGGTTTTTCTGGAAGAAAAAAGGCGGGTTACGGGTTGGATCGCCGCCCATTTCGATGGCGTGATCGGCATAATTCTGGCCCACGCAATATATGCGATGCACGGGAAAACGTTCTTCAGTGCCCTTCACAGGCACAAAAGTCTGCGGTGAGGGCGCGAAAACATAATTGGTCATGAATGGCTGATCCCGTGAGAATTCTGATGCATTTCCAGCACAAGTGCCTGAGCTTATTTGCGTGGGATAATGCGTAAAAGAGTTAGTGCAGTTCCAAAGATTCTATCTTAACTGGAGCCGCCTGCCTGCATCATGCAGGCAGGAATCGGCTGCTGCAAGTCTCGATAATACAAATTTCCGTCACGTCTTATGTCGAAGCGACCACGTATTCCGCATCGCGTGAAGTCGAAACCACGAGTTCGGCATTTGGAATATCATTGGAAAGCGCCCGCTCCCGGGCTGCACCTTCAGTATGCCCGTAATCGAGCCACCGCTGGATAAGACGACGCTCCAGTTCCGCAAAAGGCACGTCCAGAAAAATAGTCATATCGAAAAACGGCGCAAGGCGCGTCCACGGCTCCTGGTTTAGAAGCAGATAATTACCCTCAACCAGCAGAACCTGATGCTCGCCCCTAACGATTGATGCGCCAGCACGCGCCAGATCCAGCGTGCGGTCAAAAGCTGGAATGACGATGTCTTCAGAGGCTTTTTTCAAGCGCTCCAGAAGTACTGCAAAGCCTGCGCAATCAAAGGTCGGCGGCGAGCCTTTGCGGCTGCGCAATCCACGCTCATCTAGGATTGCATTGTCGAGATGAAACCCGTCCATGGGCACGACCACGGCAGGTCCAACACCGTCTTTATTGATCGCGTCCCGCAGAAAATCCGACAGGGTTGACTTGCCCGCGCCGGGAGGTCCAGCGATCGCGACAATCAGACGATCTTGCTTGTTTGAAAGCCGTGCAAGAATTTCCGCAGGCAGACTTTCAGCTGGACAACGTGTCATAGGATGGAGCCTCAATCGAAAATTAGAAGAGTTTCTGTAAAACAGCACACAGTTTGTTATTTTCAAACAATAAGTTTGATCTATCTTGTCTTGCAATGACCGCAAAGACTGATCACTTGCTAATTCAAATTATTGAATCGAATGGGAAAATTATGACTGTCAAAACAGTTGCCACCACGCCCTTTCAGGATCAGCAGCCCGGCACCTCCGGACTGCGCAAGAAAGTCCCGGTTTTCCAGCAGCCCAATTATGCTGAAAACTTCATCCAGTCAGTTTTCGATGTGCTGGAAGGTTTCAAAGGTAAAACCCTTGTGGTCGGCGGCGATGGACGCTTTTACAATCGCGAAGTGATCCAGAAAGTCATGAAATGCGCTGCTGCGAACGGCTTTGGTCGCATCATGGTCGGTCAGGGTGGTATTCTTTCGACCCCTGCCGCATCCAATATGATCCGCAAATACAAGGCTTTCGGCGGTTTGATTCTCTCTGCGAGCCATAACCCCGGCGGGCCCAACGAAGATTTCGGTATCAAATACAATATCGGGAATGGTGGCCCGGCACCGGAAAAAATCACCGAGGCGATATTCGCCCGCTCCAAGGTGATCGATCAGTATAAAATCGCTGAAGTTGCAGATATCGATATCGACACGATTGGCACGGCCAAAATTGGCGAGACTGAAATCGTCATCTTCGATCCGGTTACGGATTATGCCGAACTGATGGAGAGCCTGTTCGACTTTGACGCAATCCGCGCCATGATCAAGGGCGGCTTTGGCATCAAATTCGATGCCATGCATGCCGTCACCGGCCCTTACGCCAAAGAAATTTTCGAACGTCGCCTCGATGCACCAGAAGGCAGCGTGATGAATTTCGTGCCGCTGCCGGATTTTGGTGGCCATCATCCGGACCCCAACCTCGTCTATGCCAAAGAGCTTTACGACCTGCTGATGTCGGATAATGCGCCCGATTTCGGTGCAGCATCGGATGGCGATGGCGACCGCAACCTCATTATCGGTCGTGGCGTCTTCGTGACCCCATCCGATTCGCTCGCCATGCTTGCAGCCAACGCGCATCTGGCGCCGGGTTACAAAGATGGCATCAAGGGCATTGCGCGCTCTATGCCGACAAGTGCCGCTGCTGACCGTGTGGCGGAAAAGCTCGGCATCGGCATGTATGAAACACCAACTGGCTGGAAATTCTTCGGCAATCTGCTTGATCATGGCAAGGTCACGATCTGCGGCGAAGAAAGCTCCGGCACCGGCTCAGATCATGTGCGCGAGAAGGACGGGCTATGGGCCGTTCTCCTCTGGCTCAACATTCTGGCCGTGCGCAAGGAAAGCGTAAAAGCCATCGTGGCAGAGCATTGGGCGCGTTTCGGACGCAACTATTATACGCGCCATGATTACGAAGCCGTTGATTCCGACATAGCAAAGAAGCTTGTTTCTGATCTACGCGGCAAGCTTGCAAGCCTGGCTGGCGCGAGCGTCAATGGCCTCAAGATCGAGAAGACCGACGATTTCGCCTATCGTGATCCGATCGATCATTCGGTAAGCGAACATCAGGGCATCCGCATCTATTTCGAAGGCGGGTCGCGCGTCGTTTTGCGTTTGTCAGGCACCGGCACATCGGGAGCCACTATCCGCATTTATATCGAGCGCTACGAAGCAGATCAGGCCAAGCACAATCTGGATACGCAGGAAACTTTGGCTACTCTGATTGACGCCGCCGAACAAATCACTGAAGTGAAAAAACGCAGTGGACGAACCGAGCCGAGCGTAGTTACCTAAAGCCAGTTTCCACTCTTCGGAGACGAACTATAATAAAAAGGGCCCGAAAGGGCCCTTTTCTAGTTTAGTCAAAAACAATCGCCGGAGCGGGCTTTCCAGCTCCCTTGCCCGCCTTCATGTTTTCCCAAACTTTGCGAGCGATGTCGCGATAGATCACCGCATGTTCGCTCTCCGGCTCCACGACTGTAATTGGCGTGCCATTATCGGAATGGGCGCGTACATCCATGTGAAGCGGCACTTCGCCCAGAAAAGGCACGTTCAGCCGTTCAGCTTCCTTGCGTGCACCACCATGGCCGAAAATATCGTAACGCGTGCCGGTATCAGGCGCGATGAAATAGCTCATATTCTCCACAATGCCCAAAAGCGGTACATCCACCTTACGGAACATGTTAAGGCCCTTGCGCGCATCGATCAAAGCCAGATCCTGTGGCGTAGACACGATGACTGCGCCCGCGAGCGGAACCTGCTGCGCCATGGTGAGCTGTGCGTCGCCAGTGCCGGGAGGCATATCGACGACGAGTACATCCAGTTCGCCCCACGCCACTTCACGCAACATCTGCGTCAGCGCCGAAATGACCATCGGCCCACGCCAGATCATGGGCGTGTCTTCTTCCACCATGAAGCCCATGGACATGACCTTAAGGCCATAATTTTCCATCGGCTTCAGCGTACGGCCTTCAATCGTTTCGGGTCGCCCCGAAAGACCGAGCAGGCGCGGCATGGAGGGCCCGTAAATATCTGCATCAAGAATGCCGACCTTAAGCCCATTGGCCAACATGCCGAGCGCGAGATTGACCGCCGTCGTAGATTTACCAACGCCGCCCTTGCCTGATGCAACAGCGATGATCGCCCCAACACCGGGAACGCCGGGTTTGCCAGCAGGACGTGGCGGGGAAGCATGACTATGGGCGGCGGCAGGAGCTGGAGCCGGTCGTGGTTGAGGTTTCGGTGGTGGTGGAGCATCATCGCTGGTCCGACCACCTTTCTTTTCCGCAGTCAGCGTCACCAGCGCACCGGACACGCCCGGGATTTCCTTCACTGTTTTTTCAGCGGCAAGCCGCATCGGCTCAAGCGCATTCGCACGATCCGCCGGGACTGTGATGGAAAAGAAGACCTTGCCGTCGGCAATAAAAATATCCGACACCAGACCGAGCGACACGACATCGCTTTCAAAATCTGGACCTGTCACGGCCTTTAGCCGTTCCAGAACCTGTTCACGCGTTACGCCTGACATTATTCAAACCTCGTCTGCAGCAAGTCCTCGTCTGCAGCAAGTCCTCGTCTGCAACACGCATTGAGCTTGCCCGCTTCGCATGTCTTGAGATAATCCAGTTTTAGCCAAAAGGCCAATAGATCCGATAAAAGAGTTTCCAGCAGGCAGGTGACATCATGGCTAAAGCCGTCCATTCAATGATACGCGTTCTCAATGAGGAAAGATCCGTTTCCTTCTACGATCAGGCCTTCGGGTTGAAGATCGCGGAGCGTATCGATTTTGAAACTTTCACGCTGATCTATCTGCGCAATGAGGAAACTGATTTTGAGGTCGAGCTGACCGTCAACAAAGGCCGTACTGAACCTTACAATCTTGGCGATGGTTATGGACATCTCGCCGTTGTCGTCGATGATCTTGATGCCGAATACACACGCTTCATGGAGCTAGGGCTCAAAGTCGGCAAGCTCGTAGACTTCAAGAATGGCGATGTCCAGGTCGCGCGCTTCTTTTTCGTGGAAGACCCGGACGGTTACAAGATCGAGGTCATTCAGCGCGGCGGGCGATATGTGTAATTAGGCAGTAAGGCAGTATTGCCGTTAGAACCTTACACAACCAAACATGCTGCCCTATTCCCTTAAAGCGCTGCTATTTGACGCTTGGCAAAGACGGCCATGATGAATTAGTTAAAGCTCTGCACAAAGGAGAAGCTGAGAGTTGAAGGCCGGTGCTACACATTTGCGGGTGATGCTAGCAGTACGTTTGCTAAGCGTACTGGCGCTGATGCTCGTTGCTTTCGCACACAAGCCGATCAATATCGCATCTGCTGAAGAGTTGCTGCTTGCAGAATATGTTCTGCCCGATGGCACTTATCCGGTGCTCTGCATCACTGATCATGCGGTTGATAAAAGCGGCCATGGCCACGATCAGCATCTGCACAACAGCAATGTCTGCGAAGCCTGCCGAATTTCATCTGCATACCTGTGCCCGCAACCTGCTCCATCGACAGGGGCAGCACCGCAAATGGCTTTGGCGCTTACAGTTGTGCCATCCCAGCCTGTTCTCTGGCGTGACATCTATCCGCCATCGGCGCCGCCACAAGCGCCCCCCTTCGCCTGAAACCAGTCTTTCAACGCGTGCTTAGAGCTAAGCTGCGCCCGAACACATGACTATTCAGGTTTATCACAATGAAAAATTTTCGTTCTTTCGCACCTGCCGTTTCTATTATTGCTCTTTTTGCTTCCGCAGGGATAGCAACTGCCCATTCATCGCTTGAAAAGAGCGAAGCTAAAGCAGGTGGCTTCTATAAGGCGGTCGTTCGTATTCCACATGGTTGCGAGGGCAAGGCTACAACGGCGGTAAAGGTCGAGTTGCCAGAAGGTTTTATCTCTGCACAGCCGCAGCCAAAAGCGGGCTGGAAAGTTGAAACCGCCAAAGGCGATTACGCTGAGAGCTATAAGGTCCACGGCAAGGATTTGACCTCCGGCGTCAAGCAGGTGACATGGAGCGAAGGCGATCTGCCAAGCGATTTTTACGATGAGTTCGTCGTGGTTGGCCAGCTTGCAAAATTCGACAAGGACACAACACTCTCCTTCCCCGTAACGCAGTTCTGCGGAACCGATGATTCCGTTGCCTGGACCGAGATTGCCAAAGAAGGTCAGAATCCGCACGATCTGGAGCATCCTGCTCCGCAGCTTCAAGTGCTGGCAGCGACCGACTCCGATGAACATGTCGGCCACGGTGGGCATGGTTCGCATAACGACCAGGCAAATCATGGCGATCACGCCATGGCCCCAATCAAGGTCGGAGATCTAACAATCACCGCCCCTTCGATCCGCGCCATGGTTCCAGGTGCGAAAGTCGCTGGTGGTTTCCTGACCATTGCAAATGAAGGCAAGGCCGCGGACAAGCTGGTTAGCGTCAGCACCACAGGCGTCAAGCGCGTTGAAATCCATGAAATGAGCATGGAAAATCAAGTCATGAAGATGCGCAAGCTCGACGGCGGGCTGGATATTCCAGCGGGAGAATCCGTGGAGCTGAAATCGGGCGGATATCATCTGATGTTCATCCAGCCGGAAACGCCTTACAAGGAAGGTGACAAGGTTTCCGCGACACTGGAATTCGAAAAGGCTGGCAAGATTGATCTCGAATTTCCAGTGACCCCGCAAAGCGGTAAATCCGACGACCATTCAAATCATTAAAGCATGTCTCCCAAAAGTGGAAACCGGTTTTGGGATAAAGAAATGCGTTAAGATAAACGATTAACGCGCGACACGCTTTAGAGCGCGTTTCGATCTGATTGGATCAGATCGGCGCTCTAATTATCTGTTTTAACGCGCATCTTTGTCCGAAAACCGTTTCACACTTTTCGGGATGCGCTTTAATATTGAGAGCAAAGGGCGATGACGCGCTTCTCTCCGTGCTTTATGCGCCCGTTTGCCGCAACCGCTACCCCGTTGTAGCGGTTGCGTTCTTCGTTTATTGCTATAAACATGAATGTAATAGTCTAGAATAATTCTACACTATTGAAATAATTCATCTTTTTAAAAGCTGAGTAATTGACTCCAGATCAAAATACGGCTTTTATGCATGTGAGTTATTTTGTGCAACCTTTGATGTCTGGGCCTTGAACCCTTTCGATTGGAGGACCTGATGATCGGTCTCAGTGAATGCCGGTCCGCAAATGTGGATGGATTGCCATGGCAACTTCATCTTTTGCCGACCGGATATTGCAATGCGCGAGGGGAAACAGAACGCCTCGCGAAGCATAAGCAGCAAAGCTGCGCATTTGTTCGGCCCTCTGAATGGAGGCGAACATGAATATGCGTATCTCGGAGCTGAACGGCACCAACAGCGTGGGCTATTATGATCGCCTGCCGGAAAAGCTGGTGCTTGAAGGTTATCGCCGCTGGACTGCCGGTTTTGAAACCGGATCGATCATTCCCTGGGAAATGACCTGGGGCCTCTATTCGGAAGTGCTTGGGACCTCTGAAGCAAAGCGTGCAATCGCCGAGCTTTCCCAATTTATTCGTGTGCTGCGCCATTGTGCAAGCTGTCAGTTGAGAGCTTTTCCATTCGACTCGCACCATGTGTGCCGAGAGGAATGTCTGACGCTGGGCCTGATTTCAGGTATCCAAAATCAGGATGGCTTGCTGCTCGATACCTGCCTTGAGGCAATCGCCTGTAAACGGCGTTGCGACGATGTGGCAGATGCGGCCCGCAATTTTGCCGACACATTGGCCGATTTCGGACAGACTTTGTTGCCAATACCGATCCATGCCATCGACATTGCTTTGAACATTACCCGTCGCGCGACCTTTCACTAATTTCAGGAACGCTGCGTAGGAAACCACTTTGATTGAGACCGCTCATTGCGGCGCGAGGAGAACAAAATGCAAGCCAGAACCGAACGACGCCTCGGCTTTGTTGCAGCCATTGCTCTGACGACAGCAGCCTTTGCCATGCCGGCAATATCCACCCAGATGGCGCAAGATATGACCGCCCCGAAATCACAGACACTCCACGCTTCAGTGGATAGCATGAAGATTGAGCTTTCACGCCTCGTCGCTTTTGCCGACACAGCAGCCAAGACAGGTCGTTACGAATAATCGTCGCGAACGAAGCATCCGAATAACCGGGCAATACGACCTCCAGTCAGCCCGGAAAACTTTAGAGCGTGTGCATTTCCTGAATGCACACGCTCTTTTCTCTTTGCGCGTCTTATCCGAAAACCGCTTCAAATTTTTCCGGATGCGCTCTAATTCTTTTGCGAGATGAAACACCGATCATCCAACGATGATCGGTGCCTTTCCCTGAACACGATTATATAGATCAATGATGTCCTGATTCATCAGGCGGATACAGCCCGACGACATCGACTGGCCAATCGACCACCATTCAGGTGATCCGTGGATGCGGTAACCCGTGTCGCGACCATTCTGGAAGATATAAAGCGCACGCGCGCCGAGCGGGTTTTGCGGGCCCGGCTCCTGACCGTTGCGATACTTTTCAAGGTCTGGCCTGCGCTGGATCATTTCCGGCGGAGGCGTCCAGCGCGGCCATTGCTTCTTGTACTGAACATTGGCGCGGCCCTGCCATTCAAAGCCCGCCTTACCGATGCCAACGCCATAACGGAGCGCTTCACCACCAGGGAGCACGTAGTATAGGAAGTGGTCCTTGGTGCTGACCACAATCGTTCCCGGCGCTTCGCCTGTCGGATCCGGCACTATCTGGCGACGGAATTCTTTCGGCACTTTGGCATAAGGAATCGCTGGAAGCGCATATTGCCCTTCCTGCACCGCCGCATACATCACGTCAGGCGTAGTGATCGCCTTGTCCACGCTAATTTGCGGACGCATCGGTGTAATGCCGCCGGTGGACATCGGATCGACGTTCATCTGGAATGCAGACATGTCCATCGTTTGTGAACAGCCCGTAACGCCACCCAGCAAGACAGCACCCGTACCGAGCAGAAAATGACGACGGCTTAATTTCTCATTCAACTTAGACATACAAATCGCCCAACTCGAAACAATCGGCAAAATGCCTTCTTATCATTTCGACAATTTGCGTCCTTATGGTTGAGGAAGCGTTAATCCACTCGCGTAAACGTTAAGAAAAATGGTTGCCGCCAATTGTTGATTAATAAAAAAGGCCAGGCATGAGCCCGGCCTTTTTGATCAAATTCTGCCGATCGATCAATAATCTTTTTCGTAGAAAATACCGCCGCTGGAATCGCCTTCCGATCCCAAAGCACCCTTGACCTTGAGGTTTCTGGAAATGTCGAGATTGACGGTGCCCTTGGTCGAACCGCCGGAACCAGCTTCCACGCCAAGATAGATATTATCGCGAATATAACGACCGGCGCGTACAGCGGTTTCGCCCTTGCTGTCGGTTACGACATCAATATCGTCCAGGCCCGTTCCCTGGCGCAGTTTGCCCATCAGCGAGTTGTTGGAACCGCCAGCAAGTTCGGCCGCTGCGGCTGCGAGCTGCGCAATCTGGAAGGCCGACAATTCGCCAATCGAGCGCTTAAAGATGAGATGAGCAAGCACTTCATCCTGCGGCAGTTCCGGCGAGGAGGAGAAGACGATATTGAGATTGTCGACCGTGCCAGTGACTGTCACAATGGCCGTAATATCATCACCTTCGCTGCGCGCAACGAAATTAAGCTGCGGATTAAGATCACCCACCAGCGTTACGTGACCTTCATCAAAGGTAATGCGCTGACCAAGAATGCCGATGCGGCCACGGATCAGGTCGAACGAACCCACCGGTTTGATATCCGTCACAGGTCCGGTCAAACGAACGCGTCCACCCAATTCCGTATCGAGGCCGCGACCCCGCACAAAGATCTGGTTTGGCGCGTTCACAGTGACATCGAGACGTGGCACTGTTGGACGTGCTGTCGGTGTTGGCACCCTGCTGCGGCGCGTCTCTACCTTGGCACGATCGAGCGTTGCCTGAACATTCTTTGGCGTATTTATATGGCGAACAGGAACGTAAGCCGCTCCGCCGCCGAGATTTTCTGGAACCGTAATCTCGGCACGATCAACATCAATACGGCCTGAAATCAGCGGATCGCGCATCAGCGGGCCGGTGATCGAGATGCCGCCATTGACGGTCGCGACTACCAGCTTGCCGTCCGCGTAGCGAGCACGGTCAAGCTTGATGTCGATATTGGCAGGGAAATTGGCCGCTGCATTGGTCGAGATCGTGCCGGTCGCAGAAATTGCGCCACCGCTGCCAAAAGCTGCATTGACCTGACGGAGTGTAATGGTCTCACCCTCCATCGCCCCCATGACATTGATGTTGTTGAGGCGAACATTAGTTTCAGGATCAATGAACTGTGCGCCAGACGTCGAGAACATACCGCGCAGCTGCGGCTTATCAAAGCCACCCGAAACACTTGCTGTGAGCGACAGCGTACCACTTGCCTGCGCACCGCGATCCGCGAGGAAGCGATTGGCGAGCGCCAGAGGCAAGCTGCCCGAAACATTCACACCGAGCCCCTGTCCCGAGAACGGCACCTTGCCGTTTGCGGTAACATTGAGGCCCTGCGGGCCATCAACTGTCAGCGAGGAAATATCGACGGCCTTAGCGGCGTAATTTCCTGCAGCCTGAAGGCTCAAAGGTGCCAGGCCATTATCGCGCAGAGGTTTTGCCGCCAAACCTGTGCCACGCAGATTAAAGCTTGCGGCTGGATTGGTGAGAGGGCCTGTAATGCGCGCCGTGCCCGTTACATTGCCGGCAAGGTCCTGCCCCTTAACGGCACCATTAAGAGCAGTCAGCGGCAGATTGGCGAGATTGATATCGACCGCCATGTCGCCCTGCCCAAGCGGTACTCCGCCCTTCGCAGTGACATCGATGCCGCCTCCGCCCGTGACATGGGCATCAACATTCAGACGATTGTTGTCGGAGCTGCCCTTTGCATCCGCATTAAGTGGTGCGATGCCTTGATTTTTCAGCTCAGCCGCAGTCAAGCCGCGCGCAGCAATATCGAAAGCCGCATTTGGCTTTTCACGCGTACCTGTGACGCGTGCCGTACCGTTGATCGTACCGCCGAGGCCAAGCTCAGGTTTGAATGTATTGGCAAGTGCAAGCGGCAGATTGGAAAGAGCAACCGAAAGATCAAGACGCTCTCCGATTGCACCATTGACCTTGACCTGACCGTCACCCGTATTGACGATGATATCGCCAAACGAGATGTCGCTTCCCTTCATGGCAATGGTTGCAGGTGCCGCAAGCGTTGCTGACAATGCGCCCTGCTTCACGTCGGCCGATGTCAGCCCCAGTTCAAACCCGCCGTCCTTGGGTTCAAGTGAGCCGGCAGCATTCGCAACCGTACCAATTTTGAGTTTGGTGCTGGCCGTAAAATCAGTCTTTGTGCCGGTTGCATTGGCCTTGGCATCGAAATTATCGATCCCAAAAGTGCCTACCAGAATGTCGCGGGCACCCGCGGCACCATCCACAACCGGAACACCGAACAGGTCCTGTGCTGTGAGCGCGATGTCAGCAGACGCAATGTGATTGCCGTTGATCTTCAGACCACTGGCCTTGGCATTGACGGTCGCATTCTGGCGCTCGCCATTTGCATCTAGCGTGATGTCGGCATTCGCAGCGCCTGTTGCATCGACAAGGAAAAGGGCGGCAGCCGTCGAAATATCCGGCGCATCCACATTTAACTGACCAGCCAGCAGTCCCTTGGCGTTCTGCGTGAAATTGCCCGAAAGATGCGCGCCACCTGCGTTGAAGACGAGGTTCGTCAGACGCTTCTCGTCATTGACGATATCGATCAGCGACCCGATATCGACGCGTTCTCCATTAAGGAATGCACCGCCTGCAAGCTTGCCTGAAAGCGATGCACCCGTAGTTGCATTGCCATCCAGAAGCGCGTTGAAATCAAGAGCCCCTTCGGAAAGCTTGCGGTCCGCAAGCGCCCCTTGTGGAGCATCGGCGCGCAGTGCCAGTGCAATCAGCTTGTCCTCGCCGCGCGCGCTGCCTTTGATCGTCATGCGACCGGAGGCTTTGTCAGACAGAAGCTTGAGATCAGACAGCGCGACGCCAAAATCGAAATCGGCTTTGTCGGATGCGAAAGAGCCATTAGCGGTAATTTCGCTCAGCTCGTTGCCGATGCGAAAATTGCGCGCAGAAAACCCTTGTGCGCTTCTTGCGATTCCACCGCTCAGCTGAACATTGCCGTCAAGAATATTGTCGACCGCTTCCGTGCCGGTGCGCATATTCTGTGCGTTGCCATCCAGCGTAAAGTCAAACGCACCGCTGATCGGGCTAAGATTGCCTGATGCCTTCACATCAATGCTGCCCGCCAGATCGCGATCGGCCAGCGCACCATAAGGCGCGAGGCTTGCGACCTTAGCGAGAATATCGCCGTTGAAAACAAAATCATTGATCTTACCCTGAAGCTCTAAGCTGAGGCCGTTGCCTTCGATGCTTGCTTTGTAAAGATCGACAGCAGTACCGGCACGCCAGCCACCTGCGATCGCCAGATCAATTTTGTCGCCAAGCGCCTCAGCAATTTTTGCGTCTGCCGCATCGATACCGCTCACGCCGCCCTTAACATCAAAGGTTACACGGCGATTGGCGGCATCGTTGAGGTTTTCAGCAGCGCCACCCATGTCGAGCGCGATGCTCGACGCGGAAACAGTCGCATTCTTGAAGCCAGCAATCGCAAGCTTTCCGGTCCAGTCATTGGTCGGACGGTCGCCGTAAGCAATCTGAAGCGTTGCATTGTTGATGGTTGTCTCACCACCCTTGACCGGCAAGAGCACCTGCCCCTTGCTATCATCCTGAATATTCGCATCAACGCGCAGCTTGTTCAGAAAGCCATCGCTGCCCGATTCCGCAGAGGCTTTCACCTTCAATGCAGCCGTCGTCAACGCCAGATCGTCAAGGCGGAAACCACCACCATCTTTCAGAAAACCGTTCGCAGACAAGGCAGTTTCAGCACCAAAGAAGTCGCGAAATGCCGGAGGAACCAAAACAGCGATCGGACCATCCACACGAGTTGCAAAGACGCGGCCATCGGCCTGACGCGCCAATGTGAAGCCACCTGTCAGCGTGCGATTGCGATTGGTATCAAGTGCCAGGTCAATCTTGAGATCGTCAAGCGTTCCCTTACCCGTCAAAGTGAGATCAACCGGCGGGCGTCCATCGATATTGAGCAGATTGGCGACGATGCCATTGGCAGGCTCTGCGACTTTGAGATCAAGATCAAGCTTCTGATCGGCATTGGCATAAGCCGCTCTGAGCGCAAAATTGCCGCCCGGCCCATCAAGACGCTTGATATCAAAGGCTGAATTCAACGATCCGTCGGCGAGCGACAGATTGCCGTTGAGTGATACTTCCGACTGAAGCCCAAAAATATCCTGCCCAAAATGCAAGCGCGCCACATCGAGACTATCGATATTGACCGAGAGCGGTAGCTCCGGCAGGCTGAAGCTTGACGATTCCGGCGATGGCAGGCTGTTGTCCGGCAATGGCTTGCGGATGATATCGATACGCTCGGCCACCAACGACTGGATGCTCAGGCGACCAGTGAAGAGTGCCGTACGGCTCCAGTTGAGCTTGGCATTCTCGATACGCAGCCACACGCCTTCACGGTCGGCAATGGTTATAGCGCCAACACTTGCTTCAGACGACAGAAGGCCACTCAAGCCCGAAAACTGGATGCGACGGTTCGGTGCGGAAAGTTTGCTCTCCACAAAAGAAATAAAATACGACTTCTCTTCTTCCGCCTGCTCCTGCGCGACCACAGGAATGGCAAAGAGAATGAAGGCTAAGAGTGCGAGAAATCTGGTCAAAACGCCTGTCCTATGCCTACGTAGAACGCATAGCTCGGATCGCCCGAGCGGCGGTTAAGTGGAAGTGCGACGTCAAGACGGATAGGTCCAAGCCCCGTCAGGTAGCGCAGACCCAAGCCCGCGCCGATACGCATTTCTTCCGAAAAATCTGGATAGGATTGCTCGCCCACATAGCCCGCATCGACAAAGCCGACCACACCGATGGAATCGGTTACGCGTGTGCGTACTTCGCCCGATGCCTCGACCAGAGAGCGACCACCGATAACGTCGCCAGTCGATGTTTCAACACCAACGCCACGATAGGAATAGCCACGGATTGAACCGCCGCCGCCGGCAAGGAAGAGCTGATTCGGTGGGAGATCTTCAATCTCCGCACCGACGATAGAACCAACTTTCACGCGGCCTGCAAGAATCACGCGGTTTGTTGCGCCAAAACCGTAATAGGCACGGCCTTCCGCGGTGAAACGGGTCGCAAAATTGCCCCGCTGGAATTCGTAGAACGGTTGAACATTGCCTTCGAGATAAACGCCGGAGCTTGGATCAGGCTTGTTGTTACGGCCATCATAAAGGAGATTGCCTTCAAGCCCGCCGGTCGTGAATTCGCGTGTTCCGAAATAATCGTCATCGAAGCGGCCATGGCTCGCCTTGGCATAAAGCGCACCTGAAAGCTCATCGCTGAAAATCTGCGTAAACCCGGTTTTCGCGTTGATCGAGGTTTCGGTATAAACGTCGAGCACTTCGCGCTTGGCATCAAGTGCGGCCACGAAATCCGTATCCGGTGTGAAAACGCCCGGCTTCGTGAAGCTTGTGCCAACCATATAGGTGAAGTTGGCCGGATCGAACGAGTTGTCCTGCGAGCCACCGACACCGCTGACCTTGGCATCAAAGCGCAGACGCTCGCCTTTGCCAAACAGGTTGCGATGCATCCAATATCCAGTCACACCAAAACCATCGAGCGTCGAATATTCAGCACCAAAGCCAAAGCGGCGTGGTTTGCGCTCCTGAACATTGAGCGTCATCGGCAGACTGCCATCCGGTTCAATCTGCTCGGCTTCCTCAAAATTCATTGCACGGAAGACTTCCATGCGTCCAAGACGCTTCTTCGCCTTCTCAATATCGTCTGGATCATATTCCTGCCCCGGTTGCAATCCTGTCATCCAGGCGATGAATTGCGGGTCCATACGCGCAGTACCCACCACGCTTACAGGGCCATAATGTGCCTTGCGACCAGGATCGAGTGATACGTCGGCTGCAAGCGTGTTTCCATCGTGATCGGCGACGATATCTTCGCCTGTCACCTTGGCTTTCGCATAGCCTTGCTGACGCCACGCTTCAACCGCGAGACGTTCAGCTTTCAGGATTGTACCGGAACGCGCAACTTTGCCCGGTGCGAAACCTGCTTCTTCAGGCGATTGCACCTTGTCTTTCTTATCGACAGGTGGTGGCGCGATATTGGAAATTGCCGTACGCGAGAACAAAAACTGCGGACCGGGATCGACTGAAATATCGATTTTGGCATTGTCGGGAATATCCGCATCTACGGGAATGTCGTTGGCTTCGCGTCCATCAACCTTGATGGAAATCGTGCCGCCATAGCGCCCTTCGCCATAAAGCGACGACAGGATACGGCGGTAATCACCGCGTGCCTTGGCAAGCAGTCCAGCGGAACCTGAGGCGGGCTTATCCTCGTCTGAAACCAGACCGGATGCGCCTTCAATAACAGATTTCAAATCCGCATCGCTGCCGTCGGCATTCTTTCGACTGCCTGTCGCTTCTACGTTCACTGAATAGTGTTTCGGATCAGAGATGACCGCATCGGCATCTTCCGTCTTCTCTTTACCCCAAAGACGGACGCCAAAAATTTCGAACGCCAATGCAGGCGACACCGTCATTGAAGCAAATTGCACCGCGAGCGCGAGCACAATGAGACTTCTTCCCTGTATCGTCCTGTTACTCCAAGTCATACACGTTACTGTCCGGTTTCTATTTCACGACCGCTTGGGTAGCGCTTCGTCCTCCCCCAATCCCAGGACGATTCAGGGATTAACATAGAGTAGTGGGAAGGCCAAGCTTCAACCCAAATGCGTTATGACATTTCAAGCCCGGATGAGATTTAATCTAAGAAAAACCGAATATACGCGACGGTCCGATTAGAATCTCAAAGCGCTTCCAAAGCTCAAAGGTCAACTATTCCCTATTTTGAATAGATTGAGTCAATGGAGAGCGTTAATATTGAGACTGCTAGAATGCGTTTCGATCTGACCGGACCAAATCGGCTCGCTAATCATTTTTCTACGCGCATCTTATCCGAAAACCGCTTCACACTTTTCGGATAAGATGCGCTCTAAAGTTGGAACCGCTCAGATAACAAAATGATTGCGGCCCGCTGGAGGGAGGGGAGTCCAGCGAGCCGCGGATCAGGTCATCAGGAGGGGAAGATAACGACCTGATATTTAAAAGGCCGCTGTTATTTTTAACGCCCGGCGTGCATTGGCCTCATGTTTCCAAAATGCATGCCACCGCCGCCGAAACCACCGAAGTGATCTGGGCCAGACGTGAAACGTGGTCCTACACCCCGACCAGGCCCCCAGTTTCCACGTCCGCCGTTCGGCCATCCTCTGCCGCCCCATTGCGGGCCATGCCCCCAACGTGGGTTCCAGCCATTGCGTCCACCGCCACGATTGGACTGGCAGTTGCGACCGATACAACCATTGATGTAATTCGGGCCACCGCGCCAGCCGGGACCACCACCCCAGCCTGGTCCCCAATAGCCACCGCCCGATGCCCAACCTAAACCGAGACCGAGTCCGAAGCCGGGAGCCCAACCATTATCGTATCCGTCATTACTGACGATTACGGTCGTGTTGGATGGGGCAGCGTAAGCGCCATTATACGAACCAAAGCGGACATAACGCGCCGAGACGAAACCAACACTGCTGCCATTATAAATCTGGCACCAGCCGTTGCGGCAGGAACCGGCATTAACCGTAATACCTGCAGGAAGTGTTGCAAGCCGTCCGTAATTTGCACCTGGGCCGGAGCGAACATTGACTGAAGCGGATATATAAGCCGTAGCCGCAGAAGCAATTGCGGGAGTGAAGAGTGCTGAGGCTACAATTGCCATACCAACAAGGTGGTTTTTTACAAGCATATTCTTAAATAAAGACATCGCAAATTCTCCAAAACACAGAGCAAATAGAGACGAATTCATTATAAAACACGATGCACACTATAACAATATTGCTCACAGTGCAAACAACATACACAATAATGGTAAATGCATGACTTATATTAGAATAATCTATACTTAGTTATCTGCGATATATATGCTGTGTTTACAATAAATTGATTAAAATTTTACATTTATTTACTTATATAATTCGAACTACCGATTGGGTCGCTCTTCAGATATTTTGGGGCAAACTTTGCGCGCCCGCGAAAACCAGCCGCCGTATCCTATCTGCGTCCGAAGGCAACACGGGATTATAGACGATCATCCCAAGGTCTGGACGTCCGTCGACGGCGAATCCCGAATATTCAAGTTCCAAACGCCCAAGCTTTGGATGCAAAAGTCGCTTGGTTCCTTCGCTGTAAATACCGATGTCATTGTCACGCCAAAGAGCTGCAAATTCCGCGCTTTGTTGACACAGTTCCTCGACCAGTTCAGCAACCTCCGATGCCGCTCCAGCACGTGTCGCATCGGCGCGAAATGCCCCCACTACAAAGCGGGCCACCTCGCCCCAGCCATCCTGTTTGGCCCTGATGTCGGAATTGCAAAAGATCCGTTTGAGAATATTGCGATCTTCCGGCGGCAGAGTGCTGTAATCTGTCAGCACAATTGCGGCGGCCCGGTTCCATGCCACAACATCCCATGTGGCTGTCTTGATGATCGCAGGGCTGGTTACCATTGCGTCGATCAGACGTTGCAGCCGAGGAGTGATTTCTGATGGCCGTTTGTAAAACACTTCGGGAGGATGACCGAAGGCAAGCATGAAAAGATGTTCGCGCTCCGGTTCAGTCATCATCAGTCCGGCCGCAATCCGATTTAGGACATCCGTCGAGGGTGAGCCACCCCGCCCCTGCTCAAGCCAAGTGTACCATGTTGGGCTGATATTGGCGCGCTGCGCTACCTCCTCACGCCTTAACCCGGGCGTGCGGCGGCGACCTGCAGCAAAGCCCAAGGCGGTCGGATCAAGCCGCGCACGACGGTCTTTGAGATATGAGCCAAGCAGGGAATTGGTCATTTCCGACATGGTTTGCCTGTTAGTTATTATACTATGATAATATCACTACTTTAATAGGATGATTAAGCATCGCAGATTGTCGCCAGAACAACAAGGAGACCATCTTCATGCGAATTTTTCTTACAGGCGCGACGGGCTTTATCGGTTCGCATATCATGCCTGAACTTATCTGGGAGGGCCATGAAGTACTCGGCCTCACCCGCTCCGATGCTGGCGCTGAAAAGCTCATAGCGGCCGGAGCAGAAGCACATCGCGGTGATATCGAAGACCTCGAAAGCCTGCGTCGAGGTGCTGCTCAATGCGATGCCGTCATACACACCGCGTTCGACCATAACTTCGCGAACTTTCAGGCCAACTGCGCGAAGGATCGTCGCGTGATCGAAGCCCTTGGCTCTGCGCTTGAAGGGACTGAGCGCCCGCTCGTCATAACCTCAGCCACCGCCATGGGAGCGGCAGTTCCTGGTGAACCTGCTGTCGAAAGTCACTTCAATCCCCATCATCCCAACCCACGTGTGGCTTCAGAACTAGCGGGATATGAGCAGTTGCAACGCGGCGTCAATGTATCCGTTATGCGGCTTTCGCAAATCCATGACACACGCAAGCAAGGCCTTGTCAGCGAACTCATCCCGCTTGCGGTCGGGTCCGGGGTCTCAGCCTATATCGGCGAAGGCGCCAATCAGTGGTCGGCAGCCCATATTGATGACACTGCGCACCTCTACCGGCTTGCGGTGGAGCGGGCGGAACCGGGCGCGCGTTATCATGCCACAGCCGAGCAAGGCATTGCGTTCCGCGCGATTGCTGAGGCCGTCGGCGCAGCGCTCAATCTACCGGTGGTATCACTTAATGGGCAGGAAGCGGCTGAACACTTTGGCTGGCTTACAGCATTTGTCAGCAAAGATATGTCGGCGTCAAACACATTGACACGCGAGCGGCTCGGCTGGAATTCACTCGGACCCGGATTGCTGGAAGATCTGGCGCAATTGGAGCGATGAAATAAGAAGAGTTATATGCTTCCAAAATGAAAGCGCCCCGGAGGGAACCGGGGCGCCACGCGGCTTTTAAGGGGGAGAGGGAGGAAAAAAGCCGCGGAACCGGGCCGTCAGGCCTGGTATCAGATGATCAGAAGGCCGGCCAAAACCGGCCTTTTGAAATGCGTTTATGGCAGATTACGCGCATCGTCCGGCGTCATATACATCGGCATCATGTTGGTATCGAGGTGATGCATGACCCAGATAGAACCAGCAAGCACGATGGCCAGAATGATGACCGTGAAGATCAGCGCGAGGATGTTCCAGCCATTTTCCGACTTCGGGTCAAGGTGCAGGAAGTAAACCAAATGCACCACGATCTGAACAGCAGCCATACCGATGACTATTGCTGCAGTTGTTGCTGGCGTAAAGTAACCGTTCATCGCCAGCATAAACGGAACGATGGTGAGAATGATCGCAAGAGCCAAACCTATCAGGTAGGACTTCAGGCTGCCATGTGCGGCTTGATCGTGTGTTTCGTGTCCAGAGCTCATCACAATACACCCAGCAGATAGACAAGGGTAAAGACGCCAATCCAGATGATGTCCAGGAAGTGCCAGAAGAGGCTCAAGCACATCACGCGCGTCCGGTTCTTTTCAGTCAGGCCGTCACGCAGAAGCTGGGCCGAAAGCACCAGAATCCAGACCAGACCTGAAGTAATGTGGAGACCGTGCGTTCCGACCAGCGCAAAGAATGCCGAAAGGAATGCCGAGCGGCCCGGACCTGCACCTTCAACGATCAGGTGATGGAATTCATAGATTTCCATGACCAAGAACGCTGCACCGAGCAGGAAGGTAACGCCCAGCCAGAACAGAACACCTGCACGGTTATTCCTGTACATCGACAGCGTCGCCAGACCATAGGTCAGGGACGACGCCAGCAGCAGCATGGTTTCAGTCAACACAAACTGCAGGTCGAAGAGTTCACGGCCGGTTGGGCCGCCCGCGAACTGATGCGCCAGAACGGCATAGGTTGCAAACAATCCCGAGAAGAGAACGCAGTCGCTCATCAGATAGATCCAGAAGCCGACCAGCGTGGTCGACCCTGCATCATGATGATCTTCGTGAGCGGGATGCTCGTTTCCGCCCTTGAAAGGGCCGGTAGTCGTAACGGTCGCGCTCATGGATCAGGCCTCCTGAGCATTCAGTTGCCGAGTATGTGCGTCTTCGACGCGCTGTACTTCATCGGCCGAGACATAGAAGTCTCTGTCATTGTTGAAGGAGTGGGCGATAGCAACTGCGAAGACCGCGACAAACGATGCAATTGCCAGCCACCAGATATGCCACACCATTGCAAAGCCAAATGGAATGCACAGGATACCGATGATGAAGCCTGTTCCGGTGTTCTTCGGCATATGAATGCGAGCGAACTTTTCGGTACGACGAACATAACCGTTCTGTTTCATATCCCACCAGCTGTCGTGATCACGCACGTGCGGAACTTCAGCGAAGTTGTAGAATGGTGGAGGCGAAGAAATCGACCACTCGAGCGTACGTCCAGTACCCCAGGAGTCGCCATCAACGACGCGCAGTTTTTCACGATCGCGAATAGAGATCATGATCTGGAGAACCTGGAAGACGATACCAAGCAGGATGATTGCAACGCCGATAGCGGCAATGATCAGGTAGATGTGCCATGCCGGATTTTCGGTGTGGTTCAGACGACGGGTCATACCCATCAAGCCGAGCACGTAGAGTGGCATGAACGCCATGATGAAGCCAACGAGCCAGCACCAGAACGCCTTCTTGCCGAGACCTTCATGCAGCTTGAAGCCGAAAGCCTTTGGCCACCAGTAGATGAGACCGGCAAAGCAACCGAACAGAACGCCCGAGATGATCACATTATGGAAGTGGGCGATCAGGAATACGGAATTGTGCAGCACGAAATCTGCAGGCGGAACAGCAAGCAGAACGCCCGTCATACCACCAACAACGAAGGTACACATGAAGCCGATGGTCCACATGACCGGCGTTTCCATGCGGACGCGCCCCTTATACATAGTGAAGAGCCAGTTGAAGACTTTTGCACCTGTGGGGATCGAGATGATCATGGTCGCAACGCCGAAGAAAGCGTTTACGCTTGCACCGCCACCCATGGTGAAGAAGTGGTGAACCCAGACGAGGAACGACAGAATGGTGATGGCAACGGTCGCATAAACCATCGACGCATAGCCAAACAGGCGCTTGCCCGAGAAGGTCGCAATGATTTCGGAGAAAACACCGAAGCAAGGCAGAACCAGAATATAGACTTCCGGGTGTCCCCAGATCCAGATGAGGTTGACATACATCATCGGATTACCGCCACCATCATTGGTGAAGAAGTGGAAATCCAGATAACGGTCAAGTGACAGCAGGGCCAGTGTCACAGTCAGGATCGGGAACGCAGCCACGATCAAGACGTTCGAGCAGAGTGCGGTCCAGGTGAAAACCGGAACCTGCATCATACCCATGCCGGGAGCACGCATCTTAATGATGGTGGTGATGAGGTTCACGCCCGAAAGCAGCGTACCCATACCGGAAATCTGCAGGGCCCAGATGTAATAATCCACCCCGACATCTGGACTGAACTCCTTGCCGGAAAGTGGCGGGTAAGCCAGCCAGCCAGTTTTCGCGAATTCACCGATACCGAGAGAAAGATTGATCAGGATCGCACCAGCAACCGTCAGCCAGAAGCTCAACGAGTTGAGGTATGGGAATGCCACGTCACGCGCACCGATCTGAAGCGGTACGGCAAAGTTCATCAGACCAACAATGAAAGGCATTGCCACGAAGAAGATCATGATCACGCCGTGAGCGGTGAATATCTGATCGTAATGGTGCGGCGGTAGGAAGCCTTCATTGGCGCCCGAAGCCAAAGCCTGCTGGGCACGCATCATCACAGCGTCCGAGAAGCCGCGGAACAGCATCACGAAGGCCAGGATGATGTACATGATGCCGATGCGCTTGTGATCGACAGAGGTCAGCCAGTCGTTCCACAGAACGCCCCACTTTTTATAGTAGGTAATGGCTGCGAGAATAGCGAGCGCCCCACCAGCTATCGCGGTCAGTGTGACCATGATGATAGGCTCGTGATAGGGGATCGCTTCGAGCGTAAGTTTTCCGAACATTTCTATTCTTACTTCGATTGGAGTGCGATCAGCAGCTTAGCCCCGGACAGAACATCGGGGCTAAGCTGCATCGGCAAATCAGTTTTCAAGCTGCGTAAGACGCTGCGGCTGGATGGCGCAAATGATGTCATTTGCCCACAGGCTGAAATCGACCGGCGATGACTTGCGTAGATTTGCGCGAGCGGCTTGAGCCATCTGGGCCTGATGCATCTGATCATCAAGGCAGACGGACTTGCCGTCCCAGCAACGGTTCACGATGTTATGAAACAGTGCCTTGTCATTATAGGCAAAGTGCTGAACCGGAGACTTCTCGCTCGGCTGAACGAGCGAAGCATAACGCTCACGCGACAGTTCCTGACCCGAGGCCTTGGCATCGGCGATCCATTTGTCAAAGCCTGCCTGATCAACAGAATGAGCCTTGAAACGCATCTGGGCAAAGCCCTGACCGCTATAATTGGCGGAAATACCGTCAAACACACCTTCATGATCGGCAATCAGGTGCAGCTTGGTCTGCATGCTTGGCATGGAATAGACCTGACTACCGAGCTGCGGAATGAAGAAGGAGTTCATGATATTGCTGGAGGTTAGCTTGAAATTGACCGGCACACCGACTGGCATTGCCATTTCATTGACCGATGCAACACCCTGATCCGGGTAGATGAACAGCCACTTCCAGTCGAGTGCAACAACTTCGACATTGATCGGCTTCACATTGGATTCCAGCGGACGATAAGGATCAAGCTTGTGCGTGGCGATCCATGTCACTGTACCAAGAACCACAATGATGGCGCATGGAATAAGCCAGACTGCAGCTTCAATCTTCGTCGAGTGATGCCAATCTGGCTTGTATTCTGCCTTGTCGTTGGTGGCACGATACTTCCAGGCGAAGTAAAGGGTCATAAAGATGACCGGCAGCACGACGAGAAGCATCAATCCAGTCGCAAAAAGCATGAGATCGCGTTCTGCCACACCGATCTCTCCCTTCGGAGAGAGCAGGACCTGGTTCTCGCAGCCGGCGAGGAACGCCGTGAGGGCCAAGACGGCGAACGAAACGATCGTCCGGGGGGTGCCGTGTTTCATTTGTCTTTCCATCCTGCGCGCAGAGCTTTTGCTCTGGTGCATTCGTCATTTCCTAGATTTCGGTAAGTTCTGAAAATTTCAAACGTACCGTTATAACGAATAGTTCCGTTTGTCACGCGTCAGACCAAAAATGTATTGGATCGAAATGTCGCGGCTGCATATGCAATGTGAGTCATAATCGCCCCACCCGGAATCAAATTGGATAAAACCAATTCCCGTCGGTGGCTCCCTACAAGTTCATCTCTGAATTTTCAAGACGATATTCAATGTTAAACTGAAAGTGATTAAACCTTACTCGAAAATCAAATATATAGAATTCATGAAGATTAAATAATACTAATAGAGTTTATTCAAATTAGCGAAGGTTAATAAGTTCAACATATAACAGCTTCGACATTGCCTATAACATAGCGATGCAAATAACTCTATGCATTTCGCTTCGCATTGGACTCTAGAGGGCTCTTCAATCTGATTGAATCAGATCAGCGCTTTAACGTTTTATTTTAACGCGCATCTTTTCCGAAACTGTTTCACACTTTTCGGGGTGCGCTCAGATCGATTCCAGTTCGTGTTTTGATGTTATAGGTTACACTTGCAGGAATATGATCTAACGGAACGCTTATGATTTTTGGTAATTGGCCGATTGAAGAAACTGAAGGAGCGATGCTTGCTTATGCAATTGCTGCAGGCTCCCACAGCTTTCGAAAAGGCACTCTGCTCACACGCGATCAGATCAAGATACTAGGACAGCAAGGCATCACGCATGTTTTTGCCGCGCGCCTTGAGGAATACGACATTGGCGAAGATGAAGCGGCTCTTGCTATCGGAAAACTGCTGATTTCAGACAATATAGAGCCGGGCAAACCTGTTACTGGTCGTATAAATCTCTTCGCCCGTCACGACGGACTGTTCCACGCAGATGCGACAGCCATCGACAAAATCAACCTGCTCGATTCACGCATTTCGGTCGCAACCTTGCGCAACGATTGCCGCGTTAAAGGCGGCCAGATGGTGGCTACGGTTAAAATCATTCCCTTTGCCGTCCCGGCAATGCTGATCGAGAGCCTCCACATCTTACAAGGCGGGCAGAACGTTCTTGATGTCAGATCATTCAAGGCGACGAAGATTGGGATGATACAATCTCAATTGCCCACCATACGTGACACCGTTCTCGACAAAACAACGGAGTTGATTGCCAAACGCGTGGAGCGCAATCACGGCTCAGTCATAAAGGAGTGTCGTGTTGCTCATGAACAAGATGCAATAGCAAAGGCAATCGACGAACTTCTTTCGTCCTGCGATGTGGTCCTGATCTTCAGCGCCGCTTCAATCGCAGACGCAGCTGATATTGTTCCGCGCTCAATCGTGGCGTCTGGCGGAGAGATTTTGCGCATAGGAATGCCGGTTGATCCGGGCAATCTTCTCGTTCTGGCACAGTGCCGCACCAAACCTATCGTCGTCGCCCCCGGATCAGCGCGCAGTGCTCGCGAGAACAGCCTCGACTGGGTTCTGGATCGCCTGATGGCAAACATGGATCTTACTGCAAATGATCTTGGGAAAATGGGCGTTGGAGGGCTTCTGCTTTAAAGCTGCCCTCCGAAAAGCGTGAAATAGCTTTCTGAAAACGCTTAAGCGTCGTAGTCGAACACAAGAATGCCTTCGATGCCATTTTCGGCAAGTTCGACAAGCCTTGTTCCAACAATCACGTGGTCAGGGTGAGGAAGATAGGCATTGCGCGCTGCTATATCCGCAAAATCGACGACAAAGCCATGCCGGAAACCCTTCTCCAGAGCTTCAGGACTGACATTCCCGCCTGTGCTGACGGCAACAATGCCATCAATCTTATCCCGCAGCGCGATAACCTGATTAAGCGCATCCTCAATATCACCAGACCCGATATCAGACCTGAACCGAATAAGAACGATGTGGCGTATCATTCGTTACCTCCCCATGAAATATCGCGCCACATTATGACGCATCGCGGAAACTGTGAAACGATTTTCAGGAAGATATGTATGAAATCAAAAGCCATAGGCAGGAGGAAGTTTTCATTCCCGATTTCGAACGGCTCCGGTTAAGAGTGAATCGTTGGGGCTGCGTCTCACTCTTTTTCGTTAGGTAGTTTCGAACGAAAGCCGCACCACTCCCCCTGAAAGGGCAAATGCGGTCAAAGTCCAGTGTGTCGTTTCCAAAACGAAAAAGGCCGGGCTGAACCCGACCTTCCGCTTTCATTCTGGTTGCGCCAGTACATCCGTGGTCGCATTGCCGAATGAATTCCCGATACATAGAGAGATTTAGCACCCCACCATTTCAAGATTGTGACAATCACAAACATTCCGCCTGATTGCCTAAGGTATTTGCAGCCAAAACCAAACAGGCTGATAGTTCAGCTCTTAACAAATTGCTCGCCCTTGGAGCGGGGTTCGCTCTCAATCAATGAGATCAACGCTCCAATTGTTCGCTTTTGCGCGCATCTTTTCCGAAAACCGTTTCACAGTTTTACGGATGCGCTTAAATCAAACTGCTTCCGATCACGCTGCCATTGGCGTGTGCGTCGGTTCCTGATGGTTGTATTCCCAAACCTCGATCAAACACTGCCGCATCAGATCAAGATCCACCGGACCAATCCGGCTTAGTACGAGATCCAGCTCATCAGGCTCCACACCTCTGTTGAGAAGCTCAACGATTGCCTCGGTCAGAACTCTTTTGTCGTCAAATCTATAGCGCTGCATAAAACCTGCTCCGCTAATTGCCCCATTATGATACAGACAGACTAAACCAGTATGGTTAACCGAAGCTTACCTTTTGATAACCATTCCGGAAAAATCGGCCCCCGCTTGTTGGTTCATTTTCGTATTGATTAGTGATACCAAACCTAAAAATGCCCCTATTAAATAAAATCAAAATATATTTTTATAACAACAATATTGCGCCTTATTCTTACTACATAGATTGAGGAATCCAAGCAAAAAACAATTTCGCCCTTCATTTAATCATGTGCTTTTAAATGAAAACCATGAACTTCTTCAAAAGTCATGCATCATGGTCTTTAAACCGCATGCGCTTGCCCGGCCTCCTGATCCTAATCGGAGCAGGTTTTCTGGGCGGCTATCTTGTTACGATTCAATATAAGGGTAATGTCCATACAATCATCGCAGGACAAGCCTATCGCTCCAATCAGCCAAATCCGTCTCGTATCACTCAGCTGCAAGCACTTTATGGCATCAAGACGATCATAAACCTGCGCGGCGCTGAGCCTGGCGCAAAATGGTATGATGAAGAGGTTGCAACTTCCAAGGCCCTCGGCATTCAACACACTGATTACGCGATGTCGTCCAGCCGACAATTGACGGCCGAGCGAACACGCGAACTCATCACGCTCATGCAAAAAGCTGAAAAGCCGATCCTTATTCATTGCAAAGCGGGATCCGACAGAACCGGCCTCGCCGCAGCGCTCTATGTAGCGGCCGTCGCCAAAGGAAACGAGCGCAAGGCCGAAGGCCAGATGTCAATCGTTTACGGTCATTTCGGCGTTCCATTCAGTCCGACTTATGCAATGGAGCAGAGCTTTGAAGCTATCGAAGCTGAACTTGGCTTTCCCGGTTCCTGAAAATCGAACGAAAATTGGGAAGCGCACTGCGAGCCCAAAACAAAAACGCCGGGGATGAACCCCGGCGTTTTCTGTTATTTCAGACAGAGATCAGTCGAGACCGACGATCTTGCCATCCGACCACTTGAACACGTCGAAGCTTGGCGAAGACAGATCGCCCGTTTCGCCGTAAGTCAGCTTGCCGATAACCGTTTCGATTGGCTGACCGTCACGAAGAGCCTTCGCAACTGCTGCTGAATCGTCAGTCGTACCGGCGCGTTCAATACCGCTCGCAAGAACCTGAACAGCGGCATATGCATTCATTGTGAATGCTTCGACCGGAATGTTCTTGGCTGTCAGCGCATCAACAGCTTCCTTCGAAGCCGGGTTTTTGGTCGCATCAACGGCGTTGGTGAAGAGCGTGCCTTCAGCATTGGTGCCACCGATGGCCCAATATTCGGTATTGGACAGGCCTTCGCCGCCGAGGATCAAAGCTTTGAGGCCCGCATCATGCAGCTGACGGGACAGAAGACCGCCTTCACCATGATAGCCGCCGAAGTAAACGATTTCGGTTCCGGCGGCTTTCAGCTTGGAGACGAGCGCGCTGAAGTCCTTGTCGCCTGGGGTAACCGAATCATATTGAACTTCGGTGATACCGCCTTTGTTGATTGCAGCCTTGAAGGAATCTGCGAGACCCTTGCCGTAAGCGCCCTTGTCATGAACGATTGCGACCTTCTTGTCTTTGAAGTTCTTCAGGAAGTAGTCGGCCATGACATCAGCCTGCTGGTCATCGCGGCCGCAAGTGCGGAACACGTTTTCCAGACCACGTGCGGTCAGATCCGGACCCGTTGCGGTTGGCGTAACCATCAGAACGCCGTTTTCCGAGAAAACGTCGGAAACAGGAATTGCCACGCCGGTCGTGACCGGACCCACAACGAACTTGATGCCGTCGCCAACGATCTGGTTGGCAGCCGAAACGCCCTGCTTTGGTTCACCGGCGTCGTCAGCAAACTTCAGAACGATTTTTTCGCCCTTAATCCCACCCTTCGCATTGATGACTTCAACGGCGGTTTCCGCGCCCTTCTTGACCTGATCGCCATAAGCAGCAACCGGACCGGTAAGCGGCGCAACAACGCCAATCGTGATATCTGCATAAGCGGCACCGGCGAAGCCGAGTGTAGCGGCGAAAGCCACGCTGGAAAGCAGTTTCAGATTCATTCTTTTTCTCCTTTGGTGAGGCCTCGTTTTTTCCCGATGACCTCAGACAACCCATGCCGGTCAAATCTCAGCGCGCTTGCGCTGCCGAATTACCGGGCCCTCCCTTTTTTTCATCGTACGATCTCAAAGGGTCAATCCAAAAGCACGCCGCACCATCACCCTTTTCAGGCGCCAGAGCCATAATATTATCCGAAATCGCACCTGCTCTTTCGGAATCATGCTCCAGAATGGGAGCGAGCTTTCATGATGTAATAAGAATGCATTTCCGGCTTCCGATTGCAAGGGGCCAAGTGCCCGCAACTACAACGAAAATCGGCCTCCCAATAAATGCCTACCCTCCTCTTTTCCATGATGGTGAAAGCTTCGCAAAAAAGGCCGCGATCCCCTCGGCGGCCTCTGGCGTTTCCCATGTATCGGCAAGGCTGGTGAGCGTCATTTCGATCACTGCTTCATCAATCGGCGCGCCGAGTGAATGCACCAGCCGTTTTGAGGCCGCGACCGCTGCCGGGGCCGTCGAGAAATAGGGTTTTATCTCAGCTTCAATCGCTGCATCGAGACTCTCGAATTCGACCACCTCGTGCAGCAAGCCCATATGCCTTGCTGCTTCTGCATCAAACAGCCGTGCCGAGGTGAATGTGCGCAGCGCATGCGCCTGACCGATGCGAGCCACCACATAGGGGCTGATGGTTGCAGGAATAAGTCCTAGTTTGGTTTCCGTCAGCCCGAAGCGTGCGCCGGTCAAACCAATCGCGGCATCGCACACGCTGATAAGGCCAACACCGCCGCCATAGGCTTGCCCGTTGACGCGCCCGATCAATGGCTTTGGCAGGTCGCGCAAGGCTTTCAGCATCAGCGCCAGCTTGCGCGCCGCCTCAATACGGTCCGCGCGCGATGCATTCACCTGTGCCTGCATCCAGCCAAGATCGCCGCCAGCACAAAAACTTGCGCCACTGCCCGTCAGTACCACGATACGCACAGCATCATCATTTGCCAGTCGAAGCGTTGCGTTTAGCAGCTCATCGATCATCAGATCGGAAAGCGCATTATGCTGCTCAGGACGGTTCAGCGTCAGTTTCGCGACGCCGCGCTCATCGACAGCAATGCGGATCGTCTCAAAGCCTGTCATGCCGCCCTGTCCTGCCGTAGCGCCTGTGCGAACAACGCGGCTGATCGGAGCCTGTCGATATCAAGGCCGGTTTCAAAACCAAGTCCATGCAACATCTCGGCGACCAATAGCGTATCGACGTTGCCCTTGGCACCTGGTGCAAATGGACAGCCGCCCAAGCCTCCGACCGAAGCGTCGAACACGCGCAAGCCTTTCTCCAGACTGACGCGAATATTATCAAGCGCCCGCCCATTGGTGTCATGGTAATGACCGGCAAGACTGTGTGCAGGAGCGATGTTCAAAACTGCATCAAGCATTGGTATAACCGTTTCCGGTGTTCCTCGACCGATTGTGTCGCCGAGACTCACTTCATGACAGCCAAGCGAAAAGAGCTGTTCCGTGACATCAGCCACTGCCTGCGGGGCTGTTGGACCATCATAGGGGCATTCCACCACGCAGCTTACATAGCCGCGGATAGCCAGACCGTCATTGATGGCAGCCCCAATAACCGGTGCAAGCCGCTCGATGCTTTCCGCAATCGTGCAGTTGATATTGACCTTGGAGAAACCTTCGGAAGCCGAAATGAAAACGGCAATTTCATCGACACCAGCAGCGGCTGCCGCTTCATAGCCCTTCATATTCGGCACCAGTGCCGAATAACGAACGCTGTCGGCACGGCGGATACCAGCCATGACGTCCGAAGCATCTGCCAGTTGTGGCACCCATTTGGGGCTGACGAAACTCGTTGCCTCTATACGGGAAAATCCGCAATCGGAAAGCCGGTCGATCAGCGCGATCTTGTCACGAGTCGGCACAAAACGTTTTTCATTTTGCAGGCCGTCACGCGCTGCCATTTCGACGATTTCCACGTGCTCAGCCATGTTCTTCCTCCAGTTCGATTAACAACGCACCCTCGTTGACCTGATCGCCCGCAGCAACGCTTACAGACGCGACCTTGCCATCACGCGGCGCTGTCAGTGAAAGCTCCATCTTCATGGCTTCCATCGTGACCATCCTATCGCCTTTGGCGACGTTGGCTCCTTCGACAACCGAAACCAGCCTTATCAATCCGGGCATCGGCGATAGAATGCGGCTTTCGCCTGAAGCTTCCTCTTGCCCACTGACAGACTGCACATGATGAAATATGGTGTCGTAGCCTTCAAACTGCACGGTTACATCGTGACCGATACGCAGAACAGACGCCGCAGCAACGCGGCCATCAATAGCAAACCGAACCAGACCATTGTCGTACGAGCAGACTTCGAGACCGCCAAAGACGAAGTCGAAATGCCTACTGCCTTTGATGGTGAAGCGCACCAACTGGCGCTCGCCGTGATGATCGAGCAGAACCGAATGCGATGCATCACCCCACAAACGAAAGCCCGGCAGGCGCGCCCAGGGATCGCTTTCTTGCGGTGCATTGAGAAGATCGAGCGCACCGAGTACAGCCAGTGCGAAAGCAATCTCGGAAGGCTTCTCGTCCCTGAACAGAACGGCCGTCTCACGTGCAATCAAGCCAGTATCGACATCGCCTTTACGGAAAGCCTCAAGCTTGCAAAGATCGGACAGGAACTGCCGATTGGTGACAAGTCCGGCGATACGAGTTTTGCCCAGCGCTATATCGAGCCGGTTCAGCGCCTCGTCGCGCGTTGCTCCATGGGTGATAATCTTTGCGATCATCGGATCGTAGAACGGCGTGATCGTATCACCCGTACGCACACCTGAATCGACACGTGCATTTTCCGGCGGTGCAAACAGTGCAAGCTTGCCTGTTGCGGGCAGAAAATCGCGCGCCGGATCTTCCGCATAAAGCCGTGCCTCGAAAGCCCAGCCATTGATCGTAAGCTCGTCCTGACGTTTCGGCAAAGCTTCGCCTGATGCCACACGCAACTGCCATTCGACCAGATCAAGTCCGGTAATTGCTTCCGTCACAGGATGCTCAACCTGTAGCCGCGTATTCATTTCCATGAAAAAGAAGCGGTCGGCGCGAAGTCCTTCCGACACATCGGCGATGAATTCCACCGTACCCGCACCACTATAGCCAATAGCTTGTGCGGCCTTGACCGCAGCCTCGCCCATCGCAGCGCGCATCTCCTCCGTCATACAGGGGGCAGGTGCTTCCTCGATCACCTTTTGGTGGCGGCGTTGCAGCGAACAATCGCGCTCAAACAGATGCACGGCATTGCCAAAACTATCGCCAAAGACCTGTACTTCGATATGGCGCGGCTTGGTCATGTATTTTTCGACCAACACCGCATCATCACCGAACGAAGCTTGCGCCTCGCGCCGAGCGCTTTCAAGTGCAGTTGCGAAATCCGCGCCCTGATCGACACGCCTCATACCCTTGCCGCCGCCACCAGCCCGCGCCTTGATGAGCACCGGATAGGTGATTGCATCAGCCTTATTTTTAAGAAAAGCGCCGTCCTGATTGTCACCGTGATAGCCGGGCACGACAGGCACACCTGCTTTTTCCATCTGCGCCTTGGCGGCGTCTTTTAAGCCCATGGCGCGGATGGCTTTGGCCGAAGGGCCGATGAAGACAAGCCCCGCGGCCTCGACTGCGTCCACAAAGCCTGCGTTTTCAGACAAGAAACCATAACCCGGATGGATGGCTTCTGCTCCGGTATCCATGGCAGCTTTTATGATCGCTTGGATATTGAGATAGCTTTGCGCGGACGGTGCCGGGCCGACATGCACCGCCTCATCGGCCATTTCGACATGCAGCGCATTCGTGTCTGCATCGGAATAAATTGCGACAGTGATAATGCCCATTTTGCGTGCGGTGCGGATAACCCGGCAGGCAATTTCTCCGCGATTGGCAATCAGTATCTTTTTGAACATCTGATCGCCCTCACATTCTAAACAGGCCGAAACGCGTCAGCTCAACCGGCGCATTCAGCGTTGCAGAGAGTGAAAGACCGAGCACTTCGCGGCTCTTGCGCGGATCGACAATACCGTCATCCCAAAGCCTTGCCGACGCATAAAGCGGGTGGCTTTGGCGCTCGAACATTTCCAGTGTTGGGCGCTTGAACTCCGCTTCTTTCTCTGCCGACCAGCTACCGCCGGTTCGTTCAATCCCATCACGCTTGACTGTTGCCAGCACGCCTGCCGCCTGTTCGCCGCCCATCACCGCGATGCGGCTGTTCGGCCATGTCCACAAAAAGCGCGGCGAATAAGCCCGCCCCGCCATGCCGTAATTGCCCGCGCCATAGGAGGCGCCAATCAGCATGGTGATTTTGGGCACATTGGCGGTCGCAACTGCCGTCACCAGCTTGGCACCGTTCTTGGCTATGCCTTCGGCCTCATATTTTCGCCCGACCATGAAGCCGGTGATGTTTTGCAGAAAAACCAGCGGAATATTACGCTGGCAGCAAAGCTCGATGAAATGCGCGCCCTTGAGTGCTGCTTCAGAAAACAGCACACCATTATTGGCGATAATGCCGACCGGCATACCGTAGACGCTGGCAAAACCGCACACAAGCGTGGTGCCGTAGCGCGCCTTGAACTCATCGAAATCGGAACCGTCGACCAGACGTGCGATCACCTCGCGCACATCATAGGGAATGCGCGTATCGGCGGAAACGACGCCCAGGATTTCTTCCGGGTCATAAAGCGGGGGAGCGCCGTCGCCTCTTGGAATGAACCCGCGCTTTTCGCGGTTGAGATTAGCAGCAATCGCACGCGCAATTTGCAGCGCATGCGCATCGTCATTGGCCAGATGATCGGCAACGCCGGAAAGCCTTGTATGCGTGTCACCACCGCCGAGATCTTCCGCGCTCACCACCTCTCCGGTTGCAGCTTTGACCAACGGTGGACCCGCCAGAAAGATGGTGCCCTGATTGCGCACGATCACTGTCTCGTCGCTCATGGCAGGCACGTACGCGCCGCCTGCCGTGCAAGAACCCATGACCACGGCGATTTGCGGAATGCCCGCCGCCGACATTTGCGCCTGATTATAAAAGATGCGCCCGAAATGATCGCGATCCGGGAATACCTCATCTTGATTAGGTAAGTTCGCACCGCCTGAATCGACCAGATAGATGCATGGAAGGCGGTTTTCGCCAGCGATCTCCTGCGCCCGCAGATGCTTTTTCACGGTGATAGGATAATAGGTGCCGCCCTTCACCGTCGCATCATTGCAGACGATCATGCATTCGCGACCCGACACACGCCCGATGCCGGTGATAATGCCGCCTGAAGGCGCTGCACCCTCATACATGCCGTGAGCTGCTGTCAGCCCTACTTCCAGAAAAGGCGAACCAGGATCAAGCAATTGCGCGACGCGGTCACGTGGCAGAATTTTCCCCCGCGAAACATGGCGTTCACGCGCTTTCTCGCCGCCACCATCGATGGCAAGTTGAGACGCTTCCGCTACGACATCGATCGCCGCCAGCATCGCCTTGCGATTGGCTTCAAAAGTGGTGCTGCGGGTCGAGATTTCTGATTTCAGAACCGGCATCAGCGGGTCTCCTGAAAGAGTTCCCGTCCAATCAGCATGCGGCGGATTTCCGATGTGCCTGCGCCGATTTCATATAGTTTTGCATCCCGCAGCAGACGCCCGGTCGGATAATCATTGATATACCCATTGCCGCCCAAGGCCTGTATCGCCTGCAAAGCCGTTTGCGTAGCGTTTTCTGCGGCGTAAAGAATACAGCCTGCCGCGTCCTTACGCGTCGTCTCGCCACGATCACACGCAGCTGCCACCGCATAGACATAGGCGCGCGAAGCGTTGAACAGCACATACATATCGGCAAGCTTGCCCTGCATCAGCTGGAATTCGCCAATCGGGTGGTCGAACTGTTTACGCTCATGAACATAAGGCATAACCACGTCGAGACAGGCTGCCATGATGCCAAGCGGTCCACCCGCCAACACCACGCGCTCATAATCCAGGCCGGACATCAGCACATTGACGCCCTTGCCCACCTGCCCAAGCAGATTTTCAGCCGGAACTTCACAATCCTCAAACACCAGTTCGCAGGTGTTGGATCCGCGCATGCCAAGCTTGTCGAGTTTTTGCGCTGTCGAAAAACCCTTAAAACCTTTCTCAACGAG
This sequence comes from Brucella sp. HL-2, assembly GCF_025846885.2. Lineage (NCBI taxonomy): Bacteria > Pseudomonadati > Pseudomonadota > Alphaproteobacteria > Hyphomicrobiales > Brucellaceae > Brucella > Brucella sp. HL-2. The sequence continues at coordinate 341,018 of NZ_JAOYTK010000001.1, read as the reverse complement.
AAATGCGCTAATGCCGCGCGAACCTGCCGCCAGATCGGTCTTGGCATACACCACCAGCACATCGGCATCAGGACCATTGGTAATCCACATTTTGTTGCCGTTGAGAACGTAACTTTCGCCGCGCTTTTCAGCGTGCAGCTTCATCGAAACAACGTCAGAGCCAGCCCCCGGTTCGGACATGGCGAGCGCACCGACATGCTCACCGGAAATGAGTTTTGGCAGATATTTTGCGCGTTGTTCGGGAGAGCCGTTACGCTTGATCTGATTGACACAGAGATTGGAATGCGCGCCATAGCTCAGGCCAATTGACGCCGACGCGCGGCTGATTTCTTCCATGGCAATACAATGAGCGAGATAGCCCATACCAGCACCGCCATAGTCTTCAGGAGCGGTGATCCCAAGCACACCAAGCTCACCCAGTTCACGCCAGAGATGCATGGGAAATGCGTTGTTGCGGTCGGTGTCGGCAGCAAGCGGCGCAATGCGGCTTTCCGCAAAACGGCGCACAGTATCCCGAAGGGCTTCGATCTCCTCGCCAAGACCGAAGTTCATGCCCGATGCAAACATACTCGTCCTCCACAAGTTCTGCCCGGCTGCTGTTTTTAAGAACAGCTATGTTCCGGTCAGAGTGTCCCGTGGCGATCAAATAGGCAATGGGTTTACGCGGCGTTCTGTGGCTATTTATTACCCTATAACGAAATTATCTTTCGCTGTCTAATCCTGCTCAAGATCGACAAGATTGCGATAAAGTTCCAGTGCTTCCGGGTTTGCCAGCGCTTCCCTGTTTTTCACATCGCGTCCGTGCACAATGTCACGTACGGCAAGTTCAACGATTTTTCCAGACTTAGTACGCGGAATATCTTTGACCGCCACGATCTTCGCTGGCACATGGCGCGGCGTAGCACCTGTGCGGACTTTCGTCTTGATGCGTGCTTTCAGATCATCGTCAAGCGCAACACCCTCAATCAACCGCACGAACAGCACCACGCGCACGTCATGATCCCAATCCTGCCCGATGCAGAGCGCTTCCACGATCTCCGGCATCTGCTCTACCTGATTGTAAATCTCCGCCGTGCCGATCCGCACACCGCCTGGATTGAGCGTCGCATCCGAACGGCCATGAATGATGATGCCATCATGCGCGGTCCATTCAGCGAAATCGCCATGACACCAGATATTGTCGAAACGCTCGAAATAAGCCGCCTTATATTTCTCGCCGCCCGGGTCATTCCAGAATTGTAACGGCATAGAGGGGAAGGCTTTGGTGCAGACCAGTTCGCCTTTTTGCTCACGTACCGGCTTACCATCGTCGTCCCACACATCGACAGCCATGCCGAGACCCGCGCCTTGAATCTCGCCTTGCCACACTGGCTCGGTCGGCACACCGAGTACGAAGCAGGAAACGATATCCGTACCGCCTGAGATTGACGCCAGATGCACGTCCTTCTTGATCCCCTCATAGACGAAGGCAAAGCCTTCCGGCGACAAGGGCGAGCCGGTGGAGGAGATTGTCCGCAGTGCGGAAAGATCATGCGTCTCGCTGGGCTTCAATCCCGCCTTCGCTACAGCATCGATGAACTTGGCCGACGTGCCGAAATAGGTCATGCCTTCGGCTGCCGCATAGTCAAACAATGCGTTCCCATCAGGATAGAAGGGCGAGCCGTCATAGAGCAACAATGTTGCGCCGGTGGCGATGCCTGACGCCAGCCAGTTCCACATCATCCAACCGCAAGTAGTGAAATAGAAGAAGCGGTCACCATCCCGTATATCAGCATGAAGCCGCAGCTCTTTCAGGTGCTGCAACAACACGCCACCTGCACGATGCACGATGCATTTTGGAATTCCGGTCGTACCCGAAGAAAACAGGATATAAAGCGGATGATCGAATGGCTGGCGGGTGAATTCGACCTCTTTTGCCTTGATTGATGCAAGTGCATCATCAAGCGCAATGCCCCTCTCGGCTCGGCTTGCAACAGCTTCTGCCTCACCAAGATAGGTCACGATGACGGATCGCTTTAATCCCGGCAACTTCGCCGTCATTTCTGCAATCTTGTCGGATACGTCTATGCGCTTGCCATTGTACCAGTAACCATCGCAAGCGAAGAACAGTTTTGGCTCAATCTGACCGAAGCGGTCCAGCACACCCTGAACGCCAAAATCCGGCGAGCAGGATGACCAGACAGCACCAATCGACGAAGCCGCCAGCATGAGAGCCACGGCTTCCGGCATATTGGGCATCATACCCGCGATACGATCACCGGGCTTTACCCCTTCTGCCAGCATAAATTGCTGGAGCTTAGAGACGAGTGCATGAAGGTCATCCCATGTCAGGCGGCGCTCGACCTTGTTCTCCCCACGAAAGACGATTGCTTCAGTCTCGCCTTTCTTGTGCAGGAGGTTTTCTGCGAAATTGAGCATGGCTTGAGGGAAAAATTGCGCCGTACGCATATGGCCTTCGTCGATAAGAGCTATCTCGCCACGTTCACCAATTACATCGCAGAAATCCCAGAGCGACGTCCAGAAACCGGCACGATCATCTACGGACCAGCAATGCAATGCCTGATAATCAGCAAGTTTCCGACCTGTCCTCTCCTCTGCCTGCACGCGAAACTTCTCGAGCGCGCTTGCCGCGATGCGCCTAGCATCGGGTTGCCACAGCGGATGGATGTCAACGGAAATAGCCTCTTTAATCATCATTCCTCCCAGAATCATGTGAAGCTGAAAACCGTCTTCCGGTCAGCTCCAACACGAATTTCTAAAAGAGACTTGCCGCCTCGTCCATGCCTTTGCTGAGAAACATATTTTCTTGATGCAATGCGATGTTCTTTACAAAGGTCAGGCGGTTCCCTCTGGAAGCGGCAACTTCGTAGATTCATCTTCTTGGTTTACCCACGCATTAATACGCATAACGAGCCAGCGATTGATTGGGTTTTCAAAAAGGTGCCAAGCGACAACTGCTGCCAGAAGGCTTGCCGAAACACCACCACCGATCAGCAATATTGCCCCCATTGTGGTCTCTCCCCAATGTTGCGGAATGGCATTGAAAAAGACAAGCCCTACGAGAGGATGCAGAATGAAAATGCCGAAGCTGTATCGGGACAGCGTCACCAGTGGACGAAGCCGCAGCGGCGTATAGATATTCTCTATGGCGGCAAGATAAAGCACGTAAAGGCAAAAATAGAGAAAGGCCAAACGCAACGGACCCTCCAGCGTGGCCGGCTCGCCTGCAACGCTTTCTGGATGATAAAATAGAAAGATCATCAGACAAGCAGCGAGCGCAATCTTAATTAAGATTGCTGGAACTTTATGGTGCGTTTGCCGTGCAAGCCACATTCCAAAGAGGAACGACGGCAGAGCGCGTAAAACGCCAATATCAGCAAACTGAATACGAGTGATCGACAATACATTCAGCTTCTGCGCCAGATATTCCCCGCCCATCACAGCAACGATGATGACGATGAGGATCAAGCCTCCAAGACGGTGGCACAGAATGTCGAACAGCGGAAAACAGAGATACATTAAGAAGAGCGCGCTCAGCGACCAGCTGACGTAATTATAAGAAAGTGTTCTTCCGAGCCCCCAATCGTGAATAAGCAGCAATTGCGTGAGCCCATCCGACAGGCTCATATTGGGTTCAGCAGTAGGATGAAGCAGACCGGTGGCAGTGAGGACAGACAGAAGCGCAAAGCACGCAAAGGTTATTGCGTGTAGCGGATAAATTCGCGCCAGACGCTTTCCGACAAAGCCAATATAATGGCGCCTATTCCATATATAATTATCTCGACGTGCAAGAAACAATCCAGAAACAATAAAAAAGACATCGGTAAAATAAGAGAATGTTAATATAAGCTCTTGCAGGTGATCGCTCTTCACGGGAAGCCGGAAGGAAAAATGAAAGATTGCGATTCCCAAGCACAGAAGAAACCGCAAACCGTCGAATTCAGCAATCCTCTTCATTCAACGTATCACTGACAATTGTTTCAATGAAACTTCAGTAGCAATATTGAGTGAAAAGTCGAGCGAAACTTAATATTGGTAAATATGAAACCAAATCAGGTTTTTCTGAATGTTTTTGTAAATCTAACATCACTGGGGATTTTGGTGGAGCCAAGCGGGATCGAACCGCTGACCTCTTGCATGCCATGCAAGCGCTCTCCCAGCTGAGCTATGGCCCCATCCGGCCTCTTTCGAGGTGGGCCAGACAGGAATTACTGTCTGGTGTGGCGGCTTATTAAATGGCTCGCTACAGAAGATCAAGAGCTAAATCACAACTCTTTTGGTATCTGCCAAAAATAATTTGCCGATTATGCTCAAGCTGCCTTCAAGATAGGCCAAAGCCGCAAAAAGAAATATTAAAACGCAACAAGGCGGCCCAATGAGCCGCCTTGTTGAAACTGATCCGTGAAGACCGGATTAGACTTCTTCGTCGTCACCGCCGACGCCGCCACCCAGAATACCGGATACGTCGTCGTCTTCGTCTTCCTCTTCTTCGAGGAATGTATCGTCATCATCGTCGCCAAGATCGACGTCGTCGTCGATTTCCGGCAGATCTTCGCCGCCCTTGGCTTCGTCGTCCGCATCCTCGAGAGAAACGAATTCTGGCTTTTCCAGTGCGGTATCCAGCTCTTCGGCTTCTTCTTCCTGTTCGGCCGCACGGCTTTCCGCTACAGTCGCTTCAAAATACGACCGTGGGTACGAAATGCCGGTGTAAGGCGAAACAATCGGGTCGCGATTGAGATCGTAAAACTTCTTGCCCGTTTCCGGATCGATGCGCTTGGTACCAAGTTCAGATTTTGCCACGTTTAGCCTCGTGAGTTTTTATCCCTGTCGTGCCTGTGGCACTCCACGCCTCTTGTTGTCCCCGTCGCGCCTGCGACGTTTTAGGCCGCTTGTTCATCCGGGTCACAAATTCATTCAAACCACGTCTGCTACGCTTACATGCTTTAAGCTCGCCATTATACTCCAAACCTTCAGTTGGTGAGGAGAAGGCGTGAAGCGCGCCTTACGGTGTTGTTCGGTGCATAAACGCAATTTGCAGCTTTTGTCAAAGCTAAAGACTCATTCTGCTCTCTTACAATGCCTCAAATCACGCATTGGCGGATGACCCCGCCCTGTTCCTGTGCTAGGAAGCTGCCGCTTTGATCAATCCCGCGTGAATAACGCCCAAATGAGACAGTGAAAAATCCATGTCCCATTCTGCATCCCCGAAACCTGCAATCGCCCGCCATTCTGAGGCACTTAAGGGTGAAATCCGCATTCCGGGTGACAAATCTATTTCCCACCGCTCCTTCATGTTCGGTGGTCTCGCATCAGGTGAAACCCGCATTACAGGTCTGCTGGAAGGCGAGGACGTCATCAATACAGGCCGTGCCATGCAGGCCATGGGCGCCAAGATCCGCAAAGATGGCAATGTCTGGGTCATCAACGGTGTCGGCAATGGCTGCCTGTTGCAACCAGAAGCGCCGCTCGATTTCGGTAACGCCGGAACCGGTGCCCGTCTCACCATGGGCCTCGTCGGCACTTACGATATGACGACGACCTTTATCGGTGACGCATCGCTGACCTCGCGCCCTATGGGCCGTGTGCTTAATCCGCTGCGTGAAATGGGCGTTCAGGTAAAGGCTTCCGAAGGCGATCGCCTGCCGCTGACATTGACAGGCCCAAAGACAGCCAATCCGATCAGCTATCGCGTGCCTATGGCTTCTGCGCAGGTGAAATCTGCAGTTCTGCTTGCCGGCCTCAATACGCCAGGTGTCACCACCGTCATTGAACCGGTCATGACGCGCGATCACACTGAAAAGATGTTGCAGGGCTTTGGTGCCGACCTCTCGGTCGAAACCCACAACGAGGGTGTTCGCCATATCCGCATCACCGGACAAGGCAAGCTTATCGGCCAGACCATCGACGTGCCGGGCGATCCTTCATCAACAGCCTTCCCACTTGTGGCGGCGCTGCTTGTTGAAGGTTCGGATGTCACCATTCGCAACGTGCTGATGAACCCGACCCGCACTGGCCTTATCCTCACTTTACAGGAAATGGGCGCGGACATCGAAATCATCGATCCGCGTCTTGCGGGCGGTGAAGATGTTGCCGATCTGCGCGTGAAATCCTCGAAGCTCAAGGGCGTTACTGTTCCTCCGGAACGTGCGCCTTCGATGATCGATGAATATCCGGTTCTGGCGATTGCGGCTTCTTTTGCTGAAGGCGAAACCACCATGGATGGTCTCGACGAACTGCGCGTCAAAGAATCAGATCGTCTTGCAGCGGTCGCCCGCGGCCTCGAAGCCAATGGCGTCGATTGCACCGAAGGCGAAATGTCCCTGACCGTTCGCGGTCGTCCAGACGGCAAGGGCCTGGGCGGCGGTACAGTTGCCACACACCTTGATCACCGCATCGCAATGAGCTTCCTCGTCATGGGGCTGGCTTCAGAAAAGCCGGTCACTGTCGATGACAGCACGATGATCGCCACTTCATTTCCGGAATTCATGACCATGATGCCGGACATTGGTGCGAAAATCAAAGTAAGCGAGCAGCAATGACAAGCTTCGTCGTTGCCATCGACGGACCAGCAGCTTCGGGCAAGGGAACTCTTGCCCGACGCATTGCCATTCATTACGGTATTCCTCATCTCGATACCGGGTTAACCTATCGTGCAGTTGCGAAAGCGCTGCTCGATAAGGACTTACCGCTCGATAATGAGGTGATTGCGGCGGAAGTCGCCCTTCATCTCGATCTGCACGAGATGGACAAGAACGTGCTTTCTGCCCATGCCATTGGCGAGGCGGCCTCCAAAGTGGCTGTCATGCCTGCCGTACGACGCGCACTTGTTGAAGCGCAGCGTAATTTTGCAGCCGCATTGCCATCAAGCGTGCTTGACGGACGCGATATCGGAACGGTCGTCTGTCCACAGGCCGAAATCAAGCTCTTTGTGACTGCCTCGCCGGAAGTGCGTGCACAGCGCCGCTTTGAAGAGATCGTCGCAAAAGGTGGCACGGCCGATTTCGATAAAATTCTGGCCGATCTCAAGACGCGCGACGAGCGCGACATGAACCGCACGGATTCGCCGTTGCGGCCTGCGGAAGACGCGCACTTGCTAGATACGAGCGAAATGAGTATAGAAGCGGCATTTCTTGCGGCGAAAAAGCTGATTGATCACGCTTTCGCGCAGCACAAGGCATAATATCGGGATAGTCGCGAGACTTTCTGGTATAATTATGCCCTAGAAATGCTGGATAATTCGGGGTTTGTTCCTATATAGGTCTCACCCGCATTTATAACCTGACTTCGCGTTCCACGCGCCGGTTGTCCCAAAGGGACGGAACCGAAGGACAGGCCTAACGCAACGCTAACCCCCGGCGCCGCATCCGATGTTGTTTCATACCGGATGCATCAGGAGTATTTATGTCTGAATTCAATCCCTCTCTCGCAGACTTCGAGTCGCTGCTGGCCGAATCCTTTGCCAACAATGACCTTGCAGAAGGTTATGTTGTAAAGGGTCGCATCGTTGCCATCGAAAAAGATATGGCAATCATCGATGCAGGCCTCAAGGTCGAAGGTCGCGTACCGCTGAAGGAATTCGGCGCGAAGGGCAAAGACGGCTCGATGAAGCCGGGCGACGAAGTTGAAGTTTACGTTGAGCGCATCGAAAACGCACTCGGCGAAGCTGTTCTGTCGCGCGAAAAAGCACGTCGTGAAGAAAGCTGGGGCAAGCTCGAGCAGAAGTTCGCCAATGGCGAGCGCGTCGATGGCGTTATCTTCAATCAGGTCAAGGGTGGTTTCACCGTCGATCTCGATGGCGCAGTTGCATTCCTTCCACGTTCGCAGGTCGACATTCGTCCGATCCGCGACGTTACCCCGCTCATGCACGTCCCACAGCCTTTCGAAATTCTCAAGATGGACAAGCGTCGCGGCAACATCGTTGTCTCGCGTCGTACCGTTCTTGAAGAAAGCCGTGCGGAACAGCGTTCGGAAATCGTTCAGAACCTTGAAGAAGGTCAGGTTGTTGAAGGCGTTGTCAAGAACATCACCGATTACGGTGCGTTCGTTGACCTCGGCGGCATCGACGGCCTCCTGCACGTTACTGACATGGCATGGCGCCGCGTCAACCATCCTTCGGAAATCCTCACCATCGGCCAGACGGTCAAGGTGCAGATTATCCGTATCAACCAGGAAACTCATCGTATCTCGCTCGGCATGAAGCAGCTCGAGAACGATCCTTGGGATGGCATCGGCGCGAAGTACCCGATCGGCAAAAAGATCACCGGTACTGTCACGAACATCACCGACTACGGTGCATTCGTCGAAATCGAGCCAGGCATCGAAGGCCTGATCCACGTTTCCGAAATGTCGTGGACCAAGAAGAATGTCCATCCGGGCAAAATTCTTTCGACCACTCAGGAAGTCGAAGTCGTTGTTCTCGAAGTGGATCCGGTCAAGCGCCGCATCTCCCTCGGTCTCAAGCAGACCCTCGACAACCCATGGACCACGTTCGCTCAGAAGTACCCACAGGGCACGATCGTTGAAGGCGAAGTCAAGAACAAGACCGAATTCGGCCTGTTTATTGGTCTCGACGGCGACGTTGACGGCATGGTTCACCTCTCCGACCTCGACTGGAACCGTCCAGGCGAACAGGTTATCGAAGAGTACAACAAGGGTGAAGTCGTTAAGGCTGTCGTTCTCGATGTTGACATCGAGAAGGAACGCATCTCGCTCGGCATCAAGCAGCTTTCCGGCGACAAGGTCGGCGAAGCAGCAGCTTCGGGTGAACTGCGCAAGAACGCCGTTGTAACCTGTGAAGTCACAGCAGTTACCGATGGTGGTCTTGAAGTTCGTCTCGTCGACCACGACCTCGACAGCTTCATCAAGCGCTCTGATCTGTCTCGTGACCGCGATGAACAGCGTCCAGAACGCTTCACCGTTGGTCAGAAGGTTGACGCTCGCGTCATCGCCTTCGACAAGAAGACCCGCAAGCTGCAGGTCTCGATCAAGGCACTCGAAATCGCTGAAGAAAAAGAAGCCGTTGCTCAGTACGGTTCGTCCGACTCAGGCGCTTCGCTCGGCGATATTCTTGCTGCAGCCATGAAGAAGTCGGAAACCAACTAATAGGTTCTGATCTTCTGCCAAAAATGAGAAAGCCCGCCATTCGGCGGGCTTTTTCTTTTCTGCATATGCATATCCATAAGAGCTTCGGCGCTTAGTTCTCAGACGCGATTTGAGCTGATAAGAGTGAGATTCAACGCTCTAAACTCCTTTTAATTGAAGCACGATCTTATCGACCCTCGTTTCATTCTGCTCGGAATTATGCTTTAAAATTCCATCCTCACACGACGCCGAGCAGATGGATGAGACCCAAGCTGATTGCCCCCAGAACCAGCAGCGAAAGAATGGCGGTGAGCGTTACGCGTCCACCCGCTGAGGCAACGGAGCGTATATCGACACCCAATCCCAGTGCAGCCATGGAAATAATCGTCAAGGCTGTCGATGCGAATTGAATGCCTGGCAGAATGGTGTTCGGGATGAGATGCAGCGAGCGCAGCGCCATCATACCGAGAAATCCAATGATGAACCAAGGCACGAGTTGCAGGAAGCCGGGCTTTACCTCTGCGTCCTTGTTACCGGCCAGAACCGATAGCGTCAGAATGACCGGACCCAGCATCAGCACGCGCACCAGCTTGACCAATGTTCCAAGCTGCACGCTGATGGTGGCTATCGGCGCAGTGGCTGCGAGAACCTGCGGCACGGCATAAACCGTTAAACCCGCGAGAATGCCATATTGTGTATGTGACAGGCCCAGCAGTGGCACCAGCAGCGGCAGGCACAGCACGACGACAACACCGAGAATGGCAGTAAACGCGATTGAGGCCGCGACATCTTCGCTGTCTGCCCCAATGACTGGTGCTGTGGCCGCGATGGCCGAGTTGCCGCAGATTGAATTGCCACAAGCAACCAGAACGGCCATGCGATGAGGCAATTTAAACAGCCGCCCGATGCCATAGCTGAAGGTAATCGCCATCATCACAACGCAGGCAATGCCGAGTATTAAGCCTGGTCCGGCATCAATCACAGCACTTGCGCTGATGGAAGCACCGAGCAAGACAACGGCAATCTCCAGCAGCATCTTTGCTGAAAAGCTGATGCCTTTGGCAAATTGCCTGCCGGGGCGAAAAATGCTTCTGACTGCAGTCCCGATCAGGATCGCCAATACCAGCGCTTCGAGCCAAGCTTTGCCCGTATAGTGCTCCTCGACCTTTTCAAGCCCGACAGCAACTGCTGAGACGGCGAGGCTAAGTGCTAGGCCGGGGAGAATGTTCTTGAATTTATTCGATGGTGCGGCTGTCATCTGGTTTGGCATTCACATCTTGAGAAATATTTTCCAATCAGATGCCGCATTTCTTCTGTTCATTCCATCGCATTATATGTCACAATTCATTCGATAAAATCAAACGATTGACGCTATGACACTGGAACAATTGCGTATTTTCATTGAAGTCGCCGAGCGTGAGCATCTCACCCGTGCTTCCGAAGCGCTTCATCTGACGCCATCGGCGGTGAGTTCAGCGATCCGAACGCTGGAAGACCGCTATGGTGCGATGCTTTTCAATCGCATTGGGCGTCGGATTGAGCTGACCGGTGATGGGCGTATGTTTCTCGATGAAGCCCGCGCGACACTTGCGCGAGCACAATCGGCGGAGCGTATGCTTTCGGAGCTTGGCGGCGGCAAACGCGGCTCGCTTGCCATACATGCGAGCCAGACCATCGCCAGCTACTGGCTACCGCCCTATCTCGCACAATTTCATGCCGCCTCACCCCTCATCGATGTTCGGCTTACGCTTGGCAATACAGAAAGTGTGACTGAAGCTACCGAAGCAGGGCTCGCCGATATCGGGCTGGTTGAAGGCGCTGTTCAGGCGCCCACACTTTCATTGCGCAAGGTCGGCACAGATCAGCTCATTGTCGTCACACGACCTGATCACGAATGGTGCGATGCCGGTAAGCTCGCATGGGACACGCTGTTTCATGGAAAGTGGATACTGCGCGAACATGGCTCAGGCACCCGCAGCGTATTCGAGGATGCAATGCGCGTCGCAGGCTACAATCCTTCACGTCTTAACATCGCACTGGAATTGCCATCCAACGAGGCCATCTGCTCTGCCGTATTGTCTGGCAACTATGTCACCGCGATTTCTGAACTGGTGGCAGCGCCACATCTTGCCGCGGGCACACTGGTAAAAGCCAACTTCGTGTTGCCACAGAGACAGTTTCTCATGCTTTCGCACAATGATCGCTATCAGACCAAGGCGCTCAAATCTTTCGCCGACATGCTGATGAAAGAACCAGACATGTCGCGCACAGAACAACTCCCCGACCGATAAGCGCTGTAGGCTTCCAGCACGGGGATGTCCCCCGCACATCTCGACCCCATTATGCGGATCGGGACTGATCCGCACTGTCGATCTGGAGGAGGTAGACATGAGCAGGAATAGAGGCGTCGTGTATATGCGCCCGGGTAAAGTCGAAGTTCGTGACATTGATGATCCGGTATTGAGCGCACCTGATGGTCGCAAACTTGATCACGCCGTCATCCTGAAAGTCATCACAACCAATATTTGCGGCTCCGACCAACACATGGTGCGTGGTCGTACCACTGCCATGCCCGGCCTTGTGCTCGGTCACGAAATCACAGGCGAAGTGATTGAAAAAGGCAGCGATGTCGAAATGCTTGAAGTGGGCGACATCGTTTCGGTACCGTTTAACGTCGCCTGTGGGCGCTGCCGCTGCTGCAAATCGCAGGACACAGGTGTCTGCCTCACAGTCAACCCCTCGCGCGCCGGTGGCGCTTATGGCTATGTCGATATGGGCGGCTGGATTGGCGGGCAAGCGCGCTATGTCATGGTGCCTTATGCAGACTTCAACCTGCTGAAATTTCCAGATCGTGAACAGGCCATCGAGAAAATTCGCGACCTGACCATGCTTTCCGACATTCTGCCCACCGGCTTCCATGGTGCGGTGAAGGCTGGCGTTGGGGTAGGCTCGATCGTCTATGTGGCAGGTGCCGGTCCTGTTGGGCTTGCTGCAGCAGCATCCGCCCGCATCCTGGGCGCTGCAGTCGTCATGGTTGGAGACTTCAATAAGGAACGTCTTGAGCACGCACGGAAAGTGGGCTTCGAGCCGATTGATCTGTCCGCCAGCGATCGCCTCGGCGATATGATTGCCGAAGTAACCGGCAGCAATGAAGTGGATAGCGCCATTGATGCGGTAGGCTTTGAAGCACGTGGTCACAGTGGCGGTGAGCAGCCGGCAATCGTGCTCAACCAGATGATGGAAATCACGCGCCCTGCCGGTTCCATCGGCATTCCAGGTCTTTATGTGACGGAAGATCCGGGTGCTGTCGACAAGGCAGCCCAGCAGGGAAGTCTTTCCTTACGCTTTGGTCTTGGCTGGGCAAAGGCGCAGTCTTTCCATACAGGACAGACGCCAGTGGTTAAATATAATCGCCAACTGATGCAGGCCATTTTGCACGGACGTCTGAACATTGCCGAAATCGTCAATGCGCAGGTGATTTCGTTGGATGACGCACCACAAGGCTATGAAAGCTTCGATCAGGGCGTGGCGAAGAAATTCGTCCTCGACCCGCACGGGATGCTGACAAAGGCCGCTTAAAATACTGATGCCGGGAGTTTTGGCTCCCGGCATCAACGTTAGCGAATTGATTTTACCAGTTCAGGCTGGGTGAAGCAGGTCGGGGCCATTCCATTCTTGGATTGCCACAGACCGATTGAGCGGCGGGTTTTAAAGCCAGGCAGGCCATCAGCCTTGCCAACATCATATCCCTGTGCCTGCATGCGCTTTTGCATGGCCTGAATGTCAGAACGGTACATGGTGCCGACATTGCCCCATTGTGTTTGGAAATCGCCCGCGCCATAGGCAATGCGATCACCAACATGACCGATGAAGAGCGCATAAAGATCGCTCATATTGTAATCTTTAATCACGTAGAAATTAGGCGTCACGATGAAGGCTGGGCCATAGCGACCAGCGGGCATAAGCAAAAAGCCTTCGCCCTTCATTTCATTGGCAGGAAATGCCTTGCCGTTAGCACGACTGATGCCAAGCTTTGCCCACTCGCCAAACGTCTTGCCCTGATCAGGCCCTTCCAGCGAACAAGAAACACTCTGAGGCACATTGACCTCGTAGCCCCAATCGCGCCCGCTCTGCCAGCCATGGATTTTGAGATAATTGGCAATCGATGCCAGCGTATCCGGGACTGAGTTCCAGATATCGCGCTTGCCATCGCCATCAAAATCAACGGCGTGTTTGAGATAAGAAGTCGGCATGAATTGCGGCTGACCGAGTGCGCCGGCCCATGAACTTTTCATCGAACCATTGGCAATGTAACCGCGTGAGGTGATCTCAAGTGCTGCGATCAGCTCCTTGCGGAACATGTCCTTGCGCGTTGCCATGAATGCTTTGGTGCCGAGCACTTCAAACGCATTGTATGGAATCTTGACCGTACCGAAGCCCGACTCACGTCCCCAAATGGCGACAACGATGCGCCCCGGCACGCCATATTGCTGCTCAATTTTTTTAAGCAGACTTGCATTCTGGCCAAGACGCGCCTTGCCACCACTGGTGACGGAACCAAGCGTCTTGGCGTTGAAATATTTGCCAGGGGCACCGAATTCGGCCTGCTTCTGTTCTTTGGGCGTCGTTGGCTTTTCGCCGGGAATCACCAGATCAGGCAGCTTCCAGTTGATGGTAACGCCTGCAAAAGCTTGTTCGAAAATTGCACGTGAAACGCCGGCAGCTTTGGCTTCAGGCCAGAGATCTTTTTCTATCCAGTTGCGATACTGGCTTTCAATTTGCGCTTTGGACGGTGCTGCAATCGATGGAGTAATGGCAGAAGCCGCGAACAGGCCGAGAGCAAGTTTCAAGCTTCGGGTCCATCTTCCTGCCATCACGCCTGTCTCCAAATTTCAGAATGTTTATAGTGCGGTTCGCGCTCGCAGAGCTGCTGCAAGCGTTCCTTCGTCCAGATAATCAAGCTCACCACCCACTGGCACACCATGCGCAAGTCGTGTGACACGCACATCGAAATCGGTTAGCTGATCGGTAATGTAATGGGCGGTCGTCTGCCCTTCCACCGTCGCGTTAACAGCAAGAATCACTTCCTTGATTTCGCCAGATGCTACGCGTTCAACCAGCCCCTTGATGTTGAGATCATCCGGACCAATGCCATCAAGCGGCGACAGCCGCCCGCCAAGCACATGATAGCGAACATTCATCGTGCCAGCCCGTTCCAGGGCCCAAAGATCGGACACGTCTTCCACGACGATCAGCATGGATGGATCGCGGCGATCATCAGTACAAATGGTGCAAGGATCGGATGTATCGACATTGCCGCAGCATGAGCAGATGCGCACTTTTTCGGCAGCATCCTGCATCGCCCCGCCCAGCGGGATCAGCAGCGCTTCTTTCTTCTTGATCAGGTGCAGCGCCGCGCGGCGTGCCGAACGCGGGCCAAGCCCCGGCACACGGGCCAGAAGCTGGATAAGACGTTCGATTTCAGGACCGGCTATACGTTTGGACATGCTGCTTTGGGACGTAGGGCTGCTTCGGGGAGTAGAGGAATAAGGATGTAGGCAACGGCAGCAGAGGAGCAATCATGCTCTCTGCTGCCTTACTCTATCAAAACGGCAACTTGAAGCCCGGAGGGATCGGCAACCCAGCGGTCAGTGACTGCGTCTTTTCGGCCATTTCGGCTTCGAGCTTCGCCTTGGCATCGTTGTGGGCCGCAATGATCAGATCTTCGAGGATTTCCACCTCTTCTTCCTTGGCAAGCGACGGATCGATCTTGAGAGCCGATAGTGTGCCTTTGCCTGAAAGCGTGATCGTGACCAGACCACCACCCGAAGATGCGGTTGCTTCAAGATTGGCAATCTCGTCTTGCATGGCCTTCATCTTGGCCTGCAATTCTTTCGCCTGCTTCATCATGCCCATCATGTCACGCATGGGTTCACTCCATAGTCTTTTAAAATTCAGTCGTCGTCAGAAGGCGCGCCGGGCACGTCTTCAATCGTATCCAGATCAATATCGTCATCGTCACTCTGTTCTGCAACGGTAATACGGACATCCGTAATCTTTGCGCCAGGAAAAGCAGCCAAAATGGCGGCAACATCCGGGTCTGCCCGCGCATCGGTGACAAGATTGTCGCGACGCTCGGTTTCAGCTTCCGCAACCGTCTGTCCTGAAACATCACGCGCTACGGTCACAATCCAGCGAATGCCGGTCCAGTTAAGCAGGCGCTGCGAGATATCGCTCGGCAATGATTTCGGTGCATCATCCGTCAGGCCGATTTCAAGCCGCCCGGCGGCGATGGATGACAATCGCACGCAGTTCTTGACCAGAATCTTGAACTGCATGTCACGATACTTGTCAGCCAGAGCAACGATATCAGCAAGGCTGTTGATCGGCACCAAAGGCTGAGGCGTATTATCGACGAATTGCTGGGGCGCAGGAGGCTGTACTGGCTGCGGCTGTGTTTCCACAAGGCGCATCGCAGTCGCAGGTCCACCCGATACGGGCATCATGGACGACGCAATTGCATCCGCATTTACCCGTGCCTCGGACTGAAAGCCACCATTAGGCTTTGCTCCACCCGATGGCTGCGGGCGCGATGCCGAAACCGAACCGTTCTCCAGTCCCTTCAGCGCTTCATCGAGCGTTGGCAAATCGGCAGCATGCGCCAGACGGATCAACAGCATTTCAGCTGCCTGAATAGGACGGGTTGCGGTGTCGACTTCCGCAATGCCCTTGAGCAGCATCTGCCATGTGCGCGAAAGCACACGGACCGAAAGCTTTTGCGAAAAATCGCGGCCACGCACACGCTCATCTTCCGACAGCGAAACATCTTCCGCAACGTCAGGCGTGAAGCGCAGGCGCGTCACCAGATGATTGAAGTCTGCGAGATCAGTCAGCACGACCGACGGATCAGCACCGACGTCATATTGCGCACGAAATTCGGTCAGAGCGCCAGCCACATCGCCACACATTAGCATCTCGAAGAGATCGATAATGCGCGCACGGTCGGCAAGACCCAGCATGGAACGCACAGCCTCTGCCGAAACATGACCAGCGCCATGGGCAATCGCCTGATCGAAGATGGAGAGCGAATCGCGGGCCGAGCCTTCGCCCGCGCGCGCAATCATCGCAAGCGATGTATCGTCGACCTGGATCTGTTCGGCTTCCGCAATCCGCCGCAGATGTGCGGCCAAAGTGCCCGATTCGATGCGGCGCAGATCAAAACGCTGACAACGCGACAGGACCGTGATCGGAACTTTTCGGATTTCGGTGGTAGCAAAGATGAACTTCACATGCGGCGGCGGCTCTTCCAGCGTCTTCAAAAGGCCGTTGAAGGCCTGATTGGACAGCATGTGCACTTCGTCAATGATGTAGACTTTGTAGCGTGCCGAAACAGGGCGATAACGCACCTGCTCTATAATCTCGCGGATATCATCGATACCCGTATGGGAGGCCGCATCCATTTCGATCACATCGACATGGCGGCCTTCCATGATAGCCTGACAATGTTCGCCAAGCACTGACAGATCGATTGTCGGCTGGTCAATAGAATCAGTCTTGTAATTGAGAGCACGCGCCAGAATGCGCGCCGTCGTGGTCTTGCCCACACCGCGCACACCGGTCAACATCCAGGCCTGCGCAATGCGGCCAGTCTCGAACGCATTTTTCAGCGTGCGAACCATCGGCTCCTGACCGATAAGATCATTAAAATTCTGAGGACGATATTTGCGGGCGAGAACGCGATAGGCGCCATCGGCGGCCAAGTCTGCGGATTTCGTGTCCATTGCGACCCTTCCGTTCCCTGTTCGCTTTTTTCCAATCTCGAAACTCTAAACAGTTTGGATCGGAGACGAAAGTGCCTTCGACAGTGGTTTACTGCCAATCAACAGCCATCATCGTCGTGAAAGAAAAGGTGGGAGGCTGGCACGGCGACCCGTGCCTGGCTCGTTAGGGCTGCTTCCTTCCGGACCTGACCCGGTTGGCGAGTGGCTCGTCCACCACCAACCTCCCACGCTGCATATCGTCAATTGCGAAGCAAAAAGCAAGCGAAGGGTCAAAAAAAATGATAAGAAATCAGTTATGGAACAGTTTGAACTCGATAAACGGCTTGATGCCGATACTTTTTCAGTCGCCAAGCTCGGCTTGTGCGAACTGCGTCTCATGAATGACAAGCGCTGGCCATGGCTGATCCTCGTGCCGCGCCGCGCAAAACTGGCTGAAATTCACGATATGACGCCGCTGGATCAGACCATGCTGACTTTTGAAGCCGCCATTGTTTCACAAGCGCTCAAGAAGGCAACTGACTGCCACAAGATCAACACCGGCGCTTTGGGCAACATTGTTCGTCAGCTCCATATGCATGTGATTGCGCGCAATGAAGGCGATGCTGGTTGGCCCGGCCCTGTCTGGGGTTATGGCACCCGCGAAACCTATGGCGACACAGATGCGCACACGCTGATCGAAAAAATCCGAACTGCCCTCTAATTCCTCCCTGAAACATTCCCCCGAGATCATCATGGCTTTCCGCCTTTACGACCTGCCGGAAATTGAACCGAGCCGTCTCGTCGGCTTCGCTGGCAACCGCATCGACCGTCTTTCCGAAAAGCGACAGGATGATTCGGCTTTCACCGCACTGGAACTGCCCGAAACGCGGATAATGATTCTGGGCGGAAGCCGACTGCTTCTCGATTACACAAAAGACAGCGCTCCTCGCGCGCTATTTACACTGAAAGAAGCTCAAGCTTTTTTGCCCGATCTGCATGAACCGGTGCTGCTGGGTTTACAGGACGGTGCACCGATGGTTGCACTCACGGCTCCACTTGATCCCGACCAGCTTGAGGCTCCCTATAAGGCGCAGGATTATCGCAGCATTTATATGGAAGGTCTTGTGCCCGCCGATATCATCGGTGCGCTGGCACAGGCTGCAGCCCTAACTGCATGGCATAGCAATCACCGATTTTGCGGACGTTGCGGCACAAAAAGCGAAATGCGCGCCGGTGGTGCAAAACGCGTCTGCCCAAATTGTGGAGCCGAACATTTTCCACGAACCGATCCGGTCGCGATCATGCTGCCCATTCGCGGTGAAAAATGCATTCTGGCACGCAGCGCGCACTTCGCTGCCGGGTCCTATTCTTGCCTTGCAGGTTTTATCGAGCATGGCGAGACGATTGAAGCCGCCGTTCGCCGCGAAAGTTTTGAGGAAATGGGGTTGGCGATCGGGCGCGTTGGCTATCATGCCAGCCAACCATGGCCATTTCCTTATTCACTGATGATCGGTTGCCATGCCGAAGTGCTGTCAGACGATTTCGCAATCGACCGCGCGGAGCTCGAAGATGGCCGCTGGTTCGAAAAAGCTGAAGTGCGTGAGATGCTTGCTGGCACACATGAAAATGGGCTGCGTATCCCGGCAACCGGAGCTATCGCAACCCATCTGATCAGAGCCTGGGCCGAGAACTAGAGCGGCTCAACCGCTTTAGTTCTTTGTTTGCGCATTTTCCCTCCGAAAAAGCGGTTCCCCGTTTTGCGGGAGATGCTGGAATTATTCAGCTGCCAGCAGCTGCGTACCGCGAATGTCGCTCCCCTTATAGACACCAAGTACGCGCACTTCTTTGGAGAAGAATTCAAGTTCTTCCAAAGCGAGCTGCACATTGCGGTCTTCCGGATGACCTTCGATATCCGCGTAGAATTGTGTCGCGATAAACCGGCCGCCCAGCTGATAACTTTCAAGCTTGGTCATGTTCACGCCGTTGGTCGCAAAGCCACCCATTGCCTTATATAGCGCGGCGGGCACGTTACGCACACGGAAGACAAACGTGGTGATGATACGTTCGTCTTTTTCCGGGCGCGGTTCCCATTTCTTTGTCTTCGAGAGAACAACGAAGCGGGTCACGTTGTCTTCCGCGTCCTCAACATTTTCCTCTATGATATCAAGACCATAAAGTTCAGCCGCGAGACTAGGTGCAAGAGCTGCCATCGAACGATCCTGCAAATCAGCCACAAGGCGAGCAGCGCCTGCGGTATCGCCTGCAATCACCGGCTTCCAGCCATTACTCCGAATGATGTTGCGGCACTGACCAAGCGCATGGATATGGCTGTGAACCGTCTTGATCTCATCGCGCTTCACACCGGGAAGAACCATGAGCTGGAAATGGATCGGCAAGAAATATTCGCCAACAATGTGCATATCGGCAAGCGGCAGCAGGTAGTGAATATCTGCAACGCGACCCGCAAGCGTGTTCTCGATCGGAATCATCGCAAGATCAGCAGCACCGCTTTCTACAGCGTTAAACGCATCTTCAAAAGTCGGACACGGTAAAGGCTCCATATCGGGAAACATGTTGCGGCAAGCCGTGTCGGAATTGGCGCCCGCTTCACCCTGAAAGGAAATCCGGTTGGTCTTCATCGTGTTCGTACTTTCTCAAATGCCCTCGAAGAACTGAGGGCTTTCTTGGTTATAAACCCTTTGCGATAATTTCACGTGCCCGGTCAAGATCAGCCTGCGTATCAACGCCCAGCGGAACTGTTTTGACGATCTCTGCGTCAATGCGCATTCCATCTTCAAGTGCACGCAGCTGTTCGAGCTTTTCGCGCTTTTCAAGCGGCGACGGTCCAATCTTCACAAAGCGCTCAAGTGCTGCACGGCGATAAGCATAAAGCCCAATATGATGGTAGAGCGGGCCGTCGCCATAAGGAGCTGTCGCGCGGGTAAAATAAAGCGCACGCAGACGCTCACCGCCGGGCTGTGGTGAACCGACAATCTTCACCACATTCGGATTGATCTTTTCTTCGTCCAGTGTGATTTCGACGCCAAGTGTCGCAATATCTGCAGGCCCATCTTCCAAAGGGCGGAGCGCACGACGGATGGTTTCCGGATCGATCGTCGGCAGATCGCCCTGCACATTGATGATCGCCTCGACTTCACCCTGCGGATCAACTTTCTGAAGAGCCTCATAAATGCGATCAGAACCCGATTCATGATCGCCGCGCGTCATAATGACCTCATGACCATGCGCCCGAACAGCTGCAAAAATCTCTTCACTGTCGGTCGCGACCACGGTGCGTCCAAGCGATGCCGCCACCGCACGATCTGCCACATGCACGATCATCGGCTTGCCGCAAATATCGGCCAGCGGCTTGTTCGGCAGGCGTGTTGAAGCCATCCGCGCCGGTATAAGTGTCAGTGTTTTCAAAGTCTGAAGCATGATCGCCTCTTGGTGTTTAATTTGGCCGTAAAAGGTCTGTCGAAGCCTTCTGGCAATCTTTATCTGCACGGCAAATGCAGCAAAAGTGTCAAAAAGTCACGGGTCTGGAACCCCTTATAGGTGTTGCATCACCCCTGTAAAAGACCTAGTTTCCGCCCGACGCCGGGGAGAGACTTGCCAGCCTTTTAACACAGGTTTTGCATGCCGGCTTTGGAGGGCGTTGAGTAGAGGGAGCGCTGACCGGCGATGAATTCAACCCGGACTAATAAGTTTATCATGGCTTTTCTGGCAACGGTTTTCGTTGTTATGACGACGGGCATTCTGTCCGACACGCTGTTTCATGCGCCAGCCCCTGAGAAGCCAGGTTTCATAATCGAAGCGGCAGAGGCTTCGACTGGTGGGGAAGCTGCACCAGCCAAGGAAGAAGTGTCGATTGCTACACTGATGCAATCCGCTGATCCGGCACGCGGCGAAACCGTCTTCAAGCGTTGCGCAGCATGCCATACAGGCGAAAAGGGTGGCGCCAACAAGGTCGGACCACATCTTTGGGATGTTCTGGACCGTCCGGCTGCCTCTGTTGAAGGCTTTGGCTATTCGGCTGCAATGAAGGAATTCGGCGCAGGCGGGAACAAGTGGGATTATGAACATCTCAACAAGTTCCTCACTTCGCCAAAGGGCTTCATCAAAGGCACGGCTATGGGCTTTGCTGGGGACAAGAAAGACAATGAACGCGCCGATCTGATCGCTTATCTGCGCACATTATCTGACAACCCAGCGCCGCTTCCAACCGCTGACGCGACTCCTGCTGAAGGCACGGAAGCCAAGCCAGAAGGTGCAGCCCCTGCAGGCGAAGCAGAAAAACCTGCGGAAGCTCCAGCTGGAGAACAGAAGCCTGCCGAACAGGCACCTGCTCCGGCACAGCCTGCCCCAGCGAACTAAGCTGATTAAATTTCAAGAAAAAGCCGGGTTTCGACCCGGCTTTTTTATTGCCGGCATGTTTTTTCAACTTGTGCCTTTCTTCCTCCGCAAAAACCCATAAAAATCAATTCGACAATATCCGAAGCAGAAACGGAGATGCTGGATGAGAGGTTTTTGGGCGGGAGCGTTCGCGGTCACCATGCTGGCGAGCACGGTATCGTTTAGTTACGCAACGGATGCCGCGCCAGAATGGCGATATGCTTCAAGCCTTATCGGCGAGCCCAAATATCCGGCTGACTTCAAGCATTATGATTATGTGAACCCTGATGCACCCAAAGGGGGCGTCCTCAATCAGGTTGCAGTCGGCACGTTCGACAGCCTCAATCCATTCGTGGTTCAGGGTGTTGCCGCCGCAGGCCTCGCCGATTTCGGCGGCGGGATGCTCTACGATACATTGATGACCGATGCGCTTGATCAGGGCTCAACGCAATATCCGTTGATCGCTGAAGCTTTGCAGTATCCTGATGATTTTTCATGGGTGAAATTCAAGCTCAATCCCAATGCCAAATGGCATGATGGAGAACCGATTACCGTCGATGACGTGATCTGGTCGTTTGATATTCTCAAGAAGCAGTCGCCGCTCTACAACAAATATTATGGCGACGTGGAGAAAGCCGAAAAGACCAGCGACCATGAGGTGAAGTTCACCTTCTCGCAGTCAGGCAACCGCGAACTGCCACAGATCGTGGGGCAGCTCGCAATCCTGCCCAAGCATTGGTGGGAAGGCAAGGATGCGCAAGGCAAGCAGCGTGACATCAGCCGTCCGACGCTGGAAATTCCACTCGGATCGGCCGCCTACAAGATCAAGAGCATGGTGCCGGGCCGCTCCATCGTGTGGGGACGTGTTGCCGATTACTGGGGCAAGGACCTTGGCGTCAATGTTGGGCGCAACAACTTTGATGAAGTGCGCTACGAATATTACTTCAATGAAGATGCGACGTGGGAGGCCTTCAAAAAAGGTGGCCAGTACGATTATCGTAATGAGAATCGCGCTCAGCGCTGGGCGGAGCAGTATAACTTCCCAGCCGTGCAGCGTGGCGATGTCGTCAAGAAATCCTTTCCGTTCAATGCTGTTGGCCGAATGCAGGGCTATTTCCTGAATACACGCAAGGAGAAATTCAAAGACCCGCAAGTGCGTCAGGCACTGACCTATGCGTTCGACTTTGAAACCATGAACCGCCTGCTGTTCTTCAATCAGTACACGCGCATCAACAGCTATTTCGCGGGCAACGAACTACAGCTGAGCGGTGCACCGACGCCAGAAGAAAAAGCAATTCTTGAAACTGTGAAGGATTCGCTTCCGCCCGAAGCGCTGACTGAAGAATTCAAGCTGCCAGTCTACGATACTCCACAGGCAACGCGCGATAATCTGCGCAAAGCGCTTCAGCTTTTTGGTGAGGCAGGCTGGAAACTGCAAGGTAACAAGCTCGTTGATGCCAATGGTCAGCAGTTCACGATCGAATTTCTTGGTAAAGATCCAACCGACGAGCGCATCTATAACCCGTTTGCCGCAAGCCTACGCAAGATCGGTATCAATGCGACTGTGCGCATTGTCGATACAGCTCAATACCAGGCCCGCGTCAATGATTTCGATTATGACGTAATCACTTCGATCACGGCACAGACTGCCTCTCCCGGCAACGAGCAGCGCGATATGTGGGGCTCGAAAGCCGCCGACTTCAAAGGCAGCCGCAATTATGCGGGTATCAAGAACCCGGCCATCGACAAGCTGATCGACCGCATCATCTATGCCAAGGATCGTGATGAGCTGGTGGCGGCGAGCCACGCGCTCGACCGCGCATTGCTGTGGAACTATTACGTCATTCCACAATGGTATTCAGACCACATCAACGTCGCCTATTGGAACAAATTCGGCATGCCGGAACAGCAACCCGACTATCTTGGGATTGACCCATTCTCGTGGTGGATCGACCCGACGAAAGAAGCCAAGCTTAAAAACAGTTCCGACTAGAGTGGCCTCAATTAAGATTGAATAGTTGAAACCGTTCTATCTATTTGTTTTTACGCATTATCCTACGCAAAACCGCTTCGCACTTTTGCTGAAAATGCTTTAAGGACGCCTTTCCAATGTCGGGCTTTCATCTCAATCGCCGCCATTTCCTTGGACTTTCAGGCAGTGCCGCTCTCGCAGCCTGCTTTCCGGAAATTGCTGTTGCAAAGCTCCCCACAGACAAGCCCTTGCATGGTCTATCTGCCTTCGGCGAACTGAAGTATCCGCCCGATTTCGCCCATTTCGACTATGTGAACCCCGATGCGCCAAAGGGTGGCACCTTTACGCTGGCGCCATCCACATGGGTGTGGAACCAGAACACGGAGACTTTCAATACGCTAAACACGCTGACGTTCAAGGGTGATGCGCCGCCGCGCATGGAGCTGACCTTCGACACATTGATGGTGTCAGCACTTGATGAGCCCGACGCTGTTTATGGCCTGATCGCTGAAAATGTAACACTATCCAAAGACCATCAGACCTGCCTCTTCAAGCTGCGCAAAGAAGCTCGTTTTCACGATGGTTCGCCAATTGAAGCGAAGGATGTTGTGTTCACTTACGAGACGCTTAAGGAAAAGGGACATCCGCAATTAAGGCAGATTCTTGCAGCGCTCGAAGCTGTAAAAGAAATCAGTGAACGCGAAGTGCAGATGCATTTTTCGGCTGAAAGTGGCCCCAATGCCATTCTCGACGCAGTTACACTGCCAATTCTCTCCAAAGACTGGTTCAAGGAGCGAAATTTCGATGCGACAGGCCTGGAACCGATCCTTGGATCAGGTGCTTATCGCGTCGGCAAAGTCTCTGCCGGGCAAGCGATTGAATATGACCGGGTTGATGATTATTGGGCCAAGGATTTACCTGTGCAGCGCGGCTCCAGCAACTTTGGCCGCATCCGCATTGAGTTCTACCGTGATAGACAGCCAGAATTCGAAGCCTTCAAGAAAGGCAATATCGATTTTCGATCTGAAAACGTAGCAAAGAACTGGGCCACAGCTTACGATTTCCCTGCCATTCAGCAGAATAAGATCATCAAGCGCACATTTCCAAGGGAAAAGCGCCCACTCATGCAGGCGTGGGCGATCAACCAGCGCCGCGAGCGTTTCAGCGACCCACGTGTTCGTGAAGCGATCAATCTGTGCTTCGATTTCGAGTGGACCAATGCAAACCTGTTCTATGATACCTACCAACGGTCGCAATCTAACTTCAACGGTTCCGACTTTCAGGCCGTGGGCATGCCGACTGCTGATGAACTGAAGGTACTTGAACGATTTCGGGGCAAAATTCCCGAAGCGGCCTTTGGCGAAGTCCCTGTCATGCCTGTTTCAGATGGTACAGGCCGCGACCGCAAGCAGTTTTCCCGCGCTATCGAGTTGATGGAAGCTGCAGGCTTTGAGCGAAACAAAGGCCAGTTTCACGGCAAAAACGGTGAAAAATTCACGCTCGAAATTCTAAGCAATTCCGAATCTCTCAATCGGGTCTACAATCCTCTTGTCCAGAAAATGCGCGCCATTGGCATCGATGCCAGTGTACGATTGGTGGATCCGAGCCAATACCAGGCCCGCATGCAGGATTTCGACTTCGATCTCGTCGGCATTGCGATGCAGTTTGGCGCAACGCCCACCAAAGAATCACTGGCTGGCATGTTCGGATCAGAATCAGCCAAAACACCCGGAAGTTATAATCTTCCCGGCACATCTGACCCCATTATCGACGCATTGATCGAGGATGTGGGCAAAGCATCCACGCGGGACGAACTGGTCGCAACGATCAGGGTGCTTGATCGGTACTTGTGTATCAGGCTTGAGTGGATTCCAAATTGGACGGTGGCGAATCACCTGGTAGCTTATTGGGATCGTTTTGGTTTCAAGGAGCCAAAGCCTGATTACGGCTTTCCAGTCGAGACGCTTTGGTGGATTAAAGCATGAGCCCGAAAAGTGGAAACCGGTTTTCGGGATCATGCTCATAATAAACAAGAAGGCAAAAATTGTTGGCAAGCCATAAGAACAAAATGAACATCCGGAGCATTGAAGGCTGATGGGCGCTTATATTCTACGCCGCCTTCTCCTGATGATCCCGACCATCTTGGGCATTATGGCCATATCTTTTGCCGTCGTTCAGTTTGCCCCCGGTGGGCCAGTTGAACGCGTCATTGCTCAGCTTTCCGGTCAGGGTGGCGATGCGTTAGACCGCCTTTCCGGCGGTGGCGGCGACTTCGGCCAGAGTGGCATGGATAGCGGCTCCGTCAACTCCAAATATCGCGGTGCGCAGGGCCTCGACCCGCAATTCATCGCTGATCTTGAAAAGCAATTCGGTTTCGACAAACCACCGCTTGAACGCTTCGGTCTGATGCTCTGGAACTATATGCGCTTCGATTTCGGGCATAGCTATTTCCGCGATATCAGCGTGATCGACCTCATCAAGGAAAAGATGCCAGTGTCGATTTCGCTCGGTCTGTGGCTCACATTCCTGTCCTATCTGATTTCGATCCCGCTTGGCATTCGTAAGGCGATCAAGGAAGGAACGCGTTTCGATACCTGGACCAGTGCTATCATCATCGTCGGCTATGCAATTCCGAGCTTCCTCTTTGCGATCCTGCTGATCGTGCTTTTTGCGGGCGGCTCGTTCTTTGACTGGTTCCCGCTACGCGGCCTGACCTCACCTGATTTCGCGCAAATGTCATTCTGGGGCAAAATCGGCGATTACCTTTGGCATATGGTGCTGCCTGTGACTGCTTTGGTGCTCTCGGCCTTCGCCACCACCACGCTTCTGACCAAGAATTCATTTCTGGAAGAAATCCGCAAGCAATATGTCACGACTGCACGTGCCAAGGGCCTGACCGAAAATCAGGTGCTTTACGGCCATGTTTTCCGCAATGCAATGCTGATCGTGATTGCCGGTTTTCCGGGCGCTTTCATCTCGGCCTTCTTTACTGGCTCGCTGCTGATTGAAACCATCTTCTCACTCGATGGGTTGGGCCTGCTTGGCTATCAATCAATTATCAATCGCGATTATCCAGTCGTATTCGCCAATCTGTTCATTTTCTCGCTGATCGGGCTTCTCGTCGGACTCCTATCCGATCTCATGTACACATGGATTGATCCGCGCATCGACTTTGACCGGAGGGATGTGTGATGACAGATACCATTCTCACCCCGGCCACAAAACCTGTGAAGCGCCCATTCCTTTCGCCGCTCACCCGCCGCCGTTGGCAGAATTTCAAAGCCAATAAACGCGGTTACTGGTCACTGTGGATTTTCCTGTTTCTGCTTGTTGCAGCGCTCTGCTCCGAGTTTATCGCCAATGACCGCCCCATTCTCGTTTCCTATAAGGGCGAATTGC
Organism: Brucella sp. HL-2; assembly: GCF_025846885.2. Lineage (NCBI taxonomy): Bacteria > Pseudomonadati > Pseudomonadota > Alphaproteobacteria > Hyphomicrobiales > Brucellaceae > Brucella > Brucella sp. HL-2. Next base: position 314,411 of record NZ_JAOYTK010000001.1, on the reverse strand, counting down.
TGGCGCCGGTTTTTGTCGACTATCCGGAAGAGAAATTTGGCGGCTTTTATGCCGTGACCGATTATCGTGATCCCGTCATTCAGGACGAAATCAACCAGAATGGCTGGGCCATCTGGCCGCCGGTCCGCTATTCCTACAACACCGTCAATAACGATATTCCGGAAGCAGCTCCCTCAAAGCCTTTCTGGCTTTATACCGAGGAGCAACGCTGCCAGCGTTATCCGCAAGGGGTGAGTGATCCCAATTGCATTGTCGGCAATTTCAACTGGCTCGGCACTGATGATCAGGCACGTGATGTCTTTGCGCGTGCGCTTTACGGCTTCCGCATTTCGGTGATGTTCGGCCTGATCCTGACGTTCTTCTCGGCAATCATTGGTGTGACGGCAGGTGCAGTGCAGGGTTATTTCGGCGGCTGGGTTGATCTCATCTTCCAGCGCGTCATTGAAATCTGGTCATCGATTCCGGTACTTTATTTGCTGCTAATTATAGCTGCGATCTTACCGCCGGGGTTCTGGGTGTTGCTCGGCATCATGTTGCTGTTTTCATGGGTCGCTTTCGTTGGCGTGGTGCGTGCGGAATTCCTGCGCGCCAGAAACTTCGAATATGTGAATGCGGCGCGCGCCCTTGGTGTGAAGAACGGCACAATCATGTGGCGACACCTTTTGCCCAATGCCATGGTTGCAACACTGACCTTCTTACCGTTCATTCTCAATGGCTCCATCACCACACTCACTTCGCTTGACTTCCTTGGGTTCGGATTGCCTCCGGGCTCTGCTTCGCTTGGAGAGTTGCTCGCGCAGGGCAAGAACAACCTTCAGGCGCCGTGGCTTGGTATTACCGGCTTTGTGGTGATCTCATTGATGCTGTCGCTTTTGATCTTTATTGGCGAAGCAACACGCGATGCATTCGATCCACGAAAGGCATTTCAATGAGTGGGCCAACGAGCGGATCAATGAATAAAAAGATACTACTTTCCGTCCGTGATCTTTCGGTGGCCTTCCGTCAGAACGGCGAGGAGCGAATTTCCGTCGACCACGTTTCCTTCGATATTGCAGAGGGTGAAACCGTGGCACTTGTCGGTGAATCCGGTTCGGGCAAGTCAGTTTCTGCGCTGTCTATTCTCAAGCTCCTGCCTTATCCGGCAGCAAGTCATCCATCCGGTGAAATTCTTTTCAACGGCAAGGATTTGATGACGGCATCAGAGCCTGAATTGCGCCGCGTGCGCGGCAATGATGTCACCATGATTTTTCAGGAGCCTATGACCTCGCTCAATCCGCTGCATTCAGTGGAACGGCAGATCAGCGAAATCCTGAAAATGCATCAGGGCATGGGTGATCAGGCCGCACGTGCACGAACGCTGGAGCTTTTGCACGAGGTTGGCATTCGTGAACCGGAAAAGCGCCTGAGCGCCTTCCCGCACCAACTTTCAGGCGGTCAGCGTCAACGCGTGATGATCGCCATGGCACTTGCCAATAAGCCAAAGCTGCTGATAGCCGATGAACCTACAACCGCGCTCGATGTGACGGTGCAGGCGCAGATATTACAACTTCTCGCAGAGCTTAAAAGCGCTCAGGGCATGTCGATGCTCTTCATCACCCATGATCTTGGTATCGTGCGCAAAATCGCCGATCGGGTTTGTGTGATGAGCAAAGGGAAGATCGTCGAAACCGGTCCGACCAGGGAAATCTTCGACAATCCGCAGCATGAATATACAAAACATCTTCTCGCGGCAGAACCAAAGGGCGAGCCTCCGCTGGCTGATCTCAGCGCAAAGAAGGTGATGGAAGGCAAGGACGTCCGCGTCTGGTTCCCGATTAAGAAAGGGTTCCTGCGCAAGACCGTTGATCATGTGAAGGCAGTGGACGGCATCAATATCGAATTGCGTGCCGGTCAGACGCTCGGCGTTGTCGGAGAATCAGGGTCCGGCAAGACAACACTTGGTCTCGCTCTTTCACGCATGATTTCGTCGCAGGGGGAAATCCGCTTTGAGGGACGCGATATTGCGAAATACAGCTTTAAGGACATGCGCCCGTTGCGTCGCGAAATGCAGATTGTGTTTCAGGACCCGTTCGGCTCGCTGAGCCCACGCATGACCATTGCCGATATCATCGCCGAAGGGCTTCTGGTGCATGAGCCGAAGCTGTCGGCCGACGCACGTGATGAACGTGTGGTGGCGGCACTCAAGGAAGTGAACCTCGATCCCGACAGCCGCTTCCGCTATCCGCACGAGTTCTCGGGCGGTCAGCGCCAGCGTGTCGCGATTGCGCGGGCGATGGTTCTCAACCCGAAATTCGTCATGCTGGACGAGCCGACCTCAGCGCTCGACATGAGTGTTCAGGCTCAGGTGGTCGATCTTTTACGCGCATTGCAGAAAAAGCATGACCTGGCTTATCTTTTCATAAGCCACGACTTGAAAGTGGTGCGGGCGCTGGCCAATGATGTGCTGGTGATGCGCAATGGCAAGGCAGTCGAATATGGAACGTCAAAGGAAGTCTTTGCCAATCCAAAAACCGACTATACCAAGGCGTTGATGGCGGCGGCCTTCCACATGGAGGCTACCGAGGGAGGAATAAGACAATGACGACAGCGGACAAAAAAATCTTTCTGTCTTTGACCAACTGGGATCCGGCTATTTGGGTCGACAGCTTTAAGGCACACGCGCCTGAGCGCAATGTCGTGACTGAACGTGGCGAAACCGATCCAAGCGTCGAGTATGCGCTCGTCTGGAAGCAGAAGCCCGGCTCGCTGGCCAATCTTCCAAATCTCAAAGTGATTTTCTCGCTCGGTGCTGGCGTTGATCATGTCTTTCACGATCCGCACATTCCAGACGTGCCGCTCGTGCGTGTTATCTCAGATGATCTCACCATGCGCATGACCGAATATGTGGTCTGGCAGGTGCTTGATCACCATCGTCTTGGCGCAAATTACCGCAAACAGCAGAAGAACCGGGTCTGGCATGAAGACCCGCGCCAGCCAGCGGCCCATGAAGTGACTGTCGGTATCATGGGGCTGGGGGTTCTCGGTCGCGATGCAGCAGCCAAGCTCAAGACGCTCGGCTTCAATGTCACCGGCTGGAGCCGTCGCCCCCAGGAAATCGAGGGCGTTCAGAGCTTCAACGGCAAGGAAGGCTTCGTACGCTTTCTCAAAACGGCCGATATTTTCGTCTGTCTTCTGCCTTTGACACCTGACACCAAAGGCATTCTGTCGATGACCATGTTTGCGCAATTGAAAAGCGACGGCCCACTGGGCGCGCCTGTGCTGATCAACGCAGGTCGTGGCGGCTTGCAGAACGAAGCGGATATTCTGGCAGCCCTGGATCGCGGTCTGCTTTCGGCTGTAACGCTTGACGTTTTCAATCAGGAACCGCTGCCAGTTGATAGCCCGCTCTGGACACATCCGAAAGTGACGATCACCCCGCATTCGGCTGCAAGCTCGTCAGCATCTGCCATTGTTCCCCAGATCATCCGTCAGATTGAAGCTTTCGAGCGTGACGGAACTTTGGAAAATGTGGTGGATCGCACCACGCAATATTAAGTTAAGTCCTAATTGAAATCTTTCCGTCCTCGCCGACCATCACGTGATGGCCGGCGAGTTTCTTTTGGGCCTCCCGATCATACTCGACGGCAATCGGCACGTCATGTCCCATCTCGCGCGCAACGATGAGACCAAGAAGCAGAATGGCATCTGGTTCGTGCAGAACAATCGCCGCCGGGGCCAGGCCAGCATGAACCAGTTCCAGCAACACGGCTGCCGCAGAAGACGACCCGATGGTGCCCGGCAGGCATAAAACATAACCCGAAATGCTCTGACCATGTTCAGGATGACGAACATCGGCGATACGGCCGGTTTTGGGATCAACACCGCCCCAGAAACTGATAGGGGCTGAGAGGACCAAAGCCTGAGCTTGAGCAGCCTTTCCGGCGACGAGGACGGACGATGTGAAAGTGATTTCACTCACGCTGCCTGCCTCGCAAAAATCGGGCGGCCAGCGACAGCACTCTCAACGCATTCCTCAAGCGACCCATACAGCACGCCATAGCCCGTATTTCCCGGCGCATAATGGGCAAATTTACCCGAATTGGTCATCAGAACGGCATTATCCTTAGCTGGCAAAATAGGTGTGACAACAACGCAAGTATCAGCGACAATCACAACGCCTGCTTTTTCAAGCAGTTGTCTGCGCCCATTCTTTTCCAGTTCCACAAGAGCATGTCGTCCGGTGCAGGCATAAAGCGGCACGGCCAGCTTGCGGGCAGCAATGGCACTTTCAAGACGGTCGAACTCAGCAATCGACAAATGCGGACTGCCAATAGCGACCGCATCAATCGCATCCACATGGTCGACCGTCGACAAACGTTTGCGCGTGGCCTCAATCATTTCCTGCGTCACATGGATGATGCCTTCAGGCCTCTGATGCTGCAGGGCGGTTTCAAGATCGGGTGCTTCCGGCGTTACACCGGCAACATGGAAAAGCCCGACTGAACCCACCGAGGCTGCGGCAGCACCAAAAGCTTTCAGTGCATCTTCATCCGGGTGCACACGGGCTCCTGCCACCACGCCAATATTTGTGCCCACACTGCGCCCAAACAGGTTGCCTAGAATCGGCCATGCGACCTCAGAACCAAGAAACGCAGGATTGATTGCCGAAATATCGAGAACGACCGTCGCGCGACGATTCTCAGTTCGATGCAGCCCGTAATCCGGCGCACGACCAGCGATAGCACAAGCTATATCGAGGAAATCGCCATAACGGTTGGTCCGTGCGCCCAGCACGGAATTACAAAAAACAACGGCATTCGATTCGCCCCAGGCAACATCGGTTCCTTTTTCCGGGCGATGACCCGCCTGATAAGGCGCACAAGTCCAAGTCGGCTCGCAACCAAGCTTGATATAGGCGCGCATCATGCGCTTGGCCATTTCCGCCTCATGCTGCGGCAGGAGATTGTGCGAGCAACCGGTGAGATCGATGGAACCAACATTCAGCGTTGCGCGCACTTTGGTTTTCGCACCACCATCAACCAGCCTTTCGGCAAACAGCGTACCGCTGTCCCCATGATAGAGCGCACCATCAATATGAGCTGAAGCAATTGGGATAAGACGCGGTGCGCCCATCAGTCGTGCTGTATCAGCCACTATACGCATAGCCATCGCGGCACCTTCGCCCTCAGCACCGGACGCTATCGACTGCTCTTCATGCGTTAATGTCAGTGCCACGTGTGATCTCCTTGCGCATGGTGATCGATGTCGTGCGCGTAAAGCCAGTATGAGCCGTCTCCGCTACCTTGCGATAGCCTAATTTCTCAAAGACCGCATGGTTGCGCGTAAGCTCAATGCGGGTCTGCAGCTCCATCACGGGTTTGCCACACGTTACTGCATGCTGCTCAACCTTTTCCACGAGGTTGCGCCCAGTCCCCTGACCTTCAAAGCCACGGGCGACTGCGAGCTTGCCAAGATAGAAGTGATCATCTTTTTCCTTGATGAACACACAGCCTGCCAGTTCTTCACCAATGAAAGCTGCAAATCCCGTTTCGTCTTTCGCCTTCTCCTGCAGATTATCTGCCGTCAGATGGCGTGCGGAAGATGGTGGATCAATAATGCCATCCATATAGGCAAAACTCTCCTGAATGAGCCGGAGAAGATCTTTCCAGCGATCAAAATCCGAACCGATGAGGCAAATGCGGAGAGCCGTCATTTGGGTTTACGTGCCTTATAGCGAATGATTTCGAACCGCACATTCAATGCATTGTAGAGCAGAAGCCGACCAACAAGAGGCTCACCAATACCGGTCACCAGCTTGATCACTTCCATGGCCTGCAAACTGCCAATCACCCCCGGTAAAACGCCTAAAACGCCAGCTTCTGCACAAGTCGGCACTGAGCCCGGTGACGGCATGTCTGGAAACAGATCGCGATAAGATGGATTGGGATTGCCGTCAGCACCACTGGCATAAGGCATAAGCACCGTGACTGTTCCATCAAAGCGACCCATAGCGCCCGTCACCAGAGGGCGCCCAGCCAAGGCTGCAGCGTCAGCCAGCGCATAACGGGTAGCAAAATTGTCAGAGCCATCGACAACAACGTCGTAATCGCTGATGAGAGCTTGTGCGTTCTCGGTATTTAACCGCAACGAATAGCCTTCAACCTTCACATGCGGATTAATGCGAGCAATCGAAGACTTGGCGCTCTCCACCTTTGCCTGGCCGACACTTTCCGTATCGTGGATCACCTGCCTTTGCAGGTTCGACAATGAAACCGTATCGTCATCAACAAGACCGAGCGTGCCTATACCGGCAGCGGCCAGATATTGCAGCACAGGCGCGCCAAGTCCGCCTGCGCCCACAACAAGGACGCGAGCGGCCTTCAGCATTTGCTGACCTGGGCCACCGATTTCCGGCAGCACAATATGGCGCGCATAGCGCTCCAGTTCTTCGGATGAAAAGGGCTTTGATGATGCATTCATGATGCTTGAACATAGGCCCGCTCAAATGACCTGTCAGCGATTATTTTTAGATTCTTGTCAGTTCGCCCGCCGCCACGTTGAAAAACTGCGCGTCACCTTCTAGCGCTTCAAACAGCGACCGGTCGGTGCCAGTCATGAAGGCCTGCCCACCAAGATCATCCAGAATTCCGAACAGAGCGGCACGGCGCCCGATATCGAGGTGAGCCGCAATTTCATCAAGCAGCAGAATCGGCGCCATGCCCGAAAGCTCGCCCGTCAACCTTGCATGCGCCAGAATAAGGCCGATCAGCAACGCCTTCTGCTCGCCGGTTGAGCAAAGTGCTGCAGGCATGGATTTGGGCCGATGCTGAACAATGAGATCAGTACGATGCGGGCCATCCAAAGTGCGTCCGGCAGCGCGATCCCGAGCACGCCCGTCGCGCAATGTGCGCCGAAAATCCTCTTCAAGATCAAGGGCTGCTTCCAAACTAATCCGTTGTTCAAGCGATCCTTCGAGAAAGCAATCCGCTTTGGGAAATGGACCGTCACTGGGAAGCCGCTCAATCATCGCAGCAATCATACGCATTGCTTCAGCGCGCGCAGCAGCGATCGCGATGCCAAGTTCGGCCATTTGGCTTTCAATCGCTTCCAGCCACTGATTATCGCTGTTTCCGTCGCTCAACAGACGATTGCGAGAACGCATCGCCTTTTCATAATCAAGCACGCGCTTGCCGTGACTGGTATCGATTGCCAGCACCATGCGATCGAGAAACCGTCGCCGATCCGATGCGCCGCCGGTAAACAGCCCGTCCATCGACGGAACAACCCAGAGAACGCGCGCATAATCAAGGAGTTCATCGCCCGATGCGGCAATACCATTGATACGGACCTTGCGGCCACCTTCGCCGCCACCTGCAGTACCTGTGCCGATTTCGACATCGCCATAAATCATACAATCGAGTGATGCGTGGATGGCAAAGCCATCATGCTTAATTTCGGGCCCATTCGTTCGCGCGACATCATCATAGGATGCGCGCCGCAATCCCCTGCCCGGAGACAGGAAGGACAAAGCCTCAATGAGATTGGTTTTGCCTGAACCGTTTTCGCCAGTCAGCACAACATGGCCGGAGCCAAGCGGCAACGTGAGTTCCGAATAATTACGGAAATCAGAAAGTTTAAGCCGCCGGACCGAGACTCGATCCGGACGGCTTAGATTTGGTTCAGAGATGCTCACGATCTGTTTTCTTTAAGGTCCTAAACACGCATCGGCATCAGGACATAAAGCACATCTTCGTCACCCGTATCGCGCACGAGTGTCGGCGAACCGGCATCGGCCAGCATGAAAACTGCTTCTGAACCGGAAAGCTGGCTTGTGATGTCGAGCAGGTACTTTGAGTTGAAGCCGATATCGATCGGATCAGCATCGTAATCGGCAGCCAGTTCGTCAGTAGCACTACCCGAATCGGGATTGTTGACCGTCAGTGTCAGCTGGCCATCGGCAATAGAAAGCTTAACCGCACGGCCACGTTCGCTCGAAATGGTGGAAACGCGATCAACAGAAGCCGCAAAATCCTGACGGCTGATGGTAAGCTTCTTGTCATTGCCCGAAGGAATCACGCGCTGATAATCCGGGAATGTGCCGTCGATCAACTTGGAAGTTAGAACGACGGAACCGACTGTAAAGCGAATCTTCGCATCTGACAGTTCAACCGACACAACAGTGTCCGGCACATCAACGAGCTTCTGCAGTTCAGCAACAGTTTTGCGCGGAATGATGATGCCTGGCATTCCTTCCGTGCCCGACGGTGCTTCCAGCTCAGCGCGAGCAAGACGATGACCATCGGTTGCAACTGCGCGCAGCTTCAGTGCACCGTCGCTTTCAATGGCATGGAAATAGATACCGTTGAGATAATAGCGGGTTTCTTCCGTCGAGATCGCAAACTGTGTGCGGTCGATGAGGCGCTTTAAAGCCTGCGCATCGATGCGGAAGGAATGCGAGAACGAACCGGCTGTCAGTTCCGGGAAATCAGACTGTGGCAGGCACTGCAGGCGGAACGATGACTTGCCCGAAATGACGGACATCGAGCCGCCATCGGGGTTGGTCGACAGCATGACTTCTGCGCCATCAGGCAGCTTGCGCACGATATCGTAGAGAAGATGCGCTGGAACCGTTGTTGCTCCGGCCTGTTCGACCATGGCAGCGGTTGCTTCGTTCACTTCAAGATCAAGGTCCGTTGCCTTGAGCGCGAGGCTTGCGCCTTCGGCTTGCAAAAGCACATTGGACAGAATCGGAATCGTGTTGCGACGCTCCACGACACGGTGGACGTGGTTGAGTGACTTGAGAAGGTTTGATCGCTCTAGGGTAACACGCATATTGAAACGCACTCGCTCTCTAGGACAGGGCAACCGCGTAACGGGCAGATGCCCCCATCAATAAGGCGCCTTAGCGCCAGAAGGTTTGCTAAAGTGGCAGATTTTTGAGCCGAAAAGCAAGCCCACGCCGCATCGCAAAACGACACGGCGCAGGCTTTTTAACGAATTTCTACAGATCAAGCAGCCTGATCGTTGATGAGGCGCTTCAGCAGCTCGAGTTCCTGCGCCAGCTTGCCATCGGCACCGACCAGATCTTCGATCTTACGCACAGCATGAAGCACAGTGGTGTGATCGCGCCCACCAAAACGACGACCGATTTCTGGCAGCGAACGCGGAGTCAGCATCTTGGCCAGATACATGGCAACCTGACGCGGCTTCACAATGGTGCGTGTGCGGCGATTCGAAAGCAGATCCTGCTTCGACACATTGTAATGGCGTGCCACGATACGCTGAATTTCTTCAATGCGAATACGCTTAGGTTCGCCAACGCGGGTCAGATGGCCGAGGAGTTCATCGACACGGTCAATGGACAGGTTTGGCTCGAATGACTGGCGGAACAGAAGCTGGTTGAAAGCGCCTTCCAGCTCGCGACCCGACCCGGTGACGGTGCGAGCAACATGCGCGAGAATTTCATCGTCAATGTTGAGGCTTGAATCTTCAAGCTGTGCGGTCGTGAGGCGACGACGCAGCATTTCAACACGCATTTCGTAATCAGGTGCTGCAACTTCAAGAGCAACGCCACCCTGAAGGCGCGAGCGAACGCGGACATCAAGTGATTCCAGCTCCGATGGCGGGCGGTCTGCTGCAACAACAACTTGCTTGGCGCTATCGAGCAGCGTGTTGAGAAGATGACAGAACTCATGCTGGATCGACTTGCCCTGCAGAAACTGCATGTCGTCGATGACGAGCAGGTCGATGTCACGCAGCTGTTCCTTGAAAGAAAGCGCATTGTTGTCGCGAATCGCAGTCGCAAAACGCCACATGAAATATTCGGCAGTCAGGTAAACGACGCGGGCCTTTTCCTGACGCTGCAGGGCAGCCGCCGCAATCGCCTGCAAAAGGTGAGTCTTACCAAGACCGACAGATGCATGGATGAAAAGCGGGTTGAAGCGCACGGCACTTGAGCCTGCTTCTGCAATGGTGCGGGCAGCAGCAAGAGCCACGCGGTTGGATGCACCATCGATGAAAGAATCAAACGTGTAACGCGGATCGAGCGGGGAGCCGAGAACCGAACCGGAAGCCGATTCTGCCACGACAGCCGAGCCACGCTTTTCAGCGCTTGGCTGACCAACTGGGAAAACGACCTTTTCACGCATGGCGGAAGGTGACTTGGCGTCAATGGCTTCGTTGGTTTCAGCAGGTGCTGCAGTGCGAACGACACGGCTCACTCCGCGCACAACCACTTCAACTTTGAGAATCTGCGGGTGTTCTTCCTGCCATAGTTCGGTCAGCAGTTCAGAATAATGATTGTTAATCCATGAGCGAAGGAAAGCTGTCGGAACCGACAGGCGAACCACGCTTTTGGACAGATCGTCGAGCTTCAGACGGCCAAACCAGCTTGAATAGATCTCGCTGCCGACGCGGGCTTTCAGCTTTGCTGTCAGACGTTCGAAAACGTCATCACCGACGACATTACCAGCGCTCACCATGAGGCTGTTTTCTTTTCCAGTAGCAGAAGATCCATGGATACGGTTCGCATGCGCATCATCACCCATCGTTGCCGTCGACTTACCAGTCATCATTGCCATCGTCTCGCCTGCCTTCACATTCTTACGCGCCATTTTTGCGGCGCTTGTCGTTATTTCCTGCATTAGGTCCGCCGGACCTTATGATCCAGTCGCCTCGCGGGTACTCACTTCACACTGGCCCTTAACTCAGAGGGCCAAACACAAACTCAAACAGTCCACGCTTCAAACAGCTGTCGTGGATCGGTGCCCGGATGCTCCTTTCCGGCTACGCGTTACGACTCATACAATTCTTACTCAAGGCTGATTGCCCGGAACGGGTCTTGCGACAACCATTCAATTAACGAAGATGCGCCTAAAACAGCATTCCGGTTAATGAATGGTAAGCAATAGCCATGAGAGACAAACTTAATAGGAACAGGGCCTTAAAGACCAGAACTCAGCACCCGCGGACAAGACTGCCCACGTCAATTGAAGACTCAATGTGATGCTAACTCCGGGCCGTGGGCCCACCCCTCTGATGTCCTGACTTTAGCGAAGCCTCGCGGCAAAGAGCAAGCCTAAGATCTGCAGTTTTTTCTTCAATTAAGACTTGCATGGTCGATGTCGCGGGCCAGAGAATCGGGCGTCAAAGAAATAACACCTTTGGATTCAATGCGTTTCCCGAACCGATTTTTTAGGTGGCCACGATATGTTCTCCGACAAAATAAATTTTAAAAAAATGGCTTGACTCAGACGGTCTTCCGAGTCCCTCGCGAGCCCTGTGGATAACTGTGGATAAAGATTTGCAAGTTTTTGAAAATAAAGAGGAATTTCAGTCATTCATTTTTCCGAGAGCTTGGAAATTATTGAAATAATATAAAATATCTCTAAAAAACATGCCCCTAGTTTAATGGGTGCTGTTCTTTAAAAAAGTTCCAAAAAAGAAAACCCGGCTAACAATGAGCCGGGTTTCTAAAACCTAGTTTTAATTTTAGGTTATATTAGGCGTTCAATGCCTTAACGCGTGCAGCAAGGCGCGAAACCTTACGAGCAGCGGTATTCTTGTGAACGACGCCCTTTGAAGCAGCGCGCATCAGTTCAGGCTCAGCAGCCTTGAAAGCAACCGATGCTGCTTCCTTGTCGCCACTCAAGAGCGCATCTTCAACCTTGCGGAGGAAGGTACGAACGCGCGAGCGACGCGACTTGTTGATTTCGGTGCGGGCAGTGATCTTGCGCACTGCCTTCTTGGCCGAAGGAGTATTGGCCATAAATGCCTCTCTTTTTCTGTCAGCAGCCCACTGGATATAACCGTCGGGCACAAAACCTCTAGGGCAGCCATAGTGCCTAGGGCCGCCGATCCGTGGCGGGCTTATAGATCAGCTTTGCTCCCGCGTCAACGAGGATTCTGACGAGCAACTAAGCCAAAAGGCCGGATACGCGGCCTTCCGGCTTAAATTCGAGCCTCAAATAAAGCCCACCCGGCTAAACTGCCGCGGTCTGATTGCCTCTTATGATCAGACTATCAGCGATTCTTGAAGGATGGCGTGCGCTTATCGATGAAAGCGGACATGCCTTCTTTCTGGTCCTCAGTGGCAAAAAGCGAATGAAACAGCCGGCGCTCAAAACGCAGTCCTTCATCAAGTGTGGTCTCATAGGAACGGTTGACCGATTCCTTCACCATCTGCACTGAAGGCTGCGAGAAGGAGGCAATGCGCTCGGCAGCTTTCAATGCTTCTTCGATCAGTTCTTCAGGGGCCACAAGGCGCGAGACAAGACCACAACGCTCGGCTTCTTCCGCATCCATCATGCGACCGGTCAGACACATATCCATGGCTTTGGATTTACCGACATAGCGCGCAAGGCGCTGTGAGCCGCCCATGCCCGGCATAACGCCAAGCGTGATTTCCGGCTGTCCGAATTTGGCATTAGTGGCTGCAATAATGAAATCGCACATCATAGCGAGCTCGCAACCGCCGCCCAGTGCATAGCCCGACACGGCTGCAATGATCGGCTTGCGCACACGATCCACTTTGCGCCAATCGGCAAACATGTCCTGCAAATAGGCGTCAACGAAGTTGATCGGCTGCATTTCCTTGATATCGGCGCCGGCCGCAAAAGCTTTTTCCGAACCGGTGAGCACGATCGCTCCGATTTTGCCATCGGTGTCGAAAGCAGCCAGGGCTTCGGTCAGCTCTTTAAGAACTGTACTGTTGAGCGCATTGAGCGCCTGCGGTCTATTAAGACGAACAAGACCAACCCCACCGCGCGTCTCAACAACGATCGTTTCATAGGCCATGGAATAGTTCTCCTCCTTCATCAGATCAGAATTTGCTGGACAAGGTGTACTGCCGGTTTCCGTTTGGCAAGATCAGCCAAATATCAACTTTGACATGATGCGCAGAAAAAGGTCGATCGACCCGCCTGCACTGCGCGCTCAATCATGCCTGTGCAGCCCGGAGCACGACAAGGTTGCGCCTCGCGCCCATAGACCGAGAATGAGTGCTGAAAATAACCAAGGGCGCCATCGGCCTGAATATAGTCTTTCAAACTCGATCCACCAGCGGCGATGGCTTCTGCAATTACGGTGCGGATATCCTCGGCAAGGCGATCAAGCGTCTTCTTGTCTTTCGCAAGAGAACCTGCGGCACGCATGGGCGAAAGCCGCGAACGCCACAAAGCCTCGCAAACATATATATTGCCAAGCCCTGCGATCAGTCGCTGATCGAGCAGTGCCGCCTTTAATGGCGTCTTGCGACCTTCAAAGAGTGCGCCCAGTAATTCGCCGGAAAGCCGGTTGCCTGTCGGCTCAATGCCAAGCCCTTTGAGCAAAGGATGATCATCAAGCGCGCCTTTTTCAGCAAAGAGCATGAAACCAAAGCGCCTGGGGTCATTATAGATGATGCGCGCTTTTGAGCCATCCTGGCGCAACATATGAAAGACGACATGGTCATGTTTGGCGATTTTGGATCGCTCATGGTGAAAACCGCCGGACATGCCCTCTGCATCATCCGCTTCAATGCGAAACGAACCGGACATGCCAAGATGGCTGATAATAGACAGCCCGTCATCCAGATGCATGGTCAGATATTTCGCACGGCGTCCCAGCGCCTCGATACGATGGCCTGATATGCGCTCTATGAATTGATCGGGAAAAGGAAACCTCAGATCGGGTCTGTTTTGCTCCACCCGCTCGACATTTGCGCCTTCCATGAAGGGCTGCAACCCACGGCGAACCGTCTCGACCTCTGGCAATTCCGGCATTGATACTCTTCCCAGCAAATAGTTCAGCCAGACTCATATAAGCCCCAGCAACTGCATTTGCCATCCGTTAACCCAAACCGGATCGAAGTCACGCTTAAGCCTCCCTGAAGCAATATTAACGCTTTATTTTCCTTGTTTCTTAAACTCATCACAATTGGCGGGCATTAAAAGGAACCCCAACGAGACTTCAGCTCAGGGTAAGTAACATGCCGGCTTTGATGACGCGCTTTTTCAAGAACAGATCGGGTGCAGCGATGATCGAATGCACGCTCATCGGTGCGCTTGCCATTATTGCTGTCATCAGTGGCATGGCGCTCTTCGCCGGAAAACCCGCTTCTGCTTTCGATTACAACGCAGCCGCACAGGTTCAGTTCGTCGAACGAAACTAGAGTAGTTCTGGATTAAGTTGAATCATTGGAAATGCTCTATTTTTTTGAGCACATCTTATTCCGAAAACCGGTTCCCACTTTTCGGGATGTGCTCCAAGTTGTTTGGCCTTCATACAGAATTGAATAGCCACCCGGTTCCCGCCGGATGGCTATTTGCTTATTAACGTATCTAGCGCATCGTACTTTGTGGGCCCAACAGGGCGCATGGCGCTCTAAAAGTTTTCACCGCCGAGGAATGTCATGACCGTTAAGATCGTTACCGCAAAATCAGCAGACAGCCGCCCCATCTGGTTCATCGGAAAGAACAAGGTCGATCAGGCGGCTCTGACACCTGATGCTCAGTCCTGGGCCGGGGCGAATGATTTCAACGGCGAAGCCGGACGCGTTCTTGTGCTACCGGGCAAGGACGGATCAATCGCTGGCGCTCTGTTTGGTACAGGCGATGACGAACAGGGCGGTCAATCGCAGCTTCTAGCTGGTAAGCTTGCCCGCAGTCTGCCAGAGGGTGATTGGCATATTGAAGGCAATCCTGATCATGCCGAACTGACAGCACTCGCATTTCTCATGGGCGGCTATAGTTTCACGCGCTACCGCAAGGGCAATGGCAAGACGATCCGTCTGGCAGTTCCCGAAGGCGTGGATGCCGCTGAAACACAGCGTATCGCCGATGCTGTAACGCTTGCCCGTGATCTCATCAACACGCCGACCAATGACATGGGGCCTGATGCTCTGGAACAAGCGGCACGCGATCTTGCTTCCAAAAATGGTGCAACGATTAGCACAGTGGAAGGCGATGCTCTCCTGAAACATAATTTGCCCATGATCCATGCAGTAGGTCGTGCCGGCAGCATCGCACCGCGCCTGATTGATCTCAAATGGGGCAAAGACAGCGATCCAAAGATCACGCTCGTCGGCAAAGGCGTGTGTTTTGATACCGGTGGCCTCGATATCAAACCTGCAAGCGGCATGTTGCTTATGAAGAAAGATATGGGCGGTGCCGCCAATGTGCTGGGCCTTGCCTCCATCATCATGGACGCGAAGCTCCCTGTTCGATTGCGTGTCCTGATACCGGCTGTCGAGAACGCAATCGCGGGTAATGCATTCCGCCCAAGTGATGTTCTGCAAAGCCGCAAGGGATTGACGGTTGAAATCGGCAATACCGATGCCGAAGGTCGACTGGTTCTGGCAGACGCACTGGCACTGGCCGATGAAGAAGAACCTGAACTCATTATCGATATGGCAACGCTCACAGGTGCCGCGCGCGTAGCGCTCGGTCCGGATTTACCGCCTTTCTATACGCATGACGACACCCTTGCAGCAAGCATTGCAGAGAGGGCTGCTAAAACAGCAGATCCACTCTGGCGTATGCCACTCTGGCAGCCATATGCGCAGAAGCTTTCGTCGCGCGTAGCAGACATCAATAATGTCACCACCGATGGCTTTGCAGGCTCTGTGACGGCTGCATTGTTCCTGAGCCGCTTTGTCGAGAAGGCGAAAAGTTGGGCACATTTCGACATCTACGGCTGGGTGCCGGTGGAAAAACCTGCCTCTCCGATTGGTGGTGAAGCACAGGCAATCCGCTCCCTCTACCAGCTTCTCAAAGAGAAATATCCTGCCCAGAAATCGGCCCGATGACTGGCCCAACGATCGCCAAAGGAAATCGCTTGCCTGCAAAGCAAAAACAGCATTGAATGATACGGGTCCGAAACGATATTGAACGCATCGCGAAAAGCGTGAAGCGGTTTTGGGACAAGATGCGCGTATTGAAAGCGGCTTGTGATTTATGCCCGTTGAACTGAAACCTTTGCAGGCACTAACATTGCTGCGAACCTTGTCGCTGGAGCAGGTGCGGGACGAGATGCCCGATCTGACCACGCGTCAGGTGGCTATTCTTTTGACCATTTATCTGGAGCCCCCGCCGCATACCGTGCGAGGGCTCGCAGCCAAACTGAATGTCACCAAGCCGGTGATTACACGTGCTCTCGATACGATGGGAACGCTCAATCTTGTATCCCGGCATCGTGATGAAAAAGATCGTCGAAATGTGCTAGTAAAGAGAACAGTTACTGGCGCACTTTATGTCGAAAGATTGGGCGATCTGGTGATCGCTAAGGCCAGGGAGTTACCACTGTGAGCATGCTCGACCGTCGCTTAAACGCCTATCGTCCCGATCTCGCTGATGAACGGTTGAGCGGGAAGGTTGAAGCGAGCCGTTTTACTGCTGGCACTTTGATGCAGGTCTCTGCGTCCGTCGTCGATCTTCGTTCTGAACCACGACCGGACAGCGGCCCACAAACCCAGATCATTTTCGGCGATATGGTACGCGTGTTCGAAGAGCAGGATGGCTGGAGCTGGGCGCAGGCCGAGCGCGACGGCTATACAGGCTACGTATCCTCAGCCTCGCTGGAAAAACCAGGCGCGGATGCGACGCATATGGTCATCGTGCCGCGCACTTTCATCTACCCCGGTTCTGATCTTCGTTTCCCGCATACCAAGGCTCTTTCGCTTGGCTCGCGCGTTCGTATTGTCGGTTCCGCTGAGACACGCGGCACACAATATGCACTGCTTGAGAATGGCGAAGCCCTGATTGCAGGCCACCTTGCGTCCCTTGATCAGCATGCGCCTGACTATGTAGCCGTTGCTGAGACCCTGCTGCACACGCCCTATCTATGGGGCGGAACATCGGGCTTTGGTATTGATTGCTCCGGTATCGTTCAGCTTTCCATGTGGGTTTCGGGCCGCAAAGTCTTGCGCGATTCGGATATGCAGCAGAACACCCTCGGCGAGATCATCGAACCGGATGCTAACTATTCCAATCTCAAGCGCGGTGATCTGGTGTTCTGGAAAGGTCATGTCGCGATCTGCGCATCGCCTGACATGCTCATCCATGCCAGCGGCCACACTATGACAGTGACCATGGAGCCACTGAACGATGCAATCAAGCGTATCGCCTATCTCTATGACCTGCCAACTCTGATCAGAAGGCCATAAGCGTGCGACGATGACGGGCAAAGGAACAATATGGATCGCGGGGCTGATTTTCGGCCTCGGCGCCTTTTTCCCTTCCGCCGTCTCCTTTGAAAGAATTGCTCGCATGACCATTACCGCTTCGCCAGCCAGCTTTGCCAGCGTCAATGGCATTGAGATGTATTACCGCGTCGTGGGTAAAGGGCCGCCAATTCTTCTCATCCATGGCGGCTTATCAGACCAGCATGTCTGGGACGCGCAGCTGCCAATTCTTGCACGTGATCACACGGTGATTGTCGCAGATAGCCGTGGTCAAGGACGCTCAACGCGCACGACCGATCCACTCACCTATGAGCTTATGGCCGACGATTATGTAGCACTGCTGGATTATCTCACCATCGGCAAGGTCGATCTTGTCGGCTGGAGCGATGGTGGCATTATCGGCATTGATATTGCCATGCGTTATCCCGAGCGGCTTAAAAGCCTGTTTGCGCAAGCTGCCAATGTCACGCCAGAAGGTTCGACCGGCTACATGCTGGCGCGCGCTGAAGGCAAGCCGCTTCCCGAACTGCGCCACTATGAAAGCATCGACAAGGAAATCCATGCCTTATGGGCGAATGAGCCGAACTATACAGCTGAAGACCTGTCGAAGATAACGGTGCGAACCGCCATTGTAATCGGTGATCACGATACAGCGGTCACGCGAGAGCATACCGAGTTTATTGCGGATCATATTCCCGGTGCACGGCTGGTTATCCTGCCCGACTCCGGTCACGGCGTCCCGGCCGAAAATCCCCGGCTCTACGCACATACAGTGCTGAAATTCATTGCCGGCGATAGTCTTGACGGTTCGGTTACGGCCAGCAAATAGCTTCAAACACGATTAGGCAGGACACGATCCGGTGGGCGATGCCCATCGACGAAAGCCCGGATATTGATAATCACCTTGTCGCCCATATCCACACGGCCTTCGATCGTGGCCGACCCCATATGCGGCAGCAAAACGACCTTGCCTTTTTCAGCAAGCGAAAGAAGCTGCGGATTGACGGCCGGTTCATGCTCGAACACATCGAGCCCCGCGCCCGCAATCTTGCCCTGTTCGATCAGCTCGACCAGCGCATTCTCATCGATAATCTGACCACGCGCCGTATTGACCAGATAGGCTGTCGGCTGCATGAGCGCTATTCTGCGGGCTGAAAGCAGGTGAAATGTTGCCGGTGTCGATGGGCAATTGACCGAAATGATGTCCATGCGAGCTAGCATCTGGTCGAGACTGTCCCAATAGGTCGCCTCCAGCTCTTCCTCGACCTGCGCGCTGACACGCTTGCGGTTGTGATAATGGATCGAGAGGCCAAAAGCCTTAGCGCGCCGTGCGACGGCAGTACCAATGCGGCCCATGCCGACGATACCGAGGCGTTTGCCCCAGATGCGGCGTCCCAGCATCCATGTCGGCGACCAGCCCGGCCATTCTCCATCGCGCTCGTTCAGTACATTCGCGCCCTCAACGAGCCTCCGAGGCACCATCAGTAGCAGCGCTAAAGTCATATCGGCAGTGTCTTCAGTCAGCACGTTGGGTGTGTTGGTGACGGTAATGCCTCGTTTTGCAGCTGCAGCCACGTCAATATTATCAACGCCATTGCCGAAATTAGCGATCAGTTTGAGATTTGGTCCCGCCTGCTCAATCGCAGCCGCATCGATCACATCAGTGATGCAGGGTACGAGAACATCAGCCTCTTTCATCGCAGCGATGATTTCAGGCTGTGACATGCGATGGTCGTCTATATTTAAACGTGCGTCGAACAATTCCCGCATTCGGGTTTCAACCGGGTCCGGCAGTTTTCGGGTAAGAACCACCAGTGGCTTCTTTTTGTTCGACATCTCCACCCCATTTTTTGAGCAAAGCTCTAAAAGTCGCTTTCAAGCATTTTCAGGCGCAAAACGCGGTTCACAATTCCTGAAAATCCTTTAACCAATATCCCGCGTTGAGACCTCCTTAACCAAGAAGGTGCAATATGGGATATTGCTTCGGCTGCACATCTCTAGCAAGGCGGCGCGGCAAAGACAAAGAAAAACAGAATCGTAAAATGGCAACAGAGCAGTCTCAGCATTCCTCACAGGCATGCAAAAGCCAAAACTCTTGTACCTGTTTTTCGATCACAAGCGGGAAACCCGTGTAGTTATTCGTTTTCAGAGTTTCAGTCGGTCCCTCCCCCTTGCCCTGAAACTGCTCGACATGACAGGACGGCGAGAGGTCAGAATTGTACCGAGTACTTTCGCAACGCTTTTTTATGGCAGTGCTTGGCAGCATCGTAATGCTGCTGGTCATTGGACCGCTTGGCGCATCGCACCAACATGCCGCAATGGCTCAAGCGACGTCAGGCACGACACTGGGCGCAAGTGGCCTGCCCGTGCCACGCTTTGTCAGTCTCAAGCCTGCGCGCGTCAACTTGCGCGTGGGGCCGGGCCGTGACTATGCCGTGTCCTGGCTCTTTATGAAGTCGGGTCTGCCTGTCGAAATCATTCAGGAATACGACAACTGGCGCCGCATTCGCGATGCTGATGGCACCGAAGGCTGGGTTTATCAGTCACTTCTGTCGGGCAAGCGCACAGCAATCACCGCACCATGGCTCAAGAATAATGAAGGTTCGATGATCACCATGCATCGCGACCCAACCGAAACCTCGGGGCTTGCGGCAGAAATCGAACCCAATGTGATCGGCACAGTTCGCCAATGCAATGGCCAGTGGTGTCGAATGGACATGCAGGGCACTCGCGGCTGGATCAAACAATCCGATCTCTGGGGCGTTTACCCCGACGAAGTTTTCGACTGATCCACGAAAGCAAACGTCGACGCTTGACGAGTAAGTGCCAGTGACGGTACTTCTCTCAAACAAATTAAGAAGGAGTTTTATGCGCAGAAGTTCATCGCTGCCGTTTTAACGGATTTGAACCCCGCCGTTGCGGTGGGATATTTGTGCATATCAAAACTCTGGAATAATCATGAAAAATATGTCGGTTACGATCCGTGCCTATGAGGCTGCGGACAAAGAAACCTTATCGTCAATCTGGTATCGCGCTTCTCTTGAAGCTCATGCATTTCTGGGATCAGACCTGCTTCGCGATCAACAAAAGCTGATCGAAGACGTCTATCTCGAAAAGGCTGAGACTTGGGTTGCTATCATAGATAACAAGCCTGTCGGCTTTATCGGCCTACTGGGCAGTTTCATCGGCGGCTTGTTCGTCAATCCAGCCGCTCAAGGCCATGGCATAGGGCGTACGTTGATTGCCTACGCTTTGGCGATGAAGGGCGAACTTTCGCTCGAAGTTTATGTCAATAATGAAAGAGCATACCGCTTCTATAAGCAACTCGGCTTTCAGGAAATCAGCCGTCGTGCTGAAGACGATAACGGTTTTCCCTTTGCCAATATCGAGATGCAATTGAAAGATTAAAAAAGCGGGGCGATCACTCGCCCCGCTCCGGCATTTCAGATTAACCCAACTATTACCAGGCCGGGATTACCGAGCCCTTGAAGGTTTCAGCGATAAACTGCTTCACTTCCGGGCTATGATAGGTGCTGATCAGCGTCTTTACCCATTCGGCATCCTTGTCAGCCGTACGGACGACCAGCACATTCACGTAAGGTGCTTTTTCACCTTCGCGGATAAGTGCGTCACCTGCCGGGTTCAGGCCAGCTTCCAAAGCGTAGTTGGTGTTGATGACAGCAGCGTCCACATCTTCAAGCGAGCGAGGCAACTGTGCGGCATCCAGTTCCACAAACTTCAAGTTCTTCGGATTTTCCGTTACATCAATGGACGTAACCTTCAGGCCCTTGGCAGCATCAAGCTTGATGAGTCCATTATCGGCGAGCACCAGAAGTGCACGGCCACCATTGGTCGGATCGTTTGGAATAGCAATGGTGGAACCGTCTGCCAGTTCGGAAACATTCTTCAGTTTCTTGGAATACATGCCCATCGGGAAGTTGACCGTCGGCGCTACCGTTTCAATCGGAAAGCCGCGATCTGCTACCTGATTATCGAGATAAGGCTGATGCTGGAACGAATTTGCCTCAAGCGAACCATCAGCCAAAGCCATGTTGGGAATCACATAATCAGAAAATTCCTGAATATCGATCTCGACGCCCTTGGCGGCTGCGACTTCCTTGACCTTTTCCATGATCTGCGCGTGCGGACCGGGTGTCACTCCAATGCGAATCTTCTCAGCGAAAGCACTCCCGGTTGAGAATAGCGCGAATGCGGTGGCCGCAATGATCAACTTACGCATAGATGTCTCCAGTCAAATCGTTTTCGACGCATTTATGCTTGGTTGGCAGGTCAGCGTTAAATGCGCCTGTGAAAGGTGATGGGGCGGATGAATCACTTTAGACCACGATACGCAACAAAAAAGCGGTCCAGAAGACCGCTTTCTCAAAACCGATATCGGAACGCTTAGCGCGTCTTACGGCGCAGCCGGACGATAATATCCACATTGACGATTTCCATACCTTCAGGTGCTTCAGGCATATTGGAAACCGTTGGCTGGCCGCGCTCACCATGCGGAATATCGAAAACCACATTCTCCCCTTCGAGGAAGAAATGCTGGTGATCGGAAATATTGGTATCGAAATAGGTTTTCGACCCCTCAACCGCGATAATGCGCAGCATACCGGCTTCGGTAAACTGATGCAGCGTGTTGTAGACGGTCGCAAGCGAAACCGGTACATCGGCGAGCACCGCTTCTTCATGAAGGTCTTCAGCGGACAGGTGGCGATCGCCCTGAGCATAGATCAGGTTGGCGAGCGAAACACGCTGACGCGTCGGGCGCAAACCAGCGCCGCGAAGTCGTTCTTCCATTGAAACCATCGAGTGGTGGGCATGATAATTCTGCATATTCACCCTTGGATCCGTCACAAGCTTGTAGCAATTTCGTCAAACATTGAACGGGCTGTTGCCCATTGCCTACTGACATTGATATATGCCGTTGCGAATTAAGTATCAATAGGCATGGTAATTCCCTGCTTTTTTGGGAAAACCCTCTGCAATATTTTACTGCCGGAAACAGACTGTGTTAGGGATGTTCCGGAAACGACGACAACCCGGTCGGTCCTGACAACAGGAATGACCACATCAGAATGATCCTCAAGGGAGGCGTAATGGCAGAACAGAAATCGAGCTACGGGTATGAAGAGCTCCTCAGCTGCGCACGCGGCGAGTTGTTCGGTCCCGGCAATGCACAGCTCCCCCTGCCACCAATGCTGATGGTGCATCGCATCACCGAAATTTCCGAAACCGGTGGGGAGTTCGACAAGGGCTTTATCCGTGCCGAATACGATGTAAGCCCCGACGACTGGTATTTCCCATGCCATTTTCAGGGCAATCCAATCATGCCGGGCTGCCTTGGCCTCGATGGCATGTGGCAGCTGACAGGCTTCTTCCTCGGTTGGCTCGGTGAGCCGGGCCGCGGCATGGCGCTGTCCACCGGTGAAGTGAAGTTCAAGGGCATGGTTCGCCCTCACACCAAGCTTCTGCAATATGGCATCGATTTCAAGCGCGTCATGCGTGGCCGTCTGGTGCTGGGAACGGCTGACGGCTGGCTGAAAGCCGATGGCGAAACAATCTACAAAGCCAGCGACCTACGAGTCGGCTTGTCAAAAGATGGCGACGCCCAAAGCGCCTGATCATCTACAATTCACGGGCGCGACTGCAAAAAATATCGAGTTTTCATGCAGCCGCGCTCAAAACATGCGAAGATCGCACCTATGTAACCGGGTACAACGGTCAGCCTTCACCGGTTGATCTCACGGAACAGGTGTAAAGGAGAACGCGATGCGGCGTGTGGTCGTAACGGGTATGGGGATTGTATCCTCAATTGGAAATAACACCGAAGAGGTCACGGCCTCGCTGCGCGATGCCAAGTCCGGCATCTCACGCGCTGAGGAATATGCCGAACTCGGTTTCCGTTGCCAGGTTCACGGCACCCCCAAGATCGATGTCGAGGCTCTCGTCGACCGCCGCGCCATGCGTTTTCATGGTCGTGGCACGGCATGGAATCATATCGCCATGGATCAGGCGATTGCCGATGCGGGACTTTCGGAAGACGAAGTCTCCAATGATCGTACCGGTATCATCATGGGTTCGGGCGGTCCTTCTACACGCACGATTGTCGATAGTGCCGACATCACCCGTGAAAAGGGTCCGAAGCGCGTTGGACCGTTTGCCGTGCCGAAAGCCATGAGCTCGACAGCATCGGCAACGCTTGCAACCTTCTTCAAGATCAAGGGCGTGAATTATTCGATTTCGTCTGCTTGTGCGACGTCGAATCATTGTATCGGCAATGCCTATGAAATGATCCAGTATGGTAAGCAGGACCGCGTTTTCGCGGGCGGCTGTGAGGACCTCGACTGGACCCTTTCAGTGCTGTTTGATGCCATGGGTGCGATGTCGTCCAAATATAACGACACGCCTGACAAAGCTTCGCGCGCTTATGACAAGAACCGCGATGGCTTCGTTATCGCCGGCGGTGCTGGCGTTCTCGTGCTGGAAGATCTGGAAACTGCGCTTGCGCGTGGTGCCAAGATTTATGGCGAGATCGTCGGTTACGGCGCAACTTCTGACGGCTACGACATGGTTGCCCCATCGGGCGAAGGTGCCGTGCGCTGCATGAAGATGGCGCTCTCGACCGTCAAAGGCAAGATCGACTATATCAATCCACATGCGACCTCGACGCCCGCAGGTGATGCACCGGAAATCGATGCGATTCGCCAGATTTTCGGCTCAGGCGATGCCTGTCCGCCAATTGCGGCTACCAAATCGCTGACCGGTCACTCGCTGGGTGCCACAGGCGTGCAGGAAGCCATCTACTCGCTTTTGATGATGCAGAACAATTTCATCTGCGAAAGCGCTCATATCGAAGAACTGGATCCTGCATTCGCGGACATGCCTATCGTTCGCAAACGCATCGATAATGCTCAGCTCAATACCGTGCTCTCCAACTCGTTTGGATTTGGTGGCACGAATGCAACGCTGGTCTTCCAGCGCTATCAGAGCTGACGGAGAGGGACAATATGGAAGGTCTGATGCAAGGAAAACGCGGCCTCATTATGGGGGTCGCGAATAACCACTCGCTGGCTTGGGGAATTTCAAAGCAACTCGCGGCACAGGGCGCAGAACTCGCATTCACCTATCAGGGTGATGCACTCGGCAAGCGCGTGAAGCCGCTGGCCGAACAGGTTGGTTCGGATTTCGTCCTGCCTTGCGATGTTGAAGATATCACATCGGTCGATACCGTTTTCGCTGAAATCGAGAAGAAGTGGGGAAAGCTCGACTTCATCGTTCACGCCATCGGCTTCTCCGATAAGACCGAACTGAAGGGCCGCTATGCAGACGTCACCACGCGCGAAAATTTCAGCCGTACAATGGTGATTTCCGCCTACTCCTTCACGGAAATGGCGCAGCGCGCAGAAAAGCTCATGAAGGACGGTGGCTCGATCCTGACGCTGACCTATGGCGGTTCCACCCGCACGATCCCGAACTACAATGTCATGGGTGTTGCCAAGGCAGCCCTCGAAGCAATGGTTCGTTATCTGGCTGCCGATTACGGTCCGCAAGGGATTCGCGTAAACGCGATCTCGGCTGGTCCGGTTCGCACGCTGGCCGGTGCTGGTATTGGTGATGCACGCGCAATCTTCAGCTATCAGCGCCGCAATTCGCCGCTGCGCCGCACCGTCGATATTGACGATGTCGGTAAATCGGCACTCTATTTGCTGTCTGATCTTTCGAGCGGTGTCACCGGTGAAATCCATTATGTCGATTCCGGCTACAACATCGTTTCGATGCCAACGCTGGAAGAGCTGAAAAGCTCAGACGCTGAACGCGGTGAATAAGCCAAACAATTAAAGAAAAGGCCGCCTCATCGGCGGCCTTTTTTCATTTCATTTCTTAGCATCGAATATTTTGAAGCCCTTGGCATCTTCAAGAACGGTCACATTCTTGAACAGGCTCTTGAGCGTCACCTCGTAGGGCAACTGACGGTTTGCGACCATCAATAGACGACCACCGATCTTGAGTCGCGAAGCAGCTGCAGCGATAAATGTCTGCCCAAGCGACATGTCGGTTGCACGACCTTCATGGAAGGGCGGGTTCATGATCACGGTATCATAAATACCCGCCATTTTTTCGCTCGTCACATCAAACCAATTGAACGAGAGCGGCACGGATGCGCCAAGACATTCCAGATTACCGCGTGCGGCTTCCAGCGCCTCGTAATCAGCCTCAAAAAGATCAATACTCTTGATGCGGTCGGCATATTTGAGGCTCTGTGCCGCGAGATAGCCCCAACCTGCGCCAAGATCGGCAACGTTACCGAAAACGATCTTCTCCATATGTGGGACCAGCAGTGCCGATCCCTTATCGATCGCGCCATGCGAGAACATGCCGGGTTCGGTGCGGAATACATCATCGATCACACTTTCCGGCGGACGCAGGGCCGCAATGAAATTGTCGCTGAGATCAGCAGGGCGTTGAAGCCAGAATGAGACTGCGTGGTTGTTGGAAAGCCTGTCACTGATTTCTGCGATATTGCCGACCCATTTGCGGAAACTATCGACGCCGAGCTTTTTGTCGCCGGAGACGACGATCCAGCCGCCCGGCTCAACACGCGCCAGAAGCTCCGAAAACCACGCTTCGTTGCGTCCGCGGTGTTTTCCGAGCAGGAGCAGCCCACCGGAATAACGCGTGTCTGCGGCAAGCCTTGGCTCAACCTGAAAGCCTTCCTTTTTCAGCGCCAGCCAATCAGGTCGCCAAGGTTGCAGGCAGGTCAAAGCCCGCTTCCATTCGTCCTCAAGCAGACGGTCTGCAGCGATACCGCAGCCAAGATAGGTTTGCCCTTCCTCGGGAAGGTCCAGAATCCCCTGATCGAAGGGAAGAAAGAGTGTTTTTTGTGCCGGTGTCATCATGGCTCATCCATGGTCTTGAATTGATTCACGTGCAACAAAAAAGCGCGCCTTTTAAGCGCGCTTTTATAGTTTGATAGAGACAGCGTTTCGCTTACCGCATGATCTTATCCAAAAAGTCTGTAACTTTTTGGGATCAAGCGTTATTCAGCGTCAGCTTCTGCCTTCTTTTCTGCAACAACTTCCTTGCCGGTTTCCTGATCGACAACCTTCATCGACAGGCGAACCTTGCCACGTTCGTCAAAGCCCATGAGCTTGACCCAGACTTTCTGGCCTTCCTTAACCACGTCAGTGGTCTTGGCAACGCGATCGGAAGCGAGCTGCGAGATGTGAACCAGACCGTCACGTGGGCCGAAGAAGTTTACGAACGCGCCGAAGTCAGCGGTCTTAACAACCGTACCTTCGTAGATTTCGCCAACTTCTGGCTCAGCAACAATCGAATGAATCCACTTCTTGGCGGCTTCGATTTCCTTGCCGTTCGACGAAGCGATCTTGACCGTACCATCGTCTTCGATGTTGATCTTCGCGCCAGTCTTTTCGACGATTTCACGAATAACCTTACCACCCGAACCGATAACATCACGGATCTTGTCGGTAGGAATGTTCATGACCTCGATGCGTGGAGCGAATTCGCCGAGTTCTTCACGCGACGTCGAAAGAGCCTTGCTCATTTCGCCGAGGATGTGAACGCGACCGCCCTTAGCCTGTTCCAGAGCGACCTTCATGATCTCTTCGGTGATACCGTCGATCTTGATGTCCATTTGAAGCGCAGTGATACCGTTTTCAGTACCAGCTACCTTGAAGTCCATATCGCCAAGGTGATCTTCATCACCCAGGATGTCGGAAAGAACCGCGAAACGCTCGCCTTCCTTGATCAGACCCATAGCAATACCAGCCACCGGGCGGGTGATTGGAACGCCTGCATCCATCAGCGCCAGCGACGTGCCGCAAACAGTTGCCATCGACGAAGAACCGTTGGATTCCGTGATCTCGGAAACGGTACGGATCGTGTAAGGGAACTGTTCAGCTGCTGGCAGCATTGGGTGGATCGCACGCCATGCAAGCTTGCCGTGGCCAACTTCACGACGACCCGGCGAACCCATACGGCCGGTTTCACCAACCGAGTATGGCGGGAAGTTGTAATGTAGCATGAAGGATTCTTTGTACGTACCGGTCAGAGAATCGATCATCTGTTCGTCTTCGCCGGTGCCGAGCGTGGCAACAACGATTGCCTGCGTTTCACCGCGGGTAAACAGCGCCGAGCCGTGGGTACGTGGCAGAAGGCCGACTTCTGAAACGATTGCACGAACAGTCGACAGATCGCGACCATCGATGCGGTTGCCTGTGTCGAGAATGTTCCAACGAACAATCTTCGCCTGCAGGTGCTTGAAAACGGTCGCAAACTTCTCAGCCGAGAATTCTGGCTCTTCAACACCCTCTGGGAAGAAGTGAGCCTTCGCTTTGGCTTTCGCTGCGTCAACAGCAACGTAACGAGCCTGCTTTTCGGTGATTTTGTACGCGTCGCGCAGATCGTTTTCGACAACTGCGAGCATCTTGGCTTCGACGTCGGACAGATCTTCCGGCTGGAAATCGCGTGGTTCCTTCGCAGCAACTTCAGCAAGCTTGATGATCGCGTCGATAACTGGCTGGAAGCCCTTCTGACCGAAAACAACGGCGCCGAGCATAACTTCTTCAGAAAGTTCCTGAGCTTCCGATTCAACCATCAGAACAGCATCAGCAGTACCGGCAACAACCAGATCGAGCTTGGATTCTGGCATTTCGTCGATATTCGGGTTCAGTACGTATTCGCCGTTGATATAACCAACGCGAGCGCCGCCGATCGGACCCATGAAAGGAACGCCGGAAATGGTCAATGCAGCAGAAGCTGCAACCATCGACAGAACATCGGGATTGTTTTCAAGGTCGTGCTGAATGACGGTCAGAACAACCTGTGTGTCGTTCTTGTAGCCATCAACGAAAAGCGGACGGATCGGACGATCGATCAGGCGCGAAACGAGGGTTTCGTTTTCACTTGGACGACCTTCACGCTTGAAGAAGCCACCTGGGATTTTACCAGCTGCGTAGGTCTTTTCCTGATAGTTGACGGTCAGCGGGAAGAAATCCTGACCTGGCTTTGGTTCCTTGGCAGAAACAACAGTCGCTAGAACGACGGTTTCGCCATAAGTTGCGAGAACTGCACCGTCAGCCTGACGCGCAATCTTGCCGGTTTCCAGAATGAGCGGACGACCGCCCCATTCGATTTCAACTTTATGTGTGTTGAACATATCTAGTCCTTATGTGGAGACGCCGCGCAAAAGCGCTGGGACATCATCCGGGTTGGCGGACATGCCACGGGCAAGACAACGGGAAGTTCAGCTTTGATAGTATGATCTTATCCGAAAACCGGTTCCCACTTTTCGGGATCATACTTTTCCCGGGTATTCTCTGATCCGAAAAGTCTGCAACTTTTCGGGATCGTACCCGCCGAACTACCTGCAATCCTGCCCCATGACTGGTCCAGGTCATGAGCCTCATGGCTCGGTTGGCATGACGGAATGCACCCAGTGCGCCGTCTCATGCCAGATGGGCATTTGCCCTATAAACGTATTCTCTTTCAGGAAAGCGGCTATCCGCTCGTCCTTAGAACACAGTAATATCTGCGCGCATCGTTCTGGATACGCTCCAAATCAAACGGGCGACGTTTGAAGACGTCGCCCGATTTTACCGTTAGCGGCGCAGGCCGAGACGGCCGATCAGCGCCTGGTAACGTGCCTGGTCGATGCCCTTGACATAGTCAAGAAGACGACGACGCTGCGAAACCAGCTTCAGAAGGCCGCGACGCGAATGATTATCATTCTTGTGGCCCTTGAAATGATCCGTAAGGTTCGAAATACGCTCGGAAAGAACGGCAACCTGTACTTCAGGAGAACCGGTATCGCCTTCCTTGGTAGCGAATTCCTTGATAAGTGCTTGCTTGCGCTCAGCAGTAATCGACATCGTACACCCTTTCTTGATGAGAGGAAAAAGAGACGCCCAGGCCGGGATGTCGTCCAGCGCGGGCCATTTACACGATCTGACGTATTTTAATACGATCGCTGAGGGGCATATAGTGCAAAAATGGCAATAATGCCAGCGTCAAATATGCTTCGGCTGTTTAGCCCGCAGTAAACACGCGCTTCGGCTTGAACTGACCATGCTCGATATAGCCAATTGCAAGTAACTTGCCGTGTGCTGTTACACAGGCTTCATCGGCTTCCAAGGGTGCATCGCGGCCACGCAGGATAACCGGATTCCCAAGACGCACCCTCTGCGCCTGATCATCTGTCAGTGGAACCTGTGGCAGGCAATCAAGAGCAGCACCCGTATCTATGACAAGAGCGTCAAGAGCCGAAAAGTCACGGCGTGGTGCCGGCTGTTCCATAACCTCGGCCTCAGCATCGGCCTCGCCCTCTTCCTTCTTGGGTGGGAGCGGTGGCCAGACTTCTTCAAGCTCCGTCAGTGTCACCAGATCCTCTTCGGTGAAAGGAGCTACTTCGATGCGGCGCAGATCAGAAATGTGACCAAAGCAGCCAAGATCGCGGCCCATGTCGCGGGCAAGTGAGCGCACATAGGTGCCCTTCGAACATTCGACTTCAAACTCGGTGCGATCAGCATCCGGCGACCCCACCACTTCCAGACGATCAATCTCGACTTCACGGGCCGGGATTTCTACCGTCTCGCCTTCACGTGCCAGATCATAGGCGCGCTCGCCCGCGATCTTAATGGCGGAGAACTGCGGCGGAACCTGCGAAATCACGCCGGTATAATTTGGCAACAAGGCCTGAATTTCGTCGCTGGATGGGCGATTGTCGGAATTCTTGGTGGCAACGCCTTCAAGATCGTCGGTGGAGCGCTCTTCACCCCAGGTCACCGTAAAACGGTAAACCTTGGTGCCGTCCATGACGTAAGGCACAGTCTTGGTGGCTTCACCAAGTGCAATGGGCAACATGCCGGAAGCAAGCGGATCGAGTGTACCGGCGTGACCGGCCTTTTCAGCATTGAAAAGCCACTTGATCTTCGAGACTGCTTCGGTCGATCCCATACCTTTCGGCTTGTCAAAAATGACCCAGCCAGAAACCGGACGGCCTTTTTTCTTGCCCCGTCTTGCCATGCTTTATTCGTCTCCATTGCGGGGAGCGTTATGATCCGCTTCGTCATTTTCTTCATCGTCACGCACTAGATCGCGCGCCACTTCCGGGGAACGGAGCAGAGCATCGATCTTTGAAAAATTGTCAAAGCTCGTATCGGGCCGGAAACGGAATTCAGGCATATATTTCATTTGTGCGAGGCTTGGAGCCACGCGACCACGAATGAATTTCGCATTTGAGGCCAATGCCTTAATTACAGCCTGAACGTCAGAACTGCCGAGTGGTGTGATGAAACAGGTCGCGATCTTGAGATCAGGAGACATGCGCACTTCCGATACGGAAATAACGGTCTTTGCGATCAGATCATCGCGAATTTCACCGCGCTGAAGCACCTGAGCCAATGCGTGACGCACCTGCTCGCCCACGCGCAGCTGTCGTTGAGAAAGGCCGCCCGAGCCTTTCGGATCTGGAGAACGTGCCATAAGTTTATCCTCGATAGACGACCAGATATCGACGCGCTGCCATCAAAGGCTGCTCGACAATGTGGTCATGAATTGAAAGCGCAATCTACCACAGTTCCGATGGGAGTCAGACCCTCAGAACCGGGCGCGAAATACCCGCCCGCATTGTCTGCGGACGGGTAGAAGTTTCGTTTGGCTGTCGTTTATTACAGCGTACGCGTAATGTGCTCGACGCGGAACGCTTCGATCGTATCGCCTGCACGCATATCATCGTAGTTTTCGAACGCCATACCGCATTCCTGACCCATCGGTACTTCCGACACTTCGTCCTTGAAGCGCTTGAGTGTCTTGAGCTTGCCTTCGTGGATAACCACGTTGTCACGGATCAGGCGTACACCTGCACCACGTTCGACCTTACCGTCAACGACGCGGCAACCGGCAACCTTGCCCACCTTGGTGATGTTGAAGACTTCGAGAATCTCCGCATTACCAATGAATGTTTCGCGGCGTTCTGGCGACAGAAGGCCGGACATTGCTGCCTTAACATCTTCAATCAGATCGTAGATGATGTTGTAGTAGCGGATTTCAGTACCCTGCTGATCGGCTGCATCACGTGCCTGCTTGTTGGCACGAACGTTGAAGCCGATGATCGCTGCATTGGAAGCTTCGGCCAGCGATACGTCGCTTTCCGTAATACCACCTGCACCCGAATGAACGATGCGCGCACGCACTTCGTCGGTACCCAGCTTTTCGAGAGCGGTAATAATCGCTTCAACGGAACCCTGCACGTCGCCCTTGATAACAAGCGGGAATTCCTTCGTGCCTGTCACCTGCAACTGGCTCATCATCTGTTCAAGCGAGCCGCGCTGGCCAGACTGACGTGCAACAGCCTTATCGCGAGCAAGGCGCTGACGATATTCGGCAATTTCACGGGCCTTGGATTCGTTGGCAACGACGGCAAAACGATCACCAGCCTGTGGTGTACCCTGAAGACCGAGGACTTCAACCGGCATTGCAGGACCAGCTTCTTTCACATGATCGCCATGGTCGTTGACCAGAGCGCGCACGCGGCCCCATTCGTTACCGGCAGCGATGATATCACCCGGACGCAATGTACCCTTCTGGACCAGAACGGTTGCAACCGAACCACGGCCACGATCAAGCTGGGCCTCGATGACCACGCCTTCTGCCGTACGGGTCGGATCAGCCTTGAGGTCAAGAATTTCAGCCTGCAACAGAACCGCTTCAAGCAGCTTGTCGAGGTTAATCTTGTTCTTGGCCGAAACCTCGACGTCGAGCACTTCACCGCCCATCGATTCCACGAAGACGTCGTGCTGCAGCAACGAAGTACGAACCTTCTGAGGATCGGCAGCTGGCTTGTCGATCTTGTTGATGGCAACGATGATCGGAACACCGGCCGCTTTGGCGTGGTTGATCGATTCGATCGTCTGCGGCATGACGCTGTCGTCAGCTGCGACCACCAGAATGGCGATGTCGGTTGCCTGCGCACCACGGGCACGCATTGCGGTAAAGGCAGCATGACCCGGCGTATCGATGAAGGTGATTTTCTGGCCGTTCTGTTCGACCTGATAAGCACCAATATGCTGTGTGATGCCACCAGCTTCACCCGATACCACATTGGCCTGACGGATCGCATCGAGAAGCGAGGTCTTACCGTGGTCGACGTGACCCATGATGGTAACAACAGGAGGACGCGACACGAGTGCTGCCTGATCATCCACCACGTTGAAGATACCTTCTTCAACGTCGGATTCAGCAACGCGCTTAACTGTGTGGCCGAATTCTTCAGCAATCAGCTGCGCCATATCGGCATCGATCACATCTCCCGGCTTCATCATCTGGCCCTGTTTCATCAGGTACTTGATGATGTCGACGGAACGCTCAGCCATACGCTGTGCGAGTTCCTGAAGTGTAATCGTTTCAGGCACGGTCACTTCACGAGAAATCTTCTCGCGGGTTTCCTGCATCTGCGAACGCTTGAACTTTTCCTGACGGCGACGCATTGCCGACAGCGAACGCGAACGGCCTTCATCTTCCAGATTGCTGGAGATTGTCAGCTTGCCACGACGGCGATCATCTTCGGTCTTGGTGACCTTTGGCGTGCGCACTTCCGGCTTTGCGGGTGCACCGCGACGAGCGGCAGTCAGACCACCGCCACGACGATCATCGTCATCACCGCCGGCTCCGCCTGGCTTGCGCTGCTGGCTCTGTGGAAGCGGCTTGTTTGCAGTTGGGATAACATCAGCAATAGCAGGGGCTGCCGGACGCGCATTCTGCTGCGGACGGCCACCTTGTGGGGGACGACCCGAATGCTGCGGACGACCACCCTGCGGTGCAGGACGGGAATCGCCGCGCTGTTCCGAACGGCCTTCCGACTGTGGCATGCGCTTGTTTGCTTCCGCCTCGGCACGCGCCTTGGCTTCTGCTTCTGCCTTCAGACGTGCTTCTTCCTCTGCCTGACGGCGAGCGGATTCTTCACGTTCCTTGGCGCGGCGTGCATCTTCTTCGGCGCGACGCTTGGCTTCTTCAGCTGCGCGAACACGATCTTCCGCATCACGAACCAACGCACCTTCCAGCGCGCGGCGACGTGCATCCATTTCCGAACGTGACAGCGTATTCAACACCATACCCGAGCGATCAGACTGGCGTGGGCGCTGTGACTGCTGGCCGGGGCGCTGCTGATTACGCGGCTGCTGCTGTGCAACATGCGGCCGAGGCGTCGTTACAGGCGCTGCAGGTCCTGCTGCCGCAGGAGCCTTTGGCTGCTGCGGTGCAGGCGTCGCTGCCGGTGCAGGTGCCTGTGGAGCCACCGCTGCGGGAGCTGCTGGTGCAGGTGTCACTACAGGTGCGGACGTCGCTGCTGGTGCAGGCGTCTGTGGGGCCGCAGCTGCGGGAGTTGCCGGAGCAGGTGCAGCTACAGGCTTTGGTGCCGCTACTTCCACTTCAGGCTTCTCATCAGGCCGTGAGAACTTGCGCTTCTTAGTTTCAACGACGACAGCCTTCGTGCGGCCGTGGCTGAAATTCTGGCGCACGGTGCTCTGCTCAACGCCTGGCCGCTTGATGGTCAGCGTCTTCTTGGAGTTGACGCTCAGCGTCTTGTCGTCGTTTGTTTTATCGCTCATTACGTTTCCGTTTCCTTCGCAGCTTCAGCCGCTTTACTCGAGCAGTATCCAATCAGATCAGATCATTTTGAATAATGCTCCAGTCATCCACTTCAGTGCATGATCCGTTTCGGCAACCAAGCCGAGTTTCCAGTTCATGCTCCAGAGCGGATCCCGTCTTCTCGGGATTAAGAGAACCGCTCTACTAATTTATACCACAGCAGTGTCGGACTGCCGTTTCAATTTCATAAAGCGCGCTCATGCAATCCTTGAGGATCACGCGCTTTAAACCCTATTTCTTCACCTGTCGTGATCGGAAACTGGCAACCGCCTTTCCGCGACAGTTTTATTGGCGCAGCTTCAAACGGGAAACCGGTTCCCACTTTTCCTTAAACTGCGCTAGTGGCTTTCACCACGATAGCGATGCAATAAAAGCACCCTTTGCACCACACCGACGGATGCCTTTCCGTCGAGCACGGCTGCATGTATCACATTTCCACCCCCAAATGCCAAATCCATTTCTTCTCCTTTGAAAAGAGAGAAGGCCGGGATTTCGGGGCCATCCATATGCACCACCACGCGACGGGCCTGATCAAGCTTGCGAACCCCATCGGAGGCCGCTTCCTGAGCATGCAACACAAGTGCCGCAGCGCCCGAGCGGATCGCCTGATCCACCTTGGTCGATCCAGACACCACAGCGCCTGCCTTGCGCGCCAAAGCCAGACTGCCAAGTGCGGATTTCGTCAGCAGCTGGTCAACCAGCGCGCCTAGATCTGCCTGTGGCGTTACGCCTTCCTTCAACGCCCGCGCAAAAAGCTTGCGCTTGACGGCTTCATCGACCAGACGCCGCTCGGCCTTGACCCAACAGCCTCTGCCGGGCAGGTTTCGCTTAAGGTCCGGCACAACCGAGCCATCGGGACCTGCTACAAAACGGATCAGGTCATCAGCAGAACCGCTTTCGCGCGTGACGATACAGGTTCTGTCATTCATATCCTGCTCCACACACAACTCCAAGCTCGGCGCAACTCCAAGCCAGGTCGGGCTTTGCCATCGATCACCATCAACTCAATTACAAATCTGGCAGCGGCCTAGCAGAGCTTACGTCACTTCTCAACATGAAACTCTGAAACAGCAACTTTTGCGCCCGGATCGCTCCGGGCGCAAAAGCATTGTGTTCTGATACTTTACGAAGCGGCTTCTTCCTCGCCAGCTTCAGCATCTTCGTCGGTTTCAACCGAAACCAGTTCGTCTTCCGTGATCCAACCAGCCTTCAAACGCGCGGTAAGGATCATCTGTTCCGCGTCAACACGAGAAACATCGAATGGCGTCAGGATACCGGTATGAGTAACCGTTTCGCCGTCTTTGCGTTCACGCCAGCCAACAAGATCGTCAACGGCATAACCAGCGAAGTCTTCGATGTTCTTCACGCCATCTTCGCCAACCGCAACCAGCATTGCTGTGGTCAGGCCTGGAAGATCGCGAAGTTCGTCTTCGACACCAAGCGCCTTGCGACGGTCGTCCTGCTCGCCTTCGATGCGTTCCAGGAATTCGCGTGCACGTTCCTGAATTTCACCGGCGGTGTCTTCATCGAAACCGTCGATAGAAGCGATTTCGCCTGGCTCGACATAAGCAAGCTCTTCAACAGAGGCAAAGCCTTCGGAAGCCAGAACCTGACCAACCATCTCATCAACGTTGAGGGCTTCCATAAAGAGGTTCGAACGCTCGGCGAATTCCTTCTGGCGACGTTCGGATTCTTCGTCTTCCGTCAGGATGTCAATATCCCAGCCGGTCAGCTGCGAAGCAAGGCGCACGTTCTGACCGCGACGACCAATTGCCAGTGATAGTTGGTCATTCGGGACGACAACTTCAATACGTTCTGCATCTTCATCGAGAACAACCTTGGCAACTTCAGCAGGCTGAAGCGCGTTGACAATGAAGGAAGCCGCATCTGGCGACCATGGAATAATGTCGATCTTTTCGCCCTGCAGTTCGGCAACAACAGCCTGAACGCGGGAACCACGCATACCAACGCAGGCACCAACCGGATCGATCGATGCATCGCGGGATACAACGGCGATCTTGGCGCGCGAACCCGGATCACGGGCAACCGACTTGATTTCGATGATGCCGTCGTAGATTTCCGGCACTTCCATGGTGAAGAGCTTCGCCATGAAAGATGGATGGGTGCGTGACAGGAAGATCTGCGGACCACGCTGTTCACGACGCACGTCGTAAACATAGGCGCGGATGCGATCGCCATAGCGGAATGCTTCACGCGGGATCAGTTCGTCGCGACGGACGATGGCTTCGCCACGGCCGAGATCAACGATCACATTGCCGTATTCCACGCGCTTGACTGTACCGTTGGCGATTTCGCCAACACGATCTTTGAATTCGTCATACTGGCGGTCACGCTCGGCTTCGCGCACTTTCTGCACGATGACCTGCTTGGCTGACTGAGCAGCAATACGGCCGAAATCCATTGGCGGCAGCTGGTCGGCAATGAAATCACCAACCTGCGCATCGGGATTGCGATCACGTGCAGTGAACAGCGAAATCTGCGTGGAATAGTCTTCTACGGTTTCGACCACTTCGAGAAGGCGCTGAAGCTTGATCTCGCCCGACTTCGCATTGATGTCGGCGCGGATGTTGCTTTCTTGTCCATACCGCGAACGCGCTGCCTTCTGGATAGCATCGGCCATGGCCGCAAGAACGATCTCGCGGTCAATAGACTTCTCACGTGCGACCGCGTCAGCGATTTGCAGAAGTTCCAGCCTGTTTGCACTGACTGCCATAGGTCTCTCCTTGGTGACGCATCCGGTCTTCTTCGAGAACCGGACGCCTGAAACTCACTTTGAAACTTATTTCTTTTCCGTTTCGGTTTCGGCTTCCGGTGGCGCAACCTCTTCAGCCTCACCATCAAGATCAGAACCGTGACCATCGCCCAGGTCATCTCCGGGAATGCGGCCTTCACGTAGAGCTTTGTCTTTGCGCAGCGCATCACGGATTAGATCATCGGTCAGAACCAGACGCGCATCCGAAATCAAATCGAATGGGATGCGGACGACAGGTTCGTTTCCGTAAGAAATCTGATCGCTTTCAATCACGACCGAATCTGCATCGCCGATCACAATACGACCACGAAACTTCTTGCGCCCTTCATGGACGATAGAGGTTTCAACCTTGGCAATATGTCCGGCCCAATCCGAAAAATCGGACTTGCGAACCATCGGGCGATCAATGCCCGGCGACGAAATTTCCAGGTGATACTTGCCGCTAAGCGGATCTTCGACATCCAGAACCGGAGCGACTGTTCGGCTCAACAATTCACAATCTTCAACCGTCATGGTGCCATCAGGGCGCTCGGCCATGATCTGCAATGTCTGACCGTTAAGGCCGGACAGGCGCACACGCACAAGGCGAAAACCCAGCGTGTTAATCACCGGTTCCACGATGTTTGCTACTTTTGCATCGATACCCGTTTCGCGAATGATGCGATCATCTGCGCTTACGGCTTCAACTGCGTGTTCCTGTTCCGTCACCCGATAAACCTTTTTTACAGAGCCGTAAGTAACAAAAAAGAGCGGGACCGGGGGGACCCACTCTTGTTCAAACGACCAAGAATTTGAAACTTATATACCAGCGGATGCGAATTTTTTCAAGGCCGCAATTTGCTTCCGTTTCAAAGCCGAATGAATGTCAGATAGGCTGCACGGCGGCCTTCACGAAAAGCCTTGGCCTCGTAGCGCGTACCTGGCCAGCCCTCATAGGCGTCGTTCCAGTCGGATGGTCCTTCTGCCTGCCATTCAAAAGCGTCATGTCTGCCACAATGCTGGAGTGTCCAGTTAACGTAATGCTCGATATCGGAAGCAAAACGGAATCGTCCACCCGGCTTCAGCACACGCGCGAAACGATCAAGGTTTTCGTCGCTCACAAAGCGGCGCTTCCAGTGACGACGCTTATGCCATGGATCGGGATAGAAAAGGTCGATACCAACCAGCGAAGCATCCGGTAGCCAATCGAGAACGGCTGTCGCATCCTCATCGTAAAGACGCAGATTGCTGCGTGGCGCTTCATCAAGGACGGCCAGCATTTTGGCCATGCCGTTGACGAAAGGCTCTACGCCGATGAAACCTGTGTCAGGATAACGGCCCGTCTCGTTATGGAGATGTTCGCCACCACCGAAGCCGATTTCCATACGCACATTTTCGACTGGCACTTCAAACAGCGAGCGCAAATCCTGTAGCGTAGCTGTGTCGAGGTCAATTTTCAGGCGCGGCAGCAAATCCTCAAACAGATTACTCTGATGCGGACGAAGTGGCTTGCCATGACGGCGGCCGAAAAAATTTCCGGCCGCGCGTACAGGATGGGATTCATCAGTCATTTATCGCGATTCCAGTCAGAACGAGGTTGTTGGACCTGCTCTAACTTTTTTATTGTGGCGCTTTTCCAGCAAAGTTGCTTCGCAGTTTGCTGGAAATACTCTCCAAACAATCAGGCTGAAAGAGCAGCCTTCAATGCCTTGGTGAGATCGGTTTTTTCCCAGGAGAAGGAACCGTCACGACCCGGCTTGCGGCCAAAGTGACCGTAAGACGAAGTCTTGGCATAGATAGGCTTGTTAAGATCAAGATGTTTGCGGATGCCGCTCGGCGAAAGATCCATGACCTTGCGCAATGCTTCTTCGACCGCCGATTCATCCACCTTGCCGGTGCCATGTAAATCGACATAGACCGAAAGTGGCTGGGCGACGCCGATAGCGTAGGAAAGCTGGATCGTGCAGCGGTCAGCAAGGTTGGCTGCAACGACATTTTTTGCAAGATAGCGCGCTGCGTAAGCGGCAGAGCGGTCAACCTTGGTCGTGTCTTTGCCCGAGAAAGCACCGCCACCATGCGGAGCGGCACCACCATAGGTATCGACGATGATCTTGCGGCCCGTCAGGCCTGCATCACCATCCGGTCCGCCGATGACGAATTTGCCGGTTGGATTGATGTACCAGTTGCAGTTTGCCGCAATTGGCAAATCTCCAAGCGCTTCACGAATGTAAGGCTCGACAACCGAACGGACCTTCTTGGAATCCCAGCTTGCATCGAGGTGCTGTGTGGAAAGAACGATCTGGGTTACTTCCGCAGCCTTACCGTTCTCATAGCGCACAGTGACCTGGCTCTTGGCATCGGGTCCGAGCTTGCCTGGATCGCCTTCACCCTTATGACGGGCTTCTGCCAGCTTTTCGAGAATCTTGTGCGAGTAATAGATCGGAGCTGGCATCAGATCCGGTGTTTCACGGCAGGCATAGCCAAACATGATACCCTGATCGCCAGCGCCTTCTTCACCCTGACGGTCGGCTGCATTATCCACGCCCTGCGCGATATCGGCGGATTGTGGGTGCAGAAGCACGTCGATTTTCGCCGTACGCCAGTTAAAACCGTCTTGTTCATAACCAATTTCGCGGATCGCCTTGCGGGCTGCAGAACGGAAACGGGAAGGATTGATTAGAGGATGGCCTGCCTTGTCGTGAGCGACAGAGCCGTCCTTATTCTTCTTCAGGAAAGTTTCAGGTACCCGCACTTCGCCGGCAATAACCACACGATTGGTGGTGGCAAGCGTTTCACACGCGACACGGACGGTCCAGGGGTCAACGCCGGTACGGCGCGCCTCCTTGTAAATCATGTCTACGATTTCATCGGAAATGCGGTCGCAAACCTTGTCCGGATGACCTTCGGACACCGATTCGCTGGTGAAGAGATAAGAACTGCGCGACACGGGTAACCCCTCTTGAAAATCCAACGGAGCGAATGTCCGTTTTGGAAACACAGTAGCGCCCGGAGTGATAAACAGGTTCCGGGCACATCATTGTGTTAGCGAAGTTGGGATTGGACCGTCAATGGATATTCTTGTTGCGACACAGCGTTGCTGGAAAAAATCCTTCCGGCTTACGCTTTTGTGAACAAATGAAAGCGCATCGTTTGAGTTTTATTCAAACGATGCGCTTTCATTATTTTCTTGAAGTGTTTCTTACGCCCAAAACTGCCCCCACGTTTGGGAGCCGTGTTTGAGGCCTTATTCGCCTTCGGCGGCGAGCGACTTCACCAGATCGATGATCTTGCGGCGCACTTTCGGATCCGCAATTTTCGTGAATGCACGGGTAAGCTGCACACCTTCATTCGAGTTCAGAAAGTCAACAACGTAAGTCGCTTCATTGTCCTCGGCAAAGCCTGCCTGCGATGTGGGGTTTGAACCGGGCGCATCTTCAAAAAAGAAGGCCACAGGAACCGTGAGAATGGAAGAAATCGCCTGAAGACGGCTGGCACCAACGCGATTGGTGCCTTTTTCGTATTTCTGGATCTGCTGAAATGTGATGCCGAGGCTTTCGCCTAATTTTTCCTGACTGAGACCCAGCATATTGCGACGAAGGCGAATGCGGCTGCCCACATGCACATCAATGGGGTTGGGTTTCTTCTTATTCTCAATCATACGGCTTTCACTCCTCGCAACCGCGAGCTTTCATTCATGGCCTGTTCATCCGAACAGGGATAAAATACATTGTGGGAGGTAGTCAGACTGGTTTTCGAAAGAAACCGTCACAGCGCGAGCATAACAGCTTAACAAAATTGCCGTGTCAATGAAAACGCCGTCGGAAAGACAACCTGAACCACACGCATACGGCGAGTAGGGTTAATAGGAGTGAAAGAGTCTGTTTGCTGCCCGGTGCGGTGCCCCAAAATGGGACACGCTCTTCAGGTAAATAGGCATCAATTACACCGACAGCATCGAGTGGCAATTCCTCGATGATTCGACCATAGGCATCAACGACGGCCGAAATTCCATTATTAGCTGCACGAACCAATGGCAGGCCCTGCTCGACGGATCGCACCTGCGCCTGTCGAAAATGCTGATAGGGACCCGGCGTATCGCCATACCATGCATCATTCGTGACGTTCACAATCGCCGTCACTTTGCGGCCCGTATAGGACAGTTCATCAGGGAAAATCGCTTCGTAACAGATCAATGGCAAGAAGGTTTGTCCTTCCATCACATTGATTGCGTGACGCGCCTTTGCCGCCGTAAAGCCGCCCGGCATTTCCACCACTTCCTGAAGCCCTAGACTGCGCAAGATACCTTCAAAGGGCAGATATTCACCGAAGGGCACAAGGTGCACCTTATCGGTATAATCAGTGATCCGTCCCTGACCATTGATCGTGAGGATCGAATTGTAATAACGCGGGTCGCGCCGCGGCACGAGTTCTTCACGCACCGCCCCTGTAAGCAACACCTGATCGTCGCCAATCACATCACC
The DNA here is from genome assembly GCF_025846885.2 of Brucella sp. HL-2. Lineage (NCBI taxonomy): Bacteria > Pseudomonadati > Pseudomonadota > Alphaproteobacteria > Hyphomicrobiales > Brucellaceae > Brucella > Brucella sp. HL-2. The sequence goes on along the minus strand of NZ_JAOYTK010000001.1, from coordinate 273,364 downwards.
AATCAGCGCGAGTGCTTCAGGCGTCGATGACAGAATGTAAGGCACAGCCGTTTCCGGCCAGATAACCACATCAGGCTTCGGTTTTCCCTCTGCAGGTAGCAGTTGCGTCATGGCAATAAACTTATCGAAGATCGCACGACGTTCATTGTTGTCCCATTTCAGGCTCTGCGAAATGGACGGCTGCACAATCCGGACCGAAAGCGTTGTCCGATCCGCATCCAGGGCTGGTGCTTTCGACAGGGTCCATGCGCCAAAGCCGATATGGGCAGCAATCAGCAGAACGGCCAAGATAATACCGGTCTTTGCCAGACGGCCGCCGCTCAACAGCGCCGGTGCTGAAAAAGCTAGCGCCGCAAGCGCGCTCATCCCGACAAGGCCAATGATTTCCACCGATTGCATCATCATCGGCGTGGGCATTGCGGCATAGCCGAGTGCGTTCCATGGGAAGCCCGTGAAAGCGAATGTGCGCAGCCATTCGGCGAAACCAAAGCCCAGCGCTATCGCAAAAATTCGCCCGATACCGTCCGACCAGAACAACCGGGCGAGCATTGCAGCCAGCCCGTAAAATATCGCAAGAAATGCCGGAAGACCAAGAACCGCGAGCGGTATGGCCCAGGCAAACTGCTGCGCGTCAACCAGAAGTGCTGTGCCGATCCACCAGAGGCCAGATACGAAATAACCGAAGCCGAACCACCAGCCGATGAGCGCTGCCGGGAAAAAGCGACGGATAGGACCTTTGTCTTTATCGGGGATGGCACCATCAATGAGCCAGACCAGCAGCGGAAAGGCAATGAAGCCCGCGATGAAAATATCGAATGGTGGCTGGGTCAGCGTCGCCACGGCACCACTGACAAAAGCGGTCAGCGCACGACGCCAACCGCTCATAGAAGAGATCTTCCCCGCAAGCCTCTCTATCATCAAGCCTCTTTGGACGTTTCCGTTGTTTCAGTCGTGACCTCGGACGCATCATCCGATTTCACCGGGCTCACGGAGCGCTGTTGTCTGCGGCGATCCGCTTCCGAAAGAGGCACGATCCGAACACGTTTTACGCGACGTGGATCAACTTCAAGCACATGGAATTCATAGCCCTGAACCGCCTGTACGACTTCGCCGCGCAATGGAATACGTCCCAGAACGGAGAAGATAAGGCCGCCGACCGTATCGACGTCATCGCCATGCTCACCCACTTCAAAGGAAGAGCCGATCTTCTGAGACAATTCATCAAGGTCCGCGCGGGCATCGACGACGAACACGCCATCTGCCTCTTCGGCGATCATGATTTCTTCGTCGTCATGTTCGTCTTCGATGTCACCGACAACCATTTCAACGATGTCTTCGAGCGACGCCAATCCATCTGTGCCACCATATTCATCAATGACCAATGCCATCTGAATATGGGACGCCTGCATGCGCGCCATCAGTCCACTCGCCATCATCGATGGCGGCACGAACAACACCTTGCGCATGAGATTAAGCTCGCCAATCGTCTTGGTGAGATCAATGCGCCCCATGTCGAACTTGGCGGCACTTGCCTCGGCGGTCTTGCGCGCCGTGGTACGACGGGTTGTCTTCTGACGTGCCTGCTTGGTGATATAATTGAGCACATCGCGGATATGGATCATGCCGCGCGGATCATCCAGCGTTTCGGCATAAACCGGCATACGCGAATGACCGGAACTTTCAAACAGCTCCAGCGCTTCCCAAAGCGGAGTGGAAATTTCAACCGCCACCACATCAGCACGCGGGATCATCACATCTTCGACACGGATTTCACGCAGACGCAGGATATTGTGCAGCATCGCCTTTTCTTCAGGCGAAAAAACTGAGTCCTGCTCACTTGCGGTGCTGGAAATCGCATCGGCCAGATCTTCACGCAAAGAAGATGATTGGCGCGAACGCATGAAGGGAAAAATGTTCGACAAAAGGGAACGCTTTTCGGTCGCCTGCGACCGCTGCGTACTTTGTCCTTCTGAATCTTGTGTGTCGCTTCGGCTATCGCCTGCGGACGAGGAATTGCTTTGGTCAGCCATGATCAATCTGTTTCAACGTTTAAATCGGATACAGCATAAGGGTCGGGGATGGCAAGAGCATGAAGGATTTCGCGTTCACGTCGCTCCATCTCCTCGGCCTCATCTTCGCTCTCATGATCGTAACCCAAAAGATGCAAAAAGCCATGCACCACCAGATGGGTAAGATGATTTTCGAGCGGTTTGCCTTCTTCGAGCGCTTCGCGTTCGACCGTTTCCTGTGCGATGATGATGTCGCCAAGCATCGGGCCCGGCTGCTCGCCAGCCTTCACAGGATAAGCGGGAAAAGACAGAACATTGGTGGGCTTGTCCTTGCCGCGCCATTCAGCATTGATTGCCTGAATGGAAGCATCGTCGGTAAAAACCAGACTGAGTTCGCTCTCTGCGGGCTTGAGCCGAAGATTATCCCAGGCCGCCTCAACTGAGCGTTTTACAAGCCCTTCCAGGGCCGTTTCATCCGGCCAATTGCCGGCTTCGATCATGATATCGATTTGGATCGCGTTGTCTGACACTTCTGCCGCGGTTTGCGATGAAGCAACCGCTCTATCCTTCCAGTTGTTAAAAGATACGTCCGCTTGAAAGCGGACGTAATATTTTTACATCGTCATTTGACTGCAAAATTACAAGATAAACTTTGAATCATTCCGCTCGTGTATGCTTTTTCGCGTCGCTGTCGTAGGCGCTGACGATTGCTGCGACCAGCGGATGACGCACCACATCTTTCTCGGTAAAGCGCACCTTGACCACCGAATCCACTCCATCCAGCACCCGCAGTGCCTCAACGAGGCCGGACTTCTGGCCGGGAGGAAGATCGATCTGGCTTGGATCGCCATTGACCATCATGCGCGAACCTTCGCCAAGACGCGTCAGGAACATTTTCATCTGCATGGAAGTCGTGTTCTGTGCTTCATCAAGAATGACCGCAGAATGCGCCAGTGTTCGGCCACGCATGAAAGCGAGCGGCGCAATTTCGATCACACCGGCCGTAATGGCGCGTTCGACCTTTTCGGCAGGCATCATATCGTAAAGCGCGTCATAAAGCGGACGAAGATAAGGATCGACCTTTTCTTTCATATCGCCGGGCAGAAAGCCCAGACGCTCGCCAGCTTCAACAGCCGGGCGTGAAAGGATAATGCGTTCTACAAGACCGCGCTCCAGAAGCATTGCAGCATGGGCGACGGCAAGATAGGTCTTACCCGTACCCGCAGGCCCAACCCCCAGAACCAGCTCTGACCGGTCAAGCGCGCGCATATAGGCGTCCTGCGTCGGCGTGCGGGCAAAGATTGTCTTCTTGCGCGTCGATATCTGCGCAGCCGACATTTTCCCCTTCGTTTCAAGCGTCGGTAATATCAGCTGATCATCCGCAGCAATGGCAATGCGCATGGCACCATCAACATCCGACGGGCTCAACTCATGGCCTTTTTGCAGATATTCATAAAGCTGATCCAGCGTGCGCCGGGCCTGTTCAGTGGCCGTTGCGTCTCCACGAATGGAAAGCTCGTTCCCCTTCGAACGCACATCAACGCCAAGCTTCTGCTCGATACGTGCCAGATTCTCATCGAACTGACCGTAAAGCGCACTGGCGAGACGGTTATTATCAAAGGTGAGGACGATATGGGCCATGTCTGAGGCCCCGGACGCGGCCCTTGCAGCCGGATTTGTAACCGAACCTGAAATTGTGTTTGTTTGCGTTTGAATGGTTGGCTTGGCAGACTTCAACTTTTCCGTAGCGCTCAACCGCATCTCCCTAAGGTTCACGCATTGCAATCACAGTACTGGCAGAACGTTCGGTATAAGGCTACTCACCGCGACTACTGCCTTGACTGTATCATGCGCTTACACGAGCTTTTGCGCAATAAGACTATTGGTACCTGTACCTGTAATTTTCACGTGAATGATGTCACCGACCTGATCGTCATTGTCATCGACGATCGCTGGCAAAAGCCATGGCGAACGACCAACCATCTGATGATCGAAGCGACCCTTCTTTTCCAGAAGCACATCCATTTCGCGACCGACCAGCGAATTCTGAAATGCATATTGCTGCTCGGAAAGCAGCGCCTGAAGGCGTTGCAGACGCTCGTCCTTGACCGCTTCCTCAACATGATCGGGAAGATCGGCACCCGGGGTACCGGGACGCGGTGAATATTTGAACGAATAGGCCTGCGCGTAATGCACCTCACGTACAAGCCGCATCGTATCTTCAAAATCCTGATCGGTTTCACCGGGGAAGCCTACGATGAAATCGCCTGAAAGCGCCATATCCGGACGCACTTCACGGATACGCTCGATAAGCCGGATATATTCATCCGCCTTGTGACGACGGTTCATGGCTTTGAGAATACGGTCCGAACCCGCCTGAACCGGAAGATGCAAATAAGGCATCAACTGTTTGAGATCGCGGTGCGCAGCAATCAGCGCATCATCCATGTCGCGCGGATGGCTGGTCGTATATCGCAGACGCGCCACACCGGGAATGCGGGCAAGGCGGAACAGCAGTTCGCCAAGACCCCATTCACGACCGTCATCGCCCACGCCATGCCATGCATTGACGTTCTGTCCAAGAAGGGTGAGTTCGCGCACGCCACTATCGGCAAGACGCTCAGCCTCGGCCACAATCTGTGCAACACTGCGTGAAACTTCCGAACCGCGCGTGTAAGGCACAACGCAGAAAGTGCAAAACTTGTCGCAACCTTCCTGAACCGTGAGGAACGCCGAAACGCCGCGCTTGCGTGTTTCCTCGCGCTTTGGCGCAGGCAAATGTTCAAACTTGTCTTCGATGGCATATTCGGTTTCGACAATTTTTTCGCCGTTGCGCACGCGCGCAAGCGCGCTGGGCAGGCGGTGATAGGTCTGCGGTCCGATAACAAGATCGACATTGGGCGCACGGCGCAGAATTTCCTGACCTTCAGCCTGCGCAACGCAACCGGCAACACCGATGGTCAATTGCTTGCCATTTGGTCCGCGTGCATCCTTCATCTTGCGCAGGCGACCCAGCGCTGAATAAAGCTTTTCCGATGCCTTTTCGCGAATATGACAGGTATTGAGCAGCACCAGATCGGCATCATCGGGCGTATCAGTCGTGACGTAGCCTTCCTGCGCAAGGCTATCGGCCATGCGCTGGCTGTCATAGACGTTCATCTGGCAACCATAGGTCTTCACAAAGACCTTACGCGTGTTGCTGCCATCCGGGTTTGTCTTGATATCAGTCATATTTTCGCTCATGCGCGGCTATCTAGCGTTTTTATCGCCACTTTGGAAGGCGACAAACTTACGCTCTTATACCAAGGCGCTGAGATGCTGACACATCTCGCCTTGAAAAAATTCAAACGCTACTCGGGCTTGGCCCAATTCCATTGAGTTTCACTCTCTGGAATTGGGTATCAGTCTTCCGCGATCTCACGTCCAAGAAGTGAGCTCTGCAACAGCGCCCTCACCCGGCTTTCCATGGTGCGGGCAAGCGCCTTGCGGTCCGTCTCGGCAGTCACCATTATTGGTTCGCCAAAGCGCACTTCGACGTCGATGGCACCCTCGCGCAGAATACCTTTGAGATGCGGCATTAACTGCACGTCGCCCGGCCATGAAGCTATCGGACGATGATAACGCCCCATCGCCATGCCATGCACGCCTGTATAGGCAATAGACACCGGCTGTACGATCACTTCCGGTACGCCTGCCTCACGGATCGCCGCATGGGCTGCCCCAAAAAGCGCTGTCTTAAACGGCAGTACGCGATTGCCATCCGATGTCGTACCTTCAGGAAACAGAACCATGGCATCACCGTCCGCAATCCGCTTGGCAATATCGGAGGTCTGTTCGCCGGTCTTGCCGCGTCGTTCTCGCTCAACAAAGACTGTGCGCTGCAAAACGGCAAAGAAGCCGAAAACCGGCCAGCTTCTGACTTCCGATTTTGCAATGAACGACACCTGCCCTGCGGCAGACAAAACAATAATATCGCTCCATGAGGTGTGATTGGAGACCAGCAGCAATGGTCTTCCTTCGGGCATATCGCCGACGATTGTGATGCGAAAGCCAAACAGACGCGCCACAATGCGATGGAAGAAATTGGGAAGACGACGCTTCCATGTGTTTTTGAGTTTCAGAAACACATATTGTACCGGAATAAGTGACAGGCTGAGTGCGACCATCGCCGCCACCACAAAGATGATGCGGATCGCACCAATCATTGCGGCCTCACCAGATCACGCCGCAAAATAAACGCGGATGATCGTCCATTTGCTGTTTCATAATATGCCGGTCTTTCGCCGACCTTGTTGAAACCGATGCGACGATACAGAGCGAGAGCGGCCACATTGGCCTCATCGACTTCAAGAAACAGCGTATCGGCACGTTCCTGATAGAGATAGCGCAACACAGCATCCATCAGCGAGCGCCCCACCCCTTGTTTTCGCACCTCGTTGGAAACCGCGATGGTGAGAATTTCAGCCTCACCCGCAACCAGACGCGCCAGCACGAAACCGCAAGCCTTACCTGGTTTGCCTTCCGGCCGCGCCAAAAAACCGAACACCGTATCCTGCGCTATCAGCGAGCGAAAATCATCTGAACTCCAGCCATGGCGGAACGCAAGCGCGTGAATACGCTGGATTTCTCCGCTGTCCTGCGCACCGAGCGTCTCAATCGAAACAGGCCTGCGACCAAAGCGGCCCAGCACAAAGCTCATCATGACGCTATTCTCCGCTTGCCTTACGCGGCAACGCAAAACCGGTTTGCGGCTTCACGTCCGGTCCACGCATATAAAGCGGCTTCGGCGCTTCGCCCGGCTCGCGTAAAGCAGCGAGTTTTGCAAAAGTGCCGATTTGTCCGGTCGGCTCACCCCGCGCGACACTGAAGGTTCCGGCAAGCATTTCGTTCAATGTGGCTGCGGCAGAACCGGCCAGAACTGTTTGGGACGATTGTTGCTGGATAAGCGCCAGCGCTTCGTCGCGAGAAACCACCATGGGATTGCTCCGAGCGTTGCCGTCAGCGCCAAAGGCCTGCTCGTAAATCTCACCCCGATGCGCTTCGAGCAGCACCAGAACGGGTTGCCCCGGATGGCTTATCGCGACTTCGGAAGCAAGCACATCAAATGCACTGACACCAATCGCCGGACGGCCGAGAGCCAGTGCAAAACCGCGCGCTGCCGACACGCCAATGCGCACACCGGTAAAAGAACCGGGGCCGACATTCACCGCCACCCGGCCCAGTTCAGACATGGCGATTCCGGCTTGCGTCATGACCTGTTCGATATAGTCCATCAGGACTTCAGCATGTCCCTTGCCGATATCCTCACTGACTTCAGCAAGAACGGCACCACTGCCAGAATCATAAACTGCGGCAGCACACCAGGAAGAGGCGGTATCGATGGCAAGTATCTTCATAAGCCATCGGGTAAATCAGAAATCGTCCCGCGACAAGCAAAACACATAAAACGGCTAAAATTTACAAGCTGATCAAGGAACCAAATCCCACTTGAAGCGTTTTTATGCTGGATGCGGGGCGGATATCATTTACCGTATCCGGAGACCGGCCTTTCATTGAGATCTGGCGGGGCCGGTTTCAGAAAAACAAATCTGTTTTCCTTCAGCGATGTCCCAAACGCTGATACACAGCCGGATCGTGCAAAGGATATGAGGATAAAATGTCCAAGAAGTCGATGCATGCAACCCGCAACGATCTTCCCTCCAATACCAAGACCACGATGATAGCGCTGCTAAACGAAAATCTGGCAGCGACCATCGACCTTGCCCTCATCACAAAGCAGGCGCACTGGAACCTTAAGGGGCCACAATTTATCGCCGTGCATGAATTGCTGGATACTTTCCGTAAAGACCTTGATGAGCATGTCGATACGATCGCAGAGCGCGCAGTGCAGCTCGGCGGCACCGCCTATGGTACCACGCAGGTTGTTGCCAAGGATTCGAAGCTCAAGGCCTATCCGACGGATATCTATGCCGTTCATGATCACCTCGCCGCACTGATCGAACGTTATGGCGACGTTGCCAATCTCGTGCGCCAGTCGATCAAGGATGCAGATGACGCTGGTGACGACACCACGGCAGACATTTTCACTGCCGCGTCGCGCAGCCTCGACAAATCGCTGTGGTTCCTTGAAGCACATGTTCAGGAAAAGAACTGATCTTGGTACTCTGACCAATCAAAAATGAAAAAGGCCGGGAAATTCCCGGCCTTTTTGTATTTGCAAAGGTCAGTTGGCCCATTCGCCACCGCGCATCACAGGCTCGCGGCTGCCATCGGCATTGACACCATCTACGTCGATCTTGTCGGAACCGATCATCCAGTCGATGTGGATAAGGCTTGAATTGCCTCCCTGCGCTGCGATCTGTTCAGGGTCAAGCTTCGCACCATCAATGAAACATTTCGAATAGCACTGGCCAAGCGCAATGTGGCTCGCAGCATTTTCATCGAACAGCGTGTTGTAGAACAACAGGCCGCTTTGCGAGATTGGCGAGGAATGCGGAACCAGAGCCACCTCCCCCAAACGACGTGCGCCTTCGTCGGTATCCAGCACTTTGTTGAGAACTTCCTCGCCACGGCTCGCCTTGGCTTCGACAATACGCCCGCCTTCAAAACGCACGGAAATATTGTCGATCAGCGTTCCCTGATGCGACAGCGGCTTGGTGCTCGACACATGACCATCGACGCGCAGAGCGTGCGGCGTGGTGAAGACTTCCTCGGTCGGAATATTCGGATTGCACGTAATGCCATTCTTGGCAGTCGACGCACCGCCATGCCATTCGTGGCCATCTGCCAGACCAACCGTCAAATCGGTGCCCGTTCCCTTGAAATGCAGAGCGCTATAGGCCTTGCCGTTGAGCAACCGGGTGCGGGTTCGCAATGCTGCGTTATGTGCCGCCCATGCACCGACCGGATCGTCCACATCAACGCGCGACGCAGCAAAGATTGCATCAGCAAGTTTACGGGTCGCAACGTCTTCGGCCTCATTGGGAAACATCAGCTTCGCCCATTCCGGGTTCGGATAGGAAATGATATTCCAGTTGATGTCGAAACCGGCAATCTTCTCAAGAGCAGGCTGATAGGCTTTGGAGTTGGCACGGTTGGCGCGCGAAACCTTTGAAGCGTCCTGCGAAGACAGCAGCATTGGATTGTCAGCTGCAATCGCAAGGCGTGCTGCACCATTGGCATAGGCCTTGGCCATGCCCTCATAGAGCCAGCTCGCTGCACGGTCGAAGCTCTCGTCACTCGCGTTTTCATAACGCGCCAGCGCAATCGCATCGTCAGAAAAGAACGGCGTTACAAGTCCCGCACCTGCCTTATAGGCATGTTTTGCTATCAGGCGCACAAGCGGCAGAGCAACGACGGGAGCTGTGATGACAAGGTCTTGCCCTTCACGCAATTGCAGCCCGACGCGTACAGCCACTTCAGCCAGACGTTCGAGTTTTACCGGATCGATGACGGGAGCGTTATTGTCATGTGCCATATGGCTGCAAGCCTCGTGTTTGAAAGAATCAGCAGCAGTTTATCAGATGACTTAATTTCACCACGCTTTTTCCTGCCACTGCGATATATTGTTTATGCGGTCGATAGAAAATTTTAAATCACTGAGAGCAACAGCTATGAAGAAAAGCGTGCTTATTATCCTTGGTCTGACGGGCCTTTTGGCCGGTTGTCAAACCATGACACCGGAACAGCGCCGCGCAGCAGATGAACAAACCTGCCGCAGCTATGGTTTCAAGCAAAAATCCGATGCATTTTCCAACTGCCTTTTGCAGCTTGATCTGGATCGTCGTGCAGATCGCCGCGCCTGGCAGAACCGTGCCGATTTCTACGATACGCCGATGGTGATCTATCAGCCGATTTATCGACCAGTGCCAGTTCAAGCCAAGTAATAGTCGAGCCCAGTAACAGGCAGACAGAGCATTAAAAAAGCGCCCTCTAGAGGCGCTTTTTTATTCAAATCACTTTTGAAATCGGGGCTTCATAGAGGCGATTCAGGACGCTCCTGCGACAGAAGCATGGCGCCAATAGCATCCACATGCTTCTTATCAGCGGTATATCCCAGAGATACATTCTGCGCGGCAGGAGCCGTTTCATCAAATGTCGGCTGGTAGCTTGCCACCTGCGTCAGCACCGGCTTTTCAGCTGGCTTAACGGGCAATGCAGCCAAACGATCACCACGCGCCTGCGGTCCCACACCTTCATTCTGCTGAACTTCGGTTGTCTTGGATGCCTCAGCCAATGCAACCTGTACAGTCGGCTGAGCCTGTGGAACCGGCACATCCTGTTGATCGGTTACATTGTAGAATGGACCTTCCGGCATGGACGGCGACTGAGGTGTCGAAGCATATGCCAGATTATACGGGGTCTGCGGTACTGGATTTTCCAGTGCGCCATCGCGGCCACGCTTTTCATAGAAGGAATTGCCGCCAGCAACCAGCACGTAATGCATATTGCGATAAGGGAATTTAAGGCCAGCGGTGTGGAAGAACATTGAATTCTTCAGCGATGGATGGCGCTTGCCCTTGAGAACGGAGTCAGCTGCCGCCTGAACATCCGGCAGAGCCTTGGAATTCATCTTGCGGGATAGAACGCCCGGTGCAAACTGGTTTTTCTGACCGACAACGCCGCAGATCGTATCCGGATAACTGCCCGATGCGAGACGGTTCATAACGACAGTGCCGACAGCCATCAGGCCATCAGGGCTTGAACGGTTTGATTCAAAGAACATCGCACGTTCGAGGCATTCGCGGTCTCTGGCGGTATAGGTGAAAGTCTTGACACCATTGACCGTCTTGACGTGGCTGGCCGCCGCCGTCTTTTCCGTTTTGGTCTTGGCAGTGCCTCCGGTCGTCGTGCAACCTGTCACCACGAATGGAGCAACCAGAAGCCCTAGAATAACGGGCAGTTTCCACTTAGCAGCGCGCGTCAACGGCTCAGTCTCATCGTTAGGACCCTTAACTGATCCAACCTGGCCTCCGCCCCGCAAAAGGCGTTTGAAACCTGGCTGTGGTGCCACTGCATAAAACTATGCAGCAGATCTGAACTAACAGAGCAGCCGTTGTGCATCCAATCGAGACACTCGGCGCTCCAGCCAAATAGAACGAAAATCAAAAAATAAACGTTCTGCTGTCACTCATTGCATTCAAGGTTTTGGAATTTTTAGGCCAAAAAAAGGCGAACGGTCAAATTCCTAAAATGACAAAGCCACCAAAACGGTGGCCAATCGAACCCGAATCCAGAGTTTAATTTCCCCCACAAACCCCTTAAATTTATTAACAAATCCTTAACGTAATTTAGAAAATCTTATAAGTTATTGATTTAACGCGATTCAATTTGCTGAAATACAGGCCACATCGCTGCCTTATTTCGCTGATGTTTCAAGATTTTACGCAGCCACGTTTTTTAACTTTTCAGATGCTGTTTTTGGCGCCGATTTCACGGTTCCTTCAACTTTGTCACGATCGATGTAACATCGCGTGATACTAGTCATTTTGGCACGTTATGGAAGTCCATTTCCGAATCGGAAGGGCTTTGACTGAGTCGCGCCGCTCGCTCCCTTAGAGCCGTTTCGATCTGATTTATCAGACCGCCGCCCTCCCCCTTTTATTTGAAGCATAATCTTATCGATCCCCGTTTCACGCTGGTTGGATTATGCTCTAGAGCGCATCCCGAAAAGTGTGAAACGTTTTTCGGACAAAGATGCGCGTTAAAATAGATAATTAGAGCGCCGATCTGATCCAATCAGATCGAAACGCGCTCTAATGCAAAACGGCCCGTCACATTTTCAGTAACGGGCCGCTTCTTTGACGTTCTACATGTCGGGATTTTATTACCCGAAGGAATAGCCTGCGCCCCGCACCGTGCGAATTGGATCGAGGGCACGACCGACATTGATCGCCTTGCGTAATCGACCAACATGCACATCAACCGTGCGGTCATCGACATAGATATCTGGACCCCAGACACCATCCAGCAACTGGCTGCGAGAGAACACGCGGCCCGGTGACATCATGAAATATTCGAGCAAGCGAAACTCTGTCGGTCCGAGACGGACTTCCTTTTCCTTGCGGTAGACGCGGTGCTGCTGACGGTCGAGAACCAGGTCCCCAACCTTGAGCACGTGCGAGAGAACGCTCGGATTGGCACGGCGCAGCATGGCTTTAACCCGCGCAAGCAGTTCCGGCGTCGAGAAGGGCTTTACGACATAATCGTCAGCACCGACACTCAAACCCCGGACACGTTCGCTTTCTTCGCCACGCGCGGTCAGCATGATGATCGGCAGGCGCTCGGTTTCCGGCCATTGGCGCAGACGACGGCAAAGCTCGATCCCCGATACACCGGGAAGCATCCAGTCCAGAATAAGAAGGTCCGGTACGTTTTCGCGCAGCGTGATTTCGGCTTCATCGCCGCGCAGCATCGCATCAACCTGATAGCCTTCGGCTTCGAGATTGTAGCGCAAGAGCACACTCAGGGCTTCTTCGTCTTCAACCACAGCAATCTTGGGTGCCTGTGACATCCAGTATTTCCTATCCAAAATTTAGAGCGCGTTTCGATCTGATAGAAACAGATTTCGCTCTAACTCATTGTTTAACGCGGATCCTGGCCGAAACCGCTCGGCACTTTTTGGGATGCGCTTTTTTCTTCACCGCGCATCTTATCCAAAAACCGCTTCACACTTTTTGGGATGCGCTTTTTTCTTCACCGCGCATCTTATCCAAAAACCGCTTCACACTTTTTGGGATGCGCTTTTTTCTTCACCGCGCATCTTATCCAAAAAACCGCTTCACACTTTTTGGGATGCGCTTAGGCTCCGCGGAAGATACAAGCCCCCGATCGACCGCGTGCCGTCGCGTTATTCTTACTCATGCATACATTCTGGGCCGTAAATAGCGGCACCAGTGTTCTTAGGATTTACGCGCCTCATCCACGACAATGCCGTGGCTCAGGTCTTCTTTCGGGCGTTCCGCAGGCATTTGCAGGCCGGTCACAATGTAATAGACCGTCTCCGCAATGTTGGTTGCGTGATCGCCGATGCGCTCAATGTTCTTTGCGCAGAACAGAAGATGCGTGCAGGCTGAAATGTTGCGCGGATCTTCCATCATATAGGTGAGCAGCTCGCGGAACAGCGAGGTGTACATCGAGTCAATTTCGTCATCGCGGTCGCGAACGACATTGATCTGCTGCACCGAGCGCGTTGCATAAGCGTCGAGCACATCTTTGAGCTGGGTCAAAGCGAGTTCGGCCAAAGTTTCAAGCCCGCGATAGAGCTTGACCGGCTGGCGTGATTCCGAAACGGCGGCAACACGCTTTGCGATGTTTTTACCAAGATCGCCAACGCGTTCCAGATCGGCGGAGATGCGGATCGAGCCGATAATCTCGCGCAGATCGACAGCCATTGGCTGGCGCTTTGCAATGATCATGACTGCCTTGTCGTCAATCTCACGCTCGCTTGCATCAAGGATGAGATCATCGGAAATAACGCGCTGAGCAAGCGCATTGTCCGCGTTGACAATCGCTGCAACGGACTGCTCGACCATACGTTCCGCATGACCACCCATTTCGGCGATCTTATGGGTCAGGAACTGCAGTTCTTCGTCGTAAGCGGTGACGGTATGCTGAGACGCCATAATAGACCTCAATTAAATTGCGGGGAAGCCGAACAGCTGTCTTCTCAAATCAGCCGTCGCTCCTGCTCATCTTTACCACGCATTATCCTACGCAAAACCGCTTCACACTTTTGCTGGAAATGCTCCAATTATTTTAGCCAAAACGACCCGTGATATAGTCCTGCGTACGCTTCTCGGTCGGTGCAGTGAACATCACATCCGTATCGCCCACTTCCACCAGATTGCCCAAGTGGAACATTGCGGTGCGCTGCGAAACACGAGCTGCCTGCTGCATGGAGTGTGTGACGATTACGATCGTGTAGTTCTGACGCAGCTCGTCGATAAGCTCTTCGACCTTGGCAGTCGCAATCGGATCAAGGGCTGAGCACGGCTCATCCATCAGGATGACTTCCGGGCTGACCGCAATCGCACGTGCGATGCAAAGACGCTGCTGCTGACCACCTGAAAGACCGGTTCCGGCATCGTGCAGACGATCCTTCACTTCTTCAAAAAGGCTGGCCTTCTTGAGGCTGGTGACCACGATTTCTTCGAGATCGGTCTTGTTGCGTGCCAGACCGTGAATGCGTGGACCATAGGCCACGTTCTCAAAAATAGTCTTTGGGAACGGATTGGGTTTCTGGAACACCATGCCAACGCGAGCACGCAGTTCAACAACGTCGATCTTCGGATCGTAGATATCTTCGTTGTCGAGCGTGATCTTGCCAGCGATACGGCAGCCTTCGATCGTATCGTTCATACGATTGAGCGAACGCAGGAATGTAGACTTGCCGCAGCCCGAAGGACCGATCAGCGCCGTCACCATCTTCTCTGGAACGTCCAGATCAACTTCGAACAGAGCCTGTTTCTCGCCATAAAACACGCAGACTTTGTCGCCGCGCATCTTTATGGAGGGGGCGTTGGCGTTCATCTTTTCTCCTACGGCTTTTTCGAGAGATCGTTCGGTCATGAGATTCATCATTTCTCTCCCGTTTACCAGCGGCGCTCAAAGCGGCGGCGCAGAATAATTGCTGCAATATTCATGACTGCCAGGAACAGGAGCAGGACGATAATAGCGCCTGATGTCCGTTCTACAAAGGCACGCTCAGCTTCATTCGCCCACATAAAGATCTGCACAGGCAGAGCCGTTGCAGGGTCCATCGGCGTTGCAGGCATATTGGCAACGAAAGCCACCATGCCGATCAGAAGCAATGGTGCTGTTTCACCAAGCGCCTGAGCAAGACCGATAATCGTTCCGGTCAGAATGCCGGGCGCTGCAAGCGGCAGCACATGGTGAAACACCATCTGCGTTTTAGATGCACCAAGCCCAAGAGCTGCTGCGCGGATCGACGGCGGCACGGCGCGAAGTGCGGAGCGTGTCGCAATGATAATGGTTGGAAGCGTCATCAATGTCAGCACCAGACCACCGACAATTGACGCTGAACGCGGCAGATTGAAGAAGTTGATGAAGACTGCAAGCCCAAGCAGACCGAACACAATCGACGGAACAGCTGCCAGATTGTTGATATTGACTTCGATAATATCCGTGAGGCGGTTCTTTTTGGCATATTCTTCAAGATAGATCGAAGCGGCCACGCCGATAGGCAGTGCGAGAACCAGCACGATCATCATCATGTAGAAGGAACCGACAAGCGCAACACCGAGACCAGAGGTTTCAGGACGACTGGAAGCGCCATTGGTAAACAAGCCCCAGTTGAAAGCCTGGCTCAGGATGCCTTCATTGGTAAGCGTCTTGATCCACTCAAACTGACGGTCTGAAACCTTGCGGTTTGCTTCTGGAACCTCAAAATCGATCTGCCCCTTATAGGCGGAGTCAATATCAGCAGCAGCCAGAACTGGAACTGTCTGTGTGGTGCCAATCAATGATGGATTATCCATCACCATCTGGCGAAGCTGAACACGAACACCATCGGAGAAGAAGCGCCCAACTTCACGCATTTCAGCGCGATCCGTGCTCGGCACACCCAGCTTTTCAGCCAAGGCGTTACGTACCAGAAGCGGATAGTTGGCCGTGATCAACACATTCGGATCGGTTGCAAGCTTATTGCCCGGATCGATAACCTGTGCGTCAAGCTTGACCGGCAGATAAATCGTCGTCTGTCCGAAAGCCGTATAGCCCTTGGAAAACACCGAGAACAAAAGCGCACAGAGAAAGAACACACCAATCGCAATGGCAACCACACCATAGAGACGGAAGCGACGTTCAGCAGCGTAGCGACGCTTGATTCCGATATCGCGGCGCTGGGGCTTTGTTACCGCAGTGCCAGCATTGAGAGTTGAATCGGTCATTATTCGTACTGCTCCCGGTACTTGCGAACGATGTAGAGCGCAAAGATATTCATGATCAGCGTCAGGACGAAGAGGGTGATACCCAGCGCAAAGGCAACAAGCGTCTGCGGGGAATCAAACTCAAGGTCGCCGGTGAGCTGACTGACGATTTTGACAGTGATCGTCGTCATCGCTTCAAAGGGATTGGCAGAAAGGCGCGCTGCAACACCGGCTGCAAGCACCACAATCATGGTTTCACCAATTGCACGCGAAGCCGTCATCAAAAGTGCGCCGACAATGCCCGGAAGTGCTGCTGGCAGAACAACACGCTTGATTGTTTCCGAACGCGTTGCACCAAGACCAAGCGAGCCATCGCGGAGAGAACCGGGAACCGCTGTGATAATGTCATCAGACAGAGACGATACAAACGGGATCAGCATCACGCCCATGACAAGACCAGCAGTCAGAACGCTCTGCGCCATAATGAAGCCCTGACCGCCAGCAATGGCAGCAGAGAGATCTCGCAGGAACGGGCCAACCGTTATCAGTGCGAAGAAGCCGTAAACAATGGTCGGGATACCGGCAAGAAGCTCAAGCACGGGCTTGACCACTGTGCGGACACGCGGCGACGCATATTCTGCCATGTAGATTGCGGAGAACAGGCCAACTGGTACAGCAAACAACATCGCAACGAATGCAATATAAAGCGTACCAGCCAAAAGCGGGATGAGACCAAACTGACCGACTTCACCACCCGAACCTGCAGCTGCGAAGCGTGGGTCCCAGACAGTTCCGAAGAAGAAGTCCATCGGGGCGATCGACTGGAAGAAGCTCACCGTCTGGAACAGAACAGAGAACACGATGCCGATGGTCGTCAGAATAGCGATACCGGAAGCGGCAATCAGGCCCCACAATACGATGCGCTCGACATTGTTACGGGCACGCGTGCGGCGCTTGATGCCGGAAAGTCCAAAAATCAGACCAGCAACCGCGATAACGAGAGCGATTGCGCTGCCAACCGTATGGGAAACCTTACTCGCCTTTTCGAGGAAGAGCGCAACTGGAACCATATAGTCCTGGCCTTCAGTCGCAAGCGCTACGCCTTTTGAGCCGAGAACATCACGGGCTTCCTTATAGGTCTGCGGTAAACTATCGATTTCAGCAGGCGTCAGCTTTTCCAAGCCGCCAGCAAGGCTGCGAATCATGCCAAGCTGCAAGCTGCGCTCTGAAAACGAACCATCTTCGACAGCAGCCGGCATACGAGCAGTTGCCGTATGATCGAGATAAACCGATGTACCAACCGCCCAGACCGCGAGAAACAAAATTGCGGGCAATGCGGAAACGAGGAAAACCCACCAGCCATGATAGAGCGGGCGGGAATGCATTTTCTCTGTGGCTGCGCCTGAACTGACGACAGGCTGAGCCTTGTCAATCGCAACGGCGCGCTGTCGACCTATAAAGAATCCGATCAGTCCGATTGCGACGACACTGACGAGAACCAGAAAGAAGGACATTCAATTTCCCCGGTTGCCCCAAAAAATGTGAAGATAGCTGCTCAAGCACAGTTTGCAGTCAGCCAATTCCACGCGAATGCGCCTGTCTTATCCGACCAGCGCAAAAGAGGAAGAATGTGGGAAGGAGTCCTCCCCACATTCCACAGATCAAAGCTTACTTGACTTCCATCAGCTTGCCTTCGGTGAAGGCAGTGCGCTGTGCTTCACGTTCTGCATCCGGAGCCGGAACCAGACCGTATTCAGCAAGCGGGCCTTCCGGGCCGACCATCTGTTCGGACAGGAAGAAGTCAACATATTCCTTGAGGCCTGGAATGACGCCAAGGTGAGCCTTCTTCACGTAGAAGAACAGTGGACGCGAAACCGGATATTCGCCCGAAGCAACGGTTTCAGCCGATGGCTTGACGCCGCCTACGGTCGCTACCTTCAGCTTGTCAGCATTGTTTTCGAAGAAGTAGAGACCGAAAACGCCAACGCCCTGCTTGTTGGAGTCGATGCGAGCCAGCGTTTCGCTGTAATCGCCATCGATATCGACAGCCTTGCCGTCCTTACGAACAGCGATACAGGCAGCAGCCGAAGCCTTGTCATCGAGACCGGTCTTCTTGATTTCGTCGAGAGCGCCGGATTCCTTGCAGCCGTCAGCAAGAAGCTTTTCTTCGAAAACTTCACGCGTCCCATGCTTTTCGCCAGGGATGTAGGCAGTGATATCCCAATCTGGCAGGTCTGCATTGACCTGGTTCCACTTGGTGTTTGGATTGTCGACCAGCTTGCCGTCTACGACGAGCTTGGCAGCAAGAGCCTTGTAAACGTCAACTGGAGCCAGTTTCCAGTCTGGACCGTTCGCATCGGTTGCAAACACGATGCCGTCATAGCCAAAGCGGACTTCCTGAACTTCCTTAACGCCTGCATCAATGCAGGACTTGAGTTCGGTGCCCTTCATGGCGCGCGATGCATTGGCGATATCGATGGTGTTTTCACCGACGCCCTTGCAGAATTCCTTGATGCCTGCGCCAGAGCCGCCCGATTCAATAACCGGCGTCTTGAAGTTCGGATAGGTTTCGCCAAAGGTTTCTGCAACGATCTTGGCATAAGGCAGAACGGTCGAGGAACCGGAAACCTGAATCTGATCGCGCGCATTCGCAGCGGAAACCGACAATACTGCAGCAATTGCGAGCGCTGCGGTCGAGGAAATCATCTTGTTCATGAGCACCAGCCCCTGTTGTAAAAGACACATGACGTGAAAGCGTCACCAGCCGTCTACGCGCTCTATATAACAGTCATATGACAGTAGTGTTACAGCTTTGTATCAATCGACTTTGCCCGCCGTTTTGCAGGGTTTTCCTTGCTGCTTGAACACTCAAAGTTTCAAAAGCGGAAGTCGCGCGGCCATGGCCTTAATGCCGGCAACGTCTGCATTGGCGAAAGCAAATCGCAAAAATGCATCCTGCTCATCTCCGAAAAAGCTGCCGGGTAGTGTGACAACACCTATGGACTTGGCGAGCATCTCGGCAACCTTGGCAGACGACACGCCTTCATAAGGATGACGCACAAATGCGAAATAAGCGCCCACTGCCTCAATATGCCAACCAGCCACATTACTCATGGAGACACGCAAGGCTCCCGCGCGCCGTTCAATCTCCTTGCGGTTGTCGTCGCGCCAAGTCTTGAGCGGTTCAATCGCCTGGCTGACCGCAATCTGTGGTGCACGTGTTGCGCAGATTTGCAGATTATCCATCACTTTGGCAACATTGGCCACCATCTCGGAACCTGCGACAATTGCCCCAAGCCTGTGGCCCGGAATGCAAAAGGATTTAGAGAAGCTGTAGAGTTGGACCAGATGCGACGGCCAGTCAGCCTCTGCGAACAGTCCATGCGGAGCTCGATCAGCATTGCTTAGAAAATCGCGATAGGTTTCATCGAGCAGCAGCCACGTCCCGTTTTCACGACAAGCAGCATAAATCTCACCAAGCAATTGCGGCGGATAAATTGCACCGGTTGGATTATTGGGCGACACCAAAACAAGCGCGCGCACGCCTTTATGTAAGGCCGCCTTTATATCTTCAATTGCAGGCACAAACCCGTTTTCAGCGCGGCAGGCGACTGTTGCCGAGTGGATGCCCAGCATCTCCAACGATGATTGGTGGTTGAAATAAAAGGGATTAGTCGCAAGAACCGTATCGCCGCTTTGGGCGACGCACATAATCGCTGCAATGAAAGCCTGATTGCAGCCCGATGTTATATGAACGTTGTGAGCCTGGATCTGAGCCTCATAGAGGCCACCAACATGGGCTGCATAGGCCTCTCGCAAAACCGTCTCGCCTTCAATCGGACCATAGCCCGCAGAGGTGACTGATCCTGCGGCCACGCCGAGAAAACGCAGCATATCGGGATGCGGCGGATAACCGGGAACGGCCTGCGAGAGATCAATCAGAGGACCATGCGCACCATCATAATTCCGCGCCCACGCCTGCACTGCAGGAATTGGCGGTGCGGAAAGCTTACCGATAAGCGGATTGATGGAAGGCAAAGGCATTAAGAGCTCCCGTTGCTATGTTATCTTATTCACTGGGGCGCGATAGAACGTAAGCCGCAGAGCCGAGCATAAAGATCGTGACAGAGACGGCAAGCAAAGGCCCCGGGCGCGCACCCCACCAGAACATGCCATAGCCGAATGCCATGCCAAGACAGGCATATAGTTTTGCCTTAGGCGGGATTGCACCGCGCTCGCGCCATTTGACAATAAGCGGACCAAATCGCGGATCAGCGAGCAGGCGCGCCTCAAATTTCGGCGATGAACGCGCGAAAAACCACGCAGCCAAGATGATAAAGATTGTTGTCGGCATTACCGGCAGAATGGCACCAATGATACCAAGCACCAGCATGAGAAAGCCAAGGCATAGATATAGAATACGTTTTCCCGCCGATATGACTGGAAGCGTTGTGTCGGTATCGTCCTTTGGCGTTTTATCCTGCATGATTTTCCGTTCTGAAGATGAGCGCTTATAGCAGGATTTTGGCTTTTGCGTGCATGCGATGCGCGGTCAAAACTGTGTCATCGCGCTACATTTCAACAAAAGTTACAGGCGGCGTTACAAACTTTACCACCTCAAAAACAGCCCATGGTTGTATTCTGCCCGAAAAAGGCCGGATTCCGTCAACTTGGCTGAAGCGGCTGAAAACTGGGCCCACAAATAAAAATTGTACCGAGACGGTACGACTGTGACCATCTGCAAAGCAGCTTTTCTTGCACTTCCCGCCACAAAACATGGTTGAGCAACGGGCAAGCACAGAATCCTAACGAATCGTAAACAGTTTTACAGCAACACTGGCATATCGATTAAAATATTCCTGATATTTTCTTGAGTCATAAAATAAACAACGCTTAGTATAGGATCATTTTCCGCTCAGTTCATTAAATCTATTATCTCATTATACTCTCAATAACATCACGCCATCGCCACATTTAGATTCCAGTTGGCGCAGGTCTTTCTCGTCGTAACTCAAAATTACCGGACAGACTTTGTGAAACGACTCTTGGAATCAGTATGAACTTCAAAATCCGTATGGCTATGCTCGCCGTTGCGACGACTGGTCTTTTCTCGATCACCGCAATGGAAGCTCAAGCTGCACGCTGTGGCGGTGCTTCCTGGTATGCACTCACCTCACGCACCGCATCGGGCGAACGCATGAACCCATCAGGGATGACAGCTGCCCACCGCACCTTGCCGCTTGGCAGCAAGGTCAAGGTCACCAATCAGAGAAACGGCAAGTCGCTCATTGTTCGTATCAATGATCGCGGTCCGTTCATTAAAGGGCGTGTGCTTGATCTTTCCAAGGGTGCAGCGCAGCGCCTTGGTTTTATCAGTGCCGGACACACAAACGTCTGCTTCACACCGCTTTAAAAAGCTTCCTGAACAGAGTCGGCCTGTTCAGACGCCGCTTTCGAGCAGCATCCCTTTGACAGAAATTTCAGCGTAAGCTTATATTATATATACGTAATTTTTAAACCGTCGCCCTTAAAGCGGCGGTTTTTTTCCTCATCATATACAATTTATAGGTGCATATACCGCACAATGCCCGCGTTAACCATTAATTAAGATGTTAGGCGAAGACGCGGCAGCCTCAATTGACTCCGGGCATGTTTCATATTTTAACTTTTCGTTAATAAATGCCCAGTGCGGGCTGTGAAAAGGGCCTTGAGTATGTTTTGCGTAGTTCGCTCGAGCATGAAGTTTATCGCTGCTGCCAGCATCGGCATTGTCGCTCTTATGGCGAGCGTCGGTGCACAGGCTGGAACCGGTGCCTATATGCAGACTGGCAAGCTTACTTCACAGCCAATCGGTCATTACGAGTTCTGCAAGCGCGAAGCCGCTGAATGCAATATCGTCAGCCGCGACACCCGTGCACTCTCGCTCAACAACAGCAATTGGCAGCACATTCAAACCATCAATCTTTCGGTCAATGAACGAATCAAGCCGATGACCGACATGGAAATCTACGGCGTTGAGGAATATTGGGCCTATCCAACCACTGTTGGCGATTGTGAAGATTATGTTCTTCTCAAGCAGCGTGAACTCGCCAAGGCCGGTGTTCCGATGACGGACCTGCTGATCACTGTCGTTCGCAAGCCAGACGGCGAAGGCCACGCAGTATTAACCGTTCGCACGGATCGCGGCGATTTCGTTCTCGACAACCTGACTGACGAAGTTCTGCGCTGGGACGAAACCGACTACACCTACTTGAAGCGTCAGGCCGCAAACAATACCGGCCGCTGGGTCACAATCGAATCCCAGGACAATTTGCTGGTTGGTGCAGTGAAATAACCACCAGCCTTCTTCAAGTCTTTTGAAGCCGGGCCCGTTTGTGTTATCCTTTTCGGGTCTAAAAAGGAGAGCTCGGTGCGGTTAGCCCGATCCCCGCTCAAAAGCGGGTCCTGGCCTTCATTGGTGTTTTAGAGCGTATCTTATCCGAAGCGGTTTCAAACTTTTCGGTATGCGAGCTAATCCGACCAATTCGTCGAGTCCCTTGACCTTCAACTCCGATGCAATGGTGTATTGGAGAATATAGGGTCTTGATTATGAAACAGCAAATCTCCGTCATCACGCTTGGCATCCAGGAACTTGAGCGCTCTCGTCGTTTTTACGTCGAAGGCTTTGGCTGGACGCCAATATTCCAGAACCAAGAAATCATCTTCTATCAGATGAATGGCTTTGTTCTCGGCACCTTCCTGAAAACTTCGCTTGAAGCCGATATGAACTGCTTCGGCCTGATGCAGCCGGGCGCATTCTCGCTGGCGCATAATGTAGGTGACAAAACAGACGTCCAGCCGCTCATGGAAAAGCTGACGCGCGCTGGTGGAAAGATATTGCGACCCGCCGATGCGCCAGTGCATGGCGGCTTGCGCGGCTACATTGCTGATCCCGACGAGCATGCATGGGAAATCGCCTGGAACCCGGCCTGGAGTATTGATGAAAACGGACTCGTGACGTTCGGGCTCTAACAAATGCCGGGGAGAGTAAGCCGCTCCCCGGCAATCACGCAAAATCCTATTCACCTCTCAGCCTGATCTGCGCTATGCTCTGATTCTGGCTTTATCCACGCCTCCCCCCTCCGATCGGGAAAGCATTTTTCATGCGGGAAATCTCACCACCGAACCAACTGGTCGAGCGAATGCATAAGGAGGGATTGCAATCAAAGCTCGCAGGAGGTTTTGATGAAATTGTCGGCCCCGATCTATCATCTGAAACGCCGCGCAAAGCTTATCGCGCGCAATGAGAACATACCGCTTCATTTGGCATTGGATCGCATCGCTGCACACGAAGGCTTTAAAAGCTGGAGTATGCTGACCCACAAACATAACGACGCCGTTTCAGCAGCCGAACTTTATGCGTGCCTGCAACCCGGTGATCTGGTTTTGGTTGGTGCCCGGCCCGGCCATGGCAAGACACTGCTCAGCCTTGAAATCCTCATTGAGGCCATGAAAAAAGGCCATCGCGGCCTGTTCTTCTCTCTGGACTATACGAGAAAAGACATCGGAAAACGATTTGAGATGCTCGGTATCAACGAACGTGACTTTCAAACACAGTTTGTGTTCGACACATCTGAAGCAATCAGCGCAGATTACATCGTCGAGCAATCGCAGAATGCGCCGCGCGATACATGTGTCGTTGTCGACTATCTACAATTGTTGGATCAGAAGCGTGAAAAACCGGAACTGATGGTTCAGATAAGAGCGCTGAAAGCTTTTGCTGAAGAGAAAGGACTAACCATTCTCTGTATCTCGCAGATTGATCGTAGTTTTGATGCAGACGCCAAAGCCTGCCCGGATCTAAGCGACGTGCGTCTTCCAAATCCGCTTGATCTATCGCTGTTCAGCAAAGCCTGTTTTCTGAACAATGGCAGCATGACGCTTCAGACCCTGAACTGCTAGAGCGTGTCGTGTTTAATCGCACCCATGGTGCTCGCTCTAGATTCTTTTAATTGTCGCATGTTCGCGAACGTTAAATGAATCCATTTAACTGCGACATGCTTTAGAGCAGAAAGAGCTTCTGTGACGTGGTCTTCACGCCACAGAAGACAGTCTCTCAGCGCCCATGCGATAAGAAATCGCGCCAGCAAGATGTATGCGGCTGATCTGGTCCACTCCATCGAGATCGGCCAATGTGCGGGCCACTTTCAAAATGCGGTGATAGGCACGCGCAGAAAAGCGCATCTGTTCGCTCGCGTCGCGCAGCAGCTTTACGCCCGCAGCATCCGGCTTGGCGACTTCTTCAATCAGATTTGCCGAACAGTAAGCGTTGGTCATGGATGCATCCAGCCCAAGAGCTGCATAGCGCACGCTTTGTGTCGCCCGTGCCCGCGCGACACGTTTGGCAACGCTTTCGCTTCGTTCAGACTGCGACGGCTGAATGAGATCAAGGGCTGAGACGGCAGGCATATCGACCCTGAGATCGATTCGGTCCAGCAACGGCCCGGAAATGCGTGCCTGATAGTCGCTTTGGCAACGCGGGCCACGTGCGCATGTGTGGCCTGGCTCCCCCGCCATGCCACAACGACAGGGGTTCATCGCTGCAATCAGCTGAAAGCGCGCCGGATAGCTGGTACGATGATTGACGCGTGCAATCATGCATTCGCCAGTCTCCAGCGGTTGCCTGAGAGAATCGAGCACCTGTGGCGAAAACTCCGGAAACTCATCGAGAAACAACACGCCATTATGCGCAAGTGATACTTCACCCGGCCTCGCCCGCAGCCCCCCACCAACCATTGCAGCCATAGACGCCGAATGATGTGGCGCGCGAAAAGGTCTGCGGTCAGACAGTTTTCCACCCGACAGCTCGCCTGCAATGGATGTGATCATTGAAACGTCGAGCAGTTCGCGCGGGCTGAGTTTTGGCAGAATGGATGGGAGCCGCTGTGCAAGCATGGATTTTCCCGATCCAGGCGGCCCGACGAGAAGCAGATTGTGATTTCCGGCGGCAGCAATCTCCAGCGCACGCTTGGCAGTCTCCTGCCCCTTGATATCGGCAAGATCGGGCAGCACTTCGCTTGAAACCCGCATCGAAGGATCAGGCGGCGTCAGCACCTGTGTTCCCCGAAAATGGTTGGCCAACGCAATCAGGCTGCGTGGCGCAAGAATATCGACATTGGCCCCTGCCCATGCGGCTTCTGGCCCACAGTCATACGGACAGATCAGGCCCTTGTCTTCACGATTGGCGCCAATTGCAGCAGGCAATACGCCCGCAACAGCCGTTATGGAGCCATCAAGCGAAAGCTCTCCCAAAACCAGATAGGATTGTATGGCGTCGATCGGAATTGCACCGATAGCTGCCATCAACCCAACGGCAATCGGCAGATCATAATGCGAGCCTTCTTTCGGCAGATCAGCCGGAGCCAGATTGACCGTGACACGCTTGGTCGGCATGGAAAGGCCGGAAGCATGAAGTGCGGCCTGTACACGTTCCCGGCTTTCGGCAACCGCTTTGTCGGGCAGGCCGACAATCGACATGCCCATCTTGCCCGGTGCAACCATGACCTGCACATCGACAGGCACAGCTTCTATGCCCTGAAACGCAACTGTTCCTACTCGCGCGACCATGAGCCCCCGCTCGGTATTTTACACACCTCTAACGTGAGTTTGTGCTTGTATACAACCAAAGGATTTAAGCATTTCTCGTGCGAGAGAGCAAGCTTCGCAGATGCTGGCCTACTGGCTAAATCGGTCGCCAGCATTGAGCTTTCTGACTTGATTGTTATGCATATATGAATGCATACTTCATATAAGAACTGTGGAGGAAAAAATGTCTAACGTTGCGCCAACGGTCGGAGTCTCTTCGACAATGCCGACCGATATGCCGCCAGAACATGCCAGGTTACCGGTATGGAACGCCGAAAACTGGTTCTATGAGGATTGGCCAGTCGGGCAGAAGATCAGATCGTTGCGACGCACAATATCGGAAGGCGACAGCCATCAGTTCAATCTGCTGGTTACCGATATTCACCCTTACGTTCAGGATGAAATGTTCGCGCGCAGCGAAGGAATATTCGGACGAAGGCTGATTGCAGGCGCATTTGTCTTTTCCGCTGGCCTTGGCCTGGTGGCCACCAACTGCGTGAATGCGTTTTCTTATGGCTATGACAAACTGCGTTTCATCAAACCGGTCTTCATAGGAGATACGATTTATGCAGTGCGCACGAATATGGAAAAAACGCCGCGCTACAAGGAACTTGGCCTAATCCGTGCAAGCTATGAGATCTTCAAAGGCGAGGGAGAACTCGTCCTTTATTGCGAACATCTGCAAACGGTAAAATATAAAAACCCGGCTGATTTTATCGGCAAGACGGAAAAATAGCGGAATCGCGTCCGCAACGGACGCGATTCTCTTTCAAACGAAGGCTTAAAGCCCGATTTTTTACTTACGCTTGGCTTCAACCGCGTCCCAGAACAGGGCCGCAATATTGGTGCCGTCGAAGCGTTCGATTTCCCGAATGCCGGTTGGCGAGGTTACATTGATCTCGGTCATATAATCGCCAATCACGTCGATACCAACGAGGATGAAGCCGCGCTCTTTCAGCGACGGGCCGATGCGCGCGCAGATTTCCTGCTCACGTGCAGTCAGCTTGCTCTGTTCTGCACGACCGCCAACATGCATGTTGGAACGCGCATCGGTTTCCGAAGGCACACGATTGATTGCGCCGACCGGCTCACCATCAATCAGAATGATACGCTTGTCACCTGAGCGCACATCTTTGAGATAACGCTGCGCGATGAACGGTTCTTTGAACAGCTGTCCGAACATTTCGAGCAACGAGGTCAGATTGCGATCGCCATCAGCCAGATGGAACACGCCCGCACCGCCATTGCCGTAAAGTGGCTTTAAGATGATATCGCCGAACTCGCGGCGGAACTCTAGAACCTCCTGCGGGTCCTTGGTAATCAGCGTTTCGGGCATCAGATCCGGAAATTCGGTGACGAAAATCTTTTCCGGGCTGTTGCGAACCCATGCCGGGTCGTTCACCACCAGCGTCTTTGGATGGATACGCTCCAGAAGATGCGTAGTGGTTATATAGTTCATGTCGAACGGCGGGTCCTGACGCAGCAGAACCACATCCATTTCTGAAAGATCGCGGCGCACCGGCTCACCCAGCGTGTAGTGATCGCCCTTGATGTCACGCAGTTCCAGTTTTTCAACGCGAGCTGAAACAATACCATCGCGCATCGAAAGCCGGTCTGGTGTGTAATGATACAGCTCATGGCCGCGCTTCTGCGCTTCAAGTGACAGAGCAAAAGTGGTGTCACCCGTAATATTGACCGTGCTGATATGGTCCATCTGGACCGCAACTTTTAGCGACATGATTTCCTCGCGATTCTCAGTTGCCGGAACTTAGCGCATCGGCCCTAAAATCGGAATCAATTTTAGGAAAGCACGATGCGTAGATAAAACGAGTTGAGAGCGCCGATCTGATCAAATCAGATCGAAACGCGCTCTAAAGCGAATTTTGCAGACGACATAGCCGTTTCCGATCATGCAGGTTTCATAGACGCTTCATGAGCACGCGCAGATTTTTGCAACTGGATTGCTGCCTGTCTGTTGATTATGCTGTTAACGCCAGAGCTGGACCAAAGCCGGGAGAGAAAAGTGACCGCAGTCAAAACAACATTCTTTGCTGATCATGTCACCGAACTGGGCGAAGGCCCGGGTTATGATCCGCTTACCGGTCAGTGCTGGTGGTTCGATATTCTCGGTCAAAGGTTGATCGAGAGAGACGACAGCGGTGAAGTTCGCACGCATGATCTTGGCATGAAAGCCAGTGCGCTTGCGGTTATTGATCGTGAGCGGCAGTTGATTGTCAGCGAGCACGGACTTTTTGTGCGCGAGCGTGCCAATGGGCGTCTCACACTGCATCATCCGCTCGAAGCCGATAATGCCATCACGCGCTCCAACGATGCACGTGTGCACCCGTCCGGCTCCTTCTGGATCGGCACCATGGGCAAGAAGGCCGAGAAGGGTGCCGGCTCGATCTGGTGGTATCGTGAAGGCCATGTGAAAAAACTGTTCTCTGGTATCACGATCACCAACTCAATCTGCTTTTCGCCGGATGGCAAGATCACTTATTTTGCCGATACCGACCGCAATATCATATGGCGGGTCGATACCGACCCCGAAACCGGCCTGCCGGTCTCTGAAAAAAGCGTTTTCCATCATCGTGTCGAAGATGGTGGCGTTGATGGCTCGGTGGTCGATGCGGAAGGCACCTTGTGGAATGCATGCTGGGGCGGCAGCGCCCTTAACGCTTATTCGTCGCAGGGGCGGCTCTTACGTTCGATCAAGCTACCCGTTACCCAGCCAACCTGCCCGGCTTTCATCGGTGCAGACGCCTCTGTCTTGATTGTCACCAGCGCGCACGAAGGCATGAATGAAAATGCCCGCAATGCAGATCCGCATGCGGGCAAGGTCATATTGCTTGATCTGTCTGTCGCCGGTCGTCACGACCCGCCAGTAAGATTATAATCAGGCGACGCCTTCAACGATGACGATTTCGCCGTCCGCTACGGTTTGGCGGATGGCTTTTGCGGCCTGATATTCGGACGAATTGTAGCAGTCGAGCGCGTGCTGCATAGACTCAAATTCGATGATGACATTGCGGGCACGCCCCGGCCCTTCAACGGCCTCAGCCTTGCCACCACGTGCAATAAACTTTGCACCATAGCGCTCAAAAGCAGGTTTGGCCGTAGAAACGTAATCTTTGTAACGCTCCGTATCGCGAGCATCCACACGGGCGATCCAATAGGCTTTGGTCATATCATCCTCCTCTTTCAGCCAACCGAGCGCATTTCTTCCAGAATGGCAAGGGCTGAAGCCTTGCGATCAGCGGCGCCGACAATTGGCCGCGCAACGACAAGGTGGCTTGCGCCAGCTTTGAGAGCATCTGCGGGCGTCATCACGCGCTTCTGGTCGCCCTTCTCGCTGCCTGCCGGACGAATACCGGGTGTGACGACAGCCATATCGGGACCGATTGCCTGACGGATGGCATAAGCTTCAGCGGCAGAAGCCACAATGCCGCCCATGCCCGCCTCACGCGCCTGCTGTGCGCGCTTGAGCACCAGTGCTTCCGGCGTATCGGAATAACCTGCTTCCTTCAGATCAGCATCATCCATAGAGGTCAGCACCGTCACGCCAAGCAGGCAGAGATCTGAGCCTCTCGCTGCTTGAACAGCCGAGCGCATGGCTTTGGGATAAGCGTGCAGGGTGAGCATGGAAACGCCCATCTTCGCGACATTCTCCACGCCCTTGGCGATGGTGTTATCGATGTCGAGGAGCTTTATGTCGAGGAAAACTTTTTTCTTGGCCGCAATCAGGCTCTTTGCAAAATCGAGACCACCTGCAAACACCAGCTGATAACCGATTTTGTAGAACGTGACAGCATCGCCCAGTTCTTCGACCACTTTTTCCGCTTCAGCAACGGTTGGCACGTCGAGGCCCACGATCAGCCGATCACGCAAATCTGTCGTCGTCATGCTATTCTCCGATATGATTTTTAGTTTATTCGCACAACAGGGCGCGGTACGAAAGATACCGCGCCCTGAAATTGTCAGATAGAAACTAAATTTAACGTCCTGGATTGACCGAGTGCTTGATAAGGCTGGCGCAAACAGCGCTCAGCATTTTGGCGTGACGCTCGTTCTTGAGTGTGCCGTCATCATTGAAAGCGTCAGCTGCACCACCGACCGAGCACTGCTCGCTGACGATCTGCGTGCCCACATTCATCAGAACGGCGCGTAGATGATAAAGCCCACGCATACCGGCAAAAGCACCATTGGACGTTGAGCAAAGACCGACCGTCAAACCCGCATAAGGCCTGAACGGCTTGTCACCATCTCTGGAAATACGGCTGACCCAATCAACCGTGTTTTTAAGCAGCGGCGGAATTGACGCATTATATTCCGGCGAACAGATCATCAGCCCGTCATGTGCTGCAAAGAGACGACCAAGCTTCATGGCGTTTTCAGGAATGCCTTCTTCAGCTTCCAGATCCTCATTCATAATCGGAAGCTGAAAATCGGCCAGCGAGATATGTGTTACGCTTGCACCCTGAGCTACCAGTTCCCCGGCGGCTGCATCTGCCATATGGCCTGAGAACGCCCCCTTGCGGATAGAGCCCGCAAAAATCAGGATCTTTGCCGTCATCAGATTACTTAACTCCGTATGGGATCAAACGAGCGGGCTGCGATAGACCCAGAGCTGCGCAGGAGGGACATTGCGCACAACAAAATCATAATGCTGCACAATGTAATTGCCCTTGCCTGCCGGAACCGGAGGGCGGGGACCATAAGTGATCTGTATCAGAGGACGACCACGCGGCATACGGGACAACAGGCTTTCCATAAGCTGAATGCGGCTTTCCATCGGAAAGTTCAGCATGGGAACAGCAGAAACGATGCTGTCGAATTTCTGATCTTTCATATCGCCAAGCGCCAGATCGAGATCGAACACATCTCCCTGAATAATGTTCACATCGGGAAAAGCCCGGTCAAGATGATCCACGAAATCCGGTGAATATTCGACCGAATAGAGATCGGCTGGCTTCACACCATGGGCTAGAATGGCTTTGGTGATCACACCTGTGCCCGGTCCGAGTTCTAGAACTGGCAGACCTGATTTCGTGTCGATGACGCTCGCCATGCGTCGCGCCGTGATGGAACTTGTCGGCAATATCGCGCCGACCGCCTTTGGTCCGTCTATCCAACCTTTGAAAAAACGGATTTCTTCATCGAACTTAGCGGCCAGTTTCCTGCCGAGCTGTCCTGCCATTCTTCACTGCTCCCATTGTCGTTATCAGACAAGTTTATGCCGCATTGGCGTATTTAGGCAAGGCGACATTAAGGAAAGCGTAAAAAAAGGGAGCCAAACGGCTCCCTTTTCTTCACTCACCTATACCTTCGAAAAACTCCTTCATCCGGGAGAAGAAGCCTGCCGATTTCGGACTGTTCTCCTTGGACGAGAGTTGTTCAAATTCCTCAAGCAATTCGCGCTGGCGTTTGGACAGGTTTTGCGGTGTCTCAATATCGATCTGGATATAGAGATCGCCCACTGCCTGCTGGCGTAAAACCGGCATGCCTTTGCCCTTGAGGCGGAACTGCTTGGCGTTCTGGGTACCTTCAGGCACCTTCACACGCGTCTGGGTGCTATCAAGCGTGGAGACTTCAAAATCTCCGCCCAGCGCTGCTGTCGTCATCGAGATCGGCACTTTGCAGTAAAGATCAGCACCATCGCGCTGGAAAAACTCATGCGGTTTGACCGACAGGAAGATGTAAAGATCACCCGATGGACCACCGCGCGTTCCAGCTTCGCCTTCGCCTGCGAGACGAATACGGGTGCCATCTTCGATACCGGCCGGAATGTTGACCGAGAGAGAACGCTCCTGTGTCACTCGGCCCTGACCGTGACACTTGCCGCAAGGGTCCTTGATGATCTGGCCGCGACCGTTACAGGTTGGGCAGGTGCGCTCTACAGAGAAGAAGCCCTGCGCGGCACGTACACGGCCCGAACCCGAACACATGGTGCAAGTGGTCGGCTGTGAACCGGCCTTGGCGCCAGACCCTGAGCATTCGTCACAGGTGATGGATGTCGGCACGCGAATCTGTGCGGCCTTGCCGGAATAGGCTTCCTCAAGCGTGACTTCCATATTGTAGCGCAGATCGGCGCCGCGTTCGCGTCCACCATTGGAGCGACGACGACCGCCGCCCATCATCTCGCCAAAAATATCTTCGAAAATATCGGCAAAGCCACCGGCTCCACCGAAACCGCCGCCACCACCACCAAAGCCATTGCCCATGCCGCCATTTTCAAAGGCTGCGTGACCGAAACGGTCATAGGCTGCGCGCTTTTGCGGATCTTTCAGCGTTTCATAAGCTTCACCGATTTCCTTGAACTTGCGTTCTGCATCCGGATTGTTCGGATTGCGATCCGGATGGTATTCCATGGCGAGCTTGCGAAAGGCGGTTTTGAGCACCTTATCGTCTGCAGTTCGCTCCACACCCAGAGCTTCGTAATAATCGATCTTCATAGTTCGTTATCCCGACGGCTGGATCGCATCCATTTTCCGGATTGCGTCTCCACGGTCCCATTTTGCGCAAAGCGGCCTCTATATGACCTGTCTGCTGGACTGTTTTTTATTTTTGTCCGTCCGGTGCAACCGTCCCGAAAGGCCGCAAAAGCCCGGGAATGACCCGGGCTTAAGCTTTACGGACAAGGCTTACGACTTTTTCTTGTCGTCGTCGATTTCTTCGTAATCGGCGTCAACGACATCGTCGTTGGAAGAAGCCTGCTCGCCACCTTCAGCGCCTGCATCTTCGGCAGCCTGAGCTGCTTCATACATAGCCTGACCAAGCTTCATGGAAGCTTCGGCAAGAACCTGCGTCTTCGCCTTGATATCTTCAGCATCGTCGCCTTCAAGCGAGGTCTTCAGCGCTGCGATTGCGCCTTCGATTGCCTGCTTGTCTTCAGCCGAAACCTTGTCACCATATTCCTTCAACGACTTTTCAGACGAATGAAGCAGGCTTTCACCCTGGTTCTTGGCTTCAACCGCATCGCGGCGCTGCTTGTCGGCTTCAGCATTTGCTTCAGCGTCCTTGACCATCTTTTCGATGTCAGCGTCCGAAAGACCACCCGATGCCTGAATGCGGATCTGGTGTTCCTTGCCGGTGCCCTTGTCCTTTGCAGACACATTCACAATACCGTTGGCATCGATGTCGAAGGTGACTTCGATCTGTGGAACGCCACGCGGTGCCGGCGGAATGCCAACGAGGTCGAACTGGCCGAGGATCTTGTTGTCAGCTGCCATTTCACGCTCGCCCTGGAAGACGCGGATCGTCACTGCCGACTGATTGTCTTCAGCCGTCGAGAAGGTCTGCGACTTCTTGGTCGGGATCGTCGTGTTGCGTTCGATCAAGCGGGTGAATACGCCACCGAGCGTTTCAATGCCGAGCGAAAGCGGGGTCACGTCGAGCAGCAGAACGTCCTTGACGTCGCCCTGCAGAACGCCGCCCTGAATGGCCGCACCCATGGCAACGACTTCGTCAGGGTTTACGCCCTTGTGTGGTTCCTTGCCGAAGAAAGCCTTAACGACTTCCTGGATCTTCGGCATACGGGTCATACCGCCAACCAGAACCACTTCGTCAATGTCGCCAGCCTTCAGGCCCGCATCGCGAAGAGCTGCCTTGCATGGCTCGACCGTGCGCTGAACGAGGTCGTCGACGAGGCTTTCAAACTTCGAACGCGAAAGCTTGATTGCAAGGTGCTTAGGACCGGTCTGGTCGGCCGTGATGAACGGCAGGTTGATTTCGGTCTGCTGAGCAGCGGAAAGCTCAATCTTGGCCTTTTCGGCAGCTTCCTTGAGGCGCTGCAGAGCAAGCTTGTCTTTCTTAAGATCGATGCCCTGTTCTTTCTTGAACTCGGCAACCAGATACTCGACCAGACGCATGTCGAAGTCTTCACCGCCGAGGAACGTGTCACCGTTGGTGGACTTTACTTCAAACACGCCGTCGCCGATTTCAAGAACCGAAACGTCGAACGTGCCGCCGCCAAGATCGTAAACAGCGATGGTCTTGCCTTCGCTCTTATCGAGACCGTAAGCAAGTGCTGCAGCCGTTGGCTCGTTGATGATACGCAGAACTTCAAGACCAGCGATCTTGCCGGCATCCTTGGTTGCCTGACGCTGAGCATCATTGAAGTATGCCGGAACCGTAATAACAGCCTGCGTCACGGTTTCGCCGAGATATGATTCAGCGGTTTCCTTCATCTTCTGAAGGATCATCGCGGAAACCTGCGATGGGGAATACTTCTTGCCGTGGGTTTCTACCCATGCGTCACCATTGTCACCCTTGACGATCTTGTAAGGAACGAGATCCTTGTCCTTGGTGACCATTGGGTCATCAAAGCGGCGACCAATCAGACGCTTGACGGCAAACAGGGTGCCTTCAGGATTAGTGACAGCCTGACGCTTCGCAGGCTGGCCAGCGAGGCGCTCGTCACTATCGCTGAAAGCGATGATCGAAGGCGTTGTGCGAGCACCTTCAGCATTTTCGATGACCTTCGCGCTTTTTCCGTCCATGACGGCAACGCAGGAGTTGGTCGTTCCCAGATCGATACCAATAACTTTAGCCATATTTCTCTCCATTCAGCAAACCGCCAGGACCTCTACCGAGCGTTCCATAAGCGGCTCCTATCGATTTCACAATGCTTGCTTCAAGGTTGCGGTACGGAAGATCACCATTGACCAACCGGGCCTGTCATCAAAGCCTCGTGCGTGGCGTATATAAGAAAGGCTGTTTTTCACTGCAAGTCACAAGCTGTGTGAGAGCGAAAGATTCCTGCCTGTCAAAATTTACGGTTCTCTTAGACGTTTACGAAACCGTTGCTTTTACCCGCCATATAAATCGCATCGATGAATTTCTGATTTGCCTTCGAGTTTTCCAAAGAAAACAGCATCACGCCTTCGCCCTTCGTGGCCCGCACGAAGTTTTCAGCCTGAAGCTGGTAGTGGTTTGTATCGGAGAACGACCATTCAGTCGCCTCCGTATGTCCTGCATTATAGAGCGTAATGCGGCCATGGCCATATTTGCCGGTGTTGAATGGCGCGTGAACCTCAATAAATCCCTTATCACCGTGGAAAACCATGGTTTGGCGACCAGCGAGCTGGGTTGCAACATAGAAGCTCAAGTCAAAGCCATCGAATCGCGCAGATACATTCGCATAGCGATCAGTGCCGAACCTCGGATCGAACTCGACCGAAGCCTGAACCGAGAGCGGCTCTTTTTCCGTTACCATCCGCGTGACCACCGTCGGATACACGCCAATATCGGGCAGCGCACCGCCACCGAGTTCCGGCTGATTGCGCATATTGCCCGGATCGTCGTTGAAATAGCTGAATGCGCCCTGCACGTGGCGCAATCTCCCAATGGCACCTTCCGCGAGAAGATAGCGAAGCTTGATCCATTGCGGGTGGTAATAAACCATAAAAGCTTCTGCGATTGTGACCTTGTGTTTGTCGCGTGCCGCAATCAGCTGATCAATATCGTCGGCTTTCAAAGCAATCGGCTTTTCACAAAGCACATGCTTGCCAGCCTGAGCCGCCTTCAATGTCCATTCGATATGCTGCGAAGTCGGCAACGGGATATAAACGCCATCCACTTCTTCACTTGCCAGCAGCTCTTCATAGGAACCGAAGGCGAGCGGCGCGCCAAAACGGTCAGCAACAGCGCGAGCGCGTGCATGATCGCGGCTGGCAATCGCATGAACCACACCATTATCGGAAGCACACAGCGCCGGAATGACCTGCGTGACGCTAATCTTGGCGGTGGAAAGAATACCCCAACGAAACATGCTATTCCCTTATCTATATCGGCTTCAACCTTGTTCGCCCCAGCACTGAACAATCAGTTCAGGCCAGTGTTCCAACGCGCGACGAGCCTTGATGTCATATGTT
This sequence comes from Brucella sp. HL-2, assembly GCF_025846885.2. NCBI lineage: Bacteria > Pseudomonadati > Pseudomonadota > Alphaproteobacteria > Hyphomicrobiales > Brucellaceae > Brucella > Brucella sp. HL-2. The sequence goes on along the minus strand of NZ_JAOYTK010000001.1, from coordinate 237,970 downwards.
TCGCGGTTATCGATGGCACGATTGGGCCGAATACGAAACGAAAAAATATCATCAAACCCAAAAGGAGCGTGAATAGTGAGCTTGCCGTCATTTTCCAGACGGACACCCACGCAATGCGCAATAGCTGCATAACGCTCTATCGATTCGGATGCGCAACGAAGCGGCATATAGGGCTTATTGAAACGCTTTTCGAACCATAGATGTACGCGAGCCTGATTGCGTATTTCGACAGGCAAAGGGAAACCTGCAAAGACTGACGCACCCGCCTGAATGACCTTATCCTCAGCTTCCCACGAAATATCCCGATCATCGAAATATGCGACGTCGATATCTTTGATACCATAGCCATGGGCGCGTCCAGTCAAAGCGTTCCACACAGAATTATAGAGCGCTCCCGATACAAGCCACCAATCGGAAAGGTTGAGACTGCGCACACGATGTAGCGCATCCCAAAGCACGGGATCAGCTTGGATGAGCCTGCTGAAATGCTCCTTCTTTGCCTTTTCAGAAAGGCCTGAGTAACGAAGATGGTCCAATCTCACGCCCCCAGAAAGCAGTGCTGCATCTCATAAGATCCGCGAAAGAAATCAATGAATGCGCGCAAGGCAGGCCGCATCTGGCGGCGGCTTGGATAATAGAGATAAAGCCCGGCAAAAGGCTGGCACCAGTCTTCAAGCACTCTGACAAGCCGAGCGTCTTTCAATGCCTCGCGGACATGGTCCTCAAATAGATAGGCAAGACCGGCACCGTTAAGAATAGCGTCGAGAATCAGTCTGTCATCGTTAAGGATGAGCGAGCCGTTGATGGCAATTTCCAGTTCCTCACCCGCTTTTTCAAACTCCCAGCGATATATGCGGCCACTGGCAAAGCGATGACGCACGCAACGATGCTGCATCAAATCGTTGGGATGCTTGGGAATAGGTGCAGTTGCTAGATAGGAAGGCGACGCGACGATTGCTGCCCGCAGATCACTGGTCAGACGTGCGCAGACCATATCCGCTTCAAGACTTTCACCGAGCCGCATGCCTGCATCAAAGCCCGCCGATACAATATCGGTAAAAGCGCTTTCGACTGTCAGATCAAGGGTAATATCCGGATAGGCTTCAGCGAACGCTCCAAGCCGCGGTGCAATGACAAACTGCGCCGCAATATGCGGCAGCGTGATTCTCAGCGTTCCTGCAGGGCGCTCACGCGCTTCTATCGCCGCCCCGAGAGCCTGATGAATTTCCTCAAGCGCGGGCGCAAGTCGCTCCAGCAATTGGCGTCCGGCATCGGTGGGCGCCACGCTGCGCGTGGTGCGCGACAAAAGCCGGATACCAAGGCTATCTTCGAGAGCTGCAACGGCATGGCTGACAGCCGATGGCGCAATCGACAATTCTCTCGCCGCACCACGAAAACTGCCATGGGCTGCAACAGCGGCCAGAACTGCAAGTTGGGAAAGCTGGCTTCGATTCATTGTTCTAAAATATAGAATAACCCGTGAAAATAAATCGGTATTATCGAACACGGATTCTGGGCGTAGTTTCTGCCTCACCGGAAACCCCGCAATTGCATTCCCCTTACGCACCTCTTGCCTCTCGGGGTTTCCGCGCTTTGTTCTGCATACATGTGCAGACATTCGAATTTCAGAACTCGTCCCGAAAGGAATACCGATGAAAACGCGCAAGCTTGGCCAGGAACTGACTGTGTCCGCAATCGGCCTTGGCTGCATGGGCATGAGCTATGCCTATGGCGGACAAGAAGAACAGGATGCCATTCGTACACTGCACCGTGCTTTTGATCTGGGCATCACATTCTTCGATACGGCTGAAGTTTATGGCCCCTATGAAAATGAAAAGCTCTTGGGCAAGGCGCTCAAGACTTTCCGCGATAAAGTAACCATTGCCACGAAATTCGGCTTCAAGATTGAAGACGGCAAGCCGGTTGGTGTGGACAGCCGCCCCGAAAATATCCGTGCCGTGGCCGAAGCTTCTTTGAAGCGCCTCGGTATTGAAACAATTGATCTCTTTTATCAGCATCGCGTCGATCCAAACGTTCCCATCGAGGATGTAATCGGCACGATGAAGGACCTGATCAATGAAGGCAAAATTCGCACGATCGGCCTTTCCGAAGCGGGCGTAAAGACGATCCGCCGTGCGCATGCAGTTCACCCGATTGCCGCTCTCCAGAACGAATATTCACTCTGGACGCGTGATCCTGAACAGGAGGTTTTGGCACTCTGTGCCGAGCTTGGTATAGGCTTCGTACCCTATAGCCCGCTTGGTCGCGGCATGTTGACGGGACAGGTGCGTTCGCAATCCGATCTGGCAGAGGATGATTTCCGCAAGACGCTTCCGCGCTTCCAGCCGGGCAATCTTGAAGCCAACAACAAACAGGTCGATCTGATTGCCGAGATTGCACGTGGAAAGCAGGTGACTCCGGCACAGCTGGCACTCGCCTGGGTACTCAATCAGGGCGATTACATCGTTCCTATTCCCGGGGCTCGCAAGATTAACCATCTGGAAGACAATGCGGAAGCAACCAACGTGACATTGACCACCGAAGAGCTTGACCGGCTCAACACGCTTTTCGATTCTGAGAAGATTGCAGGCAAACGTTATACCGATGCCTCGCTCGCCATGACCGGGCTCTGATTGTTCGAACTAGAATTCTAATTGACCTCGAGAGGCGGGATCATCTCCGCCTCTCTTTACTGACCGACTTCAATGGCCTTCTCTCTGAGAACACACGCATATTCATGCGAACATCTCCGCAAAGTAGAAGACTCTAATAAAGCTTGTCTTTCTTGCTTCCGCATGCTCTTTGCCCGCCATGCAAACAGGAACCATAACGAAAGTGCTTGGCATATTTGCCATCGCCGCCGCTGTCATTGCTTGCTTCTCCCTTGCGGGAGTGGGCCTGATGTATGGAATCTACGGCGTCATCTTCATTGATGGTGTCGCAAGCATTTTTGTTCTCATGGTTTGCTCCGCTATATTCTGGTTCACCAAAGTTGACTGGCGAAAGCCGGAAGCTACGGCAATCATGATTTCTTTCATGTCGTTCGTCGGCATGTGTTTGGATAGCCGTGGCAATCCAATCTACAACCAACCGTTCGCCTGGCTTTTGGGAAGCCGCGGCAGCCACCTTCAAATCAAAGAAATCGTCACACATGGCGGCGGCAGTACCGGCGTGAATTATGAGTTTCAGATCATCAATCTTTATGGCGCGAACGAGCGCACAATCAGTGGCTGGTTCGTTATACCACTCCGCTTCGTCGAATATCTGATCGTGCTTTCAATCGCCGCGACAATCATCACTGTCATAAGGAATCGTTCCGGGCGTAATTGGCTCCCAGACAATGCCCGCGAATAAAATGCGCCCGCGAATAAATGGGCCCTCAAACAAATGGGCCAAAGAACCGCAGGGCCTGCGAATAGTCGGAGGGGGACATAACGTCCGGCTTTTAAAGTAAATATGCTGAAGACAATTTGCAGTTTTTAGAATGTGCTCAAAGAGGGAAAATCATATGAAACGCTTCTCGCCTCGTGCGATCCTGTTCACACTTCTGGCAGTCATTTTGCCAGTAGCAGCCTTTGCGCAATCTGCTGAAGAGGCTGATCCGAATGCTGCGATTGACAAGATGAACGCCTATGTTTCGCTTCTTAACCGAACCATTCGCGCCTCGGAATCGCTTGACCGCTACGACAGCTGGGTCGACATGAAGAAGGGCCCAACCGGCAAGGAACGCAACGTTTACGGTCTTTACTCGCTCTATGATGTACGCAGCGAGATCGAAGCGGCTGAAGCAGCCACCACGGCAGAGCCTAAATTGCCTGCTCTCGATGAGGCAATGGTGAGCTATATTGCGATCTATCAGAAGCTTGCACCCGTGATCGAGAAGGCCAGCAAGTATTACGACCGCAAGGACTACAAGTCCGACAAATATGCCGGTGCCAAGGAATTCCACAAGCAGATCGCAGAATATGCGCCGGAATTCACCAAGGAGCGCAAGCGTGTCGATGCATTGCTGAGCGAAGAAAAGAGCAAGGTCGATCTGGCCGAGCTTGATGCGCTTGAAAAGGCAGAGGGCAAAAAAGCCAGCTGGCATGTCCGCAATGTCATGATCCGCGCCAATGCTCTCGTCGAGTTGCTGCCTGAAAATGAGAAGCCGATTGTCGATATGGAGGCTTTCGGCAAAGCCATGGATTCCTATGCAACCGCTGTCCGTGAAATGGACGACTATGCGACAGAACATCCAAACTCATTCCACGTCTTTGAATCCCGCCCGGCAAGCCTGCTGGGCAAGCTGCGCGATTTCCAGGAAAAGCTGGAGAAGACAAAAGGTGACGCACGCAAAGGCGGCGCCGCTTCCGATCTGCAGTGGATCGTGAATGATTACAACACGATGGTCTCAACATCACAGAGCGCGACGATGTTCTCAAAGGACTAAGAGACTCTCGAAATTAAAAGCCGGGGCATCAACCCCGGCTTTTTTTTGGTGCCCTTTGAACGAATTACATTCGACGCAAAGCGCGGGGTGCAAGGGTAAGCAGACCTCCAAGCGTCATGATTGCGCCCACCCAGAGTGGGGCGTGCAGGCTATAACCGGACTCTAGCGCCAGACCACCCGCCCAAGGCCCAAGGCCCAGCCCGATATTGATAACGGATGCATGCATCGCATTGACCAGTGCACCCGGATGCGCAATCCGCATTACACGCGCTATGAAAGCCGGGTTGAGCGCAATGCCGGTCAGACCAATCATGACGATTGCAAGAACCGTTGCAAATTTGAATTCCGCAAAGAGCGCGAAAATCACCATTGCTGCGAGCATGACGAGAATGCCAGTAAAAATAGCCGCAATCGTATGACGGTCGGCAAAGCGACCAACGATGTAGTTGCCGATGATGTTTGCAGCGCCGTAAATGGCCAACAGGAACGGCAGCTGCGCTTCAGGAAAGCCCGCCAATTTCGCTGTGATCGGCGACAGATAACTATAGACCGAGAACGATGCGCCAATCACCAATGCGCTTGTGGCATAGGCTGCCCAGAGCCTTGGCTTACGCATTTCATTAAGTTCGGAGCGCAGATTTACCTCGTCTTGGTTCGGTTTCGCCTCAATTTTGAGCGCAATAACAAGGGCGCAGAAGAGGATGACAACAACAATCGTCCAGAAGCTTGCCCGCCAACCAAAACTGTTGGTGATCACGGTTGCCAGAGGTACGCCCAGAACCGTGCAGAGCATCAGCCCCGCAAAGACCAGCGAGGAAGCGCGGCCACGCAGTTCAGGCGCAACCAATTGTGCGGTGATTGCGAGCATCAGACCGAAACTTGTTGCCGCAGCCATGCCGGTCAGAACACGTGCGATAAGCATCACGTGGAAATTGCTGGTCGAGGCAGCAATGCTTTGTGCGGCCGCATAGAAAATAAGCAGGAAGAGCAGGCCACGCTTGTTCTCAATCTTCAGGGCCAGAAACAGCACAGTTACCAGCGGCCCACCAATCATCATTCCCAGCGCGTAAAGCGAGATGAGGTTGCCAATATCAGAAATGGAACGCCCGAAAGCTTGCTGAAGTGCGGGCATCATTCCTGAAATCATCAGCTCGGAAGTGGTCAATGCAAAGACGCCCAGCGTCAAACAATAGACCACCAGTGGAATCGCCCGCGCCTCACTTGGCGACGCAACAACTTCTTCCGCCACGAGGGCAGAATCACACACTTCGTTCATGGGACGAATCCTATTTATATAGTCAATACTACATAATTCATATCGCCTTGCTCCGGAGCGTCAAGCAAATTATATAGGGATGACTACAGAAAGGTAGAAAAATGGTTCCGCGCGGGCGTCCACGCAGCTTTGATCGCGATGCTGCGCTGGAAAAAGTCATGAAAGTCTTCTGGGCGAAGGGCTATGAATGCGCTCAGATCAACGATTTCACGTTGGCAATCGGCATCACGCCGCCGAGCTTCTACGCCGCGTTTGGCAACAAGGAGCAGGCGTTTCGCGAAGCGGTCGACTATTATCAGCGCACCATCGGTGCTGCTCCATTTGACGCTCTCGAAAAATCCACAACCATTCAGGACGGCCTGCGCAAATGGCTGGAACTCACCGCCGATAGTGCCTTTGCCTGCCCTGCAGGCGGCTGTATGATCAGCGTCAGCTCCATCCAGTGCAGACCGGAAAATTTGCCTGTTAAGGAGTTCCTTCAGGTCATCCGCCACACCAATCATGAACGGCTTTCAGAGCGGCTGAAACGCGGCATTTTAGCAGGCGATCTGCCTGCCGAAACCGATATCGTGCAGATGACCGAATTCTATCATATGATCCAGCAGAGCATTTCGTTCGAAGCCCGCGACGGCAATTCGCGTGGCGCCGTTCAAAAGATTATCGATATGGCAATGCTCGCGATGCCTTTGCGTCAGGCCGTTCCTGCATGACCGGCATCATATCCGCCGTTCTTGTGCATGTAAGCGATGTGGAGGCTGCAATTGACTGGTATCGCAAGGCCTTTCCGCAAGCCGTCCTCACACACCTTGAGGCATTCGATTTCAGTTATCTGAAAATCGGCAATGTCGATCTGGAGATTGTTCCTGCAGATGAAAAGGTAGCATCAGGAACTGCAGGCAGTGTTGTTTACTGGCATGTTGATGATTTCGACGCATCGGTCGCGCATTTCATGGCCATTGGTGGAACACTTTATCGCGGGCCGCTCGCTATTCAGGACAGTCTGCGCATGTGCCAGATCAAAGACCCATGGGGCAATTGCATCGGCCTGCGTGGTTAAAAAAGCCCGGCGTGCAGCGCATCCCGAAAAGTGTGAAACGGTTTTCGGACAAAGATGCACGTTAAAATAAGTAGCCAGAGTGTAGATCTGATTGAATCAGATCTACACTCTGGCGCCGGGCTTTTCATTTGCATTTAGCCGCGAAGAACGCCGCCGGTCTGCTTGGTGACACTTGCAATCACCTGCTTCGACAAGGTTTCGAGATCCTCATCGGTCAGCGTGCGATCCTGCGGCTGCAACAGCACTTCAACTGCAATGGACTTCTTGCCTTCACCGAGTGACGCGCCTGTGAAGATATCGAAGACCTGAACGCCTGCGATCAGCTTCTTATCGGCAGATGAAACCGCCTTCACAACGCTACCAGCTTCCACATTCGCATCCACCACAAACGCAAAATCACGCTTGAGGCTCTGGAACTGCGACAGGCTCAAAGCTGGCTTGGTGCGGGTTGCCTTAGCTTTCGGCTCAGGAATCGCATCAATGTAGACTTCAAATCCGCAAAGGCTGCCCGATACATCAAGCGCTTCCAGCGTGTCCGGGTGGAACTCACCGAAGTAACCCAGCACAACTTTTGGACCGAGTTTCAGCGTGCCCGAACGGCCCGGATGGAACCATTCAGGCCCAACGGCTTCTATCTGGATACGGTCAACTGGTGCGCCAGCTGCTTCAAGTGCGGCCAATGCATCAGCCTTGGCATCGAACACGCCAACGGTTGCCGCATTGCCTGACCAGAAACGACCCGAACCTTCAACGCCAGCCGTGCCACGACGGATGCCGCCAGCCACACGACGCTGCTGTTCAGGCTTGTCGCCTTCATAGATGCCCGATACTTCGAACAAAGCCGTATCGCCAAAACCGCGATCCGCGTTGCGCTGTGCAGCACTCAGCAGACCCGGCAGCAGCGAAGGCCGCATGTCCGACATATCTGCTGCAATCGGGTTGGCAAGTTTCAGTTCTGGCTTGCCGCCACCAAAGGCTTTGGCCTGCGCGTCGGAAATGAAGGAATAGGTCACAGCTTCCATCATGCCGCGCGAAGCAAGTGTGCGACGCGCAAGACGCGTGCGGATTTGAAGCGTCGTCAGGATACGGCCATTAACCGCACCATGATTTGGCAACGGCTGCGGCGCGATCTGGTTGATGCCATGAATACGCATGACTTCTTCAACGAGGTCGGCCTTGCCTTCGACGTCCCCACGCCAGCTTGGCACGCTCGCCTTGATGACCTTGCCATCGCCTTCAACGCCAAAACCAAGACGCTTCAGGATATCGAACGAGGCATCATAAGGCACTTCGATGCCGGTCAGGCGTTTGACTTCTGTAACCGGGAAATCGATGACGCGTGTCTGATAAGGTTTGTAACCAACCACGTCGAGAACTGTCGGCTGACCGCCGCAGAGTTCGAGCACGAGTCTGGTTGCAATTTCCGCACCCGGGATCATCATTTCCGGATCGACGCCACGCTCAAAACGATAGCGCGCATCCGTGACGGTACCGAGTTCGCGGCCCGTGCGGGCAATCATGCGCGGGTCCCAGAGAGCCGATTCGATCAGCACATCCACGGTGTTTTCGTCACAACCTGAATGCTCGCCACCCATGATACCGGCAATCGATTCGGGACCGTTTTCATCGGCGATCACATACATGCCCGGCTTGAACTTATACTCTCGCTGGTCGAGGCCGAGAATGGTTTCGCCGTCTTTGGCCGCACGAACTGTCAGATTGCCCTTGACCTTAGCCGCATCGAAGACGTGCAGCGGGCGACCAAGATCAAACGTCACGTAATTGGTGATATCCACCAGTGCATTGATCGGGCGCAGGCCGATAGCCTTCAGGCGCTGCTGCATCCATTTCGGGCTTGGGCCGTTTTTCACGCCCTTGACCAGACGCAATGCAAAACCGGTGCAGAATGGGTTCTCGGTGTCCTGATCGAGAACAACCTTTACAGGCGTCACGCCCTCGCCCTTCGCAGGTTCGGCATCAAGCTTCTTGAGTGTACCAAGGCCAGCGGCTGCAAGATCGCGCGCGATGCCGCGAATACCTGTGCAGTCGGCACGGTTCGGCGTGAGGCCAATTTCGATGATTGGATCATCAAGGCCCATATAGGCGGCAAAGCTTGTGCCGACCGGAACATCATCAGGCAGATCGATAATGCCATCATGCTCTTCAGAAAGTTCAAGCTCGCGCTCGGAGCACATCATGCCGAAGCTTTCGACACCGCGAATTTTGCCGACTGACAGCGTGACATCAAGACCCGGCACGTAGTCGCCCGGACGACCCAGAACACCGACCAGACCGGCGCGGGCATTTGGTGCGCCGCAAACAACCTGAACCGGCTGGCCTTCGCCCGTATCAACCGAGAGAACGCGCAGCTTGTCGGCATCCGGATGCTGAACAGCCGTCAGAACTTTGGCGACCTTGAACGCCTTGAAAGCGGCGCGGTCATCGACCCCATCCACTTCCAGACCAATGTCGGTCAGCTTTTCGACGATTTGTTCCAGCGTCGCATCGGTTTCAAGGTGATCCTTGAGCCAGGAAAGTGTGAACTTCATTTGCTTATCCTTTCCTGTCTTTACGCGCTCAAACCGCCGAACAGCGTCGGAATGTCGAGGGGACGGAAACCGTAATGATTGATCCAGCGCACATCGGCATCGAAGAAGGCGCGCAGATCAGGCATGCCATATTTCAGCATGGCGATACGGTCGATACCCATGCCCCATGCGAAGCCCTGATAGACGTCCGGATCGTAGCCGGAAGCGCGCAGTACATTCGGATGTACCATGCCGCAGCCCAGAATTTCGAGCCAGTCATTGCCTTCACCGAACTTCACATGCGGGCCGGAACGGTCGCACTGAATATCGACTTCAACCGATGGTTCGGTGAAAGGGAAGAAGCTCGGACGCATACGCATTGTCACCGAAGGCACTTCGAAGAAGGATTTGCAGAACTCTTCCAGCACCCACTTCATATTAGCAACATTAGCCGACTTATCGACGACCAGACCTTCGACCTGATGAAACATCGGCGAATGGGTGGCGTCGGAATCCATGCGGTAGGTCTTGCCCGGAATGACGATGCGGATCGGCTCGTCACGACCTTCCTTGTCACGCAGCGCTGCGAACTTCTCCATCGTGTGGACCTGCACCGGAGAGGTATGCGTGCGCAGCAACTTGCGCTCACCCTTCTCGTCTGCATTGAAGAAGAACGTGTCGTGCATTTCGCGCGCCGGATGGCCTTCAGGGAAGTTCAGCGCCGTAAAATTGTAATAGTCGGTCTCGATATCTGGACCTTCGGCAATCGAGAAGCCCATATCCGCAAAAATTGCAGTGATTTCATCGATAACCTGCGAAATTGGGTGAATGCGGCCACGCGATGCAGCGCTTTCACGCACCGGCAACGTCACGTCGACCTTCTCGCGCTCAAGGCGAGCGGCAATCGCTTGGCGACGCAATTCGGTCTTACGCTCAGTCAGCGCTTCGGTGACGCGGTTCTTCAAACCATTGATCGCCGGGCCCTGTGCCTGACGCTCTTCAGGAGACATTGAACCCAGCGTTTTCAGCTTCTCAGAGATCGTGCCCTTTTTGCCCAATGCAGCAACGCGCACCGCTTCAATCGCCTGCTCATCAACAGCCTGGGCGATATCGCCAAGAATTGTTTGTTCGAGTTGTTCAAGATCGCTCATTGTCTAAATCCCTGTCGCGCCTAAGGCGCTCCACGCCTCTTGATTTAAGTCCCTGTCGTGCCTTCGGCACTCCACGCCTCGTGTTTAGCTTGCCGCTCCACGCCTCTTGATCGGTGATATTTGCGGAGGCCGCCAGATACGAAAGAAAAACCCGCGCCAGCCGAGCCAGCGCGGGTTCCCAAAATTATCAGTATGCTTCGGGAAAGGCGGCTGGCTTAGCGAACAGCGCCTTCAAAAGCATTTGGGGTCTCGGTGTTTTTGAGGTACTCGAGAGCCTTCTTTGCCGACGCAACCAGCGCACCGAACGCATCCGGTTCATGAATTGCGATGTCGGAAAGAACCTTACGGTCAACCTCGATACCTGCCTTAGCAAGACCGTCGATGAAACGACCGTAGGTCAGGCCCTGCTCACGAACAGCAGCGTTGATACGCTGAATCCAGAGAGCGCGGAACGTACGCTTACGGTTCTTGCGATCGCGGTAAGCATACTGCTTCGAACGATCAACAGCAGCCTTAGCGGTGCGGATTGTATTCTTACGACGGCCACGGAAACCGGAAGCCTGATCGAGAACTTTTTTGTGCTTGGCGTGGGAAGTTACGCCGCGTTTTACACGTGCCATGATATGATCTCCTTAAAGGACAGCGGCTTAGAGGCCGTTAGGCAGGAACTGTTTTACAATCTTCGCATCTGCTTCCGAGAGCACCATGGTGCCGCGTGCATCGCGAATGAACTTGTTCGAGCGCTTGATCATGCCATGGCGCTTGCCTGCAGCCGCAGCTACAACTTTGCCAGTGCCTGTAATTTTGAACCGCTTCTTAGCAGCCGATTTGGTCTTCATCTTGGGCATTTTGCTACTCCTTTGTTTAGTCCCCGTCGTGCTTGCAGCACTCCACGCCTCTTGTTTAAGCGACGTCCGTATCCGCAAAAGACCGGAACCCTTGTTTGACTCCCGGACCGACCAAGTCCAGAAAGCATACGAAACCGCCACGGCATGCCCTGCCGGGCGGTTCGAACGCGGCCTTATAGGCCTAAAGCCTGAAAAACGCAATGCCCGAACTGGACTGAATCAGCGTGAATCTGGACGAGTTGCCGCCAAATTATCAATAAAGGCGCAAAAGCACTGGCAATGTACCGACATCCTGAAGATATTCGATGAATTCAAAGAACGGATAGGCGACGAAAAACACAAGGCCGTCCGTAAAAGTGCGATAAATGCGGTCGGGCTTTACAATCAGTTCCTTGTCGTCCCGAAACAAGGACAGTTTTGGAAAGAACCGCGGAACACTTGCGCAATAAGCCTCATAGGGCTTTCCGAAATTCGCCTTGAGAAACTTCTCTTCGGTACGGATGACGGTGGCAAATGCCAGATAGCACAGAACACCGAAGCCCAGCGCAATGATGATGCTTCCCGTTTGCGCGCCGATGCCGATGGCACCGATGGCACTGAAAACATAAAGTGGATTACGCGTGATGGAATAAGGGCCGCTTTGCACGATTTCCGCACTCTTGCGTCCGCCGATATAAAGCGTGCACCACATGCGACCAATAATGGCCGCAACGATGAGGCTGATGCCAAAGGCTTCAATATATTCATGCATATGGCCTGTCGATTGTGAGCGCACAAACAACAGCGCAACCACAAGAAGCCCAATAACAATGGCAATCGCAAGACGACGTCGTTGCTGATATTTGCCCAGTTCGCCAAGTGTTTTCATCTTGATCTCTGAAAAGTGGAATAATCCAGAAAAAGAAAAACCGCCCGAAGGCGGCTTTTCAAAGGCAGCAACTTACTGTTAGCGCGGAGCCAATACCATCATCATCTGGCGACCTTCGAGCTTTGGCTCGGATTCCACCTTTGCGATTTCAACAGTGTCTTCCTTCACGCGCAACAGAAGCTTCATACCGAGCTCCTGGTGGGCCATTTCACGGCCACGGAAACGAAGCGTAACCTTGACCTTGTCGCCTTCTTCGAAGAAACGCTGTGCAGCCTTCATCTTCACTTCATAGTCATGAGTGTCGATGTTCGGTCGCATCTTGATTTCCTTGATTTCGACCGTTTTCTGCTTCTTGCGCGCTTCGGAGGCTTTTTTCTGATTCTGATACTTCAGCTTGCCAAGATCCACGATCTTGCAGACAGGTGGCTCGGCGTTCGGCACGATCTCAACGAGATCGAGACCGGCTTCCTCAGCCATTGCAATTGCTTCCTGCGTCGGGATGCTGCCGTGGTTGTGGCCTTCGGCATCGATGAGCTGGACCCGGGGAACCCGGATATCACGGTTGGAGCGCGGTCCGTCTTTCTGGACCGGCGTCGCTCTGAACGGTCGGCGAATGGTCGTTATCTCCTGATTATTAACGTCAACAGCGGTGTAATTTCGTAGCCCGCGACGGCATTCCCCCATCAAACCGCAGTTTAACGCGGAAATGTGGTCAAGCGAGCGGTAAAGTCAATAGCATCTTTGAAGAGGAAAATCACCCCCGGCTGAATAAACTCGCATTTCCAAGGGGGCGAGCGACATATCGGTCACATTTGTTAATATTTCAAGCAGGTGGTCTGAGTATTTCAAGAGGGTGGAAGGCGGACAGCTTTTACCGTAGTGACATAAATGGCAAATGAGAGTGACAACTCCTTACAGGCAATCAGGAGACGGAAATGAGCGGAACACAGCCGGATTTTATCGACGTGAACGGCGCCAATATTGCTGTCCGTTACAGAGCGGGGCGCAATGCTCCCGGCGTCGTCTGGCTTGGTGGCTACCGTTCCGACATGCTCGGCACAAAGGCTGTCGTTCTCGATGAATGGGCCCAAAAGAGCGGACATTCGGCACTTCGCCTCGATTATTCGGGCCATGGTGAGTCGGGTGGCGACTTCAACCAGGGAACGATTTCGCGCTGGCTCGACGAAAGCCTCGCAGTTTATACGAAATATGCGCAAGGCCCGCAAATACTTGTCGGCTCGTCGATGGGCGGGTGGATAGCGCTGCGCATGGCGCAAGAGCTGAAAAAGGCTGGCAAGTCACCTGCTGGGATCGTTCTGATCGCGCCGGCACCGGATTTCACCGCCGAACTCGTCGAGCCGTCGCTGACCGAAGCACAAAAGCGTGATCTCATCGAACAAGGCTATTTCGAGGAACCTTCGGAATACTCGCCCAATCCATACATCTATACCCGCGCACTGATCGAAGATGGGCGCCAGAATCTGGTTCTGAAGGGAATCATCGAGACGGGCTGCCCGGTCCATATTCTGCAAGGCATGGTGGATGAGGCTGTTCCCTATCAACATGCCTTGAAGCTGGTCGAGCATCTGCCGGTCGATGATGTGACGCTGACGCTGGTTCGTGACGGCGATCATCGTCTGTCCCGCCCGCAGGACCTCGATCTGCTCGTCCGCACTGTATCGGGCTTAGTCGAACGCATATCTGGCCCCATATCCGGCGAGGAGTAATCCATGCGCTTTTCGGTCTTTGCATCTTCAGCCGTCGCGGCAATCGTCGGCTTTGGCTCTACGCTGGCGCTCATCATTGCGGCAGCAAATGCACTTGGTGCAACGCAGGCGCAAACAGCGAGCTGGGTAACAGCTGTCTGTCTGGCAATTGCCGCCTCGTCCGCCTGGTTGAGTGTTCGTTACAAGATGCCGATTATCGGAGCCTGGTCAACGCCGGGCCTGGCACTGATTGGCGCGAGCGTAGGTTTCACCATGCCTGAAGCCGTTGGCGCTTTTATTGTGGCAGCCATTGCCCTGATCCTGACCGGGCTAATCCGGCAGCTCTCGACGCTGGTATCGCGTATTCCGACCTCTGTCGCATCGGGCATGCTGGCAGGCGTATTGCTGAGTTTCGTTATCGCAGCGGCAAAGACCGTCTCACTTGACCCGGCTTTCGTGCTGCCCTTGGTGGCTCTGTTTTTCGTGATCCGCCTGTTTAACCCGTCTCTCGCCGTTATCGCCGTGCTGGTAATCGGCATGACTTACGCGCTCTTGTCAGGTCGCGCACCACAATTGCCTGCGCCCGAAATTTCGACGCTGACACTGATCTGGCCCGAATTTCACATGGGCGCGATTATTGCCTTGGCGCTTCCACTCTATATCGTCACCATGGCATCGCAGAACCTGCCGGGCTTTGCAGTGTTGCGCGCTTCGGGCTATGAGCCTCCGACCAGCGCCTCCTTGCAGGTCACAGGTCTTTTCTCCCTGCTCTCAGCGCCTTTTGGCGCAGGCACCAGCAATCTTGCTGCCATTTCTGCAGCTCTGTGCACCGGCCCGGATGCCCATCCCGATCATACGAAGCGCTGGTTGACCGGTCCCGTCTATGCAGCAATCTATGTCGTCTTCGCTCTGTTTGGCGCTTCGCTTGTCGCGATCTTCGCTGTGCTGCCCACAACACTCATTGCGCTGGTGGCGGGCCTTGCCCTGACAGGCCCGTTCATCAACGCCATGTCGCTCGCCCTCAAACATGAAGAAGAACGGCTTGCAGCGGTCATAACTTTTGCTGTGACAGCCTCAGGCATCGCTTTTTTCGGCGTCGGTTCAGCCTTCTGGGCGCTTTTGGCGGGACTTGGCGTGGCTGTCCTCGAACATTTACGCAAAAAAATTTCGAGATAATCACATTGGTTAGCTCCCGTTATGCGGGATTAGACCAAGGATATTCTTGAAATAACGCAATTGGTTCACCACCTCAAAATCAAGCCGAGAGATTAACAACCGGCTCAGAGTTGACGGAGATAACCATGACCAATTCCGCATTGATCCGCCCCGCATGGACGCCAGCGACAATCGCGCTGATGGTGCTGGGTTTCATTTTCTTCTGGCCGCTTGGTCTCGCCATGCTCGCTTATATCATCTGGGGCGACCGTCTCGGTGATTTCAAACGCAGTGTGAATGAAAAGACCGACTCGATGTTTGGCTCGTTCCGCAACTGCGGCAAGAGCGAAAGCTTCGGCTTTGGCGGCACAACCGGCAATGCAGCTTTTGACGACTGGCGTCGCGAAGAACTCGACCGCCTGGCAGAAGAACGCCGCAAGCTGGAAGAAGCGCGCGCTGATTTTGAAGCCTATGCGGCAGAACTGCGCCGTGCTCGCGACAAGGAAGAGTTCGACCGTTTCATGGCTGAACGCAAAGCCTCCGGAAAACGGACGCCAGCGACACGCAAAAAGAACGACAGCAACGAAGTCACAGACATTTGACCTTTGGAGCGCTATGCGCCCCTTGGGACGCATAGCGGGCACCCTAAAGTGTTGAAACTACGCATCTGACCTTTCTAAAATCGTTGTCTATACACGACTACGACGCGGGCTTCGTCCGCGTCGTTTTGCTAAAAAATAGAAAATTTTCTGGCTTTTTCTGCGAATCACTTATTCTTAAGTGATGGGCTTTTCCTTATTTCGTTCATCGAAGGCTAAAAAGTCGGCGATAGTCAGAAACGAACGCATTCATGCGGTCGCGGGACGTGAATTGCCTTTGCGCGTGCTGGAAAACCCGCGCGCCAAACGTTTGACCCTGCGCATTGAGACTGGCGGCAAAGGTCTGCGTGTCACCATTCCACCCGGTCTGCCGGACCGTGAGATTCAGAGCTTTCTGATCCGCCATGAGGGCTGGATCGAAAGTCGCATTGCGAAACTGCCAGATCAGGCAGGCATCCGCGCAGGCGTCAAAATCCCCATTCGTGGCGTTCCGCATCTCATCACTCATCAGCCGGGACGCGGCACGGTGGATTTGCTGGAAGGCAATATTCTGCTCGTTCATGGCGACCCTACGCATCTTGCGCGGCGCGTCGCCGATTACCTCAAGCGTGAAGTCAAGCGCGACATCGAACAACTGGTTGCTCGTCACACAACAACCGTGGGCCGTAAAGCCAAAGCGATCCGGTTCAAGGATACCAAAAGCCGCTGGGGGTCATGTACCTCGGAAGGCGTGCTTTCGTTTTCATGGCGCATCGGCATGGCCCCGCCGCCCGTCATCAACTATCTCGTCGCTCATGAAGTGGCGCATCTGATCGAGATGAACCATGGGCCGAAATTCTGGAAACTCTGCCTTGATCTTTGCCCCGACACCGAGCGCTGCAAAGCATGGCTAAAGCGCAATGGCAGCGCATTACAGGCTATCGACTTTACATGACATCAGACATTCAAATTGCAGTATCGGCCGAAATACTGGCCGCAGCGCGTATGCTATGGGATTACCATTGCATCTATGATGAACTTCAGACCGCCGATGTCATTATCGGATTGGGTAGCTACGATACACGCGTCGCAAAACACGCCTCAGAGCTTTATATGCAAGGCCTTGCCACCTGGCTCATGTTTACAGGCCACAGCGGCAACTGGACCAAAGGCCTATATAAAAACTCCGAAGCGGAAGCATTTGCAGAAATTGCGATTGCCGAAGGTGTCCCGAGAGAAGCAATCATCATTGAGCCAAAGGCCACCAATATTGGCGAAAACATCTTGTTCTCGCGTGAGAAAATGGTGCCGGGTGCTATCAGCCCGATTTTCGTGACCAAGCCACAAACCCAGCGTCGGGTTCGCGCGACTGTTGATCGGCAATGGCCCGAAGCCAAGGCTTTCGTTACAGCCCCGCCGACATCCTTCGAAGATCAGCCGACACCGGGCCATAGTTTCGAAATGCTCATGCGTGAAATGACCGGCGATATCCGGCGTATTCTCGAATATCCGGCGCAGGGCTTCCAGATTGCACAAGCAGTTCCCCTTGAGGTCATGGAAGCGTATGATTATCTGATCGCTAAAGGCTATGAGGACGGTTCCAGTTTGGGTTGAATAAGGGGCGCCGTTCTATTTCTTTGTTTTTGCGCAGTTCCCGGATTAACTTGAGTCGTGCAGCAATATGTGCGACGGAAACGCCATGGTTTTTGATATAAAAATATGCGGTCTTAAAACGCCTGAAGCAGTCGAGGCTGCGCTCATTGGCGGGGCGACCCATATTGGCTTTATCTTCTTTCCAAAAAGCCCGCGCCATCTCACGCCTGCCGCTGCGGGCCGATTGCGCGAAGCAGCCCGAAACCGCGCCAAAGTTGTCGCGGTGACGGTCGACGCTGACGATGCCACGCTTGATGAAATCGTGCGCGAGCTTGAGCCTGACATGTTGCAACTGCACGGCCATGAAACGCCGCAACGTGTTGCGGACGTGAAAAAGCGTTACAGCCTGCCGGTCATCAAGGCATTTGCGGTGCGGGAAGCTCACGATCTTGATGCGATCGCACCTTACAAGGGCATTGCCGATCGCTTTCTTTTTGATGCCAAGCCACCGAAAGGCGCAGACCTTCCGGGCGGCAATGGTGTATCCTTTGACTGGGCATTGCTCGACGCGCTTGACGAAAGTGTCGATTACATGCTTTCCGGTGGACTGAACGCGGGCAACATTGCCGAGGCGCTGCAAAAGACACGCGCGCCGGGTATCGATGTATCGTCCGGAGTAGAGCGCACACCCGGCGAAAAGGATGTGCGTCTGATTGAAGAATTTTTCCAGGCCGTTGCGACTGCGGATGAAAGACCATCTGCGAAGCACGCCTGAACATGACGGAGTGGCAAGCGTTGAATAAGCCGGTTGAACCCAATTCCTATAAGACAGGCCCGGATGAAGAAGGCATGTTCGGCATTTTTGGCGGACGCTTCGTCGCCGAAACGCTGATGCCGCTGATCCTTGAATTGCAGGAAGCCTATGAAACGGCAAAGACCGATCCTGAATTTCAGGCCGAGCTTTCCAATCTGTCGACTTATTATGCCGGTCGCCCTTCCAAGCTTTATTTTGCGGAAGGCCTGACCAAGCATCTGGGTGGCGCAAAGATTTACTTCAAGCGCGAAGACCTGAACCATACCGGCAGCCACAAGATCAACAATTGCCTCGGCCAGATCCTTCTTGCCAAGCGCATGGGCAAGACCCGCATCATCGCGGAAACTGGCGCTGGCCAGCACGGTGTTGCATCTGCAACGGTTGCTGCGCGCTTCGGCCTGCCTTGCGTTGTCTACATGGGCGCGACCGACGTTGAACGTCAGAAGCCAAACGTTTTCCGCATGAAGTTGCTGGGTGCTGAAGTAAAGCCGGTGACGGCTGGAAATGGCACGCTGAAAGACGCCATGAACGAAGCGCTTCGTGATTGGGTCACCAATGTTGACGACACATATTACCTGATCGGCACCGCAGCCGGTCCTGCTCCTTATCCAGAACTCGTTCGCGACTTCCAGTCGGTTATCGGCATTGAAGCGCGCAAGCAGATTCTTGAACAGGAAGGCCGTCTGCCGGATGTGATCGTGGCAGCTGTCGGCGGTGGCTCGAACGCAATCGGCCTGTTTCATCCGTTCCTTGACGATTCATCGGTCAGGATTGTCGGCGTTGAAGCAGGTGGTCGTGGTCTTGACGGCGTTGAGCATTGCGCCTCGATGAGTGCTGGTAGCCCGGGCGTTCTGCATGGCAACCGTACCTATCTGCTGCAGAACGAAGATGGTCAGATTCTTGAAGGCCATTCGGTTTCCGCAGGTCTCGATTATCCGGGCGTCGGCCCTGAGCATTCATGGCTCAAAGACAGCGGCCGTGTTGAATATGTGCCAATCCTCGATGATGAAGCGCTCGAAGCTTTCCAGCTCTGCACTCGCGTTGAAGGCATTATTCCAGCATTGGAATCCGCACACGCCATCGCACAAGCTGTGAAAATGGCACCATCCATGGGTAAGGATCAGGTTATGATCGTCAACCTGTCAGGCCGTGGCGACAAGGATGTCCATACGGTCGGGCAGTTGCTCGGCATGGACATGTGAGGACTCCATGAGCTTGATCGTCGCCGACACCAATTCCTACAGACCGCGTGCCGCATGGTTCGACGGACTGACGGAGTGCGGCCCGGCAACGATCAAGCTCAACATTATTGAAGCCGACCCTTCCAATCCGCTTGCAGAAGCAGCAGTCGGCATCGCACGACGGCAGATTGCAGCCGTTGCAGACAAGCTTGAGCACACGCCACATCTTGGCGCGGGCTTTGCCATTCTGCATCAGGGCGAGGAAAGCCTTTGGCTGCTCCTGCACTGGTGGCTGGAAGGCGGCATCGCAACCCAGATTCTCTGGCAATCCGAACTCAACGAAGAAGTTGAATTCGAGCCTGCACAGCCATTACTGATGGCCTGTGTCTGGGAACTGGGAATCATCGACTTTGAACGGCGTGCATGGATGGAAACGGTTATGTCCGGGCAGTCCACCGCCGATTATCTTACGCGCATTTTGCCACGGGGCACGGTATGACCACACGCATCGACACCAAATTTGCATCGCTCAAGTCCGAAGGACGTCCGGCGCTGGTTACCTATTTCATGGGCGGCGATCCGGATTACGCAACATCGCTCAATGTGATGAAGGCGCTACCCAAGGCTGGCTCCGATGTGATCGAACTTGGCATGCCCTTCTCCGATCCGATGGCAGATGGTCCGGCCATTCAGGCGGCTGGCCTGCGCTCGCTCGATGCCGGGCAGACATTGAAGAAAACGCTGCAACTGGCCGCTGACTTCCGCAAGGATGACAACACGACGCCAATCGTCCTGATGGGCTATTACAATCCGATCTATATTTATGGCGTTGAACGCTTCCTTGCTGATGCAAAAACATCCGGCATTGATGGCTTCATCATTGTCGATCTGCCGTCTGAAATGGACAAGGAACTCTGCATTCCGGCAACGCAAGCAGGCCTCAATTTCATCCGACTGACGACGCCAACCACGGACGACAAGCGCCTGCCAAAGGTGCTGCATAATTCGTCGGGCTTCGTCTATTACGTCTCGATGAACGGCATCACCGGTTCGGCGATTGCCGATACAACACGCGTAGCCGACGCCGTGCGCCACATCAAGAAGAGCACCCAACTGCCGATCTGCGTCGGCTTTGGTGTGAAGACGCCTGAACAGGCTGCAGCCATTGCTGAAGCTGCTGACGGCGTTGTTGTCGGCACTGCAATCGTCAATGCGGTTGCGGCAGAACTCGACGAAAATGGCAAGGTTAGCGGCGATCCTGTCGCTGCTGTTACCAAACTTGTCAGTGCATTGGCAGCAAGTGTTCGTGCAACACGCCTTGAAGCTGCCCAATAAATCGTCCATTTAAGCGCTAGTTAGTTTTGAAGAACAAGAAACGGAACCAAACGTCATGAATTGGATCACCAACTACGTTCGTCCAAAGATCAATTCGATGCTCGGACGTCGCGAGATGCCGGAAAATCTTTGGATCAAGGATCCATCGACCGGCGAAATGGTGTTTCACAAGGACCTTGAGAGCAATCAGTTTGTGATCCCCGGCTCAGGCCATCATATGCGCATCAAGGGCAAGCACCGTCTGCGTTTCTTCTTCGACAATGGCGAATACACTACTCTGGAAAGCCCAAAAGTTCCTGTCGACCCGCTGAAATTCCGCGACGAGAAGAAATATATCGATCGTCTCAAGGACTATCGTTCGCGTACCGGCATGGAAGACGCGATCATCAATGGTCTTGGAACGATTGAAGGCTTGCCGATTGTAGCAACCGTTCAGGATTTCGGCTTCATGGGTGGCTCGCTCGGCATGGGTGCCGGTGAAGCGATCATTCAGGGCTTCCAGAAAGCCATTGAACTAAAGCGTCCGCTGGTTCTGTTCGCAGCATCGGGTGGTGCGCGCATGCAGGAAGGCATTCTGTCGCTCATGCAGCTTCCACGCACGACCGTTGCCGTGGAAATGCTCAAGGAAGCAGGTCTGCCTTATATCGTCGTCCTCACCAACCCGACCACCGGTGGTGTCACCGCTTCATACGCTATGCTGGGCGATATCCACATTGCAGAACCCGGCGCATTGATTGGCTTTGCCGGTCCACGCGTGATCGAGCAGACCATTCGCGAAAAGCTCCCCGAGGGCTTCCAGAGCGCTGAATATCTGATGGAACATGGCATGGTCGATATGGTCATTTCGCGTCTTGAGCTGAAATCGACCATTGCAAGTCTGTTGAAAATCATGACCAGGCAGCCAGCCAATACCGACACACCTGTAACGGCTCCGACACCAAAGAAGCCGGAAGCTGACAGCAAGGCGGCTTAATCGTGACAGGAAAAGCGGATGCCGTTATTGAACGGCTGATGCAATTGCATCCAAAAGGCTTCGATCTTTCACTGGACCGCATTCGCGGTCTTCTGGAAAAGCTCGGCAATCCGCATCTGAACCTACCGCCGGTGATCCATATTGCCGGTACCAATGGTAAGGGATCGGCAACCGCCTTCTGCCGCGCGCTTCTGGAAGCGAGCGGCTTTGGCGTGCATGTCCACACCTCTCCGCATCTGGTCAACTGGCATGAGCGCTACCGTCTGGCCTCAAAGTCCGGCGGCAAATTCGTTTCCGACGACGTTCTGGCTGAAGCCATCGAGCGTGTAGAAGCAGCAAATGGCGGTCAATACATCACCGTTTTCGAGATCCTCACCGCCGTTGCTTTTGTCCTGTTTGCGGAGCATCCGGCCGATGTTGTGATCATGGAAGTAGGCCTTGGCGGTCGTTTTGATGCGACAAATGTCATACCAGAGCCCGCCGTATCGCTGATCATGCCGATTTCCATCGACCATCAGGCATTTCTCGGCGACCGGGTTGAGCTGATTGCTGCCGAAAAGGCAGGCATTATCAAGAAAGACTGCCCCGTGGTCATCGGGTTCCAGCCTTTCGATGCAGCACGCGAAGTTCTGATTTCAACGGCTGATCGTCTGGATTGCCCTTTGTCGATCTACGGGCAGGATTTCCTCGCATTCGAAGAACATGGTCGCATGGTCTTCCAGAACGAGGATGGATTGATCGACCTTCCATTGCCACGCCTGCCGGGTCGCCACCAGATTGCCAATGCGGCTGCAGCAATTGAAGCCGTGCAGATGGCCGGTTTCACCATTACCGACAAAGCCGCCGAGAAGGCGCTGATGGTGGTGGATTGGCCCGCACGCATGCAACGCCTCACCCATGGTGAATTGACCGATCTCGCACCGGCTGCATCGGAAATCTGGCTCGATGGTGGTCATAATCCGGGTGCAGGCGCGGTCATCGCGGAAGCCCTTGGCGATCTTGAGGAACGCTCCACGCGTCCTCTGTTCCTGATTACCGGCATGATCAACACGAAGGACCCTGTCGGTTATTTTGAAGCCTTCGCAGGTATGGCACGCCACGTCTTTACAGTGCCGATCCCTTCAAGTGATGCTGGAATCCCCAACAATGAACTGGCGATCAGCGCACAGAAGGCAGGGCTTTCGGCGGAACCTGTCCATTCGGTTGCCAATGCGCTAAAAATCCTGCGCGATAGCTGGCCACACGATGAAGCGCCGCCGCGTATTCTTATCGGCGGCTCGCTGTATCTCGCCGGTGAAGTCTTGCGCGACAATGGAACACCGCCTCAATAAGGCGGTGTTTTTTTATGCACTCCAGAATTAGCGTTTATTCTCGCGTTTCCAGCCCTCAAATTTGGTTGCCCACTCATCCTTCGTGCAAGGGTAGAGCCCGATAATTCCAGCGCCATTTTTGACTTCTTCGAGAACAAAGTCCTCAAAGACTTCCATTCCAACGCATTCATCGGCGATTTCTTCGCAAAGATGTGCCGGGATCACCATCACACCATCGGGATCACCCACAAGCACGTCGCCGGGAAACACTGCTGCATCTCCGCAGGAAATCGGTACGTTGATATCAACTGCTTCATGCAAGGTGAGGTTTGTCGGTGCCGATGCCTTGGCGCAATAAGCAGGCATTTCCAGTTCACCAATGCCCGTAACATCACGGAAGCCGCCGTCTGAAACAATACCCGCCGCACCGCGTAAGGCCAGCCGTGTTACCAGAATGGAACCGGCCGTCGCCGCGCGAGCATCCTTGCGCGCATCCATAACCAGCACCCAGCCCGCTGGACAGGTTTCAATTGCGACGCGCTGTTTGTGATCGGGATTGCGGAAAACTGTGATGGGATTGCGGTCTTCGCGCGCAGGGATATAGCGCAACGTGAAAGCCTGACCCACCATGTTTTCCGGCTTGCGCGCCACCTGAAACGAACCCTGAATGAACTGATTACGCAAGCCGCGCTTGTAAAGTGCTGTGGCAACAGAGGCTGTAGAAACCTTTTTCAGTTTCGCACGGGTTTCTTCGGGGAGGATATAGTCTGACATCTTCGTGCCTCTTAATAAATGACCGGCTCGTCAACCGGACGACCAAAATCGGTTTTCAGGAAATCAAAGTCGCAGCCTTTGTCGGCTTGCTCGACATGCTTGGAAAAGACGAAGCCATAGCCGCGCTCATATTTTGGCTCAGGCGTCTGCCATGCTGCGCGACGAACCGCCAATTCATCTTCGGAAACCAGCATATTGAGGCTGCGGGCCGGAATATCGAGTTCAACCATATCACCGGTTTTGAGCAAAGCCAGCGGCCCGCCGACGAAGGATTCCGGTGCCACATGAAGAACACAGGCACCAAAACTCGTGCCCGACATACGCGCATCTGAAATCCGCACCATATCCCGCAGGCCGAGTTTCAGCAGCGCTTTCGGCATCGGGATCATGCCCCATTCAGGCATCCCAGGGCCGCCTTGCGGGCCTGCATTACGCAACACAAGTACAGTTTCCGGCGTCAAAGCATAATCGGGATCGTCGATAATCTTTTTAAGTTCCGGATAGCTATCTGCGACAAGCGCAGGACCCGTATGGCGATGAAATTTCGGATCGCAGGCAGCAGGCTTGATCACAGCGCCGTCCGGGCAGAGATTACCCTTCAATACGGCAAGCGAGCCTTCATGATACACGGGGTTGGACAGAGGGCGAATAACGTCTTCGTTGAACACCTGCGCTTTTTCCAGCCCTTCCGTCAGCGGTTTTCCGGTGACATTGATGGCGGAGGGATCAAGCTTGTCACCGAGTTGTTTCATCAGTGCAAGGATACCACCAGCGTAGTAGAAATCCTCCATCAGATAGGTCGATCCTGATGGCCGGATATTGGCAATGACCGGTGTTGTACGCCCGATCCGATCCAGATCATCAAGCTCCAGTGGCACACCAGCGCGGCGCGCCATGGCAATCAGGTGAATGATCGCATTGGTCGAGCAGCCGGTTGCCATCGCGACAATGACGGAATTCTTCACAGCTGCGGGCGTGATGATCTGATCGGGTGTCAGGTCTTCCCAGACCATCTCGACGATGCGGCGACCACATTGGGTTGACATACGCTGGTGATTGGCATCAGGAGCAGGAATGGAGGATGCTCCGGGTAATGTCAGCCCCATCGCCTCGGCGATTACCGTCATGGTGGACGCCGTACCCATGGTCATGCAATGGCCATAACTACGCGCAATGCCGCCCTCTATACCCTGCCATTCTTCCTTGCCGATAGTGCCTGCACGGCGCTCGTCCCAAAACTTGAACATGTCTGTGCCTGATCCGAGTGTCTTGCCAGCGTAATTGCCACGCAGCATTGGACCAGCTGGCAGATAGATAAACGGATAGCCCGCACTGGTCGCACCCATGATGAGCGCCGGTGTGGTTTTGTCGCAACCGCCCATCAGCACTGCACCATCTATAGGATGCGAGCGTAAAAGCTCTTCCGTCTCCATCGCAAGCATGTTGCGGTAAAGCATGGTCGTTGGTTTGACATAGCTTTCCGACAATGAGAGTGCCGGAAGCTCAAGAGGAAAACCTCCCGCTTGCAGAATGCCGCGCTTCACCCACTCGACACGGTCCTTGAAATGCGCGTGACAAGGTTGTGCATCCGACCAGGTATTGATGATCGCGATGATTGGCTTGCCCTCCCAATCCACCGGATCATAGCCCATCTGCATGGTTCTGGAGCGATGCCCTGATGAGCGCTGGTCATCTGGCAGCATCCAGCGCGCCGAACGCAGATCTTCATAGGCTTTTCTTGTCATTTCAATGCCTTCCCGAAAACTGCCCTGCACCCGTTGGTGCGAGAGCGCATGCTGAGAAAAAAGCCCCACCGGAGAGCGTTTCTCCGGGACTTAAGATTGTCATCGCGGCATCCACGCCGAGCGATGGCCGATTGATGGCATCCGGCAGATGGCTGACCGGCTCTGCGCAAAAGACAGCGCGATCTTGCGGATTGAACACATGGAGATGGCGCAAAGCACCCTCTCCTTTTAGCTTCAAACCCGTGCCTGTCTCAGGCCAGCGAATGAATGCGGTCCGGCTTTCCCAGCCCGTAAAACAGCAATTCACCAAGAGCAATCGAGATAACGGCGTGGGCTCGCCCGGCGTGAAACTGTCTACAGGCACAGCACGACCTTCCGGCAAGCCACGCGCATCAAGCTGTGGCGCACCCATTGAGGAAAACTCAAGCGTGGCTTTCGCCGTCTTGGTGAACCAAGGATGCAGGCCAATACCGAACGGCAACCGCGACGGACCATTGTTGCGGATGCTAAGAGATATGCGAAAGCCTTCAGGCAAAATGCATAGTTCCTGCTCCAGCCGATAAGTGTAGGGGTAACTCTTACCTGCAACTTCATCCACCAGAACCGCACGGTCTTTGGTTGACGACAGGACCTGTGCACTGTGCATCCGTGAAAAACCGTGAATGGCCATCCCTTCATCCGGCGCGTTAATAGGTAATTGAACAATCGCACCGTCAAAGGTGAAACACCCGCCATCAATGCGGTTGGCAAAAGGTGCCATCACGAAGCATCCGGCCTTCAAACCAGTTTGCGGTGTGGTCAATGGCTCGAGCAGATCGACCCATTTACCGTCAGGATGACGCCACTGCGCAGACAACAACGTTGCGCCATGGTGCGGGTCGATCCGCAAGCGATAATTATGGGCGTCGAGTTCAAGCACCACTCGCTCAATCCTCACGCGAGTAATCATGGGCGGTAAATGTGCCGCCTTGAAACCTACTCGATATGGGATCACCGGTTTCAGCCAGATCGCCAAAGCGGGCGGCATCGTCCTGCGGCACATAACCGATCAGCGCTGCATCGTCCTTTGCCCACCAGCGCGAAGCATTGGCGGAAACACCCCAGACGACCGCAACATCGGTTTTGGGTGCTTCAACCGCTGCAATCAAAAGCCGCACCAGATCGTCATGGGAGAGCCACGTCGAGAGATGTCGTGCCTCTGTCGGCTCTGGCACACAAGAGCCGATACGCAGATGCACGCTTTCAATCCCGTGCTTGTCGAACATCATGCGCCCAAGCAATTCGCCATAGGCTTTGGAAAGCCCGTAATAGCCATCCGGCTTATATGGCTCATCCGTGCTCAACGTCTCGTCACGAGTATAAAAACCGATCGTGTGATTGGAACTTGCGAAAATAACCCGCTGCTTTTCCGCTCTCGCCGCCTCGAAAATATGCGTCACACCGATCAGATTGGCTGTCGCAACCAGATCATAGGGCTGCTCAACACTGATGCCGCCAAAGTGCAGGATCGCGTCGGTTCCACGCACCAGATCAGCGATTGCTGTCGCGTCAGTAAGATCAGCCTGAATAAACTCTGCCCCTTCAGGCAATTCATCGGGAAACGGCGCGATGTCGGAAAGCCGCAAGCGATAACCCGCTTGCGCCAGCCGTGGTGTCAGCATACGGCCCAGATTGCCGGATGCGCCGGTCAGGAGAAGTTTTTTCATCGGATCAAACTCCCTTCATTCTGGCGACTTTTGCGCCTGCTACATATGCCTTTGCCAGATGCACTCCACCCGATTGCGGCGCATCGGGAGCGCCCAATCTATGCGAAGTAATTGCAATAAGCGTAAGATCAGGGCCGCAAAAGCATGGCATTGTCGGCGCAGGAACGGGAGCTGGAACACAATCAAGCAATGTGCCGTCACGATCAAAGCGGTTTAATACGCCCGCCGAGACCCCGGCGCTCCAATAGGTTCCTTCTGCGTCACAGGCCCCGCCGTCGGGCCGACCTGTTTCCTCATCAAGATCGCGGATGCGCTTGCGATTGTTGATCGAGCCGGTCGTGACATCAAAATCATATCGGTCGATCCAAGGCCCACGAGAATCCGTGTGAAACATGGTCGATCCGTCCGCAGTCCAGGCCAATCCATTGGAAATCTCAAAGCCTTCTGCCTTGAGTTCGGCTTTGCCATCAGCTTTCACGCGATAGAGTTTTGAGATCGGTTCGCGTTGCGGACGTGCATCCATGCTGCCAACCCAGAACGCGCCATCCGGCCCAACTTTGCCGTCATTAAGACGTGATGTTTCAGGCTCATCGTAACCGTCCCAGATCGTCTGGCGCGCTTCGGTTTCAGGGTCAAACAAGATGATGTGACGCGCAAGAGAAATGATCAGTTTGCCGCTTTCAGCAAGCCCAAGGCACGGAACCTCTGCTTCAAAAGTCCATTCGCGCAACGGTCCCTTATCCAGATCAATCTCGTAGACTTTGCGTCCGTTGATATCACACGCGAACAGCGTTCCCCGGCGTTCATCCCAGACTGGGCTCTCCATCAGTTGTCCGCGTAAATCGGCTATACAGCGAAACGGTCCCATCATGCGGCTTTCGTGCTGTGACGGATCACATCGGGATGGTCGAGAACGAAGTCCGACAATTCAAGCCCCAGCCCGGCGCCTTCGAACGGATAGATTACGCCCTTTTCAATCCGCGGCATCACTGTCACCAGATCGCGATACCACGAGGTGTAATAGGCCCGCACCGATTCCTGAAAAATCGCGTTGGGTGCATTTAAGGACAGATGAATTGAGGCCGCAAAAACCACGGGGCCGGTGCAGTCATGTGGCGCTATAGGCCGCTGAAAGGCTTCGGCCATAGTGGCGATTTTCTTCGCTTCCGAAAGCCCGCCACACCAGGAAATGTCGAGCATGACATAATCGGTAGCGTCGGTGCGCAGCACTTCAAGAAACTGCGCGCGCGTTGCCATGGTTTCGCTCGCACAGACAGGAATGCCAGACTGTTGCGCATAGACGGCAAGCGATTGCGGGTTCATCATCTTGATCGGATCTTCCGACCAGAATGGTCGAAAGGCTTTTAGTTCGCGGGCGATAGCAAGCGCCGAGGTCAAATCCCACATGGAATGAAACTCGACCATGATTTCCATTTTATCGCCAACCGCATCGCGGATCTGACGGAACGGAACCAACGCCTTGTCGAGATCGGTGGCGTGAATGAAGTTACCACCATTGGCCACAGCATAGGGATCGAAGGGCCAGATTTTCATCGCCGTAATGCCTTCCGACAGAAGACTTTCAGCCAAGACCCCGGCATCACGATGAAATGCCAGCTGATCCTCATACGGACCTTCCTTCGCATCATCCTGATCACCGATATAACGACGCGCGCCGCTCTTGTTATAGGTATAACCGGCGCAGGTATTATAGGTACGGATCGACGGACGCGAAAGGCCACCCAGCAACTGATGGATCGGCTGATTGGTCAGTTTGCCAAAGATATCCCACAGCGCGATATCAATTGCGGAGGCCGCACGAATTTCAACGCCCGATGAGCGGAAACCCACATAGGGTTCGAGCAGAAGCTTGGAAATGCGATCGATTTCCAGCGGGTTTTTCCCCACCAGTTGCGGCGCTATATCACTATGAATATAGGCTGCGACCGCATTGGCCCCGCGGAAAGTCTCGCCCAGCCCAACGATCCCTTCATCTGTGTGGACACGCACCCAAAGGATGTTGTTGAGGTGCGGAAGCTGCACCGTTTCGATGGCCGTAATTTTCATCATGCACTCCGAGAAATGTTGGCCGCATCAATGGGCAGAAGGTTGACGGTTGCGTGCTACGATCTGCGTCGGATTAACGAAGCGCAGCGCCAGCAACAGCCAGACCAGTGATGTAACCATGTAGATTACTGCCATTGCGTCGATGGATTGAACCGAACGCACCCCTGCAGCAAAGACCGAATAATAAAGCGCCACGACCAATGTCTGTGATGTTGGCCCAGCCGTCAGGAAGGTCAGCTCAAACATGGCAACTGTGCGCACCAAAACCAGCAGCATGGCCGCCAGAATACCCGGTGTCAGCATCGGCAAAAGCACATGCAGGAACAGTTTGAATGTGCCTGCGCCAAAGACCCGTGCCGCCGCTTCCACCTTGGGATCAATCTGTTCGATGAACGGCACCATCACCAGAATGACGAAAGGGACGGTCGGCACCAGATTGGCGAGAACCACGCCCCAGAAAGTGCCACCGACACCAAACTTGTAAAGCACAGTTGCAAGCGGGATACCGAAGGTGATTGGCGGCACAAGCAGTGGCAGCAGAAAGATCAGCAGCACGAACTTCTTGCCGGGAAAATCACGCCGCGCCATTGCATAAGCAGCCGTCACACCCAGAAATCCGGACAGAATAACCACTGCAAAGACGACCTGAAATGTCACCAGCAACACCTGATCGAGCTGGAACTCTGCCCAGGCGGCTGCATACCAGCGCGTTGTGAAACCGTCCGGAAACCAGGTGCCAAGCCAGCGCGTACCGAAGCTTGAAACCACGACAGCAGTGATAACCGCCAGCACATTGAGGACGAAGAAGCCCGTCACAAGCCAGACAACGGTGATCCAGAGCTTTGAAAGGACAGATGTATCGCGGATCATGGTCTATCCTTTCCCGCCAGCGGTCGAACCGCGATAAAAGAGTGAACGCACCCCGAGCAATGCACCAACGACAAGCAACTGCACCGCCGCCATGATCATGGCGATGGAGGAGGCCATGGAGTCGTCATATTGTTCAAAGGCAGCTTGTGCTGCGGCAATGGAAATCACGCGTGTCGGTCCCGACGGCGCACCCAACAGCACAGCGGAAGGAAACACGGCAAAGGCCTGCACAAAGGTGAGACACGCAGCCACCACCAGCCCCGGCACCAGAAGCGGCAACATGACATGGCGGAAGCGTTGCCAGCTGTTTGCTCCGTGCGTTGCAGCCGCCCGCTCAAGTGCGGGATCAATCCCGGTTATGTAGGACAGTGTCAGCAGGAACGTAAAAGGGAAAACCGTAATCACTAACGAGGCGAACACGCCCCAATAGTTGTTGGTGAGTTTGAGCGGATTCTCGATAAAGCCGATAGCGATCAGACTGCGGCTGAACCAACCCTGTGGTCCCAGATAATTCAAAAGCCCTTCGGCAATCAACACTGTACCCAATGTCACGGGCAGCACGAGGATCGTCGTCAGAAGGCGCTGCTTGCGCATCAGCCGCACACGCATGGCAATCGGGACTGCAAACAGAACACTGATCAGTGTCACCGGAATTGCCAGCCAGAGTGTCGCGCCGATGGTCTTGTAAAGATAAGGATCGGAGAAGAACTTGCGGTAATTGGCCAGCGCTCCACCACCATCAAGCGGATTAAAAGACAGCACCAGACCGTAGAGAAATGGATAGATGAAAACACCGATCACAAAAAGCAGTGCAGGCAGGATCAGCAGCGTGACACCGTCGAAACCACGATTGGCAAGCCGCTGACGCAAACCGGGTTTGAGCGTTGTATCGGAAAAACGTTCTTCCGCCATGGCTTAAGCCTCGCCCGCAAAGACCAGTGCGTGGCTCGCATCGATGCCAAGCGTGATAATTGCCCCGGGTCCAACCTCCTGCGGGCCATGAAAGACCATTTCCATACCGGTTTCGGTGCGGGCTATGCCGACATATTCGCGCCCGCGATATTCAATCGTCTCGACGGTCGCCTCAATCGTATTGCGACCTTTTTCGCCGGAAATCACATCGTCGCCACGTGCCATCAGAACCGCATTGCTGCCAGGTGTAAGCGGATCCATTGCGCGCCCAGTCAGTTCCGTGCCCGCAACGGCGATTGTGGCCCGACCATCTTCAACGCGCACCACCTTGCCATGCAGCGCATTACGGAAGCCCATGAAGGCGGCAACATCGAGATAACGCGGTTGCTCGTAAAGCTCGTGCGGTGTGCCAACCTGCCGGATTTCACCATCGCGCAGCACTACAATGCGGTCTGCCAGCGACAAAGCCTCATCCTGATCATGGGTGACATAGATGGTGGTTGAACCCAACTGGTTATGAATGCGGCGGATTTCAGCGCGCATTTCCAGTCGCAACTTTGCGTCGAGATTTGAAAGCGGTTCATCCATCAGCACCAGTGGCGGCTCGATAACGATAGCACGCGCTATGGCAACACGTTGCTGCTGTCCGCCTGACAACTGGCCGGGAAGCTTTTCTTCCTGTCCCTGCAAACGAACCAGTGCCAAAGCAGCGCGCGACCGTTTCTCGACCTCGCTTTTGGCAAGTCCGCGCATTTTCAGGCCAAAGCCGACATTTTGCAGGACATTCATATGGGGAAAGAGGGCGTAGTTCTGGAACACCATGCCAAAGCCGCGATCCTCGGGCTTCAACTGATCCACGCGCTTGTCATCGATATAGATGCCCCCGCCAGTCGTGCCCAAAAGACCTGCGATGCAATTGAGAGCCGTGGACTTTCCGCAGCCTGACGGACCGAGAAGAGCGATGAACTCGCCTTTGCCAATCGTGAGGTTAATCTCCCGCAGCGCGTTAAAAGTTCCAAATGAGCGGCTCATTCGGTCGAGCCGAAGTTCTTGAAAGGACATTGACGCAAGCACCGTAAATTGAGTGGTGTAATCTTAGGCGGCTAATGGCGGACCGATAGGATCCGCCATTGACGCTTTCGAGAAGCCTCAGCTGGCAGCGACGTCTTCGTCCCAGCGACGGAAGGCTGCAACGAGCGCTTCAGGCTCAAGCGGCAACTCAATCGGATTATTCGCAATCCAGTCGGCGTATTCAGGGCGACCGAATTCGGCAATCACATCCTGACTTTCCTTCGGCGCCATCTCGATGGTGACATCCTTCACCGCTGGTCCCGGATAGAAGTAGCCCGCATCGTAGGAATAGGCCTGCTGATCCGGCTTGAGCGCAAATTTGATGAATTCCATCAGAACAGCGATCTTTTCTTCGGACACACCCTTTGGAATGGCGAAATAATGCGCGTCGCAAACCCAATGGAAGCCCTCAAGCTTGCTGACCGCCATCTCCTTTGGCACCACACCAAGCGCGCGCGGATTGATGTCCCAACCCGTTGTGGTCGCCGTCATATAGCGTGTGCCTTCGCCGAGCTCTTTCATAAGAGCGCCGGTTCCAGCTGGATAATATTCGATATTCTTGTGTAATTCCTTGAGATAGGCCCAGGTCTTGTCCCAGCCCTTGACCGGATCTTTCGGGTCGCTGTCACCGAGCAGATAAGGCAGCCCCATCAGGAATGTACGCCCCGGACCGGAATTTGCCGGGCGGGCATAAATGAACTTGTTCGGGTTTTCCTTGGTCCAGGCGAGAAGCTCTTCCGCCGTTTTTGGCGGTGTCTTCACCTTGTCGGGATGATATTCCAGCAATGGGCCTGACGGGTAATAAGACACAACGACGCCCTTACCCTTCGACATTTCCTGCATGCGCCAGGCTGGTTCAAGATAGACGTCCTGCAACTTTGGCAGGCCGTTATCTGGAAGAGCGATGATATCGGTCCAGATATCGTCAGCCAGCCCTGCTGAAAGGGCGTCTGGGCCAATAATTACCAGATCAATATCGATCCGGTTGGCACGCTGCTGCGCCTTGATCTTGCCGGGCAATTCCGGTGCCGGTGCTTTGTTAAAAGTGAAACGCGATACCAACGCCTTTTGTTCTGACGCGAAGTTATCGAAAATCGGCTGCGTCAGTGCCAGATTACCGGCAGCGTCGATCACGTTCAAGGCGACAGGCGACGATGGCAGTTTGGCCGATTGCGCCCATGCGGCACCCTTGGGCAATAAAAGCCCTGCACCGGTCGCAAGCCCTGCGCCCGCCATGAATGTGCGGCGTGAAATTCCTTTGGTCATGCTCTCCTCCAATTTTTTAATTGTCCAGCGCGCACCGCTTCCTCCCGCGTTACGCGCTGGTTTTCTAGTTTTCAGACAATTGCATCGGTCTCCCAACCTGCAACGACCTTTTCGAGTATCTTGCGGTCAGCCGTTTCGAGTTTCGGCAAGCCCGGAAGCCGAACATCACCGACAGCAATACCTTGAATTTGCAGTGCTTCCTTGACCACTGTGACGTTTGCACCATTGCGATATTTGGTTCGCATGGTTTCAAAATCAGCGATGCTCTCAACAACCTCGCGGGCGCGGGCATAATCGCCAGCTTCAAGCGCGTTCCAGACAGCCAGCGAACGTTCCGGCGCGACATTGACAAGACCGGACGTAAAGCCACGACCGCCAAGCGCGTAGAAGGGCAGCGCCCAGCTTTCCGCCAGACCACAAATCCAGGTCGCGTCTGTGCCCTTGGTTGCGCGGCAACATTCGAAAAACAACATGGTGTTCTGAGAGGCGAATTTGACGCCCGCGACCTTCGGATGCGTTGCCAGACGCACCATTTCGTCAAGCGGGATCAGATCGGAGCGGATATAGGCCACGATCGGCAGATCAATCGCCTCAGCGATTTCAATGAAGTAATCAACCTGCGCATGAGGCGCAGCAAAAGGATCAAGCGGATGATGGATCATCACGCCATCGGCCCCTTCGGCCTGAGCGGCTTTTGAAACCTTGATTGCATCCCGCACGGAACGACCGGCCGCAGCTGTCACTGCGGCCTTGCCATTCGCAGCCTTCACCGCGATGGCCTGCAAGCGGATCACCTCGTCCACAGTCATGCTGTAGAACTCGCCCGTATTGCCGCCGGTGACGATATTATGCACACCTGCCTTGGCGATCCGCTCGACAATTTTCGCCGTCAAAGCGGCTTCGATTTCACCATCTACATTATAGGCAGTCGCATGCACGCCCGAGATGCCTCGCAGCACCCGGCGGTATTCCGCTAAATTCATTATACCCTCCCAGGTACTGGTCAGAAGACCAGTTCGATATGTGTATCCCCCGCCTTCACGATGTGCTCCCGCATCAATCGCTCGGCCAAATCGCCGTTTCTTGCAGTAATGGCCTGCATAATCGCTTCATGTTCACCAAACGATTGCCTGCGCACATCTTCACGTGACAACACCGTCACCCGTGCTGCATGGTCATACATGCGCTGCGCGTTTTGCAGCCGCCGCAGATATTCGCATCCCGACGCCTCATGAATGGCATCATGAAACTTCTCATTGAGTTCGATCAGCGCATCCACATCGCCGGATTCCACTGCCGCCCGCATTTCCTCAATAACCGCACGCAGAAACACAAAAGCGTCTTCACCGCCATGTTTTGCTGCCTGCCGTGCAATGATGCTTTCAAGGGCAGCGCGCGCCAGCGTCATCTCTTCGGCCTGCCGTGCATTGAACGACACAAATGTCCCGCGCCGCGCTTCCGTGCGGACCAGCCCCTCACCTTCTAGCTGACGCAGCGCCTCTTTAAGCGGGCTGGTGCTGATGCCCAGATCGGCTGCCAATTGCCGCTCGTTTAATCTGTCACCGGATTTCAGACGCCCCGAAATAATCGCCTCCCGAAGATCGTCATGAACATGATCTCTGAGGCTCTTCACCTTGATCGGTGAAAATGGGGAAACGTTATCACGCAAGGGCGCACCTGACTGTCATCCGAAACTACGAGATGATCTTGGAGTACGTGGATTGATATGTCAATATCTGATGTATCAGGCATCAGATATTTGATTGCGGCGTTGTCCCTTGAAGAATAAATTTCATAATAGATTGAATTTATTATATTTTCATCCAAATCAAAAAATGGCTGTCATAAGCGGCAAACCAAATCGCCATTCATGACAGCCAGAGGAAGGCAGAAACTTTGCAATTAGCGGGCTAAACCTGCCGCCATCAAATACTGCACTGACTGCTGGATTTTGTTCTTGTCGCGCAGTTCAAGCATCAGGCGCGGATTGCTCTCAAGCTTCGACAAAGCAGCAAAGACTGCGTGCCAGCGGATCGTGCCTTCACCGATTGCCCAATGGCGATCTGCGTGACCGTCTGCATCCTGAAGATGTACATGCTCAAGACGGTTTCCTGCACGACTGATGAAATAATCCACCGGATGAGCGCCCATGGAGCCATAGGCAAAATGCGCGTGGCCCGTGTCGACAGATACCGCAACAGAGTTTGAGTGGAAGCTATCGGCCAGAATGCGACGGGCATCGGGATCGATATCTTCGATGTTTTCGATCACCAGTGTGCAACCGATTTCTTCTGCGCGTTCGACGACCAGAGCGAGTGTGTCATGGGCGTAATCGACGATGTTCTGCGCACTTTCCGGTACATTGTCGCGATTGTTGTTAAACCAGAAATTATAAGGGCTGTGCACGACCATCTGCGTTGCACCGATATATTCGCAGACTTCCAGACCCTTGAGATAACGCTCACGCACAACTGTGCGAATGTCTTCATCCGGGTTCGACATATTGAGCCCCCAGAAGGGGCCATGGATGCCGAGACGGCCCTGATAGCCGTCCAGCAGCGTCTTGATACGGTTTGCCGGTGTTTTCCAGTCACCCTTCAACAGGCCGACATCAAAGAAATCCTGAATTTCCAGATCGCGGTTTTCCGACAGGATAAAGTCAAGATGGTTTTCGAGATACGACAATGGCACGGCTGCGCCGAGCAGCGGCAGATCAGACATGGGATTCTTCCTGAAATTGACCGAGTAGGGTTTGTAGTGTTGGGATTTGTCAGGCGGGCTGTTTTGAGAGAGCGAGGCGGGAAGCAATCACAAGATCTGGACTATCCGACGTGATGTAAGCGACATCGCGTTGCATCCAACGGTCAATCAGGTCGCGCTCGTTGAGCGTCCACACGCCGAGACGTTCGTTTGGAAACAGCGACGTAATGCGCTCAAACTCAGCTTCGAACAGCGCATGATGAACGCCGACATATTGAACCAGTGGTTCGACGCTCGCAAAGAAATGCTCAAGCCCGCCATTGCGCTCAACCCATTCAGTGTTGAGCGACATCAGTCGCTCGATATCCGGTGCAACTTCGGCGCAGCGCTCAACGACACTGCGGTCAAAGGAATGCAGAACGACCCGCTCTTCAATGCCACGTTGCTTGATGATTTCGACGGCCTTTTCGACCAGTCCTTCATAAGGCTTGCCGTCAGAGCCTGACTTCAGCTCGACATAAAGCTTGAGTTCGGGTCTCGCCGCAAACACATCCAGCACTTCCTCGAAAGTCGGAATGCTATCCTCGGTCACATTGCCCTGCTCGTCTTTAAGACGAATGGAGCGGCGGGCATTGTCATCCAGATCGC
Organism: Brucella sp. HL-2; assembly: GCF_025846885.2. Classification (NCBI taxonomy): domain Bacteria; kingdom Pseudomonadati; phylum Pseudomonadota; class Alphaproteobacteria; order Hyphomicrobiales; family Brucellaceae; genus Brucella; species Brucella sp. HL-2. The sequence goes on along the minus strand of NZ_JAOYTK010000001.1, from coordinate 201,406 downwards.
GGACAGAACCGTGAGCGTCTGTGGTACGCTCCAGCGTGCTGTCATGGATAACCAAAATCTGTCCGGCACTGGTCAAGTGTAGGTCGAACTCGACACTATCGACATCGAGCTTCAGTACATTTCTGAAACCCGTCAGCGAGTTTTCAGCCCACAGATTGCGCGCACCACGATGCGCCATGATCTTTATCATTGCGATATTCCTATTGAACGGTTGGGTCCAGCTTGTCGCGCAGCCAGTCCCCGAGGAGTGAAATTGAAAGGGTGGTCAGTACGATCACCAGCGCCGGTGCCAGCATGATCCACGGTGCCTGCGTGAGATATTCGCGCGCAAAGCCAACCATGTTGCCCAAAGATGTGGCCGGGGGCTGCACGCCCAAACCAAGAAAGGAAAGCCCGGATTCCATCAGGATAATTTCCGGGAAAGTCAGCGTCATCGACACGATCAGCGTCGAGGCGACATTGGGCAGAATGTGATGAAAATAGACACGGAACGGCGAGGCGCCCAACTGCACCACGGCACTGGCATAGCCCTGCGCACCGGCAGAAATCGCAAGCCCGCGTGCAATGCGCGCATAACGTTCCCAGCCATAAAAACCCATCAGACAGATCAGCAGCGTCAGCGAGTTGCCGAAGAAGGCAAGAACTGCCAGAGCCAGTACCATGAACGGAAGTGCCGCCTGAAAATCCGCCAGCATCAGCACCACCTGCTCCACCCAGCCACGAAAGCGGGCGGCAAGAAAACCGAGCAGCGTCCCGAAGAAGGCCGAGAGAATCGTCGCGCCAAATGCGATGATCAGCGATACACGGATCGACTGGATGAGACGCGAATAGACATCGCGGCCAAGCTCATCCGTCCCCAGCCAATGTCCGGGCGTGCCAAACGGAACCAGCCGCGCCATCAGGTCCATTTTGGTGATCGGATATGGTCGCAATAGATCGGCGAAGAACACCACAAAAAGCATCAGTCCAAGCCAGAAAATCGCGAATGCAACACTTGCAGGCACTGATTTGCGTAGACGCGTTATAAGCCCCGGTGCCCGGATTGTGGTGGTGCTGTCAAGAGCTGTGTCGGTCATCCTCAACCTCCCTTAATGCGCAGCCTTTGATCTCAGGCGTGGATCAAGAACGCCGTAGAGAACATCGACAATGAGGTTGGAGACAACCATGCAGCTGGCAATCATCAGAAGAAGGCACTGCACGACGGCGAGGTCTCGGTTCGCAACTGAAACAACAAGCAGACGTCCGACGCCGGGCCACGAAAAGATGGTCTCGACAACAACCGCACCCGCAATCAGCGATCCGACCATGAAGCCGACAATTGTCACAATCGGTACAGAAGCATTGGGCAGTGCGTGTTTCCACACGACATCGTGCCAGCTGACACCCTTGGCGGAAGCTGTGCGGATATAAGGACTGCCAAGCACTTCGATCATTGCCGAACGCGAGAACCGCGCCAGAATTGCCGTGCCGCCGATGGCAATCGTCATTGTGGGCAAAATGCCATGGGCCCACGTATCGCTGCCGCCGGATGGCAGAACGCCGAGTTGGATCGAGAAGATCAGAACCAGCACCAAACCAAGCACAAAGGACGGCACCGTAAAGCCAAGAATGGACAGCGTGATTACGCCACGATCCGCAAAGCCCTGCCGATGCAAGGCCGCATAAACACCTGCCGGAATGCCAAGGCCCAGCTTGATGATCAACGCGGGAATCGTAATTTGAAGCGTGGCGGGTATGCGTTGCAGCACCAGATCGATGGCCGATGCCTTGTCTCGCATGGAGACACCGAAGTCGAAGCTCAATATCCCCTTGAGATAAGAGATATATTGAAGCCACAGCGGGTCATCCAGCCCCCAGGCCTTGCGAAACGCATCAATGGATTCCTGCGGCGCATCTGGACCGAGCATGATCTGCGCCGGATCGCCCGACATGCGCAAAACCACGAAAGCGAAGGTCATGACCAGAAACACCGTGACCAGCGCGCGAAAAAGACGGGACGCTACATAAGATAACATTCAGGCCTCACGCCGCGGTTTTGACCGGCTCGACAAAATGACAAGCGGTCCGTCGGTCGTAACCGGAAACTTCAAGTTCTGGCATTGCTGTCGGACACTGGAAGCCAGCAATCGGACAGCGCGGATGGAAAACGCATCCCTCCGGTCGGTTGGCAGGATTTGGCGGCTCGCCCTTGAGGATCATGCGGTGCTCAAGCCGCTTTCCCGGAATTGGTACTGAGGAAACCAGTGCTTTGGTGTATGGATGATGCGGCGTTTCAAAAATCACACCGGAACTTGCTTCCTCGACAATTTTACCGAGATACATGACCGCCACACGGTCGCAGATATTGCGCACGACCTTGAGGTCGTGACTGATGAAAATCATGGCGACGCCGTGCCTGTCCTGCAGATCGCGCAGCAGATTGACGACCTGCGCTTGAATGGAAACATCAAGCGCCGAAACCGGCTCATCGCACACCAGCAATCGCGGGCTTGTGGCCAAAGCACGTGCGATGATGACGCGCTGACGCTGGCCACCCGACAATTCATGCGGATAGCGGTCGCCCTGATCGCGTCTCAACCCTACCGATATCATCAGCTCATCAACACGATCTTTCAGCTCCGCACCTTTGGCGATGCCATGTATCTGTAAAGGCTCACCGATTTGCGCAGCAATGGTCAGGCGGCGATCAAGGGCCGCGAGCGGGTCCTGAAACACCAGCTGCATCTGCGCGCGAAGCTTACGCCATTCGAGCGTATTGCGCGGTGGCAACGGCTTGCCATCAAAAAACACTTGGCCTTCAGTGGCATCATCGATGCCCAGCAACATACGACCGAGCGTCGACTTTCCGCAGCCAGATTCACCCACAATGCCAAGAGTCTCGCCCGGCTGAATGCACAAGCTCACGTCATCGACTGCCTTAACCGGATCGGTCTTTTTGAAGACGCCGCCGCCCTGATAGGTGCGAACGAGATTACGGGCTTCAAGAAGGAAACTCATGCTGTCGCTCCTTCCGCACCGATGGTGCGATGGGCGTTTCCTGCCTCGATGAATGTGGTCTTAATCACATCAACCACGTTGAAGCAGGCGACTTTCTGCGCGTTCAACTGCCGAAGCTCGGGAATATGTTTTTCACATTGCTCAGTTGCCTGCGAACAGCGTGGCGCAAAGGCGCAGCCTTGCGGCAAGTGTCGGGGATCAGGGACGGTGCCCGGAATGGCGCGCAGCCTTTCGCGACCGCCATCCAGCCGCGGAATAGCATCAAACAGACCCAAAGTATAAGGATGCTTCGGCGTCTCAAACAATTCCGACGTTTGTGCAGTTTCCACGATACGACCGGCATACATGACGCATACCCGCTCGCATATCTGGCTGACGGCCCCCAAATCATGGCTGATGAACACAATCGCCATGCCGGTTTCCTGCCTGATCTGGTTCAGAAGATCGAGAATTTGCGCCTGAATGGTGACATCAAGTGCTGTGGTCGGCTCATCCGCAATCAACACATCCGGCTCTCCAGCGAGAGCAATGGCGATCATGATGCGCTGACACTGGCCGCCGGAAAATTCATGCGGAAAGAGATCGAACCGACGCGTGGCATCGGGAATGCCAACCCGTTCCATAAGCCTGATCGCTTCAAGACGGGCAGCGTTGCCCTTCAATCCCCGATGAAGGGAAAGGGATTCCACGATCTGCGGACCAACTTTCTTGACCGGATTGAGCGAGGAGCTTGGGTCCTGAAAAATCATCGCAATACGACCACCGCGAACACCTTCCTGAACATGGCGTGGAGCATTAATAAGCTCCTGACCATCGACACGCACAGAACCGGAGACCGATGTCTTGCCCGGCAAAAGGCCAAGGGCTGCGAGCCAGGTCACAGATTTTCCGCAACCGGATTCACCAACCAGACCCAGAGTTTCACCCCGGTCTATGTCGATATTGATGCCGTGCAGAACCTGCACACCGCTGAATGAAACCTTTAAATCCCGAATGGAGACGAATGCCACCGTCTTCTCCTTTCGCTCGGTCAATCGCGGTTACTGGCGATTTTCAAATGTATTTATGGAAAGAAAAAATGGCTGACGCATAATCGCGCCAGCCATTCTTCAGGATCAGACGTTCCAGTTGTTTGAACGGAAATCCATGGCGAAGGCCGGAGCGGCTTTCCACTTCAGTTCCTTCTTCATGCCGGTGAACACGGCATTTTGATGCAGGACATTGTAAACCGGGTCTTCGCGCTCACAGATTTCAAGCATACGCGCGATTGCCTTCTTGCGCTCTCCGCGATCTGTCGAAGTTTCCATGATCACCGACAGCTTGTTGATCTCGTCGTTCGACCAGTCCTTCTTCTGCTGCACTTCACCATTGGGACCAAACTGCACCACCATCGGCGTGATCGGATCGTTGATGTTGTTGGATGCCGACCAGTCGCGCACACCCTTGGTGCCTGCCGGATCGTGGATCTGCGCCCAGTTTTCCTTCATCTCGATCTCGACATTCAGGCCAACCTGCTTCCACATTTCCACCAGAACCTGAGCGGTTGGGGTCTGGTTGGTGTAGTAGTTGTTAAGCAGACGGTATGGGATCGCATCACCCTTATAATTGGCCTGCTTGAGCAGATCGCGGGCGAGTTCCGGGTCGAACTGCGGTGGCGCCCAGCCTTCGACAAACATGTCGGAAGTGCGGAAGCTTTCAAATTGAAGACCAGCAGGCACAACGGTCTGACCAGCCCAGAGCGAATCCACGATTGCCTGACGATCAATCGAATGGGTCATGGCGCGGCGCACCAGCGGATCGCGCAGCACTTCATTCTGTGTATTGAAAATCGTCGTGCGATGGTTCCAGATAGTTGAGCTCTGAACTTCAAGACCCGGATTGTTCGCAACATTGCCGATCTGATCTGGTGGAAGATCGCAGGCGAAGTCGTACTGACCCGAAATCAGGCCGTTTACGCGACTTGCAACTTCCGGCACTTCAACGAAGCGGATTTGCTGCAATGGCGGACGACCGCCCCAATATTCGTCATGCGCTTCCAGCACCAGTTCTACGTCTGGCTTATAGTCTGCGACCTTGTAAGGACCTGTCGTGACAGGCTTGCGCGCCCAATCGGTATAGGACTTTGCTTCGTTCCATGCGCGCTTGTTGGCAATCTGCGAACCGAAGGCGTAGAGACGGCCTTCAAGCGTCACGTCAGGCGTCGCATTGTGAAAACGCACGGTATATTTGTCGACAGCTTCGACACCGCGAAGGGCGGGCCACAGGCGGCGCGAAATGCCCGGAATTGCAGCCGGCAGTTCTTTTTCAGTCTGCGGCTTGAAGTTTGCTTCGTAAAGCGTCTTGCCACCTGACGGCTCAGTGCCTGCAAAGAGGCGCTCATCGGAGAACGAGAACACCACATCTTCCGCAGTCAACTCATCGCCGTTGTGGAACTTCACACCCTGACGCAGCTTGAGCTCGATGGTCTTGTCATCAAGACGCTTCCACTCGGTCGCAAGGCCGGGAACAGGTCCCTGATTTCCCATCCAGTCACGCAGGATCAAGCCTTCCCACAGATTGGGAAAGAAGACGCGTTCGCCAACATTCGACTGCTCGTTCCAGATGTCGAGCGTGTTGTTGTTGGTGATCTTCTGCACCGCAATCGTGATCGAGCGGCGCTGATTGGCACGAACGATACCCGGCAGGACGAAGGTGCCAGCAGCAGCTCCCATCAAACCCAATGCGTGACGACGATTAATAAGCATGCTTTACCCCGAACGATGGCGACCACCGGATGAACGACGGCCAGCTTTGAGACTGAACGGGGAATAGGCCTCATTTGTAACAGTATTTTCTCAGTTCATTGAAGCTTTCTTGAATGCTCACTGTTTCAACAGCCCATAGCGCAACAAAAAACCCGACACAAAGGCCGGGTTTTTCAGAGGTCAGAAGCTTGCTGATTAAGCAGCAGAAGCCTTAATCCAGTCGGCAAGGCGGCTCTTTGGAGCAGCGCCAACCATGTTGGCAGCGAGTTCGCCATCCTTGAACATCAGCAGCGTTGGGATCGAACGCACGCCGAACTGTGCTGCGAGTTCTGGATTTTCGTCGATATTGACCTTGGCAATCTTAACCTGACCGGCCATTTCAGTGGCGATCTCGTCAAGAGCGGGAGCGATCATCTTGCAAGGACCGCACCATTCAGCCCAAAAATCCACGACGACAGGCTCGCTCGACTGAAGAACGTCCGACTGAAAATTGCTGTTATCGACCTTTACGGTTGCCATAGGGCTATCCTCATATCTGTTTGAGAGCAAAAGACTCATCGAGAAATTGCTCCTTTGACCATATCATGTGGCGTGTTGACTGCCATTCGTCAAGTTCTGGTTAGTAACCTTTCCTTGAGAGTCACTCAAAGCCTGCAATGCGTCGTTGAGCACGCTTTCCGGTAATGGCAGCAGATATGGCCCTTCAGTGAAGAGCAAAGCCGCTTCAACTATCCGCCCCGGATAAAGCGGCGTAAGCAGTTCCCGATAAAGCGCAAGCTGCGCGCGATAAGCGAAAGGCACCGCTTCAACGGTCTTTGGTGGCGGGCGATTGGTTTTATAGTCTACGATCAGAACGCGGCTTTCGTCTACGCTGATGCGGTCGATCTGACCTGACACAGCATGATCTTTGCCACCGAGATTGATCGTACCCATAACGGCCACTTCACCGCGCGATCCTTTAGCAAAGACCGGTGCGAATTTCGGATCGGTTAAAATACTCGCCACGCTTGCCCATGCCTTCGTGCGTTCGATCTCCGGCCAGTCGCTGGCGATGCGCGTGAGATAGTCCTGTGCAAGTTTCTCGCGGTCAATCTCGGGCACTTCCGGCAGATATTGCAGCAGCATGTGGATCGCCGTACCGCGCCTTAACGCGAAGGCCGATGTATCCCCGCTTGCACCCAGCACAGGTGAAACAATATCAAGCGGCGGCTCTTCATCCGCTTCAATAAGTGCCGATGCACCCGATGGCGCAAGCGGGCGCGGCAGTCCCGGCTCAGGTTTGATCGGCTGCAAATATTCCGGCGGCAGCGGCGGAATTTCGAGCGTTTCCGTAACTTCCGGCTCGGCGATTTCCGTCAACCCGCGTGGCGTGTTGCGATAGCGACGTGCCGCAACACCTGAAACCGGATGCACGAAGGTTTCTGCCTTTGTTGTGAGCGCATCCTCAACCAGCCGGTGCCATGTCTCGCCACTATCACGCGACCCACGATAGCCACAGACAATCAGCCGATCTTCCGCACGCGTCATGCCCACATAGAGCAGGCGGCGATATTCTTCCTCGGCGCGCGTCTTGAGACCTTCGATCTGGGATGCCAGAAAACCAGTCTGATAGCCTGAATTGGGCTGCCAGAGATAGCCTTTGACCTGCGGACCATCATTGGAAAAATCAAACGGAACAAGCTTTGGTGCGCGGGTTCCGCTCCAGACTGCATTGCCCGGATCAACCAGAAACACCACAGCGCCTTCAAGTCCCTTGGCGGCATGGACCGTCATGATGCGCACTTCGTTGCGACCCTGATCCAGCTCGCGCTTGATTTGTGGTGAAGCCGCATCAAGTGTTTCGAGAAAGGCTTGCATGCCCGGCAGACCAGCGCGTTCGGCTGAAAGTGCGTAGTTCTGGAATTCGTCGATAATATCGCCAGCTTCCGGCCCAAGCCGCGCCAGAAGCTTCCGTCTTGCGCCGTCAGCACTCAGAATTCGCGCATAGAACTCGAAGATCGGCATGGTATCGGCCATGTTCCGCCAACGGCTCAGCGTCTTGTGAACCGCGATCAACGCAGGCTCTTCCAGTGACGCATGATAAAGCCGCTCAAACAGCGTTTCACCACTCTTGCGCGGATGCGCCAACGCAAAAAGCCTGTCATCGTCCCAACCAAAAAGTGGACTTTTGAGAAGTGACGCCAGTGAAAGATCATCAGATGGCTGCAACACGAAACGCCCCAGCGCCATTAAATCCTGAATAGCAATATGGCTTGTGAGCTTGAGCCGATCTGCACCGGCCACCGGCACATGGCGCTCTTTGAGCGCGCGCGAAAGCGCTGGCATGAACTGGTCGCGCTTGCGCACCAGCACCATAATGTCTTTCGGCGCAAGTTCGCGATTCTGGCCCGGAATGGTTTCACCGCGATCAAGCCAATAGCGGATGGTCGCTGCAATCTGTTCGGCGAGCTTGATCGCAGGTGCCTGCAAATGATCGACCGGAATGCGCCAGTCGTCCGGCTCCTCCACCTCTTCAGGCGTCAGCATATCCCATATTTCCACCTCGCCCGGCTCGTTATCGCGAATGGCCGAATGAACCGTTGCACCTGAAAGGCCGCGGTTGGCTTCAGGACGTGCAAAGACCTCATCCACGGCCTGCAATACGTCGGGAGCGGAGCGGAACGAGAAGTTGAGGCTTACGCGCTCGAATTTAAGCTCCGCATCCTCAGCCCTGAGACTAACCGCCCTGCCCTGTGCCGCAAAGTCTTCCGGCACCGCCCCCTGAAACGAATAGATCGACTGCTTTTCGTCACCCACGGCAAACAGCGTGCGGTTTACATCGCGCTGGCCGAGGCCGGAGAAAAACTCTTCCGACAACATACGGATGACCTGCCACTGGTCGGGGCTGGTATCCTGCGCTTCATCGACCAGAATATGATCAATGCCGCGATCAAGCTTATATTGCACCCACTGCCCTGCCCCGTCGCGGGCAAGCAGCGCAACCGTGCGCGTGATCAGGTCTTCAAAGTCGAGCAGACCACGCTTTCGCTTTATATCGTGATAGCGCTGCAGGAGATTATCAATGAGTGTGAGTGCAGCCAGATTAAGCCGGATAAGCCGCAGCTCTTTGATCTTGTCGAGACCGAATTCCACACGCGAGGCAGCAGCGTTGAAATCCTCTTCGAAATCCGGCAGCAGCTTTTTGACAGCAGCCGAGCCCACATAGGAGCCGGATTTGGCTTCACCAGTGGCTTTGAGGAAAGCTGCACGCAGCACAGCTTCCTTGTCGAAACTGCTTTTCACCTTCTCATATTGCTTGAGCTGCAACGCAAAATCATGCGCACGCGCTGCACCCTTCTGGATCGACAAGATGAGATCGAGCGCATCATCGGAAAACTCCGGCACCGGCCACATCTCGTCAAGCAGATCGGATTCGCGTGTGCCTGGCCTGAAACCAAAATGCCGATGAAGGGTCTCGCTCCGCTCTCCCGCATTGCCAAGCGCGGCAATATATTGCTGCAAGCCGTGACGACGGTTCACGGCTTCATCGAGCAGTGATTGCAGCCCCATTTCGCCAGCCGCCTGCATGACGTCAGCAAAAGCGCTCGCAAGCAGCTCGTCGCCACCACCATGCGCAGTCTCAAGCAAAGTGCGCCTCGCCTCGCCGACCAGCGCCATTTGCATGAGATCGTCCATCATCTCGAAATGACCGGCGATATTCGCCTCAAGCGGGAACTGATGCAGGATCGCTTCGCAAAATGCGTGAATGGTCTGGATTTTCAGCCCACCCGGCGTTTCAAGCGCACGCGCAAAAAGCCGCCTTGCGACTTTCAAACGATGTTCGCCCGCGCGCCTGCCTTCAAGCTTCCATAACCGATCCGCCAGATCCTGATCAGGCAACATTGCCCATTCGGACAATCGCGCAAAGACGCGGTTCTGCATGACGGCTGCTGCCGCTTTGGTATAGGTCAGACACAGAATTTTCGACGGGTCAGTGCCTTCGAGCAGCAAACGAATGACGCGCTCGGTCAGAACGTGAGTCTTGCCCGAACCGGCATTGGCCGACACCCAGACAGAGGCCAGCGGATTGGCAGCACTGGCCTGCGCGTCGATTGTTTCCTTTGGAATAATCCGTTGCTTTTTCATTCGCCGCCGTCCCCGCCCGCATCACCACCAGCGGACCATTCCAGCACGCGTGCCAGATGATCATAATCGCCCGAAAGCTCGGTTTCTTTGAATGGCAGCGCACGGGAAAGATAACCCTTAGCCGGATTCTGATATTCAGTAAGCAACTGCGCCAGTCGCTGCCATGCCTCTTCGCCAAGGGCTGGGGCGGTCTTTTCAGATGGTGGCCGACCGATTTTCAAAATCGATTCCGGCTTCACCTCACCACCTGCCCGCAATCGCACATAGGTCAGATCAGAAGCTCGAACAGAACCCAGTTCGCGGAACGCACCGCGCACGAGAAGAGCTGCTTCCAGCGCCAACTGTGGCGACAACAGCACATGCGCCTGCTTGGGCGATGGTGTGGAGCCGGTCTTGTAATCGATCACTTCCGCAGTTCCGTCGCGCATCAGATCAATACGGTCGGCACGGCCCGACAAGGTAATGCCAAGGCTTTCAACCTCGCGCTTATCCGATGAAATTTCGGCAAATCGGGTCTGAACATTATAAGCGCGTTCCCGCTCCCATTCGAGGAATTGCGGAATAAGTGCGGTAAAACGGGGCCACCAGACCGCTTCGATCTCCACAGGCAGGTCCATGTCGGCAAAGAAGTGCCGGCCGAACTCTTCCAGTTGCTGGGCTGCATCAGGCGCAAGCGGATCGATGCCTTCTTCTGTAAAATGTCCCAGAATATCGTGAAAAAGTGTCCCACGTTCTGCTGCTGCCGGATCGCGGATGAGCGGTTCCAGCGGGCGCAGTTTGAGAATTTTCTTTGCAAAGATCGCATAGGGATCGCGGCGCAGGGTTTCGATTTCTGTAACCGAGAAATGCTTGGGCCGTGCGCTCACAGGCGGTGCCGGTTCTGGCCGTTTGACGAAGGGTACATCGGGTGCCTGATCAATTTCGCGCGCCCAATGGATGAAACGCGCACCACGAGCACGCATATCCTTGGTCACATCGGCACCAAGCACAGTTTCAAGCCGCTGTAACCAGCGCGACGGAATGGTCGGCGCGTTATCCGAACGCTGCGAGCGCGACAACACGACATGATCCATGCCGAGCGCCATCTGAAAATCGTGCGCTGCAAGACCAGTGCGCCGCTCCGGTGGATCGAGTGCGATCATCGCCTTCATCGGGCGCGACATGAACGGATCATTGCGTGTCTTGGCGGGCCATGTGCCTTCGTTGAGACCACCGATCACAAGCGTATCCATCGTCTGCAAACGCGCTTCCAGCGCACCCCAGATGAAGACGCGCGGATGACCACCCGGATGCGGCTTGACGGTTTCACCCGACATCAAGGCTTCGAGAATGGCGGGCCATTCAATAGCTTCAAAATCCAGTTCCGCTTCGCTCGATACAAGCTGACGCAGGAAGGAAGCCAGCTTCTCTCCATGTTCACCAGAATAATAGCGCGTGACACTGCCGCTTTCATCGCGCGCCAGATTTTCGAGCGCCTCAACAGTTGCGCAGGTGATTTCGCCTATTTCCGTTCGCCGGTTAATGACTGCATAGGGTGCCAGCGGTGCGACCGCTTCAGACAGGCTCACACAAAGCGCGCGTGCGGCATCGATCATGTCCTGCGTGACAGTTGAATGCCATGCAGGTTGCCAGGGCTGGTTTGCGCTTTCTTCCATGCGTTGGTCGAAAAATGCAGGCAGATCAATGATCGATGCGCGTCCCGTACCACCACGGAAAGCCGCCAGCTCAAGCGTTTCCGCAGCCAGTCTCCGTTCAATACGCTTGCTGCCAAGCCGCAACATCGGATGCTTGACGAGCGCCAACAACGCTACCGGATCACCGGGATTAAACACCGTTTCGACCATCAGACGCATCAGCGTTGCAGTCTCGATATCGCGCAAATGACGACCACCGGAATCATCGGCATCGATACCAAAACGGGCAAGCTCGCCGACCACGCGACGCGCCAGATTACGATCCGCCGTTACCAGTGCCGCAGTCTTGTTTTCATCGCTGATGGCATCACGCAGCGCGAGTGCTACTGCCAGCGCTTCCTCGCGCTCATTGGCGGTTTCGATCAGATCAATCTTGTGTGCGGTCTTTCGAAGTTCTTCGGGTTGCATATCCGGGTCGCGACTGAGCTCGCTCCACGCGTCGGTGGTCTCAGCCGGACGCAGCGCCTGGCTCACCACGCGCTCCAGCACGCGCTTCTTCGTCGGCATATTCTCGATATGCTCGACATCCTCGCGCAGAATGCCAATGGCCTGCAACAGCTTATGAAGACCGTATTGCGGATGCCCGAATGTGGAGGGGTTATCATCCGAAGCCCCCAGCAGGTTCCACGCACCTTCATCGAGATCGCGGTCCAAACCGGGCAGCACAACTGCACCATTGGGTAGATTGGCGATCACAGAAACCAGCTCTGCGGTCGCAGGAATAGAGCCTGTAGAACCGGCAGCAATCACGGGGCCCAAAGGCGGATGATCGCGCAGCCGCCGCACCTCGCCCCAGATCAGTTCGTTGCGGTGTGCAGCCGGATTGGAAAGCTTGCGTTCTTCAAGAATATCCGGCCAGATTTTCGTAACAATATCGAGAAAGCCAAGCGTGACCTGCCACCAATCGGCCAGATCATCTGGGGCGATGCTCGCAAGCTCACTCCATTTGGCATTGTCGGTTTCGACCTGATCCATCAGACCTGCGAGATCGCGAGCAAGCCAGATTGCATCTGAGGTCGTGGCTGGAACCGACACATCCTCGACACCAAACAGTGCGCGCACATGCGCAGGCAGGGACTCCCGCCACGGACGAATAAGCCGCGCCAGCAATAACAGGCGCTCGGCCTTGCCGATCGGCGGATTGAGATCGAAAATTCCCGACGTGCTGGCATTGAAAAAAGCTGCATCCTCGTCCACGTCACCCAGCGGTCGTATCGTAGGCAGGATCGCACTCTTTTTTTCCCACGCATTTTCGGACGCGAAACCGGTTCCCACTTTTGTTGAAAATGCTTCTGCCGAGATCATATCGACCAGAATGGAGCGAAGTGCGCGCGCCGCGCGCCGTGTCGGCACATAGATGGTGGCATTCGCGAGCGCCAGCGGATCAGCCGCATTGCCCGGAAAACCTTCAACCAAACGACCTTCCAAAAGCGCTTTTGCAAAGGCTGGCAAAAAGGGTGTACCGGAAGGAATGGAAAACAGTTTTGGCGTTCTCATATCGATTCCTTCTTCACGCCAAAGCGCACCCCGAAAAATGTGAAGCTGTTTTCGGGAAAGATGCAGGCCACAAAATGCTTAGAGCGCCGATAGTACGGCCTCCGCCTCGCCAATTGCTTCTGGCGTTCCCACTGTCAGCCAATGCCCACGCATTGGCATACCATACAATCGACCTGATGCAATCGCCGCATCGAAATAGCGATTGAGCGATGAAACACCCGGTTCGCTATCTGCAAAAATCCGCGGATGAATGATTGCGGCACCTGCATAGATGACCGGATCCCCCGCAACATCACGCAGGCGGCGCAAGCGCCCCTCATCATCTGCAACAAAGTCACCCTTGCCTTCGAATCCCGTCGCCTGATCAAGCTTTGCGGTCATCAAAAGGATGTCCATGGAGGCGCCGTCCCATGCATCACGAAGCGCTGAGATATTCGGCTTCGCTTCATCACCAACCCAAAACGTATCTGCATTGAGTACGTAGAAAGGCTGGTTCTTGAGTTCAGGCAGCACATTGATGATACCACCAGCGGAATCGAGTAACAGCGCCCGCTCATCGGAAATCATGATTTCAGGTGAGATACGATCATTAAGATAGGTTATGAGTTGGTCGGCTAAGTAATGAACATTGACGATCGTCTTTTCGACACCAGCATTTGCCAGCGCGTCAAGACCCCAATCAATGAGCGGCTTACCCGCAACCTTAACCAGCGGCTTGGGCATGGTTTCGGTGATGGGACGCATGCGCTTTCCAAGGCCTGCCGCGAGCATAACCGCTGTATCAGGAACTGTCATTGTTTCTCCAGCAAAGCGAGATCATCAAACCAGCGAGCGACGGGCGTCATCACCGGATGCTGTAACACGCGGCTAAGATAGTCGTGAATGCGGGGCAAATGGGCGAGATAATGCGGCTTACCATCCCGCTCATCAAGCCTCACGAACAGGCCTAACAGCTTTGCATTGCGCTGTGCGCCCATCGCTGCATATGCCTTGCGGAAATTCTCTTCGTCGAACACATGACCGAGCTTGTGGCGCTCGTCACAATAGGCGTCCACCACTGCTTTTTCGAGATTTGGCGTGATCGTCACACGGGCATCGAGCGCCAGAGAAGCCACGTCATAAGCAGCAGGCCCGATCATCGCATCCTGAAAATCGATAGTGCCGATTTTGTCGGCACCTTCGGCATCTTCAAACCAGAACAGGTTTGGTGAGTGATAATCGCGCAGAAGCAGGCTTTTCTCACACTCAGCGATGTCGTTCAGAACTACGTCCCACGCCGCCTCATAGGCTGCGATTTCGGTGTCGGTGAGCTTGCGACCCATGATGCGTGGCGCATACCATTGCCCCACGAGACTCACTTCCATGATCATCGCGTCGCGGTCAAAGCTCGCGATGATATGATCAAGATGGCCTGGAACCGGCGCGTGATCTGGCCATTGAACACCGTGGAGATGCGCCAGAAACCGCCCTGCCGCCTCATAGCGTTCGGCGACAGGTTCACCCGAGGGCATGCGGATGCCTTCTGTTCCCAGATCTTCAAGGATCAGAAACCCCGCATCTATATCCATTGCGCGCATCTCGGGCACCCGCAAACCATGTGCAGCAAGCAGACCGTCAATCGCCACGAAAGCCTGTATATTCTCAGCAATATGCGCAAGCTGGCGATAGGATTTTCCATTGCGCAGCGGCGGATCATACGGCATCGCAGGCGCATTCATCAGAACTTCAACACCATAGGCGCTTGTGACGATCTCATATTTGCGTGGAGATGCATCGCCCTGCAAGTAGCGCCGCTTGGCCCCTTTGCGATTGTTCGTTTCAAGAAAACTACGGATTTCAAGCGACCGCTCAAGGCGTGCAATCGCAGCTTCGAAACCCGCAATCGCAATGCGCCGCCCTACCCCTTCATGAGTAAGCTGAACAGCAAAAGCTGGTTCTGGCAGAAAACCTTCAGCCTGTTCAGGCCATTCAGACAGCACCACGCCATCTTCGAGGAATTCGACGAGCCCCAGTTCGTCCAATTCCTCGCCATGCGAAATCCGATAGAGATCTGCATGCGCGACGGGGATACGCAAAGCCTCGTAGCTTTGGACCAGTGTGAAAGTCGGGCTTGGAACTTCAAAATCCTCATCGTCGGCTATCGCGCGGATGATCGCGCGGGCAAGCGAGGATTTGCCTGCGCCAAGATCGCCGGACAAGGTGACGAGATCACCTTTCATGAGCGCAAGGGCGAAGTCCTCACCAAAGCGCTGTGTGGCGGCCTCATCTGGCAGGAAAAACTCAAGAGTATTGATCGGGCTACTGATTGGGGTGCTCATGCAGCACCATTTACCTTATTCGGCGGCAACACGGAAGCTGCGCGCCTCCGATGGGAAGCGACAAATAACCGTGGTTCCAATGTCCGCACCTGTTTCAATCTCGACCCTGCCACCATGCAGCTCGACAAAGCTTTTTACGATGGAAAGTCCCAAACCTACGCCGCGTTTGCGTCCGCCATTCTGATAGGCCTGAAAACGCTTGAAAACCGTATCGAGCACATCGCTTGGCATGCCCGGGCCGTCATCGTGCACGGCAAAGACAATATCCGTGCCATCGCGCGCCACTTGAAGCGCGACCGTCGAGCCTTCCGGTGCATAATTGGACGCATTGGAAAGGAGATTGAACAGAACCTGCCTTACGCGGTTGGCATCGGCCCTGAAAGTTTCGACATCATCGGCAATATCGATATCGAGCCCGATATCATGCTCTTGCAGACGTTCGCTGACGCGCTTTGCAGCAGCGGAAATTTCATCAGTCACCGACACATCATCAATATCGAGTTGCATAATACCAGCATCGACCGTCGCAAGATCGAGGATGTCGTTGACGATGGTCAGAAGGACTGCCGACGACGTGCCAATATGATCGAGATATTCAAGTTGACGTTCGTTGAGTGAACCGAAGGTCGGCGTTTGCAGCAGCTCGGTAAAGCCGATGATATTGGTCAACGGCGAGCGCAACTCATAGGAAACATGCTGCACAAAATCGTTCTTGATCTGATCGGCCAGCGAAAGCGCTTCGTTTTTTTCCTTCAAAGCTCGTTCAACACGCACCGTATCGGTGACATCGATGAAGGTGAGCATGGTCTGCCCCTTGGGCAACGGTACGACGGCATATGAAAGGATAATGCCGTCATTAAGCTCCACCTGCCCCATGCGTCCGTTGCGCTCGTCGAGGAAGCCAGCCACCGAAGAGACAAAATCCTCCCAAAGGCCATCGCCGCCACGCTGGCCGCAAAGCTTGGAGATTGTGGAAATGTGTGTGCCTTCAACAGTAATGGCTGCAGGCAGCGACCAGAGATCGGCAAAAGATGGATTGGAAAGGCGCAACCGGCCGTCGGAGCCAAACACCGCAACCGCTTCCGCCAGATGGTCGAGCGTTTCGCCCTGAACCTTGATAAGCGTGTTGTAGCGACCTTCAAGCTCGAATTTTTCGGTCATGTTCTCGAAGAACCAGGTCACGCCGCCTTGCGGGTGCGGATTGGCGACAACGCGCATGATACGCGTGTCCGGCAAATGCCACATATGTTCTTCCGGCTCGACCGAACGGTAGGCGGAAAGCAGAGAATCCTTCCACTTGCGCCATTCCGGCTGCTCCGGCAGCTTGCCTTCAGAGCGGAGCCGATCAAAAAGCAGCGTGTTGCTCGGATGCGTTTCAAGCCATGCGGTATCCAGCGACCAAAGCGAAACGAAAGCCTGATTGAAGAATTGAAGCTTCATATCCGGATCGAAAATAGCCACAGCGGTCGAAAGCTGGTCGAGCGTCTCGGCGTGACTCTTCAAGGTGCGGCTCAGTTCTTCGCGCACCTGTTCCACTTCACTTAAATCAAATCCGAGGCCAGCAGAACCTGCCTCAGCACTCACATCGGTGACATCATAGATACGGCGGTCGCCGCGGACCACGGCAGGCATTTGCTCACGCATATCCGGCTCGGCAAAGCGGTCGCGCTCCAGACGCTGACGGGCCTGTGCGCCAAACAGCTCCCGGCCTTCCGAGCTTGCCTGTGTACCGTCAGCGGCATCCACGGCGCGCGCGTAGGCACCATTGACCCATTCGATGCGCCCATCAGACCCACGCACCCAGACGGGCTGTTCGATCCGGTCAAGCAGATGGCGTAATAGTGCAAGCTTTTCAGAGAGTTCTCGGTTCTGCGACTGTAGTGCTGCGCGCTCCGCCTGTACACCCTGGAGGCTCAGGAAGCGCACGACGGCGAAACTGCCCGACGTGCGCCCATAAACGTCCAGAAGCGTGCCGTTGACGGTTTCAACTGTGAGATCAAAAGCATGAGCCTGCTCGCGCAAAGCCGAAACCGCGCGTTCAAGCTCGGTTACGGATTGCGGGCGCAGCCAGCGACCAAAGGCCAGAAAATGCGAACGGTCCTGCGGTGCACCGCAATCAAACGGCAATTGTCCGACGACATCAGCGCGTGCGCCGTGGGCATCCCAGACAACGATCCGCTGATCTTTGAGGTTAAGCAGTGCGTCATTGCGCTGTGCCGCCAGCCCCATATCGGACAGGCGCGAACGCAATTCGTTGTTTTCATTGGCGATCTTGGAACGATCGCGGATCAGCCAGCCAGCCGACAAAAGGGCAGCCCCCATGGCGCCCAGAAAAATCGAAAACTGGATGACATCGAAAGCACCAACGCTGCCACCAAATGGCAGATCTATGCGTGTGGAGTTTTCCGTGCTTTGTGCAAATGCCGGAGCCGCCGCAACCAGTGCGGCAAAGGAAACTGTTGCTTTGAGGATGACCCGTTTAAGAGGGCTGAAGCCGAACGAAAGCGAACCTTTCAGGTGTCTGCCTGCGCTGAATGCGGATTTGCTCCGCAAGCTCCCCGATGAGCCGACCACTGGCATATTTCCCTTGTCTCCGCCACCGGCAGCACCGCCCAAAAGCGAGGCTGCCATATTTCAAAACACAGCAACTGCAATTTCTGTCCCAACTCTCCCGCATCGCCACAATACAAAGAGCCCGGACCAGCAAAGCCAGACATGTTTCGAGGATGAATAAGCCGCCCGTCTTTTGCCCTAAACCGGCAAAACACGCCCAACGCAAACACCCGTCAAAACACATTGATTCGTCTTCACAATACCCTTACCGCGAATCCACGTGAAGCGTGTTACGTGTAAAAATAAAGACCGGGCAACCTGATGCTGCCCGGCCTACAACATGTAGCAGTATGGTTAACGGATACTTAATACCTGTAGTGTTCCGACTTGAATGGGCCCTGTGGAGTGACACCGATATAAGCGGCCTGTTCCTCAGAAAGCACAGTCAGCTTCGCGCCAAGCTTGTCGAGATGCAGACGAGCAACCTTTTCGTCGAGATGCTTAGGCAGGACATAGACCTCATTCTTGTACTGATCTGTACGCGTGAAGAGTTCAATCTGACCGAGCACCTGATTGGTGAAAGATGCGGACATAACGAAGCTTGGATGGCCCGTTGCGTTGCCGAGATTGAGCAGGCGCCCTTCCGAAAGAAGGATAATCCGCTTGCCATCCGGGAACTCAACCAGATCAACCTGTGGCTTTACGTTGGTCCACTTGAGATTACGAAGACCTGCAACCTGAATTTCATTGTCGAAGTGACCGATATTGCCAACAATGGCCATATCCTTCAGCTTACGCATATGATCAAGCGTGATGACGTCCTTGTTGCCGGTCGTTGAGATCACGATATCGGCTGTTGAAGCCGCATCATCGAGCGTTACAACCTCAAAGCCATCCATAGCGGCCTGAAGGGCGCAAATCGGATCGACTTCCGTGACCTTGACGCGAGCGCCAGCGCCTGCGAGCGAAGCTGCAGAGCCTTTGCCAACGTCGCCATAACCACAGACGACTGCGACCTTGCCGGCCATCATGACGTCAGTGCCGCGACGGATACCGTCAACCAGCGATTCCTTGCAGCCATACTTGTTGTCGAACTTCGACTTGGTGACGCTGTCATTGACGTTGATTGCCGGGAAGGGCAGGAGGCCCTTCTTCTGCAGCTGGTAAAGACGGTTGACGCCAGTGGTGGTTTCTTCCGTCACGCCCTTGATCGCATCGCGCTGTTTGGTGAAGAAGCCTGGCGTTTCAGCCATGCGCTTCTTGATCTGCGCGAACAGCACTTCTTCTTCTTCGCTTTCAGGCTTGGAAAGAACGTCTTCGCCAGCCTCAGCGCGCGCGCCGATCAGGATGTACATGGTGGCATCGCCACCATCATCGAGGATCATATTGGATGGCTGACCATCCGACCACTGGAAGATCTTGTCGGTGTAGGTCCAATATTCTTCAAGCGTTTCGCCCTTGATGGCGAAAACCGGTGTGCCAGTGGCTGCAATTGCTGCAGCGGCATGGTCTTGCGTAGAGAAAATATTGCAGGAAGCCCAGCGCACATCGGCACCCAGAGCCTTCAGCGTCTCAATCAAGACAGCCGTCTGGATCGTCATATGCAGCGAGCCGGAAATGCGAGCGCCCTTGAGTGGCTGTGATTTGCCGAACTCTTCGCGCGCAGCCATCAGGCCCGGCATTTCGGTTTCAGCAATATCGAGTTCCTTGCGGCCCCAGTCAGCGAGGCTTAAATCCTTGACGACAAAATCCTGACTTGCGGTCATCATCTGCTCCAATCAAATTTGTTTAGAAGCCCAAAATAATGCGAAAGGGCTTCGGCTGGCGTCCTGATTAGCAGATCAGCCCGGCCAGCACAACGCAACATAAAGAAATCTTTATGTGTCTATATCAATCAATTGAGAGGGAAGCCCGAAGCTTGATAAAACTCAGCATTCCTCGCCGAATTTATCGGCAATAAGCGCCTGAAGCGCATCAAGAACTGCATCCGCCTGTTCGCCCGATGCACGGACATCGATGCAGCAGCCGGGTGAGGCTGCTAGCATCATCAAGCCCATGATGGATGTGCCGCCCACCGTCATACCATCCTTGCTAACGCGAACATGGGCATCATAACTGTCCACAAGCTGAACGAATTTTGCCGATGCGCGGGCATGAAGCCCACGCTTGTTGACGATCTCAAAGGACCGGGACAGAGCGCTATCGGCATCGTATTCGCCAGTAACGGCCACGGTGGGATGCATGATTACTTTCCTGTGAGGACCTGGCTTGCGACGTTGATATATTTGCGCCCGGCATCCTGCGCTTCACGCAAGGCCGTCTTGATGTCGCCAGCAATGCGAACGCTCGAAAGCTTGATAAGCATTGGCAGGTTAACACCTGCAATGACCTCGATCTTGCCTTCCTCCATTACCGAAATCGCCAGATTGGACGGCGTGCCACCAAACATATCCGTCAGAACGATGACACCTCTGCCACTATCGGCGCGCTCGACAGCATCGACGATATCCCGACGACGCTGTTCCATGTCATCTTCCGCACCGATACATACGGTCTCGAAATTGTCTTGCGGGCCAACTACATGCTCAACAGCATGGAGAAACTCCTCGGCCAGCCTTCCGTGCGTAACAAGCACGAGTCCGATCATACTTTAAAAGCTCCTGTCGCGTGCCCGCCGCTTCAACCCGCCAAAGGCGCAGATGGCACTAAAACCCTGCCGGATCTTAACCGACGAGTTGTGCATCTTGGCAGGGCAAATCTTGATAGCAAGTGAAAAATTTCAGCATTGCCTTGAAAAAAGCAAAATGCCGCAGCGTTAAGCACGCTTTTTGGACGTGACTTACAAAAAACGCCGATGCCAGCACTTACGGCCAGGGTTTTAAAAACAAAGTAGCCTCAATCGCCCGCGAAAGTGCATTAGAATCGCCATTCGATGAAAGGGCAGGGAGCAGCAAACATGGAACTTGGACACCTTCGAAATGCCAGTTTTCGCCACTCGGATAGCGCTCGGCCCCGTCGCGATGGACCAGCCTGACCACGAGATCGAGCGGCGTCTGTTCCACATAAGCAACAGTGAAAAGGCCCGCGCCGCGGATTTCGACACCGCCAGCCAATGTTTGCGGCACACGCGCAATCAGCTTCCCGCTTTCCGCATGCAATAAAGTGCGGTCGTCTGCGACAAGTGAAGCCTGTTCATTGCGAGCAATCGCACGTTCGACAAGCGTAAGGGCCAGTTCTGTTTTCCCCGCGCCAGACTTACCCATCAGCATGACACCACGGCCCTGCAACTGCACAGTCGTTGCATGAAGGCCGCTTTTTTCCTCTTCGGGTGTCATCTCGGGATCACGCGCTGGCCGGAAGATCGACGATAAAGCGCGCGCCTTTCATATGATCAGGATCGGCTGGGTCGATGATGTTTTCCGCGGTCAGCGTTCCGCCATGTGCCTCGATAATCTGACGGCTGATCGAAAGGCCAAGACCAGAATTCTGGCCAAAAGCCTCAGAAGCCGGGCGATCAGTATAGAAGCGCTCAAAGATACGCTCGATATTTTCGATCGGAATACCAGGCCCGTTATCTTCGACCAGCACCCGCAAACGACCACCTTCGCCGTTCAGAGTGACAACGATACGCCCTGTATCTTCGGGAACGAAGGAACGCGCGTTTTCGATAAGATTGCTGATGACCTGTCCCAGACGCAAATCATGACCAGCAACAAAGAAGCCTTTTTTGCCGGACGGCAGTTTGCCGGTATTAAATACGATCTCGGTGCCGATTTTGTTGCGGCGCACTTCGCGCGCGGCAGCCACCAGACTGTTCAACAGCGTCTTCATATCAACGCGATCAGAATGTTCGCGCGCCAGTTCCGCATCCAGACGTGAAGCATCCGAAATATCGGTAATCAGGCGGTCGAGGCGGCGGACATCGTGCTGAATGACGTCGAGCAAGCGTTTGCGCGAATCATCATTTTTGGCAAGTGGCAGAGTTTCGACCGCGCTTCGAAGCGAGGTGAGGGGATTTTTCAGCTCGTGGCTCACGTCGGCCGCAAAGCTCTCAATCGCTTCAATACGGGTATAAAGCGCATCGGTCATCGCACGAATAGAGGTCGACAAATGGCCAACCTCGTCCTGGCGTTCTGAGAAATCCGGGATTTCCTCGCGGCTTTTTACACCAAGACGCACACGGTCGGCAGCAGCAGCCAGCTTTCTGAGCGGGCTTGCAATGGTGGACGCTAGAAACAGCGACAAGATCACCATGACGGCAGCAACAACACCGAACACACGGAAAACGGCCATGCGCTCGCCTTGAACGATTTTATCGATGTCGTCACCTTCGGTCGAAAGCAGAAGGACACCCAAAATGGCGCGCGATTGCTGGATTGGCACCGCAACCGACACCACCAGTTCACCTTGCTGGTTACGGCGCTGTGCCGTTTGTGGCGAGCCCGTCAGTGCGCGAACGATTTCCTGATAGGCGAGACCATTGCCGCCGGGTTGCTCCTGATAAAGCGGCAGACCGCCACCATAGAAAAGACGGGAGAACCAGCCGGTGAAACGCTCCCAGGCACTTGGCGTATCTTCTTCGATGGCTGGCAGATCATAGCGGTATACCGGACCACCGGAAGCAAAAGCCGGTGCGTAAAGCGAGCGGGAATCGAGCAGCAGGTTTGCGTAATGATCGTAAATGCGGGCACGCGTACTGGTTGGTGAAATCAACTGACGCAAGAGCGGCGATACTTTTTCCGGATTAATCGGGAACTCCCAATTATCGGGCGAATCAGGCGATGGCGTGATGCTCTGCCCGGCTTGAAGCTCCAAAAGCTTTTCCGGATCGATCATCAGCGAGTTGGTATCGACCGTGGCTGATGACGAAATAGCAGCCGCGATAATCTTGCCTTGTGTGAGCAGGCTTTCGATCTTGGCGTCAATCAGCCCCTCACGGAACTGGTTCATATAGAGGATGCCAGAAACCAGCACAGCAAGGGCGGCAAGATTGAGAAACAGTATGCGGCGCGTCAGGCTCGAGAACAGAAACTGACCGAGAAACCGGCTGAAAGGCGCAAAAAGACGACGCAGGAAGAGCGAACGTTGCCGCCGCGCCCTACGTTCTCTCATGGTAACGGCACTGTCTTTCCGGGTTTCGGCGACCATGTCGCTTCATTCTTACTTTCTTAATGAGCGCCGGGTTTCAAAAAAACCCGGCGCTCTGATACCTATATATTACGCTTCACGGAAGCGATAACCGACGCCATAGAGCGTTTCGATCATCTCAAAGTCGTCATCGACCGACTTGAACTTCTTGCGCAGACGCTTGATGTGGCTGTCGATAGTTCGATCATCCACGTAGACCTGCTCATCATAGGCCGCATCCATCAGCGCGTCACGGCTTTTCACAACACCGGGGCGCTGTGCCAGCGAATGCAAGATGAGGAACTCCGTCACGGTCAGCGTTACCGGTTCACCCTTCCAGGTACAGGTGTGGCGCTCCTGATCCATGACCAGCTGACCGCGTTCCAGCGACTTTGCCTGCTGACCTGTCGGCTTTGCAGTGCCGTCGCGCGCTGCGACGCGGCGCAGAACTGCCTTCACTCGCTCGACCAGAAGGCGTTGCGAGAAAGGCTTGGTAATAAAATCGTCGGCACCCATTTTGAGGCCGAACAATTCGTCGATCTCATCATCCTTGGAAGTCAGGAAGATCACCGGGAGATCGGACTTCTGGCGCAAACGGCGCAAGAGTTCCATACCATCCATGCGCGGCATCTTGATATCGAAGATCGCGAGGTTCGGTGGGCGCGCCATCAGGCCATCCAATGCGGAAGCCCCATCGGTATAGGTCTCCACGCGATAGCCTTCCGACTCCAGAGCAATGGAAACGGAGGTCAGAATGTTACGGTCATCGTCGACCAGCGCAATTGTCTGCGTTGCCGAAGCTTCCTTCATGCGGACCTTCTCCTTTTTTAACCGCCCCGATCACATCAGCGGCAGAAATTACCGAACGCCTTCTGGCGTCTCGACTTTAAACCCTCTTTGTCATCTCACTGGAATGGTGGTCCAGCGTCCTGACAAATCAATACTATAATAGTCGTCCCGCTTGTGCAGTACAAATTAGGTACAAAATGTGGCAACAGCTCAACTTGCCATCAATGCCCCAAAGCGAAACGTTTTTGCCGCTTAACGCAATCGAGAATTGTTCCAGACTGGAAATACACGCGATAACGTAAAGATTAAACGATTTAAAAAAGTTTCAATTTTTTTAAATCGATTAAATATTTGATTTGATTTAATTAATCTGTTTCTGACTGCCATCCCGGATTAAAATGAAATCGGGCCAACGCATTTTTGAACCAGATGGCGGAGAGACCATGAAAGAGATCGGCATTCACAATACTGCCGCTTCCATTGCCACTTCAGGATTGAAGGAACTGTCCGCAGTCTTTTATAATTTTGGACCGGCCCGGCTTTATGAAGAGACTATTCGCCGTGGCGAAGCAGAGCTTTCCGCGCAAGGAGCCCTTGTAGCTAAAACGGGCCAGCACACGGGCCGTTCGCCAAAAGACAAGTTCGTCGTTCGTGATGCAAACACCGAAGATCAGGTCTGGTGGGACAACAACAAGCCCATGACGCCGGAGGCTTTCGAGCTGCTTTATGCCGATTTCATCGAGCACGCGAAGGGCAAGGAGCTTTTCGTACAGGATCTGATCGGCGGCGCTGACGAAGATAACAAGATCAATGCGCGCATTGTCACCGAATATGCATGGCACTCGCTGTTCATCCGCAACCTGCTGATCCGCCCGGAAGAAGCAGCCCTTGCGTCTTATATACCTGAAATGACGATTATCGATCTGCCTTCCTTCAAGGCTGATCCTGCAAGTTATGGTGTACGCACCGAAACGGTGATCGCGGTCGATCTTACCCGCAAGATCGTGTTGATCGGCGGGACATCCTATGCCGGTGAAATGAAGAAGTCGGTCTTCACCGCGCTCAACTATCTGCTGCCTGCCAAGGGCGTCATGCCAATGCATTGCTCGGCCAATGAAGGCCCGAACGGCGATACGGCTGTATTCTTCGGTCTTTCCGGCACCGGCAAGACCACGCTTTCTGCAGATCCGAGCCGCACACTGATCGGTGACGACGAGCATGGCTGGGGCGAAGATGGCATCTTCAATTTTGAAGGTGGCTGCTATGCCAAGACCATCCGCCTTTCGGCAGAAGCCGAACCCGAAATCTTTGCGACCACGCAACGTTTTGGCACCGTTCTGGAAAATGTCGTGCTGGATGAAAACCGCCAGCCGGATTTCGACGATGGCTCGCTCACGGAAAACACCCGCTGCGCCTATCCGCTCGATTTTATTCCGAATGCATCTGCCTCGGGCAAGGGTGGCCAGCCGAAAAACATCATCATGCTAACCGCCGACGCTTTCGGCGTAATGCCTCCGATTGCCAAACTGACGCCGGCACAGGCCATGTATCACTTCCTGTCTGGCTACACCGCGAAGGTTGCAGGCACCGAAAAAGGCGTGACGGAACCGGAAGCAACGTTTTCGACCTGCTTTGGCGCGCCATTCATGCCACGCCATCCATCGGAATACGGCAATCTTCTGCGCAAGCTGATCGCTGAACACAAGGTCGATTGCTGGCTGGTCAATACCGGCTGGACAGGCGGCGCTTATGGCACTGGCAAGCGTATGCCGATCAAGGCAACACGTGCGCTTTTGTCAGCAGCTCTCGACGGCTCGCTCAACAATGCGGAATTCCGCACCGATCCGAATTTCGGCTTTGCCGTTCCGGTTGAAGTGCCTGGCGTGGATGCGTCCATTCTCGATCCGCGCTCGACCTGGGCCGACAAGGCTGCTTACGACGCACAGGCCAAAAAGCTTGTCGATATGTTCGTAAACAATTTCGAGAAATTCGAAAGCCATGTCGATCACGATGTGAAGGATGCCGCCCCGGCAACCCAGATCGCTGCGGAATAACTCGCTTTTACGCATGTCTTTATCCAAAAACCGGTTCCCACTTTTTGGAGACATGCTTTTAGTATCCTGAGGAGGAGGGGAAGCCCGGCCGAAAGGCCGGGTTTTTCTTTTGTCTAATGGATAAAAAGCGGTGTATCACTTCGCATCATGGAAGAAAGCCGCAACATCATCCGCATCACCAACCGCCTGACCATCCACGAGGATGATCTGGAGGAGAGTTTTATTCGCTCATCCGGTCCCGGCGGTCAGAACGTCAACAAGGTTTCCACCGCTGTACAGCTGCGTTTTCATGCGGCGCGCTCAGGCCTACCGGAAGATGTGCTTTCCCGACTTTTCAAGCTAGCCGGTCAAAAAGGCACCAAGGATGGGGATATCCTGATCGAGGCCAATCGTTTCCGCACACAGGAACGCAATCGCGAAGATGCGCGCGAGCGGATGATTGCACTGATCGCCAAAGCGGCTGAACCGCCGCCGCCACCACGCCGGAAGACAAAGCCGACCAAAGGCTCGGTCGAACGCCGCCTCAAGGCCAAGTCCGGTCGCTCGGATATCAAGAAGGGCCGCGGTAAGGTTTCTTATGATTAGAGCGCATCCCGAAAAGTGTGAACCGCCTACGCGGGGAAATCAGTCTGCCCGACTGATTTCTGGTTCCACTTCGATCGGAAAAAGATGCACTTAAAAACGAACAGATAGAGCATTTGGGAACAGACGACATGACGATCAATTATCACGAGCTTGAAACCAGCCATGGCCGCATTGCAGTACGCGAAAGCGAAGGCGAGGGCGCACCTCTTCTGATGATCCACGGCAATTCGAGTTCGGGTGCCATTTTTGCGCCGCAGCTCGAAGGTGAAATCGGCAAGAAGTGGCGCGTGATCGCACCCGATCTTCCGGGCCATGGAAAGTCCTCCGACGCCATAGACCCCGACCGCAGCTATTCGATGGAAGGCTATGCGGACGCAATGACCGAAGTGATGCAAAAGCTCGGAATTGCCGACGCGGTTGTTTTCGGCTGGTCGCTCGGCGGCCATATCGGTATCGAGATGATTGCGCGCTATCCGGCGATGCGTGGCCTTATGATTACCGGAACGCCACCCGTGGCGCGCGAAGAAGTAGGGCAGGGGTTCAAGAGCGGTCCTGATATGGCACTCGCCGGACAGGAAATCTTTTCGGAACGCGATGTGGAATCCTACGCTCGCAGCACTTGCGGCGAACCGTTTGAAACTTCGCTTCTCGACATTGTTGCACGCACCGACGGACGCGCACGCCGCATCATGTTTGAAAAATTTGGCAATGGAACCGGTGGCAATCAGCGCGACATCGTAGCGGAAGCAAAACTTCCCATCGCTGTCGTCAATGGACGTGACGAGCCATTTGTGGAACTCGACTTCGTGTCGAAAGTGAAGTTCGGCAATCTGTGGGACGGCAAAACCCACGTTATCAACAATGCAGGACATGCACCATTCCGCGAAGCGCCTGCGGAATTTGATGCCTATCTCGCGCGCTTTATTGGCGACTGCACAAAATAGCTGTCCCATTTCAAACGGCATCGAATGATGCCGTTTGACAGCTTCCCACATCTGCCCAGCGCCCTAAGTTATCCTTCAGAAATACAAGAGTATCTTTTTATTCTACGCGCATCTGAGCCCGAAAAACGGTTCCCACTTTCGGGATGCGCTCAAAAGGGTGAAATAACCATGGGTATGACTGTTGCGGATCTTCTGGCTCAAACCTTGGCCGAAGCGGGTGTTAAGCGTATCTGGGGCGTTACGGGCGACAGCCTCAACGGACTGAATGACAGCCTCAGAAGACTTGGCAAGATCGACTGGATGCATGTCCGGCATGAGGAAACTGCGGCCTTTGCGGCAGGGGCCGAAGCGGCCATCACCGGCGAACTGGCTGTTTGTGCCGGAAGTTGCGGTCCCGGCAATCTTCACCTGATCAATGGGCTGTTTGATTGCCATCGCAATCATGAGCCGGTGCTGGCCATTGCAGCGCATATTCCTTCATCGGAAATTGGCCTCGATTATTTTCAGGAAACGCATCCGCAGGAACTGTTCCGCGAATGCAGCCATTTTGTCGAGCTGGTTTCCAATCCTGCGCAAATGCCCGAAGTGCTGAACCGCGCCATGCGTGCAGCCATCGGCAAGCGCGGCGTAGCGGTGATTGTTATTCCGGGCGATGTAGCGCTCAAACAAGCCCCCGAAGGTTCCAAGCAAAGCTGGACACCGATCTCGCTTCCACGCGTCATCCCAGCCGATGAGGACATGGCGAAACTCGCAGACATTCTCAATGGCTCAGAGAAAATTACCATTCTTGCAGGCAGTGGCTGCGCAGGCGCACATGATGCGTTGGTCTCATTGGCCGAACGGCTTGAGGCGCCCGTTGTTCATGCGCTTCGCGGCAAAGAACATGTCGAATGGGACAATCCGTTCGACGTCGGCATGACAGGTCTGATCGGCTTTTCATCCGGCTACCACGCCATGCTCAACTGCGACACGCTGTTAATGCTCGGCACCAGTTTCCCTTATCGAAACTTCTATCCCGACAAGGCCAAGATCGTTCAGATCGACAATGATCCTTCGCAGCTTGGTCGCCGTGCACCGCTGACTTTTGGCGCGACGGGCGACGTTTCTGAAACGATCACAGCGCTCCTGCCCAAGCTTAAATCGGGTCGCAACACGAAATTTCTTGATGCAGCCAAGACCCATTATACCAAGGCGCGCGAGGCACTTGATGATCTGGCAGCGCCATCAAAGCCCGGCCAGCCAATCCACCCGCAATATCTCACGCGTCTCATCGATGAGATTGCCGACGAGAATGCGATTTTCACCGCCGATGTCGGGACGCCAACCGTCTGGGCAGCACGCTACCTCACCATGAATGGCAGGCGCCGCCTGCTTGGTTCGTTCAATCATGGCTCAATGGCCAATGCCATGCTTCAGGCGCTTGGGGCGAAGGCTGCAGCGCCGGAACGACAGGTGGTTTCGCTGTCAGGCGATGGCGGCTTCACGATGATGATGGGCGATTTCCTTTCGCTCAAGCAGCTTAATCTGCCCGCAAAAATCATTGTTTATAACAACGGCTCGCTTGGCTTCGTGGCGATGGAAATGAAGGCTGGCGGCTATCTGACCTCTGGAACCGACCTTGAAAACCCGAATTTTGCAGCAATGGCCGAAGCCATAGGCATCAAAGGTTTCAGGGTGGAGGAATCCGCTGATCTGCCAAATGCTTTGAAGCAAGCCTTTGCCCATGACGGCCCGGTTCTGGTTGATGTGGTGACGGCCAAGCAGGAGCTTGTCATGCCACCAAAGATCAAGGCCGAGCAGGCCAAGGGTTTCAGCCTTTATATGCTCAAAGCCATCATCAGTGGCCGTGGCGATGAAATCGTTGAACTCGCCCGTACCAATCTTGGACGGTAAGACGTGTCTTTTCCGACGGTTTTGCTAATTAAGTGTCCGTACCTATTGAGCAATTTCCGGAAATTCCTGCCTTGACCAATTTGAAAGGGGCTGTACTTTGTACCCCATTGATTGGCCGCAAGAAGCGCTGGCTCATCTCTGGTTCTGATATTTGATTGCATGCATCAATAAGTTAGCAACAACAGGGAGACTTGCCCCATGGGAATTTTCGATTTCGTGAAGTCGGTTGGAACCAAGCTTGGTTTCGGTGAAAATGAGCCCAAAGCCGATGATCTCAAGAAGGAACTCGACTCGCATAATCTCGGCACCGATGGCGTTCAGGTGAGCGTTCAGGGCGACAAGGCTGTTCTGACCGGCAACGTGAAGGATCAATCTGCTTTTGAAAAGGCGATTATCGCAGTCGGCAATTCGCTGGGTGTTTCCAAAGTGGAAGCCTCGGAACTAAAAGTGGAAGGCGCTGGAACAACCGGTGCCGAGCCAGTCTTCTATACGGTGAAGAAGGGCGACAATCTCTGGAAAATCGCTGAAGCCCAGTATGGCAAAGGCAAGGGCGCAAAGAATGACATTATCTTTGAAGCCAACAAGCCAATGCTAACCCATCCGGACAAAATCTATCCGGGTCAGGTGCTGCGCATTCCGCCGCTTGCTTGATTGTAAAAACGACCCAAAAGCGATCAGGGCGCCGAACTAATCGGCGCCCTTATTCTTTACGGGATATAAATCTCGGCTTTCATGAATGTGACGGCTTTACCGGTGAGCAAGACACGGCCACCTTTCAGCTCACATCCCAAATGTCCGCCACGGGCTGAAGCCTGATAAGCGGACATTTTGTTTTTCCCGATCTTTTGAGCCCAATAGGGAACAAGCGTCGCATGGATAGATCCTGTAACCGGGTCTTCCGGGATACCCGATCCCGCCGCAAAATAACGCGAAACAAAGTCGTGCGACGAACCTCGCGCGGTGATCACCAGGCCGACTGATCCAAGTTTTTCAATCTGGATATGATCGGGAACGAAAGCCCTGACCGCAGCCTCATCCTCAAGCTGCACATAGATATTTTCGAAGTTCCTGAAGAACGTGGCTCCGCTCTCATTCTCAAACAGAGGCGCTATGAACGCGGGCAGTTCGGCAAGCCGGTCCGGAGCAATGGACGGGACATCAAGCACATAATCGTCGCCCGCGCGCGAAACACTGATCTTGCCTATGCGGGTGTGAAAATGCAGTTCACCATCAATCTTGTGGTGCCAAGCCAGAACATGCGCCGTTGCTAAAGTCGCATGGCCGCAGAAATCGACCTCAAGTGTCGGCGTAAACCATCTGAGCTTCCAGCCGTCCTCTGCAGGGCATGCAAAAGCAGTTTCCGCCAGATTATTTTCCGCAGCGATTGCCTGCATGGTCGCATCGCTCAGCCAGTCTTTCAGGATCAGAACTGCGGCAGGATTTCCGGCAAAGACGCGGTTGGTGAACGCATCCACCTGATACATTTCCAGCACTTGCGGCATTCAGGGTCCTTGAAATCTAAATCTTACGCAGCGCCACTTCTTCGATCAGATGGTCGCTGCCTTTGCGTAGAATGAGATCGGCGCGCGGACGCGTGGGCAGAATGTTTTCAAGCAGGTTTCTCATATTGATGTTGTTCCATAGGCCTTCGCCGATGGAGCGTGCCGCATCTTCCGAAAGTTGCGAATAGCGATGGAAGAAGGACTGCGGATTGACGAAGGCCGTCTCACGCAGACGCATGAAGCGATCAATATACCATTTGTGGATCAGCTCTGGCTCCGCATCGATATAGATCGAGAAATCGAAGAAATCGGAGACGAAAGGCACCATCTTGCCGTCTTCAGGCAGATCGCGCACCTGCAGCACATTGATGCCTTCGAAAATCAGGATGTCGGGCTTGTCGACAAGCTGATATTCGCCCGGAAGCACATCATAGCTCAAATGCGAATAAAGTGGCGCCTGCACCTGGCTCATACCTGCCTTGATCGCCGACAAAAAGCGCAAGACTGCACCCACGTCATAGCTTTCAGGAAAGCCCTTGCGCTCCATCATATTCTCGGAGCGCAGAACCGCATTGGGGTAGAGGAAACCGTCCGTCGTCACCAGATCAACCTTCGGACTTGAAGGCCAGCGTGCCAAGAGCTCTTTCAGAATACGGGCAGTCGTGGATTTCCCCACAGCCACAGAGCCTGCAATGCCGATGATGAAGGGTGTCTTGAAGCTCTCCTCCATATTGAGGAACTGCTGGCGCTGGCGGAACAAAAGCTGGCTGGCTTCCACATGTGCATAGAGCAGGCGGGACAGCGACAGATAAATGCGCCGCACTTCGTCAAGATCAATCGGATCGCCCAGCGAGCGCAGCCGCTTCACTTCTTCATAGGTGAGGGTGAGGGGGGTATCAGCACGAAAGCCCGCCCATTCCTCTGCCGAAAAGAAACGGTACGGCGAATAGCGTGACGGCGTCAGCTGGTCCACTTTTTCCCACATATTGTCGCTGCTCTCCCTCAACGCCAATTCACGTATATCCTGTTTAATATGCATTCAGAGCATTTCCATTTTAATGCAGAGAAAATGCTCTGATCACTTATTCTCACGCATGTCTTTATCCAAAAAACCGGTTCCCACTTTGTGGAGACATGCTTTACACCTTCGGACGACCGGCCTTTTCCTCAAGGCCTGTCTGTGCCGTACGGCGTTGCAACTCTTGAAGAACCTCATCAAGCGGCACGTCAGCAATCTTGAGAACCACCAGCAGATGATAAAGAAGATCAGCGCTTTCGGTGACCACTTCCGAGCGGTCGCCATTAACCGCTGCAATGACCGTTTCTACGGCTTCTTCACCGAGCTTTTTTGCCGCCCGCGTTTGTCCCTTGGCAACAAGACTTGCAGTATAGGACGATCCATCCGTCGAACTCGCACGTTCCGCAACGATGCGCTCAAGATCGGAAAGTGTGAACTCAGTCATCGGATTTCCTTAAATCTTGTTTTCAACGGACCGGGTCGAGCCGCATCGGAATGCCAGCTTCGGCCATATAGCGCTTGGCTTCGCCAATCGTATAGGTGCCAAAGTGGAAGATCGACGCTGCGAGAACTGCCGTTGCATGACCATCACGGATGCCTGCAACCATGTGATCGAGATTGCCAACGCCGCCCGAAGCGATCACCGGAACGCGCACGCTGTCGGCAACAGCACGGGTTAAAGCCACGTCGTAGCCAGCCTTGGTGCCATCACGATCCATCGAAGTCAGCAGGATTTCACCAGCGCCAAGGCCCACGACTTTCTGCGCGAATTCCACTGCATCAATGCCGGTTGTCTGGCGACCGCCATGGGTAAAGATTTCCCAGCGGTCGCTTTCGCCTTCCCCTGAAACCTTCTTCGCGTCAATCGCAACAACGATGCACTGATTGCCAAACTTGTCGGCGGCTTCCGCAACAAATTCCGGGTTCTTCACTGCAGCCGTGTTGATCGAAACCTTATCGGCACCGGCAAGCAACAGCTTGCGAATGTCAGCGACCTGACGCACGCCACCGCCAACGGTGAGCGGCATGAAGCACTGTTCCGCTGTACGGGCAATGACGTCAAAAATTGTCTCGCGATTGTCCGAAGACGCCGTGATGTCGAGGAAGCACAATTCGTCTGCGCCTGCCGCATCATAGGCACGCGCTGCTTCAACCGGATCACCGGCATCGATCAGATCGACAAAGTTAACGCCCTTAACAACGCGGCCGTCTTTAACGTCCAAACAAGGAATTACGCGTGCTTTCAAGGTCATGCGGGAGTCCTCAGGAGAGCCAGTGCTTCGGCCGGATCGATACGACCATCATAAAGTGCACGACCGGAAATCGCACCTTCGAGCTTACGCGCGTCAAGAGCGGCGAGGCGCTTGATGTCATCCATGGAGGCAAGGCCGCCCGATGCGATCACCGGAATGGAAACGCTATCCGCGAGGCTGAGGGTCGAATCCCAGTTGATGCCAGCCAGAACGCCGTCGCGGTCGATATCGGTATAGATGATGGCTGCAACGCCCGCGCCTTCAAACTTTTTAGCGAGTTCGACCACGCCAAGCTCAGACGCTTCGGCCCAGCCTTCAACAGCGACATAGCCGCCCTTAGCATCGATGCCGACAGCAACCTGTCCCGGAAATTCCTTGCAAGCTTCGATCACCAACGCCGGATCACGCACGGCAACAGTACCGAGGATCACGCGGCGCAGACCCTTGGAAAGCCAGCTTTCAATATGGGCGAGCGTGCGAATACCGCCGCCGAGCTGGACCGGATTCTTTGTGGCTTTGAGAATGGCTTCAACAGCCTTGCCGTTGACACTTTCGCCAACAAAAGCACCGTTGAGATCGACCACATGCAGCCATTCAAAGCCCTGATCCTCAAAAGCTTTGGCCTGTGCTGCGGGGTCTTCATTGTAAACGGTCGCCTGATCCATGTCGCCAAGCTTCAGGCGCACGCATTGACCGTCTTTCAAATCGATGGCGGGAAAAAGGATCATGTCTTCAAGGCTTCCATTTCAGGAAATTGGCAATGAGCGAAAGGCCAAGCAGCTGGCTCTTTTCAGGATGGAACTGCGTGCCGATCATGTTGTCGCGACCGACGGTTGCCGTGACATCGCCACCGTAATCGGTGACGGCAAGCACTTCGGCTTTGTTCTTGGCGTCGAACATATAGGAATGCACGAAATAGGCATGCAAGCCGTTCTCGCCGGTCTCGATACCGGCAAAGACCGGGTGTGAATGTTTCACGTGAATCCTGTTCCAGCCGATCTGCGGAATCTTGAGCGATGGGTCAGACGGAACCATTTCGCGCACGTCACCCTCAATCCAGCCAAGCCCCTCAGTCACTTGCTTTTCAAGCCCGCGCTCGGACATCAACTGCATGCCCACGCAGATGCCAAGGAATGGATGCGCTTTTTTGAGAACCACATCTTCCAGCGCCTCCACCATGCCGGGAACAGCATGAAGGCCGCGGCGGCAATCGGCATAGGCACCGACGCCCGGAAGCACGATGCGATCAGCTGTTGCCACCCGATCAGCATCAGCGGTCAGTTCGATTTCAGCATTCACACCGCTCTCATGGGCGGCACGCTCAAAGGCCTTGGTGGCCGAGCGAAGATTGCCGGAACCATAGTCGATAATTGCAACACGCATTTTCAGTTTTCTCCGCGATGACCGACAAATCCGATCGTCGAGCCAAAAGAGGAATAAGTGGGACGAGGGGCCTGCCCGGCCCATTCGGGTGCAGGCGCTTCCGCAGGGACTGTTGCAGGCTGGATAGCTTTTTCGATGCCATAGAAGTAGCGAATTTCCGCTTCTTCCAGGTCAGCCGCGTCGATGACGGCTTTCTCGATAAAACCCTGACGCTTAAGCTTTGCGATCTTCCAGTTGACGCCTTCCAGCGCCACAAACAGCGAAAACAACAAAGTGATCAGGGGAACCGCATTGGAGATGCCGAGCATGGAGCCAGCATATCCAAGCAGGATCGTCACACCGAGAGCGGCAATGGCTTCAAACCAGAGCCGCTGCAACAAAAGCCACAGAACCGGCAGGACAAGTGCCAAGGTGTAGAATCCGTCACGCACGAAAACCGCTTTTTCGGAACGTTGAGATCCGGCTGGTTCAAGAACGACGAATTGCGCCATGACACGTCCTTTCGGGAAAGACTTATCCCTTCAGCGACCCCTTGGTCGAGGGAATTGCATCCTTCTGGCGCGGGTCGGTTTCGAGCGCTGTGCGCAGAACCCGGGCCACGGCCTTGAAGATTGATTCTGCAATATGGTGATTGTTGGCACCATAGTGATTGTTGATATGCAGCGTAATGCCTGCATTCATCGCAAAAGCCTGGAAGAACTCGCGCACCAGCTCAGTATCGAAGGTGCCGATCTTGGCCGTCGTGAAATTCACGTTCCAGACCAGAAAGGCCCGGCCCGAAACATCGACCGCCGCACCCGTCAGCGTGTCGTCCATGGCGAGATCCATCGACGCATAACGCACGATACCGCGACGCTCACCAAGCGCTTTCGCCACAGCCTGACCCAGCGCAATGCCGGTATCTTCCACCGTATGGTGGTCATCGATATGAAGATCGCCCTTGGCCATCACGCGCATGTCGATGAGCGAATGTCGGGAAAGCTGCTCCAGCATATGATCGAAGAAGCCGACACCTGTTGTAATGTCGAACTTGCCGTTGCCGTCCAGATCGACCGAAACGGCAATGCTCGTTTCTTTCGTTGAACGTTCGATACTTGCTTTGCGGGCGCTTTCAGCCGTCATAGCATTTCCTCTGTTGAAATCTTTTCGCGTTCTAGAACAGCTGGCCGCTTTTGCCAATGCTTTTAGCGCATGCACCAATATTCTGACTTTTCTCACTGCGCATTTGATCCAAAAACCGCTTCACGCTTTTTGGAATGCGCTTTTTCCTCACGCGCATTTAATCCAAAAACCGATTCCCACTTTTTGGAATGCGCGTGAACCCATTTGCATTTTGCCAGACGCTTCTTAAATATTCACAACGAAACCCGATTCAGTTAGCTCTTGAGCCGACGAACCGAGGCTTCCCCCATATCGGGGCCCATATCAGGGGCTTATGCGTTTGCCAGATGGAAACGTACAGGTCGCCAAAGGAGTGATCCATGATCGAACACAATCCCACGACAATTTACGGCACGACCATTGTCACCGTTCGCAAGGGCGGCAAGGTTGTTATTGCTGGTGACGGGCAGGTCTCGCTCGGCAACACCGTAATGAAGGGCAATGCGCGCAAAGTGCGCCGCATCGGCAAAGGCAACGTCATTGCCGGCTTCGCCGGTGCCACAGCTGATGCCTTCACACTGCTTGAGCGTCTTGAAGCCAAGCTCGAACAATATCCTGACCAGCTGATGCGCGCCTCCGTCGAACTCGCCAAGGACTGGCGCACCGACCGTTATTTACGCCGCCTCGAAGCGATGATGCTGGTTGCTGACAGCAAGGTTACGCTGGCGCTGACCGGGACAGGCGACGTGCTTGAACCAGAACATGGCGTCATGGCCATCGGCTCGGGCGGTAATTACGCACTGGCCGCAGCGCGTGCACTGATCGACACAGACAAGGATGCCGAGGAAATCGCTCGCAAGGCGATGGAGATTGCAGCCGATATCTGCATCTATACCAATCATAGCATTCTTGTTGAAAGCCTCGACGCCGAATGAGCTCAATAGCGCAAGCCTCAACTTCTAAAACACAACGTTGGGGCTTAGGTGCTCTGATCGTCCTTGCCATTCTCGCGATACAGGCCTCCTGGCTTTATCTCGATGGGCGGATACCCATGTGCGAATGCGGCACCATAAAATTATGGTCCGGTTCGCTGATGTCTGAGAACTCGCAGCATATAGCCGACTGGTATACGCTCTCGCACATCATTCACGGTTTTCTGTTCTATTGGCTTCTGAGCGTCATCGCACCCAAAGCCCCGCTTGGCTTGAGGCTTGCCATGGCAGTCGGCGTTGAAGCCGTCTGGGAACTGGTCGAAAACTCGAATTTCATTATCGAGCGCTATCGCGCCAATACGTCCTCGGTGGACTATTTCGGCGATAGCATTGTGAATTCGGTTTCCGATACCATCGCTGCCCTGATCGGCTTTTTGCTTGCTGCAAAGCTGCCAACAAAAATCACCGTCGCTTTAGCGCTGTTCTTCGAAGTTCTTGCGCTGATTATCATCCGCGACAACCTTACGCTCAACGTGATCATGCTGCTGCATCCGTTCGAGTTCATCAAGCAGTGGCAAACCGGGTTATAATCATGAGTAATTTTTCTCCCCGTGAAATCGTCTCCGAGCTTGACCGCTTCATCATCGGCCAGAACGACGCCAAGCGCGCCGTGGCTATTGCACTTCGCAATCGCTGGCGTCGCCAGCAGCTGGAAGGCCAGATGCGCGAAGAGGTCATGCCAAAGAACATCCTGATGATCGGACCGACTGGCGTTGGTAAGACGGAAATCTCCCGTCGTCTGGCCAAGCTTGCCGGTGCCCCTTTCATCAAGGTTGAAGCCACCAAGTTCACCGAGGTCGGCTATGTCGGTCGCGATGTCGAACAGATCATCCGTGATCTGGTGGAAGCTGCGATTGGCCTCGTGCGTGAAAAGAAGCGCGAGGAAGTGAAGGCCAAGGCGCATATCAATGCCGAAGAGCGTGTGCTCGACGGTCTTGTCGGCAAGACGGCCAGCCCCGCCACGCGTGACAGCTTCCGCAAGAAACTGCGTGAAGGCGAGCTGGACGACAAGGAAATCGAGATCGAAGTTGCCGATACGGGTGCTGGTCAGAATTTCGAAATCCCAGGTATGCCGGGCGCCAATATTGGCATGATCAATATCGGCGATATTTTCGGCAAGGCCATGGGCGGACGCACCAAGACGCGCAAAACCACGGTCAAGGAATCCTATGCAATCCTGATCAATGACGAATCCGACAAGCTGCTCGATCAGGATCAGCTTATTCAGGAAGCTCTGCGTTCGACCGAAAATGACGGTATCGTTTTCCTCGACGAGATCGACAAAATCGCTTCGCGCGAAGGCGGAATGGGGGCAGGTGTATCACGCGAAGGCGTGCAGCGCGATCTGCTGCCGCTCGTTGAAGGTACGACCGTTGCAACAAAATATGGTCCGGTGAAAACCGATCATATCCTGTTTATTGCATCGGGCGCTTTCCACGTTTCCAAGCCTTCAGACCTTCTGCCGGAACTTCAGGGTCGTTTGCCGATCCGTGTGGAATTGAACGCTCTGACGCGTGAAGATTTCCGCCGAATTCTCACCGAAACCGAAGTCAGCCTGATCAAGCAATATATTGCCCTGATGGCGACGGAAGAAGTGAAGCTTGATATTACCGATGACGCGATTGACGCTTTGGCCGATATTGCCGTCGATCTGAATTCGACGGTCGAGAATATCGGTGCACGTCGCTTGCAGACGGTGATGGAACGGGTTCTGGACGACATTTCCTATAATGCACCCGATAAATCCGGCTCTGCTTTCAAGGTGGATGGCGATTATGTCCGCAAAACCGTTGGCGATCTTGCCAAGAATACGGACCTGTCGCGTTTCATTCTCTAAAAGCAGAAAGTGACCAGAAAGCCACGCTCGGGTCCCATAATCCTGAAACACAAAAATCCCCTCGACTTCATCGAGGGGGTTTTTTATTTTGCGCCAACTTTTACATGCTACTGCATAGTTTGAACTGATAGAGCGACCTTTGTGCGCCCACTGGGGCGCACGGCGCTCTATTAACCATATTGGGGCCGTTACCGCGCAATGACCAGCCGATTGAACCGTATTGCAGGCATCTGCCTTGCCATCGCTTTCTCCTGCCAGAGCGCCTTCGCAGCTGTTAGCGTGCCGCCGGGAAACCGCAATGACGATCAGCCGCCCATTCCCGGCGCTTCGGCCAAGCGCACCAAGGAACTGAGCACGACCTATGAAGCCAAGTATCGCAAGATTTATAATCTTCTGAAAAAAGA
Organism: Brucella sp. HL-2; assembly: GCF_025846885.2. NCBI lineage: Bacteria > Pseudomonadati > Pseudomonadota > Alphaproteobacteria > Hyphomicrobiales > Brucellaceae > Brucella > Brucella sp. HL-2. The sequence goes on along the minus strand of NZ_JAOYTK010000001.1, from coordinate 162,596 downwards.
TGCTTCGCTGCGCTCGAAAATCAAATCGACTGCTTCGGCTTACGGCATTGATCCGATCCATATCGTCGGCGCCATCGTTGGCGAACACACCTATAATGTCGACGTTTATGACAGGCTACAGACCTATTACGTCAAGGCTATGTCCTATGTGAACCAGGGCGTGAGTTTTGGCTATGATGGCGAAAGCATCGGCCAGTTCGTGAAGCGCCCGGAGTTTTCGGAGTGCCTCAAGTTCAAAGACAGCTATTCGCTGTGGGGTTGCCGTGAGACTGTCTGGAACAAGCAGTTTCGTGGAAAGTCCCTGGGTGGCAAAGCCTATCCGAACAACCGTTTCAGTGCGGTGTTCTTCCAGCCTTTTTATGCAGGTCAGACATTCGGCCTTGGCCAGATCAATCCGCTGACTGCACTGCAGATGTCGGACATGGTCAATCGTGTATCCGGCCTGCCGAAGCTGAACGCCGAGAACGGAAATGTGGTCTACAAAACCATCATGGACCCCGATCTCACGCTGCCATACATCGCGGCAACGCTTAAGCAATCGATCACTGCCTATCGCCAGATTGCCGATTTCGACATTTCTAAGAATCCCGGCCTGACCGCAACCCTTTATAATACCGGCGGTGCAGAAGTCCGCGCCCGTGCGCTTGCCAATGAAAATGCTCAGCGCAAAGCGTCCGGTCAGGCACCATTGATGCCGCAGGAAAACTATTATGGCTGGCTGGTCAACACCAAGCTCGACGAGCTGAAAGCGCTATTTTAGAGCCGATGGGGCTAATGGCTTAAAGCCGCGGCGGCGTTTGCGCGCGGCTTCTATTTCTTCGCTTAAATGTTTGATCGTCTCGCGATCAATGATGCGAATGTTGCGGGCGAGGAGATTGGCAAGCTCGGTCGCCTGTGGCGATAGTCCTGAGGTGTCGATCACCACGCGGGGATGCGAAACCGCCGCCAGATTTTGCAGCTCTTCGGCCTCGTCCCAGATAATATTGAAATAGGTGATGATGCGTTGCAGCAGATCCCAGGTCGGCTGTCCACGCCGTCCATGTTCAAGCGCTGAAAGGTAGGCAGGCGAAACGCGTAAGGCTGCCGCCATTTCCTTTTGCGTCACATTGCGCTCGTCACGCAATTCGCGCAGACGTTTGCCAAAAGGGGTCATCGGATCAGACTCCCGTTCTGCGTCTGCTTGCGCAGACGCACATAAAGCGCGCCGTGACCGCCATGATGATGGGCTGCATCTTCATAGGCGCTCACCAGAAGCCGGAACAACGGCGTCGAGAACCAGTGCGGCACGGCCTGTTTCAGCACGCCTTCGCTGCCAAATGAGCGGCCTTTTCCGGTAATGACCATCACGTGCTTGAGCCCGCGGGCATGTGCGCTCAGCAAAAATCCGTAAAGCAGCTCATAGGCATCGTTCTGCGTGAGCCCATGCAGATCGATACGCGCTTCGATATCCACACGTCCCTTGGAAATCTTGCGGTGCGTCGGCCGATCAAAGCTATGGATCGGCATTTCCTTGAGAGAGGTAAGCTTCTTTTTCGGCGTCGCTGGCTCGCTCGAAGGCGAGGGTGTTTTTTGCGAAGGCTTTTTATCAACCTCCTGCGCCATCACAGCTTTGAAATCCGGAAACTCTTCCTCTACAGCGGACTTTTTGCCCACCAGCGGTTTGGCCGTTTTAGCAACGGTTTCCCAGAGGATGCGATCTTCTGGTCTCAGATAATCTTTCGCGGGCTTTTCGGTTTTGGGCGACATCGATCAGTCCCGCCCCATAGGGCCTCGTGCCTGCTTCCCTAAAATCGTATTCGATTTTAGGGCCGATGCACTGGCGCGCGGAATAAGCGCATAAAAATCGGCCTTGTTCTTGATGCCACCGGCGATCTCGCCTGCGGCATCCCCCGATCCCGCAAAGAGATCACCACGCGCCGGACCGACAATCGCCGTGCCGGTATCCTGCGCAATCATGAGGCGCGAGAATGGGGCATTATCGAACGCTGTAACGCTTGGTGCATCGACATAAAAGGGCGTCCCGAACGTGTGCAAAAATCTATCGACCGCAATTGAACGTCCAGCGGTCAGCGGGACTTTGGCCGCAGCGATTTGCCCCACATTCAGATCATCAACAGGTGCTTCGCGGAAGAAAATATAGGAGCGGTTCTGCCAGATGAGATCGTCGGCCCGATCCGGGTGCTCTCTCAACCATTGGCGGATCGTTTGCATGGAGATTTCATCTGCAGAAATCCCGCCTTCCGCCACCAGAATACGCCCGATTCCTGTAAAAGGATGGCCGGTTTTGGCCGCATAGGTGATACGCATAAAACTGCCATCGGTGAGTTTTAACCGCGCAGCCCCCTGCACATGGGCGAAGAAGGCATCAACACGGTCAGCCACATAGGCAAGTTCAAGCCCATGTTCTTTAAGACTGCCCTGTTCGATTGCCCGGCGATCATCGTATTCCTCAATGCCTTGTAGCGTTTTGCGCGCGAAAGCGAAGGAGGCATCAAGCCCGGCAGGGCGGTTCTCATCCGTAACTTTCACCAGATCGTCGGGTTTTTTGAGAAACGGCACTGTGAAATGCGCATCTGGCTTACGCGAAGCTTCAATTTCCGGTTCATAGAAGGCCGTCACAAAACCTTCGGCATCAATACGGCACGGGACGAAATGCTCTTCAAAGAAAGCCCGCGCCTGCGCAGTATCGGGTTTATCAAGGGAACGGGCAGCAGCAAAAGCCGGTGCAAGCGCCTCGAAACTGATACCGAGGCTACCGCTGTTATAGCGATTATGTTCCGCATAATCGGCTGAACGGCGAAAAGCCGAAAAGGCGAGTGCCTGATCGTCGTGATCCCAGCCCGGGCAATCTGAAAAACTGACCGGTCGTATGATGTTCGCCAGATTATGCACAAGCCGCATCCGTCAATAATTAAAAGGGCCGCTAACTCAGCATTTCCAGCAAAAGTGCGGAGCGGTTTTGCGTCGGATAATGCACAAGGTAAAAAAGTGCGGCCCTGAATCGTCAACTCTCTTTAGTCTTCGGCTTCGGTCGCGACAAGCTTCCAGTTTGGATCGCGCGAACGTGTATCGCGGGCAAAGGTCCAGAGGTCGCGGATCTCGACGACGTTTTCCTGATCACCTTCGACGAGATTACCGTCCTTGTCGAGTGTGGAAGAAATCATCTGGCTCACGATATTGAGCGTGACGTGCGCCTCCGAGCCCTTCATTTCGGCATTGGCGATTTCTGCCTTATCAATGCCTACAAAGGTTGAGCGTGTGCTTTCACCGCGTGCTTCGCGCTCATCGATTGCCGAGACAAAGCCCTCATAGACGTCCTTAGACAAAAGGTTTTTCAAAACCTTACGGTCGCCGTCGGCAAAAGACATCACGATCATTTCATAAGCGATCTTCACGCCATCAACGAAACTTGCGGGGTCGAAAGTTGGATCGGCTGCCTGAATGGCACGGAGCCCATCATTAATAGGCGTACCAGCAGGCGCGACCTTGTCGATTGCGGTAAAATCCTTTTCACCGGGACGCTGCGGCAGGGAAACGACATTGTCGGTTTCGCCACTTGCAGTCTGGGCATCGGTATTACGTGCGGAAGTATATGGATCTATTGGCGGTTTTTCATTTCCCGTACGGCGGCCAAGAACATTCCTCAACTGAAGAAAGATTACCACCGCCGCGATGAAGAAGAATATCGTGCCAAAATCAAAAAATTCCATACCGCCTGCCACCAATGGACGTTTCAGGATTACGAATCCGTCTCACGTCGTCAATTTCGTTACATATACATATAGATCGGCTTCACTGATCATTCAAATCCCGATCACGCATACCTATCTGATATTGTATGATAGAGAGTTTCAATTTCGTAAGAATGCGAAGCATTTTTGCATGTATGTCATGAATAGAACAAGCGAATGAAGTTTGCTTCATTACAAACGCAAATCAACATAAGGTCATAATCGACGTGTCCTCTTCCCTTGCACCCCTTGCCATACTGGCAATGCCATTCATCGAGATTGCAGGTTTTGTGATCGTCGGCAGCGAAATCGGTGTGTTTGCTACGCTTGGTCTCATTATCCTTAGCGCCATGCTCGGCTTTTTCCTGCTGCGTGTACAGGGCTTCGGGCTGCTGCAGCGCATCCGCGCCGAAAGTGCTGCAGGATGCGTGCCGGACCGCGAAATGATGCATGGAGCGATGATCGTTGTCGCCGCTATCATGCTGATCGTGCCTGGCTTTGTCACAAGCGCCATCGGACTTCTGCTTTTCGTTCCGTTTATTCGCAATCTTGTCTGGAACCGGTTTGTGCGCAATCGACTGGTCGTCGCGACCGCCTCGACACGCTATTCGGAAGCCTATCGTCCGTATGAACCTAGAGAAAACCCATATGAGACTAAAGAAAACAACGTGATCGATCTGGACCCGGAAGATTATACCGCAAAGCCGGATGAAAACTCACCATGGAATCCCGATCGCAAGGATCGCTAATCGCGCAAATACTAACTTAAAAACGGTTTCTTGCCTCATCTACGCACACATGCTAGCCAAGCATCACTGCTTTTTGGGCAACAAGATAAATTATTAAAGAGAAGGCATACCGATAATGAGCGATAAGGCCGCTGCGGGCGAAGTAAAGAACGGCAATGGCGCAACCGCCCAGCCGTCCCTCAACATTCTGGCCCAGTACATCAAGGATCTTTCCTTTGAAAGCCCAGGCGCGCCTCTGTCGCTGCGCCCACGCGAAAAGGCTCCTTCGATCAACATCAATGTGAACGTAAACGCTAATCCGCTGTCCGAAACAGATTTCGACGTTGTTCTCACGCTCGAAGCCAAAGCTGTTGACGGCAAGGACGTTCTGTTCAACACCGAGCTGGTTTATGGCGGCGTTTTCCGCATTCAGGGCATCGCACAGGAGCACATGCTTCCGCTGCTGTTCATCGAATGCCCACGTCTGCTGTTCCCGTTTGCTCGTCAGATCATTGCTGATGCGACGCGCAATGGTGGCTACCCACCACTGATGATCGATCCGATCGATTTTGCTCAGATGTTCCAGAGCCGTATGGCCGAAGAAGAAGCCAAGAACGCTGTAAAGAGCTAATCTCTACACGCATCAAAAGAAACCCCGCTCTTGCGGGGTTTTTATTTAGACGTCAGCTTACGTATTTTTTCCAGATTGCCTTGTCGCCCATTTTCGCAACAAGAGCATCATGCGCAGCGCGTTCCTTTTCACTGATACGTGGCGCCAATGGTTTCGGACGCTGGCGCAAGACAATATTGCCGCCATTCTCAGAGCGGTCATCACTACCGGAACCACCGGAAGAACTGAGTCCAAGAGCGGTTTGTTTACCGCCAATCAGCTCGATATAGACTTCGGCGAGAATTTCAGAATCGAGCAATGCGCCGTGCAATGTGCGGTGCGAATTGTCGATGCCATAACGCTTGCAAAGCGCATCAAGCGAATTGGGCCCCATCGGATTTCGACGGCGCGCAAGCGCAAGCGTATCGACGATGCGATCAACGGCTATTTCCGGCTTTCCCAAGCGGCCCAATTCCGCATTGATGAAACCAAGATCGAACATCGCATTATGCGCGACGAGTTTTGCACCATCGAAAAATTCCATGAATTCATCGAGAATGTCGGCAAAGCTTGGCTCGGTGAGCAATTGCTCGTCCGTAATACCATGGACCGCGAGTGCATCGGGATGAACCTTGCGCCCCTGTGGATTGATGAATTTGTGGAACGTGCGACCCGTGGGAAAGCGGTTGATCATTTCCACACCACCGATTTCGATCACGCGGTCCTCAAGCCGTTCAAGGCCAGTGGTTTCCGTATCGAAAACGATCTCACGCATGGAAAACCTCTTAGAGAGCATCCCGAAAAGTGCGAAGCGGTTTTCGGATAAGATGCGCGTTTAAACAAAAGGATTAGAGCCCGATCTGATTCAATCAGATCGAAACGGCTCTAAATGATTTGGTACTTTATAGCACGCTATGCCAGCTCTCAGGGCCAGCTCTCAGGACTGATTGACAGGCTTTCCACGCAATTCAGCGATGATGGCTTTGATCTGCGCCCGCGTTTCCTCAAAGTTGCCCGAAGAATCGATGACGAAATCCGCACGCGCACGCTTTTCGCTGTCCTTCATCTGTCGGGCAAGAATGGCTTCAAACTTTTCTTCGCTCATGCCGGGACGCGACAGCACACGTTCGCGCTGGATTTCGGCAGGCGCTGACACAACAGCCACTTTATCCACGCGGCTTTCACCGCCCGTTTCAAACAGCAAAGGAATATCAATGAGGGCAATTTCAGCGCCGCCGGCGCGCGCATTCGCAAGAAAGGCTTTTTCTTCTTCGTGCACCAGTGGGTGAATGATGGATTCAAGCTTTTTAAGCGCTTCCGGCCTGCCAAGCACGGCTGCTGATAGTTTTGTCCGGTCGACCGTGCCATCGACAACCGTTCCGGGGAAGGCGGCTTCGATCAGGGGAGCCGCCCGACCCGAATAAAGCCGGTGAACGGCATCGTCCGCGCTGTAGACCGGCACACCATTGTCGGCAAACATGTTTGCCGCAGTGGTTTTTCCCATGCCTATAGAGCCGGTCAGTCCGAGGATGATCATAAAGCACCAGCCTTTTTCATATCATCCAGAATATAATTACGAAGTGCTTCTGTCACTTCTGGTCTTTTGCCAAACCAGCGTTCAAAACCCGGAACCGCCTGATGCAGCAACATGCCAAGCCCATCGACAGTTTTAAGACCCGCTGCTTCAGCGCTGGTGAGAAACGGCGTCTTGAGCGGAATATAGACAATATCGGTGGCAACGGCTGATTTCTGCGCCTCACTCAGATCAAGCGGAAACTCTGTCGCCTCGCCATGTCCGCTCATGCCGAGTGAAGTGGTGTTGACGATCAGACCCGCTTCTTTGACAAGACGCTGCGCTGCATCCCATCCATGCGCTGAAACGCCTTGGCCAAAATGGCTTGCCAGTTCTTCGGCCCGGCTTAGCGTGCGATTGATGATTGCGATGCGCGAGAAACCGCGCGTCTGCAAAGCGTGGACAATAGCGCGTCCCGCGCCGCCTGCGCCCAGAACCAGTGCCGTATCCGCATTGTCCCAACCGGGTGCCAGCGCATCCAGATTGGCCGCGAAACCATAAGCGTCGGTATTGGCGCCGCAAAGCCTGCCGTTGTCGAGCCAGAGCGTGTTGACTGCGCCAATGGCATTGGCTGCTTCATCGCGGATTTCCACAGCCGCAAAAGCCACTTCCTTATGTGGGATTGTGACATTACCCCCGACAAAGCCGTTTTGTTCAAGCGAGGTGGCAAATTCTGCAAAATTTTCAGGTGCGACCTCAATGGCTTCATAAGAGCCTTCGAGACCCAGCTCCCTGAGCCAGAAGCCGTGAATGAGCGGTGAGCGCGAATGCTTTATTGGAAAGCCGGTCACAAATGCCTTTTTAGCCATCGATCAGATTTTCCTTCCTCAATTCATTGAGCAGTGGCAACAGGGGCAATCCAACGATGGTGAAATGATCGCCTTCGATTTCTTCAAAGAGCTGAATGCCCGGACCCTCTACCTGATAAGCGCCGACACTTGAAAGGGCAATATCGCCAACGCGACCAAGATAGCGTCCGACAAAGCCCGGATCGAGATCGCGCATGGTCATGCGCGCCACCGAAACATGCCGCCACAGGGTCTTGCCATTTTTGACCAGCACGACAGCGCTATTAAGCTGATGCGTCTTGCCCGAAAACTGCAAAAGCTGGCGGCGCGCTGCATCCATATCCACAGGCTTGTGGAAAATCTGATCGCCCAGCGAAAGCGTCTGATCGCAACCAATCACCACGACATCGGGATGATTTTCACTGACAGATAAGGCTTTTGCTTCGGCCAGAACCTGCGCTACCTCTTGCGGTGTTGCACCGCTTTTATAGAGAGGAGCCTCAACCGCACGTTCATCGATATCCGCACTTTCGGTCGAAAACACGATGCCGGCATTTTTTAAAATTGCCGAACGGAACGGACTCTTCGAGGCGAGAATAAGTTTCGTGGTCATGACTGATCTTCCTTCTTGCCATCGCGCAGCAAGGCCATGATAGCGGCTGCGGTTTCCTCAATCGACCGGCGCGACACATCAATAATCGGCCAACCGTGCCGGTTGCACAGGTTGCGGGCATAAGCCAGTTCTTCGGAAATTGAAACGCGGTCTGTATAAAGACCCGTATCAAGAGACGGTACATTGCCAAGCGGGCGGTTCTGTCTGATCTGGGAAATACGTTCCGCAGTTGCCACCAGACCGACAATCAAGGGTCGCTTTGCCGTAAAAAGAACCTCAGGCACCGGAATACCCAATACAATCGGCACATTTGTCGCCTTGATACCGCGATTCGCCATATAGATGTTGGTTGGCGTCTTCGATGTGCGTGAAATGCCCACCAGAATGACATCCGCCTCTTCTATATCGAGCGGCAATTGGCCGTCGTCATGCTCCATGGTGAAATTAAGCGCGTCGATCCGGCGAAAATAGTCGGCATTGAGCACATGCTGGGCGCTTGCACGGCGATGCGCAGGCGCTCCGAGATAAGACTGAAACGTGTTGAGCACCGGCTCAAGTACCGAAACGCTCGGCACACCCATTTCCGCACAGGTGTCGTCGATGATGGCAGCGAGCTTCTGATCGACGATTGTATAGAGAACGATGCCGGGTTCAGCGTCGATATTCTCAAGCACTTTTCGCAGCTGCTTCTCTGTGCGGATGAGCGGATAGATATGCTCAATTGCCCGCGCATTGGCATATTGAGCGGCCGCAGCGCGGCCAGCCGCCAGGAGAGTCTCTCCCGTCGCATCAGAAATCAGATGAAGATGAAAGTAAGAAAGCGGTCTGGTCACAGTTTTCTCCCGCCCCTGTTGACGAGTGTGCGTAAAACACAGGTTTCATCCACAAGCCATGGCAGGCAGTGGGAAACTTGGCAAGTCATCCACAGCGAGCCCACATGTGAGAAGCTTCAGAAAGCCACTGTGGACAAGACTCGTAACATTTGGAAATCACAACAATATACCCAGCTTGTCCACAAAGAGGCCGAAACTGCGTCAATTGGTAACCCCTTCTATTCAATGAAAGATTTTAGTTTTCATTGCTTTTGTCCGAGCGATCGGTGAATTATCGCACAGGCTGAGATGGCCAGAGCGGAACTGTGGGGAAAAGACGGACAAACCTTAATCCCCGATTCCAACAGACTCTAAGAATCAAAAGATTCCTGAATCATCCTTTCTTTATGAGAGCCGGACGGGAAAACTTTCACACAGAACCACGGAAACAGATCAGACAGGGTGGAATGTAATGAAACGCAAGGTCCTGAAAGTGATAGACGGTGAGACAGTCTTTCCACCTCCAATCTGGATGATGCGTCAGGCCGGACGATACCTTCCCGAATATCGCGAAGTGCGCAAGAAAGCCGGAAGCTTCCTCGACCTCTGCTATTCACCCGATCTGGCAGTCGAAGTGACACTTCAGCCAATCCGCCGTTATGGCTTTGATGCAGCCATTTTGTTTTCAGATATCCTGGTTGTCCCTCACGCCCTTGGACGAGACCTTCGCTTTGAAGAAGGCAAGGGACCATTGATGACACCGATTGATGCCGATGAGATATTCTGGCTTGAGACTGAAGGTGTCGCCAAAAGGCTGGAGCCGGTCTATGAGACGGTTCGGCTGCTCCGCGAGCAACTCCCCGACGAAACAACGCTGCTGGGCTTCTGTGGCGCTCCCTGGACCGTTGCGACCTATATGATCGCCGGTCACGGCACGCCTGATCAGGCTCCCGCTCGTTTGTTTGCCTATCGTTTCCCGGAAGCGTTCGAAAAGCTTTTGAATGATCTGGCGGATGTTTCAGCGGAATATCTCATCGAACAGCTCGATGCAGGCGCTGATGCCGTGCAGATTTTCGATTCCTGGTCTGGCGTTCTCGATGAAGATTGCTTTGAACGTTTCTGTATCTGTCCGGTCGCCCGGATCGTCCAGAAGGTGAGGGCGGTTTATCCCGACGCACGTATCATCGGGTTTCCGAAAGGAGCCGGAATGCTTTATGCGGGCTACCGTGAAAAGACCGGTGTTGATGTGCTCGGCCTTGACTGGTCTGTTCCAAACTCATTTGCGCAGGAATTGCAGAAGGAAGGCGCCATTCAGGGAAATCTCGATCCGCTGCGCGTTGTGGCTGGTGGAGAGGCTCTGGATGAAGGGGTTGATGCAATCCTGAAAAATCTCGGTCAGGGCCCGCTGATCTTCAATCTTGGCCACGGAATTACGCCACAGGCGCCAATTGAAAACGTTCAGCGCATGATTGATCGCGTTCGTGGAGGCTGATGATGAGTGCCTCCGATAAAGCAAACAGCGGCAAAGCCGCTCTGATCCGTACCGTCGTCGGTCTTGCGGTTGTGGTACTTGGTTTATGGGGATTGTTTCACGTGAATCCAGCTGACGCTTATCTTTGGGTCAAATCGATCCATGTCATTGCCGTAATCGCCTGGATGGCGGGTATGCTCTATCTCCCACGTCTTTTCGTCTATCATTGCGCGACAACACCCGGTTCAGAAACCTCGGAAACCTTCAAGGTGATGGAACGGCGGTTGCTTCGCTTCATCATTAATCCCGCCATGGTTGTGACATGGATAGCCGGTCTTTGGATGGCTTGGGAGATTTTCGGGTTTCGGGGTGGCTGGTTGCATGCCAAGCTTTTGCTGGTCGTTCTGTTGTCTGGCCTTCACGGTTATCTGTCAAAGGCAACACGGCTCTTCGCAGAAGATCGTAACACCAAATCAGCCAAACACTGGAGAATCATCAATGAAGTTCCGACACTACTGATGATCTTCATCGTTATTCTTGTGATCGTGAAGCCATTCTAATTTTCTATATTTTTCAAAGAAGCCCGATAGTTTTTTCGCGATTTTTTCGGGCTTCTACCTTTTTCCTATTGCACTAACTTCCAGCAATCCTTAACTGAGACTTGCTCTTCATGCCGCAAACCGGTATGAGTGAGTCCTCTTCCCACCATGACAGCAGGCCTTCGATGCCGGTCACACTCCACGTGACCACCTTTCCGAACAACTGCATTTTCTCCTTATATTTCAAAAGAGTTCCTCACCCATGCAGGAAATGAAACTACAAGAACTTAAAAACAAAACCCCGGTCGAGCTGCTGGCATTTGCCGAAACGCTTGAGGTCGAAAATGCGAGCGCAATGCGCAAGCAGGAACTGATGTTCGCGATCCTCAAGAGCCTTGCTGCTCAGGACGTCGAAATTATCGGCGAGGGAGTTGTTGAAGTGCTGCAGGACGGATTTGGTTTCCTGCGCTCTGCCGATGCCAACTATCTGCCAGGCCCGGACGATATTTATATTTCTCCTTCCCAGCTTCGCCGCTTCTCGTTGAAGACCGGCGATACGGTTGAAGGTCCGATCCGTGGTCCTAAGGAAGGCGAACGTTATTTCGCACTCCTCAAGGTCAACACGATCAATTTTGAAGATCCGGAAAAGATCCGCCACAAGGTTCATTTTGATAACCTGACGCCGCTCTATCCAAATGAGCGCTTCAAGATGGAGCTGGAAGTTCCAACCTCGAAGGATCTTTCGTCCCGCGTTATCGATCTGGTTGCACCACTCGGCAAAGGCCAGCGCGGTCTGATCGTCGCTCCGCCACGTACCGGTAAGACTGTTCTGTTGCAGAACATTGCGCATTCGATCACTGCGAACCATCCTGAATGCTATCTGATCGTTCTTCTGATTGACGAACGTCCGGAAGAAGTGACCGACATGCAGCGTTCGGTTAAGGGCGAAGTTGTTTCTTCGACCTTCGACGAACCGGCATCACGTCACGTTCAAGTCGCTGAAATGGTCATCGAAAAGGCAAAGCGCCTTGTTGAACATGGCCGTGACGTTGTGATCCTTCTCGACTCCATCACCCGTCTTGGACGCGCTTACAACACCGTTGTGCCTTCATCCGGCAAGGTTTTGACCGGTGGTGTCGATGCAAACGCACTCCAGCGTCCGAAGCGCTTCTTCGGTGCAGCCCGTAATATTGAAGAAGGTGGCTCGCTCACCATCATTGCCACCGCGCTGATCGATACCGGTTCGCGTATGGACGAAGTGATCTTCGAAGAATTCAAGGGCACGGGTAACTCGGAAATCGTTCTTGATCGTAAGGTTGCCGACAAACGTATCTTCCCTGCCATGGACATTCTCAAGTCCGGCACACGTAAGGAAGACCTGTTGGTGCCACGCGCCGATCTCCAGAAGATTTTCGTACTTCGTCGCATTCTTGCACCGATGGGGACTACCGATGCGATCGAGTTCCTTATCGACAAGCTCAAGCAGACCAAGAGCAATGGCGAGTTCTTCGATTCGATGAATACGTAATTTCGGTTTATCCGTATCCAAACAAAACGCCGCGTTGAGACATCAGCGCGGCGTTTCTATTTTCTGGTCTCAGAAATCGGCAGGCTTAGCCTCTCAGCAGGATTTCGAGTGCGGCAGGGGTCTCGACAGGCGCTAGGCAGACTTGCCCCTTGCAGAGCCAGGCTGACGGTTTATTGGCATGTGCAATGCCACCTGTCGGAAGCTCAATTTCTTTGCCTGCTTCAAATTGAACGAATTTATCAAGCCGCCTTGGATCGGGAATTCTTTCTGCCGTGGCAGCGAGTTCACCATCAGCACCTTCATCAGCAATCACCAGAGACAGCGGTTCGGCTGCAAAGCGGCACGCATTCAATATGCCGATCTGGCCATATTGCTGGACAAGCGCACGACCCATGGCCTGTTCAACCAGACGTTCATTCTGGATATAAAGGTGCATATCGCCTGTTGCGAGAAACAGCCGTGTGAAAGCTTCAATGATCTGGCTGGTGGCACTGGGGATCGCTTCGTCATAATCGCCATAACTATGCAGAATTACGTCCTCCGCATCGAGTGCGGAAAGTCGGTGATTGCCTGACGCGTCGCAATTGTTTGCATCAAGCGCGTCTTTGAGCGCAACCGCATCGCGAATGAATGTTCTGTCACCAGTTGCTTCAAACAGCGAAAGTGCGGCATTCATCATCGCGGCGTAATCTGTCGAGAGGGCAGGGTAGACCAGCACGTCATACATTCGGCAATGTGCGATGCGCCCATCCTGAAACGATGAACCTATCGAACGATAGGCCGAAACGGCGTAGTCAACCCAATCTGATCGCTTGAAACAACGGCCGGCCTCTGCCAGCGCGCGGATCATAAGAGCGTTCCAGTCGGTAAGAGCTTTTTCGTCGCGCCCCGGTCGAACACGAGCATTGCGATAACGGAGAAGCTTGTCTCTGGCCGCCGCGATATTCGACGGTACTAAACCGTCTTCATAGACGGCATGAAGACGGTTGAGAATATTCATGCCTTCAAAATTACCCTCGGGTTTCACACCATAATAGGTTTTGAAGTTTCCCGCCTGATCACCGAGGACGTTATCGATTTCCGCCTCTGAAAAGATATAGAACTTTCCTTCTTCGCCTTCACTGTCCGCATCGAGGCTTGATGCAAAACTGCCATCCGGCAAACGCATTTCTCGTATCAACCAATTGACTATCTCTTCGATTCGGACACGGAACAATTCGTCTTTGGTCTCGGCATAGGCATAGGTTGCGTGTCGAATGACTTGAGCATTGTCATAAAGCATCTTTTCAAAATGTGGCACGAGCCAGTCTGCATCGACGCTATAGCGACAAAGTCCGCCACCCAAATGATCATAGATGCCGCCTTGCAACATCGTCTTCAATGAAAGCAGAAACATATCGCGGTGGGTCGCTTGCCGATTATAGAGCCAGGTTAACCAGAGGGCATCCATGAACGGCGTGTTCGGAAACTTCGGTGCGCCATTGATGCCGCCTCGAACCGGATCGAACATTTCATATATGCGATCTGCAACATCATCGAAGCGTACGATCTCGTTCGCGCTGGCATCGTTCTGCGCCGCCAGCCGTGCTTCCAGATGATTAAACACAGCCTCGGCATTATGGTTAATTTTTTCTTTATTTCCCTGCCAGAGACTACTGACTGCCTTGAGCACGTCCAAAAAACCCGGCAAGTTATGTCGAGCCTGAGGTGGAAAATATGTACCACCCCAGAATGGCTTGCCATCAGGACGCAGGAACATCGTAAGCGGCCACCCGCCTTGCTGTCCCATGGCACTCAGCGCAGCCATATAGATCTGATCGATATCGGGTCGTTCCTCGCGGTCGACCTTAACATTGACGAACAGCGTGTTCATGACGCTGGCAACTTCCGGGTCTTCGAAAGACTCATGCGCCATGACGTGGCACCAGTGGCAGGCAGCATAACCAATCGATAGCAGGATAGGGCGGTTCAGCTCCTGCGCTGCATCAAGTGCATCTTTGCCCCAGGGCTGCCAATGAACCGGATTATCGGCGTGCTGACGCAGATAGGCGCTTGGTGCGGCTCCGAGTCTGTTGCTGCTGATATTGGTCATAAGTCTTTTCTTTCGTGGCGCGAATGAATATGCACGTGCTTACCAATATAGAACGGGAAATCAAATGAGCGAGCGGCAGCATCTTCAGGACACTATTTTTGCCTTGTCGAGTGGGCGCCTTCCATCGGGTGTTGCGGTCGTCAGGATATCAGGCCCGCAGGTTCGATTCGTAGTCGAAACGATTATTGGAAAGATGATTGAGCCGCGTTATGCAGCTTACAAGACGTTCCGCGCGCGGAATGGAGACGCCATTGACCGTGGATTAGCATTGTTTTTTCCCGGTCCTAACAGCTTTACCGGCGAAGATTGTGCGGAGTTCCATCTTCATGGTGGTATTGCTGTCGTCGAAAAACTGCTTGAGGAGTTGGGCAGCTTCCCAAACTGCCGGATAGCTGAAGCTGGAGAATTTACGCGCCGAGCTTTTACGAACGGCAAGATGGATTTGACCATCGCCGAAGGTCTGGCTGATCTTATTGCAGCGGAAACGGAAGGCCAACGCCGTCTTGCTTTGCAGGTCGCTTCAGGTGCGCAGCGTCAACTTTATACGGAATGGCGCCAAAGGCTTGTGCGCGCCCGGGCTTTGATTGAAGCGGAGCTGGATTTCGCGGATGAAAGCGACGTACCGGGTTCCGTTTCGGGACAGGTATGGGAAGAACTCAGGTCACTAAGAACAGCAATTCTACGACATATTGAAAGCGGAAAGCGCGCAGCAATGCTGCGCGATGGACTGCATGTCGTTATCACTGGTGCACCCAACGCAGGAAAATCCAGTCTTCTGAATTTCCTGGCTGGTCGCGAGGTTGCAATCATTTCAGAAGAGGCAGGCACAACGCGCGATCTTTTGGAAGTCAAACTCAACCTTGCAGGCATTCCCGTCTATGTAACTGATACTGCTGGACTTCGAGAGACTACCAGCAAGGTTGAGAAGATCGGCATCGAACGTGCGCTAGAACGCGCGGCCGAAGCTGATCTGGTCCTGTTGCTGGAAGATATGCAAAACCCCATCGCTGTCTCTCTTGATGAGAGCGAAGCTGATGTCTGGACGGTTGGCACCAAAGTTGACCTTAGTAATTCTGAGACCGGTGGATGGAAATATCGTATTTCCACCAAGACCAATGCAGGCCTCGTCGAATTGCTCGCCGCGCTGCAAGTATTTGCGGAAAATCGCATCGGGCAGATCAATGACGCGGTTCCGACACGGCAGCGTCACATCAATCTCCTGCAATCAACGGTTTCGGAAATTGAAACCGCGGCTAATCGCGACGATCTTCCATTGGAGTTACGCGCTGAGAATATGCGTCATGCCTCACAGTATCTTGGACGCATTACCGGTGACGTGGATGTTGAAGAGATATTGGACGTGATCTTCTCGCAATTCTGTATCGGGAAATGAGTGATTCACGTGAAACAGTGACGCTGGAGCGTAGGGCGGCATGAAAATTGTTTCACGTGAAACATCTGTGGAATCTGCCAGTTCGTATTGACTCCCAAACTCTTCCGTGAGTCGAGTTTCGTATCAACTTTATCAAAGAGTTGATCGACCTTCGCTATACTGCCTCTTCCGTTGAGCCGACAAACATGTCAAAGAGACTGCTTTCCAGAGTAGCTCTGATTTGAATTGAATCGCCCGGGCCGCTTTGTTCTTTCTTTTATGCATTATCCGAGACGGAGGGCCCGCCCACTTTGCCGGAAATGCGCTGGAACGGATTTGGACGTATCAGGATGAACATTTCAGGTTCTTCAGAAGTCACAGCTTATGACGTGATCGTCATTGGTGGCGGACATGCTGGCTGCGAGGCGGCGGCAGCATCGGCGCGGGCAGGCGCTCGTACGGCTCTCGTCACACATCGTTTTGATACGATTGGCGTCATGTCCTGTAACCCGGCCATTGGCGGTCTGGGGAAGGGCCACCTTGTTCGCGAGATTGATGCGCTTGACGGTCTTATGGGTCGTGTTGCCGATAAGGCTGGCATCCAGTTTCGCCTGCTCAATCGTCGCAAGGGTCCGGCGGTCCGCGGTCCTCGCACGCAGGCTGATCGTAAGCTTTATCGGCTGGCGATGCAGGTGCTTATTTCTGCCCAGGAGAACCTTACTGTCGTTGAAGGTGGGGCTTCCGACATTCGTATCACAGATGGCAGCATTTCAGGGGTCGTTCTGGGCGATGGACGCGAGCTTGCCTGTGCTGCAGTTGTGCTGACCACCGGTACATTCCTGAATGGTCTTATCCATATTGGCGAGAAGAAAATCCCCGCTGGACGTATGGGCGAGAAGCCTGCACTGGGCCTTTCTGATACTTTGCGTGGCCTTGGTTTTGCCGTCGGTCGGTTGAAAACCGGTACTCCGCCGCGTCTTGATGGCCGCACTATCGATTGGCAGAGCCTGGATATGCAGTCGGCAGACGAAGACCCTGTGCCGTTTTCGCTGATGACGGATAAGATCACGACGCCGCAAATAGATTGCGGTATTACCCGCACGACACCTGAAACTCATGCGATCATCCGCGCCAATCTTCATCGTTCCGCAATGTATTCGGGTTCGATCGAGGGAATAGGTCCGCGCTACTGCCCATCGGTGGAAGACAAGATCGTCAAGTTTGGCGACCGTGATGGACATCAGATATTTCTGGAACCTGAAGGGCTGGATGACCACACCGTTTATCCAAACGGCATCTCCACGTCACTGCCAGAAGAGGTTCAGCTTGCCTACCTCGCGACCATTCCGGGTCTGGAGAAGGCGGTGATGCTTCAGCCGGGATATGCAATTGAGTATGACTTTATTGATCCGCAAGAGTTGAAGCGCAGCCTGGAGACACGACGCGTCACCGGGCTTTTCCTTGCAGGACAGATCAATGGCACCACCGGTTATGAAGAGGCCGCAGCGCAAGGACTTCTCGCAGGCCTGAATGCCGCCAAGCGTGCAGGGGGCAGCGATCCTATTATCATACAACGAACGGAAGCTTATATTGGCGTCATGGTCGATGACCTGACTGCTCGCGGCGTCAGCGAACCTTATCGTATGTTTACATCACGTGCTGAGTTCCGTCTGTCATTGCGTGCTGATAACGCCGATCAGCGGTTGACGCCTTTGGCTGATCAACTGGGCATTCTTGGCAATGATCGCCGCGAAAAGTTTACAGCGCGTCAGGATGCATTGTCGACCGCGCGTATGATGACCCAAGAGCTGACTATCACGCCAAATCAGGCCAGCCGATATGACCTTCATCTCAATCAGGATGGGGTACGTCGCTCTGCTTATGATCTGTTGTCTTATCCGGATATCGATTTGCAGAAGCTTCAGGCTATCTGGCCAGAACTGAATTCTATTGATTCAGCCACTAAAGAAGCGCTGGAAATTGAAGCGCAGTACTCGGTTTATATGGACCGCCAGCAGAGCGATATAGCAGTGATGGAACGCGAGGAGCGACTTTTCATTCCAGTGACATTGGACTTTGATGCAATTTCTGGCCTTTCAAACGAACTTAAAGCCAAGCTGAAACAGCGTAAACCAGAGACGATTGCCGAAGCGCAACGTGTTGAAGGTATTACACCGGCAGCACTTGCGCTGCTTATTACGCATATAAAGAGGCATGGTGCGCGCGAACGTGCAGCCGCTGTACTGGACGCCGAGAAGGGCGTGGCATGACTGTGGATAGACGTTATTCGAGCTTGAAAACTATCGTTCCTAATGTTTCACGTGAAACAACGGACCGCTTGATTGCGTTTGAAGAACTGTTCCGCAAGTGGTCATCGGCCATAAATCTGGCATCTCCTTCGACACTCGCTGATCTTTGGAACCGCCATATTCTCGATAGCGCGCAGATATTTCCGCTCGCACCTGAAGCGACGCGCTGGCTCGATTTGGGTTCGGGTGGTGGTTTCCCTGGCATCGTAACAGCCTGTTTTCTGGAAGACATTCCGGGTGCTTCGATTGATCTTGTTGAAAGTGCGGGAAAAAAGGCAGCTTTTCTACGCACTGCCGCAGGGCATGTCGGTGTTCCGGCGCGTGTCCATGCGGCGCGCATCGAGGCAATGTGGGATAAAATTGAGACGCCGCAGGTCATTACAGCCCGCGCACTTGCATCGCTGAACGTTCTTTTTGAGCTTGCCGGACCATGGTTGTGCAGTGGTTCAAAGGCGCTTTTTCAAAAAGGTCGGGATTACCAGAGAGAAATCGATGAAAGCCGTGTCGGCTGGAGTTTCGATCTGGTACAACATGAAAGTGCTATCGATAATAACTCGGTGATACTTGAGATCAGCAATCTACGACGCATCTTAAGTTAATCCGCCCCAGTTATTTCGGAATCGATATGACAGAAAGCAGCAGGGCGACGGTAATGAGCAAAAGATCCAGGATCATAACCATTGCAAATCAGAAGGGTGGCGTTGGTAAGACAACGACAGCTATCAACCTTGCGACAGCTCTCGCTGCTATTGGCGAAACTGTGCTAATCGTTGACCTCGACCCGCAGGGCAATGCCAGTACTGGCCTCGGAATTGATCGCCTCAACCGTCCGCTTTCGTCCTACGACGTGCTGACGCAGGCAGCATCAGCGAATGATGCCGCCATGCAGAGCGACGTTCCAAACCTTTATATCGTGCCTTCAACGCTCGATCTTCTCGGCATTGAGATGGAAATAGCGCAGGCTCCTGATCGCACACGTCGCTTGCGTGATGCGTTGCGATTTGATTCTGCTGTTGCTGATAAATTCTCGTATATTTTGGTTGATTGCCCTCCATCGTTGAACTTGCTGACGTTGAACGCGATGGCGGCAGCAGATTCGGTCATGGTTCCCCTGCAGTGCGAGTTCTTCGCACTGGAAGGCCTGAGCCAGCTCCTGCAGACGGTCGACCAAGTACGTTCAACCATCAATCCCGATCTGACGATACAGGGCATTGTTTTGACCATGTTCGACAGTCGCAACAACCTTGCCTCTCAGGTGGTGGACGATGTTCGCGCATTCATGGGTGAGAAGGTTTATCGTACTGTCATCCCACGCAATGTGCGGGTGTCAGAAGCGCCATCCCATGGCAAGCCAGCTATTCTTTATGATTTGAAATGCGCTGGCAGCCAGGCTTATTTGCAGCTCGCATCGGAAGTTATCCAGCGGGAGCGGCAGCTTAAAGCCGCATAATTAGCGAGTGTCGCAATTGCGATGCTTTGATCGATTCGACTACGTAACAATTGCAGGAACTGCCGACGATGAACGACGATCCTTCAAAAAAGCGCCTTGGCCGCGGCTTGGCCGCACTGATTGGTGAAATCGACCGCCCGGCGGAAGAGCGCAAGGTGCCGATCAGCAGCGAGCGTAACGTTCCGATTGAGTTCGTCACGCGCAATCCGCGCAATCCGCGACGCATGTTCTCGGAAGTAGAACTGGAAGATCTGGCGCAGTCGATTAAAGAACACGGCGTTGTTCAGCCAATCGTCGTGCGTCCGGCACCGGGTGAACCTGATCGTTTCGAGCTGATCGCCGGTGAGCGTCGCTGGCGCGCATCGCAGCGTGCAGGCGTCGATACGATCCCGGTTATCATTCGCGATGTGGATGATCGCGTTGCGCTTGAGATCGCAATTGTTGAAAACGTTCAGCGTGCCGACCTGAATGCTGTCGAAGAAGCTATGGGATATCAACAGCTTATCGACAATCATGACTACACGCAGAACGATCTGGCACAGGTGATCGGCAAAAGCCGAAGCCATGTTGCCAATACGCTGCGCCTTTTGAAACTACCGCAGCGCGTGCAGGATTTCATCTCGGATGGCGCTTTGTCTGCAGGTCATGCACGTAGCCTGATCACCATGGATGACCCAACTGCGCTTGCGGAGCGCGTGGTCAAGGAAGGTCTGTCTGTTCGTCAGGTTGAAGCGCTGTCACAAGCGCGCAATGGTGCTGAACCAAAGCCGGGCAAGAGCGTGCCGATTGAGAAAGATGCCGATACAAAGGCGCTTGAAAAGCTGCTTTCCGACGTCACTGGCATGAAGGTCGAAATCAATCACCGCGAGCGTGGTGGTGAGGTTAAAGTTCGTTACAGCTCTCTTGAGCAGCTCGACGAAATCTGCCGTCGTCTTCAAAGCTAGTGGTGTGATTCCGACATTTGCTTAGAAGTCTGAATTTGAAGCCGTGGAACATTTGTTTCACGGCTTTTTCGTTTTATCGACCGCGCGCTTTGATCAGCGAAAAGACGATAATTATCATCAGGATGATACCGATGATAACGCCGACCGCACTTCCCCAGAAGGCGCCGTAATTGCCGCCGATCAGCCAACCAAACAATGCACCGAGCATGAGCAGAAGAATTGGAGGTATGCAGCCGATCATTCTTATATTCCAATGACTTATAGTAAAATGGGGGCTTGAAAACTTGGGGTTGTCATTTCAGTTATGAAATCGAACCATATGGAATATTGCTGAATGCGCCAACAAGCTCAAGGTTGAGCGAGGCTGCTCACGTGCTCTTGATCAATTGCTGAATTATTGCAGCTGTCTAACACCCAACGCGGTTTCTGCCGGACTTTCGCTAATACCAAAGTTCATTGAGTAAGACTCATCGGACGTTGGTTAAGCCCGTGTGGCGATTGAACATTTTCGAGGCGTGCTGCATCAGCATCTTAGCGCTTTGGTATAAGTCTTATACTATTGAGATATTGCTTTTAGAACACCGCGCCGGGGAGATATTGTTTCATGGAAATGCTCACTCAAATCATAATTCATACACCGATCTATGTTTGGGGGCTGCTCGCTTATCTCGTCATACAGGGGGTGAAAGGGCGTGAAACAAGCACGGTTTCGGTCTGGAGACTGCTATTCGTCCCCGTGATCTTCATTGCCGTCGGTTTCATGCACTTTGATAGCGGTTCGGATGGATTCAGTTCATTCCTGATTGCGTGGTTTGCAGGACTGTTCGTGCTGGCACCTGTTGGTTATCTCACAGGCCCGCGTGTTCTCGCAGTTGATCATCAGAACAAAACCGTCGAGCGGGCTGGGACGATACTTCCGCTGATCCGCAATCTGATTTTCTTTTGCGCTCAGTATGTTCTGGCAGTGCTCAATGCGTTCTATCCACAGGAGCATTCCACATTGATGCTGGTGACAGCCGTCGTATCAGGCGCATCAACGGGCTATTTCACAGGCTGGCTTGTATCGCTGTGGCGGAGGTATCGAGAAAGCCCTAGGCTAAACCTTAGCCGGTAGAGCTTATCTGCGTGCCAGCTTGGCAGCTTCGACAGCAATAGCAAGCAAGCACTGACGAATGATAGGCACGGAGAGTACCGCATTCTGACGGCTTTCCAGCACAGCGCGTTGCAGGCGCTCCATAACGCGCACGAGGTTCTCTGCCTTCCAGCGGTCAACAGCATTTTCGATCAGTTTCTTGCGATTGAAAAAGATCGGCGGACGCGCAGAGGCGACAACCACGGAAGCACTTTTGCGCTCGGTATCGGCGATATGGCGCAGGGTCTGAATTTGTTGGAATTGCCTCATGGCAGTGTTAAGCAGGAGGAATGGGGCTGTGCCGGATTTCACAACCCGGTCAAAAGATATTTCAAAACGGGGCAGGTCTGCCGTCAACACAGCGTCAATGACTTCATCTGTTGAAAGACCTGCTACATCGCCGACCGCTACACGCACATCGTCTATATCGATGCGTTCTTTGCCGCGCACATAAAGGCAAAGCTTTTCCAGTTCGCCACGCGTCGCAAGCCGATCACCGCCAAGGCTCGCGCGCAGCAGCTGACGCCCGTCCATGGTGATCTGCATCTTCCATTCAGCCAAAACGTCGTCAATAACGTCGTCAATGCCGCGCGCGTCGTCCGCATAGCAGGGAAGGGCCATGCCAGCGGTCGCGTTCTCGACAGCGCTACGCAGGCCTGCACCTTTTTTGAGGTCGCCGGCTTCCACCAGAATATATGTTTCACGCGGTGGCTCATTTGCCAAAAGTTTCACGGCGTCTGCAAGCTTCTTCTGCCCGGCTGCGTTCTTGATCCAGATTAGCCGTTCACCACCGAACATAGAGATTGTACGCGCTTCATCGGCGAGTTTTGCAGGATCCGCATCGATCTCATCGGCTTCCATGCGAATGACCGCAAAGGGATCATCCAGCGGCAGTTTGGTGGCCTTTGCATAGCGGCGCGCACGTTCGCTCACCAGCCCCTTGTCTGGGCCATAAAGAAGCACGACCGGAAACGAGCTGCTCGGCCTGCCAATGAACTGATCTACTTCGTGTGCTTTTTTCTGCGCCATAAGGGATTAAGTAGCGCAATTCGTTTTCAAACGAAACAGCCGCCGGTCAAACTGAACGGCGGCTGTGAAACAAAGCTGTTTGCAAAGCTTAGAGCGTGTCGCGCTTAGTCGTACCCACTGCGCTCGCTCTATTTTCTGGTTTTGCGCATGCCGTTATCGGAAAACCGGTTCCCACTTTTCCGCGACATGCTTATTCGATCAGCAAAGCGTCATCATCGAGCGTCTGCCCACGCACTTTGCGGAACATCTCGATGAGGTCTTCAACGCCCAGCGTCTTGCGCTTGTCGCCGGTAACATCAAGCAGGATCTTGCCGCCATGCAGCATGATGGTGCGGTCGCCATAATCGAGCGCCTGACGCATGGAATGCGTGACCATCAATGCTGTGAGCTTGTTTTCCGAGATCAGCGTGCGGGTCAGTTCCATGACGAACTCAGCCATGCCCGGATCAAGGGCTGCGGTATGTTCGTCGAGCAGCAGAACTTCGGAACCGGCGAGAGTGGCCATGATCAGCGAGAGCGCCTGACGCTGACCGCCGGAGAGAAGCTCCATGCGATCCTGCATGCGGTTTTCGAGGCCGAGGTTGAGGCTTGCCACACGTTCGCGGAACCATTCACGGCGCTTGGAATTGAGCGCATGGGTGAGGCCACGGCGCGTACCACGCGATGCGGCCAGTGCAAGATTTTCTTCAATCGTCAGCGTCCCGCAGCTGCCTGCGAGCGGGTCCTGAAACACGCGGGCCACAAGACCGGCACGTTCGGCTGTGGACTTGCGCGTTACATCCTGTCCGCTGATCACAACCTTGCCAGCGGTTGGGATGACATCGCCTGCCAGAACGCCGAGCATGGTCGATTTACCGGCACCGTTGGAGCCGATCACGGTGACGAACGAGCCCTGATCCATCGTCAGATTGATCTTGTTGAGCACCTGCTTCTCGAGCGGTGTCCCACGACCGAAAATGACCTCGAGATTGGAAACTTCGATCATGATGATGCTCCTCCACGGCGCAGGCGCGGCAAGATCAGTGCGAAGGTGACGAGAAGCGCTGTAGCGATATTGAGGTCGGAAGCCTGAAGCCCGACGATACTGCCATTGGAAAGCGCAAGCTGGATGGCGATACGATAGATGATCGAACCCAGGACGCAACCGATGAGAATGACAAGGATGAGACGCGTGCGCAGCAGTGTTTCACCGATGATCACAGCGGCCAGACCGACAACGATCGTGCCAACGCCCGATGTTACGTCTGCAAAGCCGTTTGTCTGGGCGAATAACGAGCCGCCAAGCGCCACGAGCGCGTTGGAGAGGGCCATGCCCAGATAAATCTGGCGGTCGGTGCGTACGCCCTGCGCACGGGCCATTTTCGGATTGGCACCGGTTGCGCGCATGGCAAGGCCCATGTCGCTTTCAAGGAAACGCCAGACGAGGAAAACCGTGACAGCAACAAGCACGAAAAGGAATGCCGGACGCACATAATATTCAGGAATGCCATGACCGAAGAACGGTGAGAGCATCGTGTCCTGATTAATCAGGGCGATATTCGGACGTCCCATGACGCGCAGATTGACTGAAAACAGCGCGATCATTGTGAGAATGGAGGCCAGAAGATTGAGAATCTTGAAGCGCACATTGAGCGTTGCTGTCACAAGTCCTGCAAGCGAGCCTGCAATCATCGAAACAGCAGCTGAAAGCCAGGGGTTCCACCCAGCAATGATCAGAACGCCAGTCACGGCAGCACCAAGCGGGAAGGAGCCGTCCACGGTCAGATCGGGGAAATCGAGCACGCGGAAAGCCAGATAGACGCCGATGGCGACGAAAGAGAAGACGAGGCCCAATTCGACCGCACCCCAGAAGGCGATCTGACTCACATTGAGATTCCTTGTTCTTTGCCGTGGCTGAAAATGAAGATGCACCATTCAAGGCACATAGATTCACTGGCTTTCGCACATTCAGGCATTTGCCTTTTCATGTCCGAAAGACCTGTTTCAATCACGACCGGTTTTGATTTGAGTTTGTTCCAAACACATTTGCCTTTGGAACCATTCCCCGGTTTTTCATGCGCAATTTTATTGCTTGCGATTGTTCTGGCTCTGTCTTTTTCCCGATACAACCCAAAAGCTCCAATAAGCAAGCATTATCGCTGCAAATGCGCCAAAAAGCACCAGTCTGTGCGCCTGTTACAACATCCAGCTCACTCGGTTCTGATCACACTTCGCCGCGTGCATGCCACAGCTCCCAGGCAAACCGCGCGCGCACGCCTATATCGAGGAAGGGGCGCTGCGGTAGCTCAGTTGGGCTGCCCAGTTTCAGCATGTCGTCGATCAGTGGATTATCAATGTCACAGGCCATATCGGCTGCGAGAATGCCGCCAATGGTTCCTTTGGTTATGCCGACACCGTTCTGGCAGAGTGAGGTGAAAACATTCCTGGCAATCTGGCCAAAGCCTGGCGCACCGTTGCGCGATAGGCAGATAAAGCCCGTCCATGTGTGCTGCATCTCGACATTGGGTAACATTGGGAAACGCTCGTCGAACAGCCGCTTATGTTCGCGCTTTACGGTTTGGCGCTGCCCATCCGACTGACGGAGCGATGGACAAAAATGCACATTCTGCCTCATCAGAATGCGCCGATCCGATGTCAAACGCATGGTGATCCCGGCAAAGGAGTTCGCGGGCGTAAGCCCCCACGGATCCACCTCACCAATCGCTTTGTATTCATCGTCGGTCAGCTGACGGCTGAGGCTTGCATGGGCAGCAAAGTTCAGGAGCTTTCGTCTGAAAAAGCCGAACTGCTCGCCAAAACCGTTGACCGTCAGGATCATGGCGGGTGCCTGAATGCTACCCTTTGGCGTGATAATGTGAATGTGGTCGCCATAATCGATTTTGGTCACGGCAGAATTTTCATACAGCGTGACATTGTCGGGCAGGCAGTCGGCAAGGCCGCGTACCAATGCAGCCGGGTTCAACAGCGAGGTGCCATAGGTGAAGACAGCGGCCTTGAAATGGTTTGTTCCGAGCCGTTTGGCCAGCGCATCGCCTTCGAGCCAGTCGAATGGTTCGTTAAGGCGTTCGAGTTCTTTGACTGTCGGTTCAAGAACCTCACGCACACCCTGATCGGAAACCGCTGCGTGAAACTTTCCGTCCTGTCGCCAGTCACAGTCAATGCCGTGCCGGTCAATTTGCTGTTTAAGGTGGTCGATCGCTGCACGCGCCAGTGCTCGGTAGCTGTGCGACTTAGCCAGCTCCTCCATCGAAGAACTGACATTGTGCGGAAGATCAATGGCAAAACCCGCAGCGCGCCCAGATGTGCCTTTACCGACCTCTTGCGCATCGATCAGTGCAATCTGGTCGTTGGGCCGGTTCTCGGACAGCCTTCGGGCGGCGGCTAAGCCTGCATATCCAGCGCCCAGCACGATCCAGTCGGCTTTGATATCACCTTTGAGCGCTGTACGCGGCGTGCGCGCAGGCAATATCTTGCTCCAGCCATTGGTGTTGTCGTCAGCGGGAAGGATACGAATGACAGGCATTTAAAAAGCTCAAATGTTGGAAAGTAGCTTCAAAGAAAAGGGCGGGATATCATCCCGCCCTTTCTAATTACAATCTTGAGACCGATTATTCGACCTTGCTGGTCGCGCGGTCGATTACTGCCTGTGGAAATTCGACGCCCATCTTCTTGGCTGCAGAAAGATTGATGACGAGGTCGGTTCCCTTGGCGATGTCGACAGCGATATCACCTGGCTTTTCACCGTTGAGGATCTTGACCACGACAGCACCAGTCTGCTTGCCAACGTCGTAATAGTTGAAGCCGAGAGCAGCCAGCGCACCGCGCTTGACCGAATCCGTATCAGCGGTGAAGAGCGGAAGCTTGCTTTCCTCAGCAACGCCAACGGCACTTTCAAGAGCCGAAACGATGGTGTTGTCGGTTGGAACATACATGGCGTCCGCACGGCCCACGAGGGCACGCGCTGCACCCTGAACTTCTGCCGACTTGGTTGCAGCCGATTCAACGATTTCGATGCCTTCTGCGGAAGCGGCTTCTTTCAGCGCTGCCAGAAGCGAGACCGAGTTGGTTTCACCGGAATTATAGAGATAGCCGAGTTTCTTGATATTCGGCATCACTTCCTTGATGAGCTTGATGTGCTCGACAACTGGCGACATATCGGAAAGACCGGTCACGTTACCGCCCGGCTTTGTCATGTCCTTGACGAGCTGTGCGCCGACAGGATCGGAAACAGCGGTAAAGACAATCGGAATATCACGCGTTGCAGAAACAACAGCCTGCGCCGAAGGTGTCGAGATCGGGACGATGACATCCGGAGCTTCGCCAACAAACTGGCGTGCGATCTGGGCGGCCGTTGCCGGATTGCCCTGAGCGGACTGATAGACGAATTTAAGATTTTCGCCTTCCTTGAAACCGGCTTCAGCCAGCGCATCCTTCACGCCGTCGCGTGCGGCATCAAGTGCCGGATGTTCAACGATAGCAGTAACGGCGACCGTTACATCCTTGGCCTGTGCGTGAGTGGCGATAGCCGTTGCGGCCAGCAAGGCCAGAAGCATAGAACGCATAAAAATCTCCCCTGTTTTAGTGCGTTGCCTGTTTGGGCATTTCGTGGACATTGACCTTTCATCCAATCTCAAACTCTATGTTGGGCCCAAAATCTATGTTGGGCCCAAAATCTATGTTGGGATGGAAGGCCAATCCGCCTCATATCGAGGCTTAATCTGGTCTGTTTGGGCTGTCAACGTGTCGTCATCGCGTTGTCGGCACGTTGTCGGCATCGGGCAATACTTTGCCCGTTATATTCCGTTTCATGAACACTGTGTTCAGGGCCCTTTCAATGACTATCGCCTGCCGCCATATTCTGACAAAACTGATGAAAAGTGCCACTGCACAACGTTTGAAGCATAAGCCTGCCGGTCCGCGTTTGACGGTGGTTGGATTGTGCTCTGAGGAACATAGTCATGAAAAAGATAGGCTTTTTGTCATTCGGCCACTGGTCGCCTTCGCCACAGTCCGGCACTCGTTCTGCGGGCGATGCGCTTCTGCAATCGATAGACCTTGCTGTTGCGGCCGAAGAGCTTGGCGCAGATGGCGCGTATTTCCGCGTGCACCATTTCGCCCGTCAGCTGGCTTCACCGTTTCCGTTGCTTGCGGCTGTTGGTGCCAAAACCAGCAAGATCGAGATTGGCACCGCTGTCATCGATATGCGGTATGAAAACCCGCTTTATATGGTTGAAGATGCAGGTGCTGCCGATCTTATCTCCAAGGGTCGACTGCAGCTCGGCATCAGCCGCGGTTCACCTGAACAGGTGATCGATGGCTGGCGCTATTTCGGTTATGAGCCTGAAGAGGGCATGACCGATGCCGATATGGGCCGCAAGCATGGTGAAGTGTTCTTTGAAGCGCTGAAAGGCGAAGGCTTTGCCCAGCCCAACCCACGGCCAATGTTTCCGAACCCTCCAGGGCTTCTGAAGATCGAGCCGCATTCGGAAGGCCTTCGCGATCGTATCTGGTGGGGCGCTGCATCGGATGCCACGGCAATCTGGGCTGCAAAGCTTGGTATGAACTTGCAAAGTTCTACCCTGAAAAAGGATGAATCCGGCGAGCCTTTGCATATTCAGCAGGCCAAGCAGATCCGCGCTTATCGCGAAGCATGGAAAGAAGCCGGACACACCCGCACGCCGCGTGTTTCGGTAAGCCGCAGCATCTTCGCGCTGGTTGATGACCGTGATCGGGCATATTTTGGTGGCGGTAGCAACGAGCAGGATTCGATCGGCTACATTGAAGAGGATTTGCGCGCCGTCTTTGGCCGCTCCTATGCGGCTGAACCGGATAAGCTCATCAAGCAACTCGAGAAGGATGAGGCTATTGCCGAGGCCGATACGCTGCTTCTGACTGTCCCAAACCAGCTGGGCGTTGATTACAATGCGCATGTCATTGAATCGATCCTGAAGCATGTTGCGCCAGCCCTTGGCTGGCGGTGATATTGCACCATACGACTTGAAAAGCCTCGCGGCATGTTGTGCCGCGAGGCTTTTTATTTCTAGGTCAGAACTTTCCAGAAACACGGACCATGGCTCCGAACGCATTGTCGCGCAACACAGTTCGGGCGACATAGGGCGTCAGGGAAAGATCGACAGCATCATTGAAGGCATAGCTCAGACTCGTCCATGCGGAGCCTCTGATATGAGAAAAGTCTGAGTTGAGCTTTAGCGCGCCGATGTAATCAGCCGTCGCGTTAAAAACCGGGTCTTTATGTGCAAGATCCTGCTCGATTTCCAGATTGATCAACCACCGGATCTTGTCGGTCAGAGGCATGCTGTAATTAGCACCCGCATAGACAGTGGTCAGCGCGAACTTCATATCGCTATAGCTGAACGGGAACAGCGCATTGCTTTCGGTATAGCCGTCCATCGACAGATTGCTGTAGCGCAGACCGCCATAATAGCCGAGGCGGGCATTATGGAAATTCAGATTGTCTTTTCGTCCCAGCTCCAGTGCAGTGCTCCAGCCTTGCAGCCTGCTTTCGCCGGTTCCGACTTCGGTATAGGGGAGAACGGGCCGGGTGATATCTGTATCGTAGCGATTGGCTGCGAGACTTGCTCGCACGTACCAGTCCCCAATGGCGGTTTTGTCTTTCCACTGTGCATAGAGACCGCCACCGAAATTGTCTCTTCCCGTGTCAAAACCGTCAGGCTGGTCGCGCCAGAATGAATGGGCGACAGTGACGCCTGCTGAAAAGTTGTCGGTAAACCCGTGACCGAGCGTAAAGCCTGAAAGCAAATCTTTTTGGCCACCAAACCCACTGATATCGGTAAACATCGAATAGCAGGTCTGGCGTGCGCGCTCGACATCGCAAAAATTCTGCAATTTGTTGAGTGTCAAACGCTGCGCTTCCATGGCGGAGAAACTGTTGTTCGCCAGCGAGAAGACTGTAGTTGCAGTGTGGTCGAGGTCTATGACCGCCGGCGAGGTTTCAGGCTCTTTTACAGGCGGATTTTCCCCCGATGGCGTTTCTGGACTGGAGCCGGGGTTATAGCCCGTTCCGGGATTGGTTTCAGGCTCTGTCGGTGGTGTTCCGGTATCCGGTTTTGGGAACTTCCATAATGTCGCGTGAAGTGCACCGTCAGCGGTTTCTGCGGTCCCGGCTATAACGCTACCATCATTGGAAATATCCCACGCGATAGCATTATTGCCTCCGATGGTGCCCAAATCGATCATACCGTCGCTTGCTGTCCACCGGAAAGCACGAAGCGCCATAGTGTCTGTGTAACTGTAGCCAACCACAGCCGAGCCGTCATTGGACATACTCAGAGCATGGGAAAGCCCGCCGCCAAGCGAGTCCAGGCTGATCATGCCGGTTTCCTGTGTCCATCGGAAAGCCTGATTATCGCTGCTATTGAAAATGGCCGAACCCACGATAACGTTGCCATCATAGGACACGAGATTGGCAAGGCTTTCGTGGACATTTGTATGCGCGTTGATGTCGACCATACCGGTTTCCAGAGTCCATCGAAACGCATGTTGCTGGCTTGCAGCGGTGTCGCTGGCGCCAACAATCACAGAACCATCTGCTGAAACGCCGCGCGCTGTCGAATTGTTGCCGCCCAGTGTCTGCAGGCTGACCATGCCGGTGCTTTCAGTCCAGCGGAAAGCGTTTGTTTCAGAGGTGGCCATAGTGCTGTAACCGACAATCGTGCTGCCATCGGCGGAAATCGCATGCGAGAACGACGATGGTCCACCGAGAGTTCCAAGACCGGTTATGCCATCCTGTAAGGTCCAGCGGAAAGCATTGGTCTTGGCGTTTCCGACGAGATAGCTATCGCCCGCAACAACAGTCCCATTCGCCGAAACCCCAGTGGTATAGGACGCGTTTCCTCCCAGAGTACCAATGTCGTGCATGCCTGTTTCATGCGTCCACCAGAATGCGTGCGATTCAAGCGGACTGGCAGAACTTACGCCTATTGCTGCAAGGCCATTCGCTGATATTGCCTGAAGCGAAGCTTCATCGGAATCGCTTAGCGAACCAATATCGCTTATGCCATCCTTGGTGATGACAAAAGATTTGTCGAAAGAGCCGTCCGAAGACTGACGCCTTACGCCAAATACCTTGCCGTCAGCGGATATACTCACAGCATCGGCCCGTATGCCCCCGAAAGAGCCGTGGACTTCATAAACAGGGGTTTCAGCCCAAGATTGAGATCCGTAAAATGAAAGTATTATCGAATTTATAAATAGATTATATTTTTTCATTAAAGTATTAACTCTCTATTAGAGCTTTATAAATTTAGAATAAATATTCCCTATCTATTATATATTGATTCCAATTAAACGAGTATTGGAATTTTATGCATAAAATTGGATTATTATTGAATTCGAAGGAATAATTCTGGACCTGTTTCGATCAGAAAAGAGGCGCGTTAAAGCATTTCCAGCAAAACCGCTTCGCATCTCTGGCTCAAACGCTGTCGTTCAGGGCTAGTTTAGAGCGCATCCCGAAAAGTGTGAAACGGTTTTCGGACAAAGATGCGCGTTAAAACAGATAATTAGAGCGCCGATCTGGTCCAATCAGATCGAAACGCGCTCTAAGCCATAGACCGCGAGAAGATGTTTCATACGGGCGGTAGCCAGTTCCGGCAGATCGAGAACATTTGCTTGATCAGCAAGGCGGAAAATATCTGCATAATGGAGAATACTACGGGCTGATTGCATTCCTGCTGGCATCGTGAAATGGCTCTGGTGGCCGTTGAGCCAGGCAAGGAAAACCACGCCAGCCTTGTAATATTGCGTTGGTGCCTCAAAGATTTTCCGCGACAGAGGAACTGTCGGCTTGATGATCGTGCGGAAACGCTCCGTGTCTCCATTGGCAAGATGTGCCAATGCGCTGGAAGCCTGTGGTGCGACCGCGTCGAAAATACCAAGCAGTGCATGGCTGTGCTTGTCGCCGTCGCCTTCGATCAGCGGTGCATAATTGAAATCATCGCCCGTGAAACACAGCACGCCTTCTGGGAGGCGGTTGCGGAGTGCGATCTCGTAACGCTCGTCCAGCAGCGAGATTTTAATGCCTTCAATCTTATCGCGATTGCCTTCAATGATGCTGATGACGGTATCAAGCGCGTCTTCAAACTTGTCCGAACCCCAATAGCCTTTGAGTTGTGGGTCGAACATATCGCCCAGCCAGTGCAGCACCACTTTTTCGCGCGCGTTGGTGAGGATTTGGTTGTAAACCTTGACGTAATCTTCAGGCGAGCGGGCGATACGCGCTAAGGCGCGGCTGGCCATGAGAATGAAACGACCGCCGTGTTTTTCGATGAATTCAGCCTGTGTTTCATAGGCTCTAATCACGTCATCAAGGCTCTTTGCGTCTACTGGGTCGAGATGATCAGTTCCGGCGCCGCAGGCGAGATCGGCACCCGCAACAGTCTTGCTTTCTGCAATCGAGCGGCGGATCAGTTCTTGTGCACCTGTCCAGCTAAGTCCCATGCCGCGTTGTGAGGTATCCATCGCTTCCGCAATCTGGAAACCAAGGCTCCAAAGGTGATGGCGGAAAGCCATTGTCGCATCCCAATCAATGGCTGGACCACTCTGGGGATGAATATCTTTGAGCGGGTCTGAAACCACATGCGCCGCAGCATAGGCAATGCGGTTGAAGCGGGGTGGTGAGGTGGGTCTTGGTGTCGGTGTGCCGATCAAGCGATAGGGTTTTACGCTGCCGTCAGCGAATGGCAGGGTCAGCACGTTTTCCGATGATGCGCTCATGTCAGTCCTCCAACTCCACGTTGGTATGAATAATTTAGATCGTTCCAAATTTCAAGATATAGCTGTAAAGTGAGGCTTGAGGCTCTATTTTTCCATTTTAGCACTGCGAAATGCATTAATAATTGCGGCAAACTGACGTCAAAAATATGGCCATTTCGTGATAACCGAAAGGCGTTGACAAATTTGGATCGTTCCAATTAACTTAAGAGCGCAGGAGACAAATATGAGCAAGAGCAGCATTACGGTCATTGATATCGCACGCGAAGCAGGCGTGTCGAAATCGACCGTGTCGCTTGTTCTGCGTGACAGTCCGCTTGTTCATGCCGAGACCCGCGCCAAGGTTCAGGATGCGATTAAGAAGCTGGGCTATGTTTATAATCGCTCAGCCGCCAATCTCCGTCAGTCGAAATCCAAGATCATCGGGCTGGTGGTTAATGATCTGACTAACAGCTTCTTTGCCGAGCTTGCGGTGGGGGTTGATCGTGTCATGCAATCGGCCGGTTATGTGCAGTTTCTGGCCAATACGGCTGAAAGCATTGATCGTCAACGCGAGGTGATTGCTTCGATGCGCGAGCATGGCATTGCGGGGCTGATCGTTTCGCCTGCGCGTGGCACCGAGGCTAGTGATCTAAAACCATTGGCAAAAAGCGGCCTGCCGGTTGTTCAAATGGTGCGCGATGTGCCGGGATCGGGGGTTTCTTCTATCCTGTCCGATAATCGCGGCGGCGTGGCAAAAGCGGTGGAGCATCTGGTTTCGCTGGGGCATCGGACAATCGCTTTCATGGGCGGCTATGCCGATACAGCTGTTTTTGCTGAAAGAGTTGCTGGCTATCGTGCGGGTCTTGAGCAGGCTCAAATTGTGTTTGATGATGCACTGGTTTTCACAAGTGCGCCTTCACGTGCGGGTGGTGTCGAGGCTCTTGAGCATATGTTGCGGCACGGCATGAAACCGACGGCTGCGGTGTGCTTCAATGATGCTGTGGCTTTCGGTGTCTGCGATGGTTTGCGCGCTGCAAATCTTGAGCCGGGCCGGGATTTCGGGGTGGTGGGTTTTGACGATGTGATCGAAGCCAAGACGGCTGTTCCGGCGCTGACGACTGTGGCTGTTGACCCGCAAGGTTTGGGAGAACGTGCGGCACAGCTTTTGCTGAAACAAATTAATTCGGAACGGGTGGAGGCGGAGGCGCAGCGCTTGGCGGTGCGTCTTGCGGTGCGTGCAAGTTGCGGTACGCAATCGAAAAAGGAGGAGAAATTCGAATGGCAAAGTGGGGCCTTATAGGCGCAAGCACCATTGCAAAAGAATGGGTGATCGGCGCCATTCGCGCGACCGGCGGTGAAGTTGTGTCCGTTTACAGCACCAATGCTGCGCGTGGCGAGGCCTATGCCCGCGACAATGATATTGCCCGTTCTGTAACAAGCCTTGACGAGCTGTTGTCCGATCAGGAAATCGACGCGGTCTATATTTCCACCACCAATGAATTGCATCGCGATCAGACGATTGCGGCGGCCAAAGCGGGCAAGCACATTCTCTGCGAAAAGCCGCTGG
Source organism: Brucella sp. HL-2 (assembly GCF_025846885.2). NCBI lineage: Bacteria > Pseudomonadati > Pseudomonadota > Alphaproteobacteria > Hyphomicrobiales > Brucellaceae > Brucella > Brucella sp. HL-2. The sequence continues at coordinate 128,573 of NZ_JAOYTK010000001.1, read as the reverse complement.
CACTGACGATTGGTGATGCCCACGAAATGCTGAAAGCCGTGCGTGAAGCGGGCGTTGTGGCGGGCACCAATCATCACTTGCGCAATGCTGCAAGCCACCGCGCCATGCGTGATGCTATCGCTCAAGGCAAGATCGGCAAGGTGCTTGGCGCGCGGGTTTTCCACGCAGTTTATCTGCCGCCGCATTTGCAGGGCTGGCGCATCGAACGATCCGATGCGGGCGGCGGCGTCATTCTCGATATTACCGTGCATGATGCCGATACGTTGCGTTTTGTGCTGGGTGAAAATCCGGTTGAGGCGGTGGCTTTCAGCCAGCAAGGCGGCTTAAGCGGTAAAGGCATCGAAGACGGCGTGATGGGCGCACTGCGTTTTCCTTCCGGCGCGATTGCCCAGTTCCACGATGCCTTCACCACCAAATATGCGGAAACCGGCTTTGAAGTGCATGGCAGCGAAGGCTCGCTCATTGCACGCAATGTCATGACGCAGAAGCCGGTCGGGATCGTCACCCTGCGGGACAAGGACGGCGAGCGCGAATTGCCGCTTGATCATAAGAACCTCTACGAAACTGCTCTGCTGGCCTTCCACGAGGCTATGGCTGGCAAAGGGCAGCCTTCCGCTACATTGGTCGACGGCATCTGGTCGCTCGCAACGGGGCTTGCCGTCGCTGACGCCGCAAAGACCGGCAAGGCCACAGCCGTTCATTCAGGACTTTGAGAACTATGAACAAACATATTTCAGTTGCGCAAGCAGCCGCACTCATTCCCGACAACGCTGTCGTCTCAGTCTCTTCATCGAGCGGTCTTGGCTGTCCTGATCTGATGCTGAAAGCCATCGGACAGCGTTTCGACGAGACAGGCCATCCCCAGAATATCACCACGCTGCACCCGATTGCGGCAGGCGATATGAGCGGCATCAAGGGCGTCGATTACATCGCCAAAAAAGGTCTTCTCAAAAAGATCATTGGCGGTTCTTATCCGTCCGGACCATCGAGCGCCGAGCCGCCGCTGATCTGGCAGATGATCACCAATAACGAGATTCCGGCCTATAATATCCCATCGGGCATTCTGTTCGACATGCATCGTGAGGCAGCTGCCAAGCGTCCCGGCGTGCTCACCAAAGTGGGGCTTGATACCTTCGTAGACCCAAAGCGTCAGGGATCGGCAATGAACGATAAGGCGCGTGAGGAGCCAGTTGTCAAACAGGTCAGTTTTGAAGGCGAGGACTGGCTCTATTTTCCCAATATCGTGCCGCATGTGACGATCATTCGCGCCACCACTGCCGATGAACGCGGCAATCTCACCTATGAACATGAGGGCGCATATCTTGGCGGTCTCGATCAGGCGCTGGCTGCACGCAACAATGGCGGCATCGTCATTGCGCAGGTCAAGCGCATCGCCAAGGAAGGTACGCTGAAACCGCATGATGTGCGCGTGCCGGGCGTTCTGGTTGACTATATTGTGGTTGATCCCGACCAGAAACAGACAACACAGACGCTTTATGATCCAGCAATTTCCGGCGAGATTTTCCGTCCGCTCGATACATTCCGCTTGGCCGAATTCAATATTCAGAAGGCGATTGCGAGGCGTGTCGCACAGGAGTTGCAGGCAGGTAGTGCGGTCAATCTTGGCTTCGGCATTTCCGCCAATGTGCCGCGCATTCTGCTGGAAGAGGGTTTGCATGGCGCGGTTACTTGGGTGATCGAACAGGGTGCCGTTGGTGGCGTGCCGCTTCTCGACTTTGCCTTTGGCTGTGCGTCGAATGCCGATGCCTATATGCCGTCACCCTATCAGTTTACCTATTTTCAAGGCGCAGGCTTCGACGCCTCGCTTCTGTCTTTCCTTGAGATCGGGCGCGACGGTTCGGTCAATGTCTCGAAGCTGTCATTCCGTCCGCATGTGACTGCTGGTGCCGGTGGCTTTGTCGATATCACTGCAAGGGCAAAGAAGATTGTATTTTCCGGTATGTTTAATGCAGGGGCGAAATTGTCGGTCGCTGACGGCAAGCTGGTGATCGAGAAGGAAGGCAAGCTCAAGAAGCTCGTGAATGAGGTCGAGCATGTCACTTTCTCCGGCCCGCGTGGCGTCGAACAGGGGCAAGACATTACCTATGTCACCGAACGCGCGGTCTTGAAGCTGACGCCGGAAGGCATTGTGCTGACCGAGATTGCGCCGGGTGTCGATTTGCAGGCACATATTCTCGATCAGGCTGAGTTCCCGCTGATCGTTTCCGATCAGCTTAAACTCATGGATGAGGCACTGTTCCGTGACCAGCCGATCGGGCTTGAATTGCCGCAAAAGCCTGCGCGAAAGCTGGAGGCTTAACATGGCTGAACGAATTGATATCAATGTCGAGAACCACATCGCGGTCGTGACGATCAGGCGGCCAGAAAAGCTCAATGCGTTTGATATTGAGCTTTTGCAGGAATTGTCTGCCGCCTGTGATCGGGTGGAAGCGGATAACAGTGTGCGGGTTGCGATCCTGACCGGCGAAGGCAAGGCTTTTTCCGCAGGCGGCGACATTAAGGCTTGGGGCGGCATGGAACCGGCAGAATTCGGCCATGCCTGGGTGCGCTACGGTCATCGCGTGTTCGAGCGGCTTGCGACTTTGCGTGTGCCGCTGATCGCAGCGATGAACGGCCATGCGCTGGGCGGTGGTCTGGAACTGGCAGGTGCCGCCGATATCCGCATTGTTGAACGACAGGCAAAAATCGGTCTGCCGGAAACTTCGCTTGGTATGATCCCCGGATGGTCGGGCACACAGCGTCTTGTGCGCCGTTTTGGTGCGCAGATTGTGCGCCGCATGGTGCTGGGCGGTGAAATGTTTACGGCCGAGGAAGCGCTGTCGCACGGGCTTGTCGATGCTGTGGTGGAGACGGGTGCGGCCCTGCAGGCGGCGCAGGACTATGCGGCGCGGGTGGCCAAGCGCGGACCGGCTGCGCTCGAAATTTCTAAACTGATGCTTTCCGTCGCCAATGGCGAGGATAATGGCACTGCGGTCGAGGCGCTGGGTTCAATACTCGTTGCAAAGACCGGTGATCTGAAAGAAGGCGTGCGCTCGTTTACCGAAAAGCGCGAAGCGAATTTTGAAGGAAAATGGTGATGAGCGTAGTCGTAAAACCGCAGCCGCTGAATGGGCTTGAAGTTCGTGAATTCTCGATGCTGATTGATGGTAAATGGGTTGGAAGCCAAAGCGGCGAGACTATTGAACGCGTAGCGCCCGGCCATGGCGTCACGGTAAGCCGCTATCCTGCTGGCAACAAGGCCGATGTGGAACGCGCGGTTGCGAGCGCGCGTAAGGCTTTTGATGATGGGCGCTGGTCGTCTAAAACTGCCTCGCAGCGTTCGCTGATTTTGCTGAAGGCCGCCGATCTGATCGAAGTGCGGGCCGAAGAGCTGGCCTATCTCGATGCAATTGAAGCGGGTAAGCCGATTTCTCAGGTGCGTGGCGAGATTGCAGGATCAGTTGATATCTGGCGCTATGCGGCAGCACTGGCGCGCGATCTGCATGGCGAGAGCTATAATAATCTGGGCGATGGGACGCTCGGCGTCGTGCTGCGCGAGGCAATTGGCGTTGTGTCGATCATTACGCCGTGGAATTTCCCGTTCCTGATCGTGGGCCAAAAGCTGCCATTCGCACTCGCTGCGGGTTGTATGGCAGTCGTTAAGCCTTCGGAGCTGACTTCCGGATCAACATTGTTACTCGGCGAAATTCTGGCTGAAGCAGGCGTCCCTGACGGTGTCGTCAACATCATCACCGGGACCGGTGCGGACGTTGGCCAGCATATGAGCACGCATCCGGATGTGGACATGGTGTCGTTCACCGGTTCCACTGGCGTTGGCAAACTGACTATGGCCAATGCGGCGCAGACGCTGAAGAAAGTATCGCTGGAGCTTGGCGGCAAAAATCCGCAAATCCTGTTTCCGGATGCGGATATGGATGCCTTTATCGATGCTGCGGTTTTTGGCGCATGGTTTAATGCAGGCGAGTGCTGCAATGCCGGTTCGCGGCTGATTGTGCATCGCTCGATTGTCGATGAGATTGTTGGGCGCGTCGCTGATCTGTCGAAGAAAGTGATCGTCGGCGATCCGCTCGATGTCAGCACGCAAGTGGGCGCGATCATCACGCCACAGCATCTTGAAAAGGTCGGTGCCTATGTCGATCAGGCTAAAAAGGCCGGTGCTGCAATTGCCCATGGCGGCGATGTGCTGGATCTCGGCCTTGGCCAATATATGGGACCGACCATTATTGCAGGTGTGAAAGCCGACATGGCCGTTGCGCGTGAAGAAGTGTTCGGCCCAGTTCTGTCGGTGCTGTCTTTTGATACGGTGGATGAGGCAATTTCGATTGCCAATGCGGTTGATTATGGCTTGTCGGCTGGCGTGTGGAGCCGCGATTTCGATACTTGCATGAACATTGGTCGCAAGGTGCGGGCGGGCACGGTCTGGATGAACACCTTTATGGACGGTACGCCGGAACTGCCTTTTGGTGGTTATCGACAATCGGGTCTGGGCCGCGAGCTGGGCCGTCATGCGGTGGAGGATTATACCGAAACCAAGACGCTCAACATGCATATCGGCGCGCGGACCGGCTGGTGGATGCCGCAGGCTAACTAGGGAGTGACGGCTTTGGGAGGACAGCCGGATATTGTCATCATCGGATCAGGTATCGGCGGCGCAACAATGGCCGTCGGTCTTGCCGCATCAGGTGCGGACATTCTGATTTTGGAGGCTGGTGAGCGGCTTGCTGACAGGCCGGAAAACCGCGACCCACGCGCCATTTTCCAGCGTGGTTTCTTTCGCCCGAAAGAATTCTGGTATGAGACGGACGGCACGCCGTTCAATCCCGGCAATTATTACAATGTCGGCGGCAATTCCAAGTTCTATGGCGCGGTGCTGGTGCGCTATCGGCGCGAGGATTTTGAGGAGCTTGCGCATCTTGAAGGCGTGTCTCCGGCATGGCCTTTTGGCTATGATGAACTTGAGCCCTGGTATTGCAAGGCGGAAGCGCTTTTTCAGGTGCGCGGCGAGCTTGGCGATGACCCGACCGAGCCGTATCATTCAAAGCCTTATTCTTATCCTGCAATCAATGATGAACATCCGATTGCCGATGTACGTGAGCGGTTGAAAAAGGCAGGGCTGCATCCGGCTTCCTTGCCACTGGGTGTTGATATCGAGCGCTGGCTGGCAAAGGCCAAAACGCCGTGGGATGCGCATCCGAACAGCAATGACGGCAAGATGGATGCGGAAACCTGTCCGTTAGCACTCGCACTCAAACATCCAAATGTCCGGCTTGAAACATCCGCGCGGGTAACGAAGCTGGAAGCCGGGCCCGACGGAAAGACCATCACGGCAGTTCATTATGTGAAGAACGGCGAGGCGCTGGTCCTGCGTCCCAAACTGGTCATTCTATCTGCCGGTGCCGTGCAATCGGCGGCACTTCTGCTGCGTTCAGGACTGGCGAACGGTTCGGATCAGGTCGGTCGCAATTTCATGAACCACAATGCCAGTACGGTGATCGGGTTTGATCCGCGCTATCGCAATGACAGCGTTTACCAAAAAACGTTTGGCTTCAATGATTATTATCTCTCGGATGGGGCTGGCGGGCCGCCCCTTGGCAATGTGCAATTGCTGGGGCGGGTTTCAGGCGCGATCCTGAAATCCAATATACGCCAGGTGCCGGAATGGTTTTTAAACCGCATTGCCGGACATACAATCGATTTCTACGCGATGAGTGAGGACCTGCCATCGCCAGAAAGCCGCGTGAGCGTGGATGGTGATCGCATCATTCTGCATTGGGTGCGTACCAATTGGAAAGCGCATCTGATGCTGGTTGATAAGCTCAAATCCGCGCTCAGGCAGGCGGGCTTTCCAATTGTGCTGTCGCGGGCATTCGACCGGCGAACACCATCGCATCAATGCGGCACGGTACGTATCGGCAATAATCCAGAAACAGCGCCACTTGATCCTTATTGCCGTGCTTATGATCACCCCAATCTCTATGTGGTCGATGCTTCGTTTCTGCCGACCTCGGCTGCGGTTAATCCGGCGCTAACCATTGCGGCGCAGGCTCTGCGCGTATCCGACCACATTCAAAGCGAGGTGCTGGCATGAACCGTCAAAGACCTGTGGCACTGGTAACCGGCGGCTGTCGCGGCATCGGGCTTGGGATAGCGCGTGCGCTTGCCGCCAAGGGTTTTGATCTCGCCATTACCGATCGCGAAAGCGACGACGCTGTCATTCGTGAACTACGGGAACTTGGCGGAAAAGTGGCTTTCTTTGAAAGCGATCTTGCCGCGGTTGATACACATGAGGCGGCTGTATCAGCTGTCGTGAGCGAACTCGGTGGCATTGATTGTCTGGTCAACAATGCAGGCATGGGCTCAATTGAGCGCGGCGATTTTCTTGGGCTGAAGCCTGAAAATTTCGATACGATCATGGGCGTGAACCTGCGCGGCACGGTGTTTTTCACCCAGGCCGTGGTGAAGGCCATGCTGGCGGTGAACGAGGTACGTTTTTCTCGTAGCATTGTGACGATCAGCTCCGTTTCGTCGGTGATGACCTCGCCCGAGCGGCTTGATTACTGCATCAGCAAAGCAGGGCTGACGGCATTCACGCAAGGACTGGCATTGCGTTTGGCTGAAGCGAGGATCGGCGTGTTCGAGGTCCGTCCCGGCATCATCCGCACCGATATGACGGCGAAAGTTGCTGAGCGTTATGACGGACTGATTGAAGCCGGTCTGGTGCCGATGAAGCGCTGGGGAGAGGCGGGCGATGTCGGCGCGATTGTGGCCGGACTTGCCGGTGGCGATTTCATTTTTGCGACGGGCTCGGCGATCAATGCCGATGGCGGCCTGTCGATAGCAAAGCTTTAGGAACGGCATGATGGATTACGATTATATCATTGTCGGTGGCGGGCCGGCCGGTTGTGTTCTCGCCAATCGATTGAGCGAAGATGCAGCGATAAAGGTGCTGTTGCTGGAAGCCGGTGGAAGCGATTGGAATCCGCTGTTTCACATGCCAGCCGGGTTTGCCAAGATGACCAAGGGTGTGGCGAGCTGGGGCTGGGAAACCGTTCCGCAGAAATACCTCAAAAATCGGGTGTTGCGCTATACGCAGGCAAAAGTCATCGGCGGCGGCTCCAGCATCAATGCGCAGATTTATACGCGCGGGAATGCAGCCGATTATGATCTTTGGGCCGGCGAAGACGGCTGTACCGGCTGGGACTACCGCCATGTGCTGCCCTATTTTAAACGCGCCGAAGACAATCAGCGTTTCAACGATGATTTCCATTCCTATGGCGGGCCGCTTGGTGTTTCGATGCCATCCGCGCCACTGCCGATCTGCGACGCCTATATCCGAGCGGGCCAGGAACTCGGCATTCCGTATAATGCGGATTTCAACGGTCGCGAACAGGCAGGCGTCGGCTTTTATCAGCTCACCCAGCGCAACCGCCGGCGCTCGTCTGCATCGCTTGCTTATCTGTCCACGATCAAGGGTCGCAAGAACCTGACGATCCGCATGAATGCACCGGTGCGCAGCATCGAAATGGAGAAGACGCGCGTCAACGGCGTAACGCTGATGAGCGGGGAGATTTTGCGCGCAAGCCGCGAGGTGATTGTATCGTCCGGCGCGATTGGTTCGCCGAAACTTCTGCTTCAATCCGGCATCGGCTCCGCGGATCATCTGAAAAAGGTCGGTGTCGCGGTCAAGCATGATCTGCCGGGTGTGGGCGAGAACATGCAGGACCATCTCGACCTGTTTGTTATTGCCGAATGCACAGGCGATCACACCTATGATGGCGTGGCAAAGTTGCATCGGACGCTGGGCGCGGGCCTGCAATATATCTTTCTGCGCTCTGGTCCGGTGGCGTCCAGCCTCTTTGAAACCGGCGGCTTCTGGTATGCTGATCCGGATGCGCGCTCACCGGATATCCAGTTTCATCTGGGGCTTGGTTCGGGCATCGAGGCAGGTGTTGAGAAGCTCAAAAATGCCGGTGTAACGCTCAACTCCGCCTATCTGCATCCGCGTTCGCGTGGAACCGTGCGGCTGGCATCCAGCGATCCGGCAGCTGCACCTCTGATCGATCCTAATTACTGGAGCGATCCGCATGATCGCAAGATGTCGCTTGAAGGTCTGAAGATCGCGCGCGAAATCATGAGCCAGGATGCATTGAAACCTTACGTGATGGCCGAGCGTCTGCCGGGGCCAAAGGTCGTCAGTGACGATGATCTGTTCGATTATGCTTGCGCCAATGCCAAGACCGATCACCATCCGGTCGGCACCTGCAGGATGGGGACGGATGCGATGGCTGTTGTCGATCTTGATTTGAAAGTGCGCGGTCTTGAAGGTCTGCGGGTTTGCGACAGCTCGATCATGCCGCGCGTTCCGTCGTGCAACACCAATGCGCCGACCATCATGGTCGGCGAAAAGGGGGCGGATATTATTCGCGGCTTCGATCCGCTGCCGCCGGTCGTGTTTTCATGGGAGAAAAACGAGCAGAAGCGGCGTGCAAGGATTTAGTCAGCCTTGGTTTCATCAAATGGTTCGAAACGCAGATAGCCAGCAATGCCGGAACCTTTGTAGTTGGGATTGTCGGATGGGTGGTTCACGCCGTCATTGACGGGAATAACCTTGAAGTCGAAGGGAGAAACGCCTTCGAGGCAGGCCGCATTCACGCCGAACTGGTGCGGGCTGGAGCGGCGCTGGTGGAAGGTGTAAATCCCGCATTTCGAGCAGAAGAAGTGCTTCGCGGCACCCGTATTAAACGTGTAGAGCGTCAGCGCATCTTCGCCTTCGAGAATTTCCAGTCCATCCAGATCGGCGGAGACGGCAACTGCACCGCGCATCCGGCAATAAGAGCAGGTGCAACGGCGCGCCGTGTTAAGGCCATCGGAAAGTTTGACGCGAAAGCGCACTGTTCCGCAGTGGCAGGCACCGTTGGCTACTTTGATATCGGGGTTCATGCTGGTCTCCTCTTTCAGGAAACTGATATTTCCATTTTCACAGCTTTACCATTGCCTGAAGTTGATTAAATTGCCTTTCGAGATCCTTTGGGAGGGAATTTTATGAGTGGGTTTGCGATTGTCACCGGTGGAAGCACCGGCATTGGACGGCATCTTGTTTCTGCATTTGCGGAAGCCGGATATGCGGTTGCTTTCAGCTTCAGAGGCGATGACGAGGCTGCAAATACACTTATGGAAGAAGTCGAAGCTGCGGGCGGACAGGCGTTGGGGATCGAATGCGATGTCGGTTCTGGAGTTGAGGTCGAAGAGTTCTTCGATGAAGTCTGCAGCTGGTATGGTGATGCACCGGACGTACTCGTCAACAATGCCGGTATCCAGACTTGGGCGCCGTTGCTGGAGCTTTCCGAGGAAGGCTGGGACGATGTGATCCGCACCAATATGAAAGGCTGCTTTCTGAACACGAAAGCCGCTGCCAAGAGGATGGTTGACGTCGGTAAAGGCGGAGCAATTATCAATATCGGTTCGGGCTGTAACAAGCTCGCATTCCCGAAGCTCGTTTCCTACACGGCGTCCAAGGGCGGGATTGAGCAGTTTACCAAAGTGTCTGCCGTGGAACTTGGGCCGCATGGTATTCGCGTCAATTGCGTGGCTCCCGGTGCGATTTACAATGAGCGTACCGCCCAGGAACAGCCTGACTATGCAGCAACATGGGGCCGGATCACGCCACTGCGACGGGTTGGAACCGTGGAAGACCTTTCCGGTCCGGTACTGTTTCTGGCGTCTGATGCTGCGCTTTTTGTTTCGGGCCAGACTATCTGGGTCGATGGCGGCCTGTTTTCACAAGCCAACTGGCCTTATGGGGCGTGAGGAAAATTAGATCGGTTCCCACTTTTCGGAATGCGCTTTATCGTCCGCGCATTTGTGCGCCCGCGTCTTTCGAGAAGCGAAGGTTCCAGAAGGTGGCCGTCAGCGATATGCCGGTCACAATAAAGAAAGCCATAGAGAAATCCGATGTCAGCGGTACGTCGCGCTCATGCCAGGCCATGGACGTGTGAAGCGCGAGGGCGCCGATACAAACGCCGAAAGAAAGCATGAGTTGCTGGAAGGTTGAATAGAAGCTGTTGGCCGAGCTCATCTGCTTTTCATCAACCTTGTCATAGGCAACCGTATTATAGGCTGTGAACTGAAACGACATCGAAAAGCCGGACATGAACAGCACGGCAAAGATCAGCCAATGCGGCCATTCAGGGCTGAACAAACCGCAGATTGCGTAACTGCATGACGAGAATATGCCGTTTACAACCAGTGACGAGCGGAAGCCGAACCGGCGAATGATTTTAGGCGCAAAGGCTTTCATGGCCATGGAACCAAGCGCGGTCGCCAAAACCATATTGCCTGCGGATACAGCCGAAATGCCGAAGGCTACCTGCAGCATCAAAGGCAACAGGAATGGGTGCGCGCCTTGTGTGATGCGGGTGATCGAACCAGCGACCATCGAGGTGCCGAAGCTTTCAATCCGCATCAGTGAAAAATCGAGAAGCGGAGCTGGGTGGCGGTGCGAATGGATGACGGTCGCAATCGCAAACACAATGCCAACCACAAAGAACTTGGCCGCCAAAGCGCTGGTGGTACTGGCACTTTCAAGTCCGAAAAGCAGCGCACCAAGCGCTATGCCCGACAGGATCAAACCGATAAAGTCAAAAGGTTCTTTGGTGTCGCTTTTATATTCTCCGATATAGAGCGAGACGAAAATCATGCCCAGAATGCCAATCGGCACATTGATGTAAAAGATCCAGCGCCAGTCGAGCCAGGTCACGAATAGGCCCCCAATGGGCGGTCCGAGGATCGGACCCATAAGCGCAGGCACCAGCATCCACGACATTGCTGAGATGAGGTCCTTGCGCTCGACAGAACGGATCAGCACCAGACGTCCGACTGGCAGCATCATGGCGCCGCCAGCGCCTTGCAACAGGCGGGCAAAGACCAGAAAGGGAAGGTTCGGCGCCTGTGCGCAGAGGATAGAGCCAGCGATGAAAATACCTATCGCGAAGCGGAACACGGTTCGGGTTCCGAAGCGATCAGCGATCTTTCCGCTTGCCGGAATGAAAATGGCGAGGCTCAGAAGATATGATGTGAGCGCGACACTCATCGAGGGTGCGGCGACATCGAAATCTTTGGCCATGGTCGGCAAAGCAGTTGCCAGGATCGTAGCATCGAGTTGTTCCATCAGCATAGCACTCGCGACGATGAGGGCGATGATCCGGAAATTGCTTTTCGCTTCCAGTGACGCGCTTTGTTCACTGGTCGACGTTTCAGTTTCCTGGATGATAGTCATGGCTGCTTCAGCTTTGCGAACGCGCCGACCTGTCTTTCAAAACGGCCAGCCTATAGGGTTGATCATCTGTGACGATCTTTGGGGAATCAATTTTCGGTCCGGGGAATGTGTCAGGAACGGTTGCAAACTCACTCAGAGGATACGCGCCCAGTGGTTGGCCAAACCGTCGGAGAGATGAGAAAGCTCGCCACAAGACCGCGAGCGGGGTATAGCACAAATGGCTGGAAATCACAGGACTTCAAGATAATTTGAGCGAGATGGGATCGGCCGTTGCCGAGGGGTGAATGGTGATCCCGACTGGATTCGAACCAGTGGCCTCAAGATTAGGAATCTTGCGCTCTATCCTACTGAGCTACGGGACCAGTCATCAAAAATGCCAGGATATACCGGAGCATTTTCCGACACATACTGTTTTTCATGGCTTTCGCCAACCCCGCAAAAAGCGGGGCAAGTGCATTTCTTTGCATATCGAAAAGCGTCAGGCAGCGAGAGCGGTTTCAATCACCGATACGAAATAGCTCACGCCATAGGGAATGGCTTCGTCGTTAAAATCATAGGCAGGGTGATGCAGGCCCGGTGTGTCGCCATTGCCAAGGAAGATATATGCGCCGGGACGCGCTTCCAGCATGTAGGAGAAGTCTTCCGCAGCCATCATTGGAGCCACATCAGTTTTCACCTTGCCTTCGCCTGCCACATTCTTTGCAACGCGGGCAGCAAAGTCGGTCTGGTCGTCATGATTATACGTGACTGGATAGTTGTTCTTGTAGCGCACGGTGATTTCCGCGCCGCTAACGGTTGCGATGCCCGCTGCCGCCTCGCGGATGCGACGTTCGGCATAGGCGCGCGTTTCCTTGCTCAGTGTACGCACGGTGCCTGAGAGTTTCGCCGTTTCCGGGATGACGTTATAAGCCTCGCCCGCATGAAACTTGGTGATGGAAATGACGAGTGAATCCAGTGGATCGATATTGCGTGCGACAATGCCCTGAATGGCAACATGCAGCTGCGAACCGGCTAGGATTGGATCAATCGTGCGGTGAGGCTGTGCGGCATGACCGCCGCGTCCCTTGATAAGCAGGTCGAACTCGTCGGTTGCGGCCATGATCGGGCCCTTGCACATGGCGAACTGGCCGACCGCAAGGCTCGGCAAATTGTGAACGCCATAGACTTCCGCAATGCCAAAGCGGTCCATCACGCCATCCTGAACCATGGCGAGCGCGCCTGCGCCGCCTTCTTCCGCTGGTTGGAAAAGCAACACGGCTGAACCGCGGAAATTACGGGTTTCAGCTAAGTATTGTGCAGCACCAAGCAGCATGGATGTGTGGCCATCATGACCGCAGGAGTGCGCTTTGCCAGGATTCTTCGAGGCCCATTCGACACCGCTGGTCTCGGTGATCGGCAGGGCATCCATATCGGCGCGCAGGCCGATGGCCGGACCATCGCCATGGCGTCCCTTGATGACCGCAACGACGCCTGAGCGCCCAACCCCGGTTTCAACAAGATCGCAACCGAATGATTTCAACTTTTCTTCGACAAAGCGTGCCGTTTCATGAACATCATAAAGAAGTTCGGGATTCTGATGCAGATGACGACGCCATGTGGCGATCTCCGCTTGAGTTTCGACGGCACGATTGAGCACTGGCATTTCGGAAATATCCTGCAGATTCTCTTTATTCAGAAGAAACGAGAATATGACGTTTCGGTGAAAGCGGGCAATCCCTATTTGCCTTTTCCTTGCCACATGGCATAGATAAGAGCAGTACAAATTCTCCTTTTTGACTGGTGTATTCGCGAGCCGTTACGGCTTTTCCAGGTCGATACAACAGGAAGCGGAACCGATAACCCGCAGGAATTGCGGCTCTTGTTGATTGGAACTACGAAATGATTTCGAAGTCGTTGAAAATCTGGTTTGCAACTGCGGCGATTTCTAGCCTGGCCTTAGCTGGTGCTTTATCTCCTGCTTTGGCAAATCCATCGATTGCGGTGGATGTTGCAAGTGGCAAGGTCTACTCCGCGCAGGATCCTTTCCAGCGCTGGTATCCGGCTTCGCTGACCAAGATGATGACGGCTTATGTCACCTTCCGCGCGATTGAAGCAGGGCAGCTGACGCTGGAATCTCCTGTGCGCATGACGGTCAACGCCTCGAAAGAGCCACCGAGCAAGATGGGTTATCGTCCCGGCTCGGTGATGACGCTCGATACTGCGCTCAAGATCATGCTGGTGAAATCTGCCAATGACGTGGCCGTTGCGGTCGCGGAAGCTGTTGGCGGTACGGAATCTGCTTTTGTGCAGCGCATGAATGCGGAAGCACAGCGCATCGGCATGAGTGGTTCGCATTTTGCCAATCCAAACGGTCTGCATGATCCGAACAATTATTCGACAGCGCACGACCTTGCCGTGCTTGGCGTGCAGTTGCGCCGCGAATTCCCGCAATATGCGCATTATTTCGGAACTGAGGCCATTGATACGGGCGACGGCAAGAAGCCACAGGCCAATTACAACATTCTGCTCGGTCGCTTTGATGGTGCCGATGGCATGAAGACCGGCTTTGTCTGTGCTTCAGGCTTCAATCTGGCCAGCTCCGCAACCCGCCAGGGACGCACCATTCTGGCTGTTGTGCTGGGCGCGGACCGTCAGGAAGTGCGCGCGATACAGGCGGCGCAATTGATGACCGATGCTTTCAGGAGCAACGGCGCCGGAGTGCCAACGCTTGGGAGCATGGTGCCGCCAGCAAGCAGCGCCGCCTATCAGGCGGTGGATATGCGTAAGACAATCTGCAGCCAGCAAGCCATGGCTGATCGCTGGGATGGCCGTGATGTCGAAGGGCGTCTCCAGATCAATTCGCCTTATATCCATGCACTGACCCGTGAGCCGGTGCCGGTTCAGGTTGGACTTGTTTCCGCGCCGCCTGCAAAGGTCACCAAAGTCGGACAGCTCGATATTTCGCAGATCCCTGTGCCGATGCCACGCCCTCAGCGTGCTGCGGCAGGTGCCAATACAGCCACGATTAACTAAGAACAGAGCCATGCCGCATCCAATTCCTGTTTCTGTGCTGACCGGCTTTCTTGGCTCGGGCAAGACAACGCTGCTTAATCGTCTGCTGAAAGATCCGGCACTCACCGATACCGCAGTCATCATCAATGAATTTGGTGAGGTGAGCATCGACCACCTGCTGGTTGAAGAAGCCAGTGAAGGGGTTATCGAGCTTGCAGACGGCTGTCTGTGCTGCACGGTACGTGGCGAACTGGTGGACACACTGGCCGATCTGATCGACCGTATGCAGACGGGAAAGATCAAGGCGTTGAAGCGGATTATCATTGAGACGACCGGCCTTGCCGATCCGGCTCCGGTGCTGCATTCGATCATGGGCCATCCGGTTCTGATGCAGGCTTTGCGCCTTGATGGTGTGCTTGCGACTGTTGATGCGGTCAATGGCATGGCAACGCTCGACAATCACGAGGAAGCGGTCAAACAGGCGGCAATGGCTGACCGCATCATCATTACAAAAGCGGATATGTCGGAAGCGAAGCAGGGCTTAAACGCTCTGAAAGCAAGGCTGAAGCTGCTTAATCCGGCTGCGGATATACTGGAAGCTTCTGACACGCGCACGGGTTATGCAGCGCTGTTTGAATGTGGCCTGTATAATCCCGAAACCAAGACGGCTGACGTGCAACGCTGGCTGAAGGCAGAAGCCTACGAGGATGATCACGATCATCATCATGCTCATCACCACGACCATGAGTGTGGACCCGATTGTGATCATAGTCACGGGCATAGTCACGATCATGACCACCATCATGGGCACCACCACCATCATGATGACGCAATCCGCTCCTTCTCGCTGCGGCACAAGGAGCCAATCCCGTTTTCGACATTCGAGATGTTTCTCGATCTGTTGCGGTCGACCCATGGCGAGAAGCTATTGCGTGTGAAGGGGATTGTGCAGATTGCCGAAGACCCTGATCGTCCACTGGTCATCCATGGAGTGCAGAAAATCTTCCATCCGCCAGCACGTTTGCCAAAATGGCCCAAGGATGAGCATGAAACGCTTCTCGTGCTGATCGTGAAGGATTTGCCGGAAACCTACGTGCGCGAGCTTTTCGATGCGTTTCTGGGCAAGGCGGGGATTGATCGTCCCGACCGCGCAGCGATGATGGACAATCCGCTGGCTATTCCGGGCTATTCCACGCGTTAAACTTATCTCTTCTGAATAAGAAAGCGATGCAGTTTTTCGTCACGCTCTTGCGAAAGCAGGGCGTGACCTTCCTGTGTGCAGAAATGTGGAAGATCAATACCAGACAGCGGATCAGTCGCTTCCACCCAGAGAAGCGCGCCGCTCGGCATATCTTGAAGGCGATTGCGCGTCTTTAAAACAGGAAGAGGGCACTTAAGCCCTCTCAGATCATAGACGGGAACGTCTTTATCCATCTGCTATTAATTACCGCCCAGTTTCCACCACGCCTTTTTCTTTTCGGGCGCAGGTGCCGCGACATTATCCACAACAGTATCTGCCACTGTGCTTGCAGTGGTCATCGGCGAAACAGCCGCAGGGTTTTCCTGCGGAACAGGAACGGCTGCGGCCTGAGCAGTGGCAGCGGGTGCTGCTTGAGCAGCGACTGCTGGCGTTGCCGCAATAGCAGTCGCTGGCTGTGCCGAGATAGGCGTTGCCGCAGGCTGGATATCCGGTGCATTTGGCGTTTCAGCGGATGCTGGCGAAAGCGATGGCGGTTCGCGTGTTACCTTTTCACCGCGTGCACGCGCCGCACTCCAGGCGGAAACGAGCTTTGCTTCAGTAATGCCCTGAATGGATGGTGCTGGCTTCTTCTGTGCCGCACTGAAAGCGGACTGGAATGTCTTTTCATAAGACGACGTGTAGGCCATGGATTCCGAGCCGGCCGAAGGCGGGCAGGCATCTGTTGCCGATAGCGGCTGACCTTCAGGTGTAGGCACGTTGAAGACGTAACGCTTCTCGCAGACGTCAACCTTCGGCGGCACCTTGGTGGTTTCAAAGGCGTCGTAGCCCTGCTTGAGCATCTTCCAGAAGCCGTAATTCGGATCGCTCTTGTAACGCGCCATGTTGGCTGCGGTCATACGGAACGGAAAGGCCTGAATCTGGAAATCACGCTGACCGCCCTTGAAGGCATCGCGACCAAACGCATAAATCTCGCTGACGCTGTCATCAGTCATCGAATAACAACCCGATGACGAGCAGGCGCCATGCACCATCAAATTCTGGCCGGTGCGGTTATGGGCACGGTCATAGGCATTCGGGAAGCCCATGTTGAAGGCAAGATGATATTGCGAATTCGGGTTCATCTGGGCGGGACGAACATTATAGAAGCCCTCTGGTGCCTGACGATCACCCTCTACGAATTTCGGCCCAAGCTTGCCAGACCATTTGCAGATTTCATAAGAAGCAATCTGGTCGTATTTGCCGTTGTTCTTCTGCTTCCAGACTTCGAGGACGCCTTCTTCCTTGAAAATACGAACCATCACCGGCGAAGTGCGCGTCATGCCCTTCGTTTTCATCTTGGCGACGATTTTTTCGGAAAGAGGTTTTTCAGCGCGTAAGCTGAGATCGGAAACGGACGAGCCTTGACAGCCCGCAAGCAGAGCGGATGCCAAGAGTGTTCCAAGAAGTGCGGTTCTGATCTTCATATCGCATCGAGCCTGTCAGAGCATTTCCAGCAAAAGTGCGAAGCGATTTTGCATCGGATAATGCGTAAAAACAAATAGGTAGAGCAACGAGTACTCAGCTTTAATCAGAGCCTGCCCGAAGCCGCGTCTTCTGACGCATTTGAGCAAACCTGACTTTTCGGTGCCCGGATATTAACAACTAAACCTTTCAGTATCGTTGATAAACCGTTGCTCAATTACCTAAAAAACACCGTGTCCGCAATATGGCGGAAATGACGGCATGATGCAAATCCGGCGCACACAGTGGTCTAATTCTGACATTTGCTTGTCAGTGATACGGGCGCTGAGCAAATGTCGGAATTATCAAGATCACTCAAATGCTTAAGTTTCTAGTGGAGTTTTCGAATTTGACGTTTGAAACAGCATTTATGTCAGTCGGGATTCAAACGCCAAATTCACTCCACTAGAGCGCCGTGCGCCTTCTTGGGCGCACAAATGTCGCTCTAACGCTTTATATTTACAGCTTAATTTTACCTTAAACTGATGCAAGTCTAAGGAATTATGCTGTAGTGGCGCGCCGGAGCCAAAAACCAGTTTTATAGTAAATTAAAGGTTACGACCGATATCGAGGAACTTCTGGCGGCGTTCCTGCTTCAGCGTCTCGCCATCAACATCCTTCATCGAACGCAGTGAGGCGGTAATAATGTCGCCTGCAGCTTCAATCGTGGATTCCTTGCCGCGATGTGCGCCGCCGAGCGGTTCCGGGATGATGCCATCGATGACTTTGAGATCGAACAGATCCTGCGCAGTGATGCGCATGTTGGAGGCGGCGTCCTTCGCACGAGTGGAATCGTGCCACAGGATCGAAGCTGCACCTTCTGGCGAAATCACCGAATAGATCGAATGTTCGAGCATGTAGACGCGGTTTGCGACAGCAATCGCGATCGCGCCGCCTGAACCACCTTCACCGATGATGATGGAGATGACAGGCACGCGCAGCTTGAGGCATTCTGCGGTGGAGCGCGCAATGGCTTCTGCCTGGCCGCGTTCTTCTGCACTTACGCCTGGATAAGCGCCTGCTGTATCAACGAAAGTAATCAACGGCAGCTGGAAACGGTCAGCCATTTCCATGATGCGGACGGCTTTGCGGTAGCCTTCAGGACGGGCCGAGCCGAAATTGTGCTTGAGGCGCGTCTTGGTGTCCGAGCCTTTTTCCTGACCGAGAATGGCAACAGGCTGACCATTGAAGCGGGCAAAGCCGCCCTGAATGGCTTCGTCGTTAGCAAACTGGCGGTCGCCGGCAAGCGGCGTGAACTCAGTGAACAGCCGGTTGATATATTCAAGGCAATGCGGACGATCCGGATGGCGGGCGATCTGTGCCTTCTGCCATGGCGTCAGCTTGCGATAGATATCTTTGAGCGCATCGGCCGATCGTTTCTCGAGACGGCTGATCTCGTCACTCATCTCGACGCTGCCCTGTTCCTGTGCGAGCTTTTTCAGCTCTAGGATCTGGCCTTCGAGGTCTGCGACGGGTTTTTCAAAATCGAGATAGTTATACATCGGGCCTGACTATTGTGCGTTTCCAGAGATGTTGGCCATAGAACAAGCCCAATAGAGGCTGTTTTACGACGCCTTACATATTTACTTCGCGCGCATCTTGCAAATTTTTCTGAAATTCTCTTACCCGCCGCGCGCTTAATCGGCAAGCGGATGATGTTCACTTACCAGCTTATGCAGTCTTTCTTCCAGAACATGTGTGTAGATCTGGGTCGTTGAAATGTCCGCATGACCAAGTAATTGCTGCACTGTCCTGAGGTCTGCGCCATTCTGTAAAAGGTGGCTGGCAAAGGCGTGACGCAGCACATGCGGCGAGATGGATGCGCTCGAAAGCCCGGCGCGGGCAGCAAGACTTTTGAGTTCACGACCGAAAACCTGTCGCGCCAGATGGCCGCTTTCAGAGAAAGCCGGAAACAGCCACGGGTTATCGTCGTAGCCCGGCAGGGAATCGCGCAATGAAAGAAAGACCTGCAAAGCTTCGCGCGCTTTTTGCGACAGGGGCACCATGCGATCCTTGGACCCTTTGCCGCGCACAATCAGAAAGCGATGGTCGGTGCGGGCGACACTGACGGGCAGGCCAACAAGCTCCGAAACACGTAATCCTGTGGCGTAAAGCGTTTCAAGCAGCGCGTGAAGGCGAAGCGCTTTGATACGGTCTGCTGGCTCAAGCGCCTCTTTTGCCTCAAGGTCGGCGCGATCAAGGAGCCGACCGACATTTTCAACGCTCATGATTTTCGGCAGCGGCTTCTGTTTTTTGGGTGCATCGATAACGCCGGTCGGATCGTCCTGCCTGTAGCCTTCTGAATAGAGAAAGCGAAAGAATTGTCTGATTGTTGAAAGGCGGCGCGCCTGCGATGTCGCAGCAAAGCCTTCATTGGCCATGCCATCAAGCACATGGCGTATATCGTCGGTTTTCGCCTCAGTCATATTGATGCCGCGTGCGGTCATGACGTCGGCTGCAGATTCCAGATCGCGGCGATAGGATTCAAGCGTGTTGTGCGCGGCCCCGCGTTCGGCGCTCATCATTTCGAGAAAATTCTCAATCGCCAAAGATGCCCGCATGTCTACTCCTGCTTGTCCGCCGCGTCGGGCCCATCGGTCTGGCCGTCTGTGACGGTTTCTGACGGCATCGTTGCCGGTGCCGACGCCGGAGGTGGGGCAACGACTGTTTGCTTCAGTTTTGACGCCGGGATTTCGACGGTGATCTCATGCGTGACGGGCTTCACGAAATTGGCGAGCGAGAACATTGCGCCGTAGACAATGGCAGCGATCACAGCAAGCAGGACAAGAATGCGCGTCAGCGTGGGCATGGTGCGTTTATGCTGTGCTATTGAGACGAAAGCAAGGACAGCCAAAGCGCGTGCATAAAAAGCCCTATTTGGTGCCGTTCAGGCGATGAAAGCGATTGACGCCGCGCGGTTTTTCATGTGGAACCGGAGGAAATGGATGAGGTTTATGAGCAGTACAACAAAACAGACAAATCTTAACGAGAAGGCGGACACTGTCCGTCAGCTTCTTGGTGCGAAAGTGGTTGTTCTTGTTGGGCTGATGGGCGCAGGCAAGTCGACAGTCGGTCGCAAGGTAGCAACAATGCTCGGCCTGCCTTTCCGCGATGCCGATAACGAGATTGAATCTGCCGCCCGCATGACGGTACCGGAACTGTTTGAAGCTTATGGCGAAGCTGAGTTTCGTGATCTGGAGCGCAGGGTTATCCTGCGGCTTATTGAGGATGGTCCGATGGTGCTCGCAACCGGTGGCGGCGCTTACATGAATGCTGAAACTCGTGAGGCAATTGCCGCAAATGGTGTTTCTGTCTGGTTGAATGCGGAACTGGATGTGTTGATGGACCGCGTGTCTCGCCGCCAGAACCGTCCGCTTCTCAGGAATGATGATCCGCGCGGTGTGATGCGGCGGCTGATGAATGAGCGCTATCCGGTTTACGCGCTCGCCGATCTGCATGTGATGACGCGTGATGACAAGAAAGAAGTGATCGCCGGAGAACTGATCGACGTTCTGGCCGAGTATCTGGATAAGAAATAAGTTTAGACTGCTTTGGAGTGGATTATGACTGCTGCCGATACTGTTACGGTTCCCGTCTCGCTGGGCGACCGATCCTATGAGATCCTGATCGGCAAAGGTCTTATTGCCCGTGCAGGTGAAGAAGTTGCAAAGCGACTTCCAGGCATTCGTGTGGCAATTGTCACCGACGAGAATGTTGCAAAGGCACATCTTGAAGCACTGACCGACAGTTTTGCGCGCGCTGGCATTCAATCCACGCCCGTTATCGTGACACCCGGTGAAAAATCGAAATCTTTCTCGACACTCAAAACCGTAACAAATGCCGTACTTGCTGCAAGGCTTGAGCGTGGCGACGCAGTCGTGGCTTTTGGCGGTGGGGTCGTTGGCGATCTTTCCGGCTTTGTCGCAGGCATTGTGCGTCGAGGCATGAATTTCGTGCAGATGCCAACCTCGCTTCTAGCACAAGTGGATTCGTCGGTTGGCGGCAAGACAGGCATCAACACGCAATATGGCAAGAACCTTGTTGGTGTTTTCTATCAGCCGCAGCTGGTTCTGGCCGATACCGAAGTGCTCGATACGCTGAGCCCGCGCGAATTTCGTGCAGGCTATGCGGAAGTGGCAAAATACGGCCTCATTGACCGGCCGGATTTCTTCGCCTGGCTTGAGAAAAACTGCCAGGACATTTTTGCGGGCGGTACGGCACGCACAGAGGCGATTGCCGAATCCTGCCGCTCAAAGGCCGCAGTCGTGGCACGTGATGAACGCGAAACCGGCGACCGCGCACTGCTTAATCTCGGTCACACATTCGGACATGCGCTTGAGACGGCGACAGGCTACGATTCAAGCCGTCTGGTGCATGGTGAAGGCGTTGCCATCGGCATGGCTTTGGCGCATCGCTTCTCGGTCAAGATGAACCTTTGTGGTATTGAAGATGCGGAACGTGTGGAAGCGCATCTGAAGGCCGTCGGTCTCCCGATTTCGCTCAATGATGTGCCGGGCGGTTTGCCGGATGCTGAAAAGCTGATGGATTACATTGCGCAGGATAAGAAAGTAGCGCGCGGCGCGCTCACCTTCATTCTGACGCGCGGTATTGGCCAATCCTTCATAGCCAAGGATGTGCCACCTGCGGCTGTGCTTGAATTCCTGAAGGAACGCCTCTCCGTCTGAATCTGAAAGGATTACGAGAATGGGTTTCGAGCTATGGGTTATGTGCGGCATCATCCTGCTCTGCATCGTTTTTTCGGCGTTTTTTTCCGGTGCTGAAACGGCGCTGACGGCGGCTTCCCGCGCCCGCATGCTCACCTATGAACATAATGGCGATCAGCGCGCCTCGGTCGTACAGCATTTGATCGGCAAGCGGGACCGACTGATCGGTGTGCTTCTCATCGGCAACAACCTTGCCAATATTCTTGCATCCTCAATCGCGGCCAGCATTTTTCTCACCCTGTTCGGCGATGCAGGTGTTGCCTATTCGACATTGGCAATGACGGTCATTCTGGTCATCTTTGCCGAAGTGCTGCCCAAGTCATGGGCCATTTCCAGTCCTGACCGGTTTTCTTTGAATGTTGCACGTCCGGTTTCAGCGGTGGTGACGGTGCTGGGTCCGGTTTCGGGGCTGGTAAACTGGATTGTTCGGGTGATCCTGCGACTGTTTGGGATTAATCTGGCAGCTGGCCGTTCGATGCTTTCGGCGCAGGAAGAATTGCGTGGCGCTGTTGAAGTGCTGCATCGCGATAAGTCGCTGATCAAGGAAGACCGCGATCAGCTGGGCGGTTTGCTTGATCTCAAAGAGCTGGAGGTCAGCGATGTCATGGTGCATCGCACCTCAATGGGCACCATCAATGCCGATGCTCCAGCGGAGCAGGTGGTGCGCGAAATTCTGGCAAGCCCGCACACGCGGATGCCAGTCTGGCGCGATGAGATCGATAATATTATCGGCATCATCCACACCAAGGATCTGCTGCGTACGCTTTATGACGTCGAAAATGATTTTAAGCGTATCGACATTATGAAGGTGGCACGCAAGCCATGGTTTGTGCCCGATACCACGACACTTCAGGATCAGCTCGACGCATTCCTCCGTCGCAAGGCGCATATTGCCATCGTCGTTGATGAATATGGTGATGTGCAGGGGCTGGTGACGCTTGAGGACATTCTCGAAGAGATTGTCGGCGATATTTCCGATGAACACGATCTCGACATGCAAGGCGTCAGACTGCAGCCGGATGGTTCGGTTCTGGTCGATGGTTCGCTGCCGATCCGTGATCTTAATCGTGCGCTGGGCTGGAACCTTCCCGATGAGGAAGCAACCACCATTGCCGGCCTTGTGATCCACGAAACCCAGACGATACCCGAAGTGAAGCAGGCCTTCACATTCCATGGAAAGCGCTTTTCCGTGCTGAAGAAGGAAAAGAACCGCCTGACACGTCTGCGCATTGTGCCGCTCGATGCCGACGGCAAACCCATATCAGGTGTTATCGCCGCGAAGGTTTCAAACTGATGGGGGTTCCAGCGAACAAGCAGGAACTCCTTACAGCGATCGAAACGAACTATGCCCGGCTGGCAATTGATCTTGCGCGTTTGTCGCCAGAGCAAGCCATGGAAAACACCATGGAAGGGCATGCGAAAGGCACGATGATGAGCGTACACAATCTCGTTTCCTATCTGGTCGGATGGAACGAGCTGGTTCTGAAATGGTGCCAGTTGCGCGATGAGAGGAAGCCGGTCGATTTTCCGGCAACGGGTTTCAAATGGAACGAACTCGGCAATCTGGCATCCAAATTCTACCACGATTACCAGAGCTTACCATTCGCAGAACTCCTGTCGCGCTTCGAAGCCGCGAAAGACGCGCTGGTTGAACTGATTGAGGCACGCAGCGATGCGCAGCTTTATGGAGTGGCTTGGTACGAAAAATATACGCTTGGGCGCATGATCCAGTTCAACACGTCTTCGCCTTACGCCAATGCGCGTGGTCGTCTGCGCAAATGGCTTAAAGCTCACGCGTAAGCAGATCAGCGCCGGGTTGGCTCGCCGGGAGCGGAAGGCTCGAGCGCCAGTGCATGAACGCCGCTGTTGAGCTCTTCTTTCAGAATATCGTTGATAGCACGATGGCGGGCAATGCGACTCAGTCCTTCGAACTTGCCCGATACAATGCGTACACGAAAATGTGTCTCGCCGGTGCCATCGTAAACTTCATGATGGCCACTATCTTCATGGTGATGACCGGCATGGAGGTGGCTTTCATTTATGATTTCAAGCTGTTCCGGCGCGAAAGCGGCCGTAAGCTTCGCTTCCATTGAAGATTGTTTGCTATTGTGAATGGACATTCGAGCCAGTTCTCCCCATATAGGTGCTGTGCTTCATATAGACGTCGCCTCGGCGACATTGGTGGGGCAAATCCGCACAGGAAATGCAGTCTGCATCAAAATTTCGCCCTGAAGAATGGCCAAAACCAGTCAGGACGAAATGTCAATTCTTGTTTAGTTCCTCTTAATTCGCATAATCCGATTCGATGACAACGAACTCAAAATTTTTCGACAGCATCCGCATCCGTCCCAAGAAGGAAGCGGAAAAGAAGTCCAGCGGTCCCTGCTGCCAGTGGGATGGTTGCGATAAGCCGGGCACACATCGTGCGCCGGTCGGGCGCATGCGCGAGGGCGAGTATCTTCATTTCTGTATCGACCACGTCCGGGAATATAATAAGACTTTCAATTATTTCTCGGGTTTGTCGGACAAAGATATCTCCAAATTCCAGAAGGACGCGATCACAGGAAATCGTCCGACCTGGTCGACCGCGTCCAATTCCACAGCCACAAAACACACTTCGCCCGATATGGCGCAGAAGCGTTCGGGTTCGGCTGCCTATCACAACCGTCTGCGTGATCCGTTCAATTTCGTGAAAGACGCAAAAGCAGCGCCTGCGGGTAAAACCGCGCTTCGCAAGCCACGAACCTTGGAAGTAAAAGCGCTCGCCACGCTCGGTCTTGAACCAAATTCAACTAGCGATAAGATCAAGGCGCGCTATAAAGAACTCGTGAAGCAACATCATCCCGATGCGAATGGTGGCGACCGCGGGTCCGAAGAAAGATTTCGCGACGTCATTCAGGCTTATCAATTGCTCAAGCAGGCAGGTTTTTGCTAAAGCCTGTTTGGGCTTTATGAGCCGGGTATCGGAGTGGTTGAGGCATGTCGCGAAAACGGGAACTGGTTTCCCCATGCGCCATGTTTTAATGCTCTAATACCAATATCCGATGAGTGGGACTCATGGGATATTGGTTAAGCCCGTGTGGCGATTGAACATTTTCAAGGCGTGATGCGTCAGCATCTCAGCGCCTTGGTATAACGGACATTCATCTGCCGCGCATTTGCGCGGACGCAAGTACGGATGCCCGCAACTGAACAGAAGGGGCGTCATCTGGCTCGCCGGAACCTGGCTCCCTGATCGAATTTGAATGTCGCGGTGGGACAATCCTGCCGCCCTGGAGGCATGATGAACAAGGTTGAGCGGGATATAGCCAATTTGCCGGATACGACGGTTTCGGTACGTGAGGTGTTTGGAATTGATTCCGACATGCGCGTGCCAGCCTATGCGGCAGGCGATTCCTATGTGCCGGAAACGGATCCGGATTATATTTTCGACCGTCAGACGACGCTCGCCATTCTCGCAGGTTTTGCTTTTAACCGCCGCGTGATGGTTTCAGGCTATCACGGTACCGGTAAGTCGACGCATATCGAGCAGGTCGCAGCGCGCCTCAATTGGCCTTGCGTTCGCGTCAACCTCGACAGCCATGTCAGCCGTATCGATCTCGTCGGTAAGGATGCAATCGTCGTCAAGGACGGCATGCAGATTACCGAATTCAAGGACGGCATTCTGCCTTGGGCCTATCAGCACAATGTTGCGCTGGTCTTCGACGAATATGATGCGGGCCGCCCGGACGTGATGTTCGTGATCCAGCGTGTTCTGGAATCGTCGGGTCGCCTGACGCTTCTCGATCAGAGCCGCGTGATCCGTCCGCATCCGGCATTCCGCCTGTTTGCGACCGCCAACACGGTTGGTCTCGGCGACACCACGGGCCTTTACCACGGCACACAGCAGATCAATCAGGCGCAGATGGACCGTTGGTCAATCGTAACCACGCTCAATTATCTGCCGCATGACAACGAAGTGAACATCATTCTCGCCAAGGCCAAGCATTATCAGAATGCAGAAGGCCGTGAGATCGTGAACAAGATGGTCCGCGTTGCCGATATGACCCGTCAGGCGTTCATCAATGGCGATCTTTCGACCGTGATGAGCCCGCGTACGGTTATTACATGGTCCGAAAATGCCGCGATCTTCAACGATGTCGGCTTTGCATTCCGCCTGACCTTCCTCAACAAGTGCGATGAACTAGAACGCCAGACTGTGGCCGAGTTCTATCAGCGTGCCTTTGGTGAGGAACTTCCAGAATCTGCTGCCAATATCGTTTTGGCATAAGACTGGATGATGCCTGCCGCCCATTTCGGGCGGCAGCGCAATAAAGTCATGACAGTAAGTCAGGGCAGTGAAGTCAGGATAGGCAGATGTCGGGCCAGAAGTCAGCAATAGGCGATAATTCGCGTGAGCGTAAAAACGGGCCGGTAGATTCCGAACCGTTCAAGCGGGCAATGACGGCGACCATGCGCGCGATTTCCGGCGAGAACGAGCTGGAAGTCGCCTTCAGCAATGATCGCCCTGCGCTGACTGCTAATCGTGCCCGCCTGCCTGACCTGCCAAAGCGCCCAACTGCTCATGATGTTGCGGTTACGCGTGGCCTCGGCGATTCCATGGCGCTGCGTCAGGCACGCCACAATGCCCGTATCCATGCAAGCTTAGCACCAGAAGGCAAGCAGGCACGTGCGATCTACGATGCGGTCGAACAGGCTCGCGTTGAAGCCATCGGTGCCCGTGCCATGGCCGGTGTTGCAGACAATCTTGCCACCATGCTTGCGGATAAATATACCCGCGCCAATTTCGCTTCTGTCACAGATAAGGAAGACGCGCCGCTTGAAGAAGCGGTATCGCTGCTCTTGCGTGAAAAGCTGACCGGACGCGCGGCACCTGCTGAAGCGGGGCCTGTACTTGATCTCTGGCGCGAATGGATTGAGCAGAAAGCTGGTCCTGAACTGGCACGTCTTGGCGAAAATCTGGAAGATCAGCAAGCTTTTGCGCGCACGGTGCGCGATATGCTGGCCTCCATGGATATGGCCGAAGAGCTTTCTCAAGAAGAGCAGAGCGACGAACAGGATCAGGACAACGAACAGACGCCAGACTCCGATGAAAACGAGGACGGTGGCGAAGAAAGCCAGGAAGGTTCTGATTCAGCCGAAAGCGATGAATCAGACAGTTCCAGTGAAGAGGGCGAGCAGGGCGAAATGGACGCCGCTGATGCTGCCTCCGACGATATGGATGACAGCGAAGATGTCGACGCGGAAACGCCGGGCGATACACGCCGTCAGAACCAGCCTTTTGCCAATTTTTCCGAGCATGTCGATTACAATGTCTTCACGCGCGAATTCGATGAAGAGGTCGAAGCGACCGATCTTTGCGATGAGGCCGAGCTTGATCGTCTGCGCGGGTTTCTCGATAAACAGCTTTCCAATCTTCAGGGCGTGGTCGGAAGACTTGCCAACCGGTTGCAGCGCCGCCTGATGGCGCAGCAGAACCGTTCGTGGGATTTCGATCTGGAAGAGGGCTATCTCGATTCGGCTCGTCTGGTGCGTATTGTCATCGATCCGACGCAGCCACTTTCCTATAAGCAGGAACGCGATACGGATTTCCGCGATACGGTTGTAACGCTGGTGATTGATAATTCCGGTTCGATGCGTGGTCGCCCGATCACCGTTGCTGCAACTTGCGCCGACATTCTGGCTCGCACGCTGGAACGTTGCGGTGTGAAGGTCGAGATTCTCGGCTTTACCACCAAAGCCTGGAAGGGCGGCCAATCGCGTGAGGCATGGCTTGGTCGTGGCAAGCCTTCCAATCCCGGTCGTCTCAATGATCTGCGCCACATCATCTACAAGAGTGCCGACGCGCCATGGCGGCGTGCACGGCGCAATCTCGGCCTGATGATGCGCGAAGGGCTGCTCAAGGAGAATATCGACGGTGAAGCGCTGATCTGGGCGCATCATCGCTTGTTGGCGCGCCCCGAACAGCGCAAGATCCTGATGATGATTTCAGATGGCGCGCCGGTAGATGATTCGACGCTGTCGGTTAATCCGGGCAATTATCTGGAACGTCACTTGCGCGCAGTGATCGAAGAGATCGAAAATCGCTCGCCGGTGGAGCTGATCGCCATTGGTATCGGCCATGATGTCACGCGCTATTATCAGCGCGCTGTTACCATTGTGGATGCAGAAGAGCTGGCGGGTGCAATGACCGAACAGCTTGCTTCGTTGTTCGAGGAACAGGGTGCAGAGGCGTCTGGCAGAGGACGCCGCCGCGCAGGCAGGCGATAGAATAAAGGGGCCTTTTCGGCCCCTTTTTTAGGCTTGCTGGCGGGTTGCGGCCAGTACGATCTCACGAATGCATACGCCTTGCGGCTGATCATAGGCATAGACAATCGCCCGCGCCACATCATCTGCCGATAAGACTGGCGCGCCCATATCCTTTTTCCACGCCTCATAGCCTGCCTTGATGCCCGCATCATTGGTATGGCTGAGAAGTTCGGTTTCAACGGCACCCGGCGCAATCGTCACCACACGTACATCATGTGCAGACAGTTCTTCGCGCAGGTTTTCCGACAGGCCATGAACCGCGAATTTCGTGGCCGTATAGGCGACGTGGTTCGCGAATGTCTTGCGGCCGGCGACTGAACTGATGTTGATGATCGTGCCATGCTTGCGGGCAGCCATGCCGCTCGAGACGGCATGAATGCCATTCAGCAAGCCTTTGACATTGACCTCAAGCATACGATCCCATTCTTCGGGATTTTGTTTGGTTACGTCGCCCAAAAGCATCACGCCAGCATTGTTGACGATGACATCAGCAGGGCCGAATTTTTCTTCAGCTTCCTGGACTGCCGCAAGCAGAGCTTGACGATCAGTCACATCAACGGATTTGCAAAGCGTGTTCGGCAGCTTGAGCTTTTCCATCGCGTCCAGGCGCCGGGCAAGCAGCAGCAACGGTTGGCCGCGATCTGAAAACATTCGGGCTGTGGCAAGGCCGATTCCAGAGCTTGCCCCGGTAATAATGACAAGCGGAATCTTTTCTTTATTTTCTGACATCTAATTAACCTTTATCTAAATATAAAATATCAACAACAAGCATAAAATCCGCATTTGAAATAAATCAATGCGGATTATGCTCACTGTGAACAATATAGAAATCTAAACCAATAAAGAAAGTCGGCAGATTAATTCTGCCGGTTTATCGAAGCGCCGTATATAGAGGCCGAAGCACCTCAATGAAATCGATTTTTATTCAGATAAACCGATCGTGATGGGTGAAATCAACGCTTGTTCGTGTTCATCCGGTCGGGCGCATAAAGGGTTGGTGCGAAAATGGCCAGAATGGCTCCATAGGGCACCAGCATCAGCGTTCCCATGACAACTTTCACGAAGAAGTCGCCCGTTGCCAGCGAAGCCCACAGCGGCATTCCAAGACCGAGGAAGGCGGCAGGTTCGGCGAGAGATGAATCGGGCATGCCGGTGATCGCATCAATCCACGCGAAGCTTGCAGCAAAGGCAATGGAGAAGAACAGAATCGTATCGACGACCGATCCGAACATGGCGGCTGCAAATGGCGCTTTCCACCATGTCTGGCGACGCAGACGGTTGAAGACCGTGATGTCCATCAATTGTGCGACCAGAAATGCAGAGCCGGAGGCGATGGCGATACGCGGCGTTGCCAGCCAGATCGACATCAGTACGCCGAGCACAAAACCGGCATAGACAACCTTGCGCGCAGCCGAAGGGCCAAAGCGGCGGTTCGTCAGATCGTTGACGAGAAATGCCACCGGATAGGTGAAGGCACCATAGGTGAGCAGTTCACCAAGGCCAAAATGCTGAAAAGGATATTGGACAAGGATGTTGGAGGCCGCAACTGCCGCACACATCGCTATCACGGCCGGCCAGAGCCGGGCAAAAGAAGGACCTGTAATAGGCATTTTTTTATCCTGGGTGATGGAACCAGCAAAAAAGGCTGACGCGAGTCAGCCTTTTTTGTCAAACTTTAAAAAGCTGATTGCTTATGCAGCAACTTCAGCCTGCTTCTTCGCGATCTGACGCTTCAGCAGGCGGGCGCGCTGCGAGAGTTCCTTGTCGTCAGACTTGACGAGGAAAGCGTCGAGGCCACCGCGATGCTCAACCGAACGCAGAGCAGAAGCGGAAACGCGGAGACGGTAGCTCTGGCCGAGTACTTCGGACATAAGCGTAACGTTGCAGAGGTTTGGCAGGAAGCGGCGACGCGTTCTGTTGTTTGCGTGGCTCACATTGTTGCCGTACTGGACCGAGGTGCCGGTCAATTCACAAGCGCGGGACATTTTGGTCTCACCTTCAAATTTTTTGTTTCTCAGGCCCCGACCCGAATGTCCGAATTCAAAGCAATCATAGCAGTTTGCTGCTGCTGGCGCGCGATCTCGGACAGGCGGCCTATTGGGAAAGTCGCGTTTCTATAGTGACAGTAGCGAAAACAGTCAAGACAGATTCCGCTGTGAACCTCTAAAGGCGCGCATTTACAGCGTTTTGCATCCTCTGGTGGTCTGCCCGATCATAACTTCGCCGGTTTTTCCTGTTCGACAGAGAATGTAAAACGAGAATCTGGGGCCATTTATAGTCGGAAGCTTAAAGACAAACTAGAGCATGGGCCAGATAAACAGAATCGTTTTGCAGGCTCAATGCATGGATTTGGGCACGGATTTGGGCACGGATTTGGGCATGGACTTGGGCATGGACTTGGTTTGCTGGAGCGCTGTTCATGCGGGTGTATGGTGCTCTCGAAGTAGATATCGCGAAAGGAAAATCTGGCATGATCAATCAATCGCATTTCTTCAAGCCGATTGAGAGCAAGTTGATCAGGAATGGGGCAAAGCGGCGGGCACTTGCACTTCTAACCGGATTGACGATTGCGAGTGTGGCCGCGGTGGGAACCGCAAAAGCAGACGCTTTATACCGAACCGAATATGAAATCTCGATGTTTGGCCTTTCCATCGCGCGCTCAGCGATTGAAACCATTGTCAAAGGCGCCAATTACGGCGTCAATGGTCGCTTCAAGACATCTGGTATTGCCCGCGTTTTCGACGATACGGACGGGACGGTCTATGTGGGCGGCAGTTCTGCCCCCGGTAAGGTAACACCCTCGGCCTTCGATCTTGCCTATAAGCATGGACGAAAGAACAAGAGCACAAAGATACGTTTTGCAGGTGGCAACGTAACAAGCGCTGAAAATTTGCCACCAGTGAAAAAGCGCGATCCCTGGGTGGAGACAGCTCCAAACGATCTGGTCAATGTGAGCGATCCGCTAAGCGCACTTATGATTCCGACCCGAGACCCAAAAGCTGTTTGCAATCGCACACTGAGTGTCTTTGATGGTCAGACTCGTGCCGATATCCGATTGGATTTCAATGGCACTGAATCCTTCACTACCGAAGGCTTCACCGGCGAATCGGTCATCTGTTCGGCCAAGTTCACACCAATCTCGGGCTATCAAAAGGGCAAGAAGGCGATTGATTATCTGAGCACCCGCAGCAAGAT
This sequence comes from Brucella sp. HL-2, assembly GCF_025846885.2. Classification (NCBI taxonomy): domain Bacteria; kingdom Pseudomonadati; phylum Pseudomonadota; class Alphaproteobacteria; order Hyphomicrobiales; family Brucellaceae; genus Brucella; species Brucella sp. HL-2. Next base: position 97,357 of record NZ_JAOYTK010000001.1, on the reverse strand, counting down.
CACGATCTCCTTTGCATCGCTTGGCGATTCCGGTATCTATGCGCCCGTTGTGGCACGCATCGGCACACAGCTGGGGACACTGAAGATCGAGGCGACACGATTTGAAAAGATAAGATAACGGGACGCCAAAGACGGCTTGAGCCGCGCGAGCGATCCCGCAAATGGGGGGATCAATCATGAAGTTGGCGACGCTGATCGGCTTTTCGGCCATAGCGATGTGGGCGCTTCTGGCGCTTTTTACTGCCGGTTCCGGTCAGGTTCCTCCATTCCAACTGTCAGCCATGACGTTTTCAGTCGGCGCATCCATAGGCCTCATTTCCTGGCTGTGGCGCCCGAATGCCGTCAAACATCTGCGCCAACCGCCAATCGTCTGGTTTGTTGGTGTGGTTGGCCTTTTCGGCTACCATTTTCTCTATTTTACCGCGCTCCGAAATGCGCCTGCCGTTGATGCCAGCCTGATTGCCTATCTCTGGCCGCTGCTGATTGTGATTGGATCCGCCCTGATGCCGGGCGAACGGCTCCACTGGTATCATATCGCGGGCGCGCTTCTTGGTCTTGGCGGGACCGTGCTGATCGTGAGTAAAGGCGGTGGTTTCGGCTTTGAAGCCCGTTACAGCTTTGGTTACGCAATGGCCGCACTTTGCGCTTTGACGTGGTCGAGCTATTCGCTGCTCTCTCGCCGTTTTTCGAGCGTGCCGACGGATGCTGTAACCGGTTTCTGCGTGGCGACCGCTGTTCTGTCACTGATCTGCCATCTGGCACTTGAACAGACAGTGTGGCCGGAAACCGGAATGCAATGGCTTTGCGTTCTGGCACTTGGCCTGTTGCCTGTGGGAGCGGCGTTTTATGCCTGGGATTTTGGAGTGAAGCGCGGCAATATTCAGGTGCTGGGCGCAGCAAGTTATGCCGCCCCGCTTCTATCCACGCTTGTTCTGATCTTAGCCGGTACGGCCCAGCCATCCATGCGCATTCTCGCCGCTTGCCTGTTGATTACGGCAGGTGCGGCGCTGGCTGCAAAAGACATGATTTTTTCGCGGGGCAAAGAAGCGGTACCCGCCGAGTAAAGTTAGAGCATGTCTCCCAAAAGTGGGAACCGATTTTGGGATGAAGACATGCGTAAATACAAATAGTGAGACGTATTTCTGGCGATTCATCTTAAACAGGAAATATTCTAGTGACTGGGATGCAGGCATTCCTCGTGATTGCCGAGAATTTCGATAACCCGGCACTGATCGATGCGGCCATGTGCTGTGCAATCGAGCATGCGTAACAATTCCGTCTTCAAAGACATCAGTTTTGCAATACGGTGCTCGACATCAATCAGGCGCGCGCGCGCAATAGAATCAGCTGCAGCACATGATTGGTCGGGATTGTCCTGAAGGTCGAGAAGCGTGCGGATCGCGTCCACTTCAAAGCCCAGATCGCGGGCGTGACGGATAAACAGAAGCCGCTGGACATCGCTGTTGTCGTAAAGACGGCGATTGCCTTCCGTGCGTGGCGGAACCGGAAGAAGCCCGATTTGCTCGTAATAACGGATTGTTGGCACTTTTACGCCACTGGCTTTTGATGCCTCGCCAATCGGAACATTGGTAATCATTTTTTCGCTTGCTCCTCTAGTCACTAGAGGATGTAGATCTTGTTTCAGATAATTCAAGGGCGTTCTGAAAAGGGCAAATCATGAACGAGATTCTGAAACAAAACCGATTTCGTGTGGAAGGCATGGATTGCGCTTCCTGTGCGACGAAGATCGATACCGCTGTGCGCCGCGTTGCAGGTGTGGAAGATGTGTCCGTATCGGTGACGACAGGCATGATGACGGTGCGCCATGATGGCAGCAGCGATCTGGAAAGCGTTGCCAAAAAGGTGCGCAGCCTTGGTTACAGTGTTGAGCCAGTAGCGGATGAAAAAGCTCCGGCCAAGCATGACCACGATCATGCAGGTTGCAGCGGTCACGATCACAAGCATGACCATCATGATCATGATCACGACCATGAGGAAGCAGAAGCAAAGCAGATTACTGCCGGAACCAATAGTTTCCGCTTTCAGGTGGATGGTATGGATTGCGCTTCTTGTGCAGCCAAGATCGATACGGCTGTGCGTCGCGTTGGTGGCGTGCAGGATGTTTCAGTTTCTGTGACCAATGGTACCATGACCGTCAATCATGATGGCTCGGCAAACCCCGACGAGATTGCTGCAAAGGTGACGGGACTTGGCTATAAGGCCAGCGCGCAGCCAGCCGTTGGCAAGAAGGCATCGCCAACGGCTCCCGCAAAGCCCAAACGCTGGTGGCGGACCGGCAAAGGCCAGATGATGCTTGCCTGTGGCGGCGGTCTGGTGGTTGCCTACATTGTTGGCCATCTTTACCCGCCGATTGCCTTGTGGGCCTTCACGGCTGCGATGCTGATTGGTCTTATACCGATCGCAAAACGCGCTTATTCGGCAGCCATCAACGGCACTCCGTTCTCTATTGAAATGCTGATGACGATTGCCGCAATCGGTGCTGTTATCATCGGTGCCACTGAGGAAGCGGCAGCCGTCGTCTTCCTGTTCTTGGTTGGCGAACTGCTCGAAGGTGTTGCTGCCGGCAAGGCACGCGCAAGCATTCAGTCGCTGACAGCGCTGGTGCCCAAGACCGCATTTCTCGAAAGCAATGGTGGTTCGACAAGGGAAGTTTCAGCGGAAGACCTGAATGTTGGCGATGTAATCTCTGTGCGTCCAGGTGACCGTATGCCTGCCGATGGCGAAATTATATCGGGCGAAAGTGCTGTCGATGAAGCGCCGGTGACGGGCGAAAGCACGCCAGTTGGCAAGGTAGTGGGCGATAGTGTGTTTGCAGGCACCATCAATGGTGACGGGCTGCTTCGTGTGAAGGTAACGGCTGCGGCGCAAGACAACACCATTGCACGCGTTGTGCGGCTGGTGGAAGAAGCACAGGAAGCCAAGGCACCAACCGAGCGTTTCATCAATCGCTTTTCGACCTATTACACGCCGGGCGTTGTCCTGGTTGCAGCTTTGGTTGCGATCCTGCCGCCACTGGTGGCGGGGGGCGCATGGGATGAATGGATCTACAAAGGTCTCGCCATTTTGCTGATCGGTTGCCCTTGCGCGCTGGTTATTTCGACGCCTGCTGCGATTGCAGCTTCGCTTTCTGCTGGCGCACGTCGGGGGCTTCTGTTGAAGGGCGGTGCGGTTCTTGAGACAATCGGTAAGATCACTACCGCTTGCTTCGATAAGACCGGCACGCTGACTGAAGGCAAGCCGCAGGTAACGGATGTTCTTCCTGCAGGGCTTTCAGAAGAAGAAGTTCTGCGCCTTGCTGCGTCGCTTGATGCGGGCTCAAGCCATCCTCTTGCGCTGGCAATTGTCGGTGCAGCAGAGGCGCGCGGTCTGAAACTATCCGAGGTTTCGACAGGCAAAGCCCATGGCGGTAAGGGTGTGTCAGGCAAGGCCAATGGCATTGAACTGTTCCTCGGTTCGCGTAGGGCTGCCAATGAAATCTCAGCCATTCCAGATGAACTTGCGGCCCGAATTACCGCATGCAACGATGAAGGCAAGACGGTTTCGGTACTGGTCGCGGACGGCAGGATTGCAGGTGCCATCGCCATGCGCGACGAACCTCGTGCTGATGCGATAGCCGGACTTAAGACGTTGAAAGATGCAGGCATTCGCACCGTGATGCTGACTGGCGACAATCGCCGTACTGCGGAAGCCATCGGCAAGGATCTCGGCATCGAGGTGCGTGCGGAACTTCTGCCGGAAGACAAACAGCGCATCGTCGGTGAGCTTCGTAATGAAGGTCAGGTCGTTGCCAAAGTTGGTGATGGTATCAACGATGCGCCAGCGCTGGCTGCGGCTGATGTCGGCATTGCCATGGGCGGCGGCACCGATGTGGCTCTGGAGACAGCGGATGCCGCAGTGCTGCATGGTCGGGTGGGAGACGTTGCAGCCATGGTCGATCTGTCTCAGCGGACCATGCGCAATATCCATCAGAACATCACAATTGCCCTTGGGCTGAAGGCTGTGTTTCTCGTAACGACCGTGCTGGGGATTACCGGCCTCTGGCCAGCCATTCTGGCCGATACGGGCGCGACCGTTCTGGTAACGATCAATGCGCTGCGTTTGTTAAGACAGCCAAGCTGATAAAAAAACCGGCGAAGGAAACTTCGCCGGTTTTTTCTTGATGCATTACTCGCCGATCAATTCGCGAATGCGCTCGCCATATTGTTTGCCGAAGGCCACGTGCTCGGGATTGATCTGCTTCACTTCATCGACAAGCTGATCTTCTTCCTCGGCATCAGCCGCCGCAAGTGCGCTCATCATGGCGAAATAGCCAAGAAGATAATCGCGCGGCTCGATATTCTCAGCCTTCATCACAGCAACAACTTGCGGGCGCGATTCAATGCTCTTCACCATGGAATCCATGGAAGGCTGCGCATCTTGCCCTTCTTCGGCAGTAGGTGAGAGCTGCATGTCTTCAAGCTTGTTATGGATCTTTTCCATCCGCGCGAGAAGGTCTTCGGTCAGCTTGAAATTGTTGATGTCAGCAGGCGTTTGCGGCGGTGTTGCGATTGCCAGTATATCTTCCGCAACGGCCACTTTCACAGACTGCGGCAGGATCATAAGCGATAAGCCGAAGAGGGCTGCAGCATGGAGGCTTTTAAAGTGGGAAAAGTTCTTCATGGTAACATCCTAAAATAGATCTTTACGCTTACGGATTTCTGCAAAAACCGCTTCATCGGTAGCTTCCTGCATACCAAGACGTGAGCGGATATAGCCGTCGTGCCAGCGCAGGAATGGATTGGTTGCCATTTCGAGCGCTATGCTGGAAGGCAGGGTCATCTTATCTGCCGCACGCAACCGCGCAATACCCTGTGCCCGCTCTTTGAGCGCTGAATTATCCGCGTCGATAGTCAATGCAAAGCGAGCATTGCTTTCGGTATATTCATGGCCGCAATAAACCGCCGTGTCACCGGGCAGAGCGACGAGCTTTTGCAACGACCGGAACATGGTTGCAGGCGTCCCTTCAAACAACCGTCCGCAGCCCAGCGCAAAAAGCGTGTCGCCAGTGAACACTACTTTCGCTTCCGGCAGATAGAATGAAATCTCACCGGACGTATGTCCGGGTGTCGAGATAACCTGAACCTTGAACAGACCGAAGGTAAATTCATCCCCATCCGCAACGGTGCGATCAATGCCGGGGATTTTGCTTTCCTCGGCCTTCGGACCAATGATGCTGACGCCGAATTTGGCTTTCAGCTGCTCATTGCCTTCGACATGGTCGAGGTGGTGGTGGGTCGTGAAGATGAAGTCCAGCGTCCAGCCACGGCGCTTAAGCGCCGCTTCGATGGCATTTGCGTCGGGCGCATCGATCGCCGCCGTCAGGGCGCTTTCAGGATCATGAATGAGAACGCCATAATTATCGCTACGGCAGATGAATTGCTCGATATCGAGCCTTTTGTCTATCTGGGGCATGGCGTCCTCCATTTTCATGCATTTGTTATTCGGCTTGCGCCCTAACCTTGCTTATTCGCCTCAGGCAAAGTGTGCTTCTGGATAAGCGGCATTTGTGAAAGCGTGAAGACAATGGTGATCGGCATGATGCCCCAGACCTTGAAGGAAACCCAGGCATCAGTTGAAAAATTCCGCCAGACAAGCTCATTCACAATCGCGAGGAAAACAAAGAACAGCCCCCAGCGGAAGGTGAGTTTGCGCCAGCCCTCGGCGTCCAGCTTGAAAGCAGAATCAAACACATAACCGAGCAGGGATTTGCCAAACAAAAGCCCACCCAGGAGGATCGCGCCAAACAGCGTGTTGACGATGGTCGGCTTCATCTTGATGAAGGTATCGTTGTGCAGCCAGAGTGTCAGCGCACCAAACACCAGAACCACGATGCCTGAAATGAGCGGCATCATCGGCAATGTGCGCGTCATCGACCATGACACAGCAAGTGCTATGACAGTTGCCACCATGAAAAGTGCGGTTGCGAGAAAGATCGGTTCACCGATCTGACCGAGCAAGGGAAAGCGCTCAATCAGGCTTTCGCCGCGTGCATTGGCGAAAAAGAACACCAGAAGCGGTCCAAGTTCCAATGCAAGCTTGAGCAGCGGCGGAACTTCCTTGCGTTCGGCTTCTGTCTTTTCCGACGGGTCGCGTTCGAAAACGGGATGCTGCATCAGGCAACTCCTGCGATGGCGCGGGCAAAATCCTTGGCCGCAAATGGTTCAAGATCGTCGACACCTTCGCCGACACCGATGAAGTAGATCGGTAGCTTATGTTTGGCTGAGATTGCCACCAGAATGCCGCCACGTGCCGTGCCGTCGAGTTTGGTCATGACGAGACCATTGACGCCAGCGATGTTCTTGAAAATCTCGACCTGATTGAGCGCGTTTTGCCCAGTAGTGGCATCAAGCGTCTGCAAAACAGTGTGCGGTGCCTCTGGATCGTGCTTGCCTAAAACGCGGACGATCTTGGCAAGTTCTTCCATCAGCTCGGCCTTGTTCTGCAAGCGGCCAGCAGTGTCGATGATGAGCACGTCGCTGCCCGCATCTTTTGCCTGTTTCCAGGCATCATAGGCGAGACCCGCCGCATCGGCACCGAGTTTGCTTGAGACAACCGGCGAGCCGGTGCGTTCACCCCAGATGTGGAGCTGTTCAATTGCAGCGGCGCGGAATGTGTCGCCTGCTGCCAGCATGACCTTGAGCCCACCTGCGGTAAGTTTTGCCGCCAGCTTGCCAATGGTCGTGGTCTTGCCGGTGCCGTTAACGCCGACAACCAGAATGACATGCGGCTTGTGCGAAAGATCAAGTTCCAGCGGTTTGGCAACAGGGCCCAGCACCTTCTCGATTTCCGCACCCATGATGTTGCGGACTTCTTCGCCGGTCACATCCTTGCCGTAACGACCCGATGAAAGGGCGTCCGTCACGCGCATTGCTGTTTCAAGTCCGAGATCGGCCTGAATGAGAACGTCTTCTAGGTCCTGCAACGTGTCTTCATCAAGTTTGCGCTTGGTGAAAATGCTACCGATGGAATCGCTCAGCGAATTCGATGAACGCAACAATCCGCGACGCAGACGCTCAAACCACGACAGCTTTGGCTCTGGAGCAGCTTCGACCGGCGTTTCGTCCTGATGTTCTTCAACGGCCTTGGCAACCTTGACCTTTTTAGGTTTCACCGGCTCAGGTTGAGGTGCAGGTTCGACCACTTCCTCGACAATCGGCGTCTCGATAAATTCCGGAACGTCTGCGATTTCGGGCTGTTTCAGCTCAACGACAGGTTCTGGCTCTGGTTCAACAACCGGCTCGATCGCTGGCACTTCAACGACGACGGGTTCGATTGCCCCAAGCTCCATCACTGGGGGCTCCATAACAGGCGGCTGTTCGATAGGAATTTCGATCTCGGCAACCGGATGTTCCGGCTCAGCCTTTTCTTCTTCCACCGTTTGAGCCGCAGGTTCTTCAGCCGGCTCGGGCTCGGCTACGACCAAAGGCGTATCCGGTTCGGAGACCACCACTTCAGCGACAGTGATTTCCGTTTCTTTGGGTACTTCGACGGCTTCAGGAAGCTGTGCTTCCACTGCAGCTTCAACAGTAGCTTCAGCAGTATCGGGGGCCGATTGTTCGACCGGCTTTTCTTCGACCTCCTTCTTGCCGAAGGAGAACATTTTCTTGATGAAGCCCATTGCCATAAATTTTGATGCCCTGTTTAGCTTTAAGCCGCTTGCGGCTCTGCCTGACGGGTAAGAAGTTTTTCTCCGTCATGACCCGTCACAATTCTATCGATGATTTCGCCGGGATTGCCCTGATCGATCACGGCGAGCGTAAAGCCTTCCGTTCGCGCAATGCCTTCCTTCTCGATCAGCAGGCGCTGGTGAGTGCCGTTGAGAGAAGTGAGATGCTTTTCATAGGCGCGGTCGCCAACGGCACGCAGCCGTGCTGCACGTTCCTTGACGATTTCACGCCGAACCTGTGGCATGCGCGCGGCTGGTGTGCCTTCGCGGGCGCTATAGGGAAAGACGTGCAGATGCGTGAGCCCGCATTCCTCGACGATCTTCATCGAGTTTGCGAACATTTCTTCAGTCTCTGTCGGAAAACCGGCGATAATGTCGGCACCGAACACGATATCGGGACGCAACGCGCGTACATCCTCACAGAAGCGAATGGAGTCATCACGCAAATGGCGGCGCTTCATGCGCTTGAGGATCATGTCGTCGCCTGCCTGAAGCGACAGATGCAGATGCGGCATCAGGCGTTTTTCATTGGCGATGGCGTCCATAAGATCATCATCAGCTTCGATGGAATCAATGGATGAAAGCCGCAGACGCTGCAAACCTGGCACCTGCGTCAGAACCGTCTTCACCAGTTTGCCGAGACGAAGGCTTCCCGGCAGATCAGGACCGTAAGAGGTCATGTCCACACCGGTCAAAACCACTTCGGCATAACCGTTATCGACGAGGCGTTTGACCTGATCGATGACACCGCCCATCGGCACGGAACGCGAATTGCCACGACCATAAGGAATAATGCAGAAGGTGCAGCGGTGATCGCAGCCGTTCTGTACCTGCACGAAAGCGCGCGCACGGCCTTCGATGGCATCAACCATGTGGCTTGCAGTTTCGCGCACTTCCATGATGTCATTGACGCGAACCTTCTCGAACTGGTTCACGCCGAAATCAGGCAGCATGCGGTAGGAATTGGACTTGAGCTTTTCCTCGTTGCCCAGAATGAGGTCGACTTCATCCATCGCTTCGAATTTGGCCGATTCAGTCTGCGCAGCACAACCGGTGACAATAATGCGCGCTTCCGGGTTGTCTCGACGCGCCTTGCGGATTGCCTGGCGCGCCTGACGCACGGCTTCCGATGTCACCGCGCAGGTGTTGAAAATGATCGCGCCGTCTTTCAGCTCGCCCAGACCCGCGGCATCTGCTTCGCGCTTCATCACCTCGGATTCATAGGTGTTGAGACGACATCCAAAGGTTACGACTTCCACGCTCATCAGGCAGCTCCCCGGTCTTGATTGGGGGCGTACTCCCATTCGCCGGTTGCAGGATCAAATGTGCCGTCGAACTCCCATTCGGCAGGGCCGGTCATCATGACGTGATCATCCTCGCGCCATTCGATTTTAAGCGGACCGCCGGGGACGTTCACTGTGACGCTGCGCTCTGTGCGTCCGGTTCGTGCGCCTGAAACGGCGGCAGCACAAGCGGCTGAACCGCAGGCAAGGGTGAGACCCGCACCGCGTTCCCATGTGCGCAGATTGATGCTTTCACGTGATGTCACTTGAGCGATGGAAATATTGGCGCGTTCCGGAAAGATCGGATCGTGCTCCAGCCCCGGTCCATGTTGATCGAGCGCATAGGACCAGACGTCGTTTTCGACCCAGAAAATTGCATGCGGATTGCCCATGGAGGCAATCGAAGGTGATTGCAGGACGGGTGCGTCCACAGGGCCTGCAGAAAGGTTGATGGCCCGCGTGTCGGCAACTTCATGGGCGAGGGGGATTTCCTTCCAGCCGAAATGCGGCTTGCCCATATCGACGGTAATCAGCCCGTCTTCGTGCTCATTGGCGGTCAGGATGCCAGCCAGTGTCTGGAAAATGTAATCCTGTTTTCCGCTTTCGTTAGAAAGCCACTGCACAACGCAGCGAGTGCCATTGCCGCAAGCCTGCGCCTGTGTGCCATCGCAATTGATGATCTCGATATAATGATCGGTGCCAGGCGTCTTGGGGTCATGGATGGCCATGATCTGATCAAATGAGGTTGCCTCATCTCCGGCCAAACGGATGGCAGCGGTCGGAGCGATACGATCGCTACGTCCGCGCATATCGGCAACAATGATCTTGTTGCCCAGTCCGTTCATTTTGGAGAAGACTGCCTTGCTCATTGCTGGTTCCGGGTCCCGTTCATTTGGCCGTTCATGTTGGAAAGGCTCTATATGGCGGAAAAGCCCACAAATTGCCAGTACCGGCGCGCTTTTGGCCGCACCGGTATCGGTTCATCATCTTTATGGATCGCAGATTACTCAGAAACTGTGTCCTTCCTGCGCCATTCTGAAAATTTCTAAGCTATTTCAAGCGTTCTTGATGCCATCTCACCCACATTTGCGCCATTGCACAGTTGATTTTTTAACCATATCGCCATTTTATCGGTGCAATATTGTTTTTAGGTCGAGTCTTCATGCTCGATGGTGCGAGGGGCACTCCCCCAATTAGTCAGGCCCCAGATCAAGCCCCAGATCACGCCCCAAGTACACGAAGGAATTGGAGAACCAGATGGGAATTTCAAAAGCAAGTTTGCTCAGCATTGCTGCAGCGGGCGTCATTTTGGCCGGTTGCCAAAGCTCCCGAGTTGGAGGCTTTGACAACAATGCATCGCCGCCGCCGCCAGCACCACTGAGATCTGCTCCCGTCAGTTCCGTACAGTCTGGTAATCTTAACGCTCCGAATTCTTTCCCAACCGCGCCGACGACCAGCACTGCTCCACAGGACGGGAATACGCAGGTTGCAAGCCTTCCACCCGAATCAGCACCTGATCTGACACCGGGTACGGTCGCAGGTGTCTGGAATGCATCGCTTGCCGGTCAGAACTGTAAGATCGCAACGCCGCAGACCAAGTATGGTCAGGGTTTCCGCGCGGGTCCGCTGCGCTGCCCGGGCGAACTTGGAAGCCTTGCTTCGTGGTCGGTCAGCGGCAAGCAGCTTTCGCTCTATGATGCGAATGGCGGAACAGTCGCGACGCTCTATTCCTCGGGTCAGGGCCGTTTCGATGGTCAGACCACAGGCGGTCAGGCAGTTTCGCTGTCGCGCTGATAAGTCATTAACGTTTAAAACAGGCGGAGCAGTCGCAAGACGCTCCGCCGTTTTTGCAATTAGAGCGTTTCCATTTTTGACGGAATTGGAAGAAATGCTCTAGTGGTTTGTTTTCAAGCATGTCTTTGTCCCCAAACCGGTTCCCGCTTTTGGGAGGCATGCTATAAGCGGTGAACGGAAGCAATCATGTCTTTCGACGGTAATCTGAAAGCGTTTCCTTCGGTCAGCGAGCATTATGATGCGCTGGTGAGGGCAGGCGAAGTTGAAGTCGATCCAGCGCAGCTTGAGCTCACCAAACGCTATGATCGCCTGATCGAAGAAGTTTGCACCAAGCGTCTGTCGCGCAAATCAAGCGCCCTTGGCTGGCTGTTCGGCAAGCGCAAGGAAGTCGCAATCGTCAAGGGACTTTACGTGCACGGCGAAGTCGGGCGCGGCAAGACCATGCTGATGGACATGTTCTTTCAGCTTCTGCCAGTTGAACGCAAACGCCGTGCGCATTTCAATGATTTCATGGCTGATGCGCATGAGCGCATCAACGCCCACCGTCAAGCCTTGAAACGGGGTGAAACCAAGCAGGAAGACCCGATCCCGCCAGTCGCAGAAGCGCTGGCCGAGCAGGCATGGGTGCTTTGCTTTGATGAGTTTACCGTGACTGATATTGCCGATGCGATGATCCTGTCGCGTCTGTTCAGCGCCTTGTTCGCTCGCGGCGTGGTACTGATCGCAACATCCAATGTTGCGCCCGACAATCTCTACCGCGACGGGTTAAACCGCCAGCTCTTCCTGCCATTCGTCAATATCCTCAAGCAGCATGTCGATGTGATCAATCTCGATTCGCGCACCGATTACCGTCTGGAAAAACTTGATCGCCAGCCGGTTTATCTGACGCCGCTCGGTTCGGAGACGACCAAACGCATGGATGCCGCATGGACTGCCCATAAAAATGGTGCGGAAGAAAAGCCGGATGTGATCCACATCAAAGGGCGCGACATTCCCGTGCGCCATGCAGTGGCAGGAGCGGCACGGTTCACTTTCAATGAGCTTTGCGCGCAGCCGCTTGCTGCATCCGATTATATTGCTATCGTCACACGATATCAGACGTTGTTTATCGATGATGTGCCGATACTCGATTATTCACGCCGCAATGAGGCCAAACGCTTTATTCTGCTGATCGACGTGCTTTATGATCATCATGCGCGGTTATTCATCTCTGCCGAAGCGCAGCCTGAAAAGCTTTATGAAGCAAGACAAGGCGTGGAAGCCTTCGAATTTGACCGCACAGCTTCGCGCCTGTTTGAAATGCAGAGCGCTGAATATCTCGATGCATTTTCCGAGAAAGCAGAAAGCTGAGACAGGGCTTATACACTTTCCTTCGCGTATCATTGAACTGCCACAGACTCGACTTATAGGAACTACGGGCTATGTTGTTCTGGCAGGAGCTTGGGTTGAATGCGGTTGTTTCCTAATCGTGTGTCCTTGCCTGTAAAACTAATCTGCGGCCCGGCTGACGCATTATGAGCAATGCGAAACAGCCGGACGACGGCAGCGAATTGCCTTGAATTTGCCAAAATATCTTACGTTTACGTAAGAACATATAATTCTAAACGATTGAAAACATTAGTCGCAAAATAATGAGTTGAGTTTTTTTGCAAAGAGTCCTATCGAACCCTCGCAGCGCAGACGCGTTTTCCGGGAGGAAACCGGATAGCTTCATGCGTTTCTGGATCAAACTTGAGGAAAGAAACAATCATGGCACGCAACAAGATTGCCCTCATCGGCTCCGGCATGATCGGCGGCACGCTCGCTCATCTTGCTGGTCTGAAGGAACTCGGCGACGTCGTCCTTTTCGACATTGCGGAAGGCACTCCGCAGGGTAAGGGACTGGATATTGCAGAATCTTCACCGGTTGACGGTTTTGATGCGAAGTTCACCGGTGCAAACGACTATGCCGCGATCGAAGGCGCAGACGTTGTCATCGTTACCGCAGGCGTGCCGCGTAAGCCGGGCATGAGCCGCGATGATCTTCTGGGTATCAACCTGAAGGTCATGGAACAGGTCGGCGCAGGCATCAAGAAATATGCTCCTGAAGCTTTCGTCATCTGCATCACCAACCCGCTCGATGCGATGGTCTGGGCTTTGCAGAAGTTTTCCGGTCTGCCAGCACACAAGGTTGTCGGCATGGCTGGCGTTTTGGACAGCGCCCGTTTCCGCTACTTCCTGTCGGAAGAATTCAACGTGTCGGTCGAAGACGTCACTGCATTCGTGCTTGGTGGCCACGGCGACAGCATGGTTCCTCTCGCTCGTTACTCGACTGTTGCCGGTATCCCGCTGCCAGACCTCGTCAAGATGGGCTGGACCAGCCAGGAAAAGCTCGACAAGATCATTCAGCGCACCCGCGATGGCGGCGCAGAAATTGTCGGCCTGCTCAAGACCGGTTCCGCTTTCTACGCACCGGCAGCGTCCGCCATTCAGATGGCTGAATCCTACCTCAAGGACAAGAAGCGCGTTCTGCCTGTCGCAGCACAGCTTTCCGGTCAGTATGGCGTCAAGGACATGTATGTCGGCGTTCCAACCGTGATCGGTGCCAATGGCGTTGAACGTATTATCGAGATCGATCTCGATAAGGACGAAAAGGCCGAGTTCGAAAAGTCGGTCGCATCTGTTGCCGGTCTTTGCGAGGCCTGCATCGGCATTGCTCCGTCACTGAAATAAGTTCCAGACAAGGCCGGATCGCTGCGAGATACGCAGTCCCGGCCTTTTCCGGCTGTCAATTATCGGTCGAAGATTCGGGCCGTACCGGCTCAGTTGAAAGGGCCGGGAATCCGTAGAGGACAACCAGATGAATATTCATGAATACCAGGCCAAGCGCCTGCTTCACACCTTCGGCGCCCCGATCGCCAATGGTGTGGCTGTCTATTCCGTCGAACAGGCGGAAGAATGGGCAAAGACGCTTCCAGGACCGCTTTATGTCGTCAAGAGCCAGATCCACGCTGGTGGCCGCGGCAAGGGCAAGTTCAAGGAACTCGGTCCTGATGCCAAGGGCGGCGTGCGCCTTGCAAAGTCGATCGAAGAAGTGGTTTCCCACGCAAAGGAAATGCTCGGCAACACACTCGTTACCAAGCAGACCGGCGATGCTGGCAAGCAGGTCAACCGTCTTTACATCGAAGATGGTGCAGACATCGAGCGCGAGCTCTATCTCTCGATCCTGATCGACCGCACCGTCGGCCGTCCGGCTTTCGTCGTTTCGACAGAAGGCGGCATGGATATCGAAGCTGTTGCTGAAGAAACCCCTGAGAAGATCATCACGGTCGCAATCGATCCTGCCAAGGGCGTGACCGATGCAGACGCCAACAAGCTCGCCGATGCGCTGAAGCTTGAAGGTGAAGCCCGTGAAGACGGCCTCAAGCTGTTCCCGATCCTCTATAAGGCCTTCACCGAGAAGGACATGAGCCTTCTGGAAATCAACCCGCTGATCGTCATGACCAATGGTCGCGTGCGCGTTCTCGATGCCAAGGTATCGTTCGACGGCAATGCACTGTTCCGTCATCCTGACATTCAGGAACTGCGCGATCTGTCGGAAGAAGACGAAAAAGAAATCGAAGCTTCCAAGCACGATCTCGCTTACGTCGCTCTTGATGGCAACATCGGCTGCATGGTCAACGGCGCAGGCCTTGCCATGGCGACCATGGATATCATCAAGCTCTACGGTGCAGAGCCAGCTAACTTCCTCGACGTTGGTGGCGGCGCTACCAAGGAGAAGGTAACGTCGGCGTTCAAGATCATCACCGCTGATCCGGCTGTCCAGGGCATTCTGGTCAACATCTTCGGTGGCATCATGAAGTGCGACGTGATCGCTGAAGGCGTTATCGCTGCGGTCAAGGAAGTCGGCCTCAAGGTTCCATTGGTTGTCCGTCTTGAAGGCACCAATGTTGAGCTTGGCAAGAAGATCATCAACGAGAGCGGCCTGAATGTTATTTCGGCTGACGATCTCGACGATGCTGCGCAGAAAATCGTCGCTGCAGTGAAGGGAAACTAAGGCATGTCCATTCTCGTTAACAAGGACACCAAGGTTCTCGTACAGGGCCTGACCGGCAAGACCGGCACTTTCCACACCGAACAGGCGCTTGCTTATTATGGCACGCAGATGGTCGGCGGTATCAATCCTAAGAAGGGTGGCGAGACCTGGGAAGGTTCCAAGGGCGAAAAGCTTCCGATTTTCGCAACTGTTGCAGAAGCCAAGGAACGCACAGGTGCAGACGCATCGGTGATCTACGTTCCGCCAGCAGGTGCTGCGGCTGCAATCATCGAAGCGATCGAAGCTGAAGTCAGCTTCATCGTCTGCATCACCGAAGGCATTCCGGTCATGGACATGGTTCGCGTCAAGGAGCGTCTGGAACGCTCGAAGTCGCGCCTGCTCGGACCAAACTGCCCAGGCATCCTGACTCCTGAAGAATGCAAGATCGGCATCATGCCGGGCAATATCTTCAAGAAGGGTTCGGTGGGTGTTGTTTCCCGCTCCGGCACACTTACCTATGAGGCAGTGTTCCAGACCTCGAACGAAGGTCTTGGCCAGACAACCGCTGTCGGTATCGGCGGCGATCCGGTCAAGGGCACTGAGTTCATCGACGTGTTGGAAATGTTCCTCGCCGATGATGAAACCAAGTCGATCGTCATGATCGGTGAAATCGGTGGCTCCGCTGAAGAAGAAGCAGCGCAGTTCCTGAAGGACGAAGCAAAGCGCGGTCGCAAGAAGCCAATGGTTGGTTTCATCGCTGGCCGTACAGCTCCTGCCGGACGCACCATGGGCCATGCTGGCGCCGTGATCTCGGGCGGCAAGGGCGGCGCAGAAGACAAGATTGCAGCCATGGAATCGGCTGGCATTCGCGTGTCTCCTTCGCCAGCACAGCTTGGCAAGACGCTGGTCGAAGTCCTCAAGGGCTGAGATCGCATTGCTGATTGAAATGCCCCGGCAGTGGCGAAAGCTGCTGCCGGGTTTAATACAGATACCGGAGACGGCCGGTTTAAGGGCCGATTTAAGAGAATGTCAGGCTTTGGCCATCATTCTTCTGCAGGACCATCATTCTTCTGCAGGAATTGAGTTTTGTGATCGAGTTATGCCGGGGTCTGTTGTGGTTCCTCCCCGGCGGCGTGAGGGATGAAGTTGAGAGAGCTTCCGGCCCGCGCATGATGAGCTACTACAAGGAGACGGAGCGGAGGCTCCGGATTAGGTTATGGCAAGGCAAGAACAAGCCAACGACGTTTTCGCCCTTACCTCGTTCCTCTATGGCGGCAATGCCGATTATATCGAGGAGCTTTACGCCAAGTATGAGGATGATCCCAACTCGGTCGATGCTGAGTGGCGCGATTTCTTCGCGCAGCTGAAAGACGACGCCGATGATGTGCGCAAGAATGCGCAGGGTGCATCCTGGACAAAGCCGAACTGGCCCATTCCTGCGAATGGCGAGCTGGTATCCGCGCTTGATGGCAACTGGGCTGACGTTGAAAAGCACGTTACCGACAAGCTGAAGGGTAAGGCCGGAAAAGGCGATGCCAAAAGTGCGGCAGCTGCTGCCCTGACAGCCGAAGAGATTGCACAGGCTGCACGCGACAGCGTTCGCGCCATCATGATGATCCGCGCCTATCGCATGCGTGGCCATCTGCATGCCAATCTCGATCCGCTCGGTCTTGCTGAAAAGCCAAATGATTTCAGCGAACTCGATCCATCGAGCTATGGGTTTACGCCTGCTGACTACACACGCAAGATCTTCATCGACAACGTACTCGGTCTCGAATATGCGACCGTTCCGCAGATGCTTGAAATCCTCAAGCGCACCTATTGCGGCAATATCGGCGTCGAGTTCATGCATATTTCCGATCCAGTTGAAAAGGCTTGGATTCAGGAACGCATCGAAGGTCCGGACAAAGGCTATGCTTTCACTGCTGAAGGCAAGAAGGCCATTCTGTCGAAGCTGATCGAAGCCGAAGGTTTCGAGCAGTTCATTGACGTGAAGTATAAGGGCACCAAGCGTTTTGGTCTTGATGGCGGTGAATCTCTGATTCCGGCACTGGAACAGATCGTCAAGCGTGGCGGCCAGATGGGCCTCAAGGAAGTCGTGCTCGGCATGGCGCACCGTGGTCGTCTGAACGTGCTTTCCCAGGTTATGGGCAAGCCGCATCGCGCTATCTTCCACGAGTTCAAGGGCGGTTCTTACGCACCGGACGATGTGGAAGGTTCGGGCGACGTGAAGTATCACCTTGGTGCTTCATCGGACCGTGAGTTCGATGGCAACAAGGTTCACCTTTCGCTGACCGCAAATCCGTCGCATCTTGAAATCGTCAACCCGGTTGTCATGGGTAAGGCGCGCGCCAAGCAGGACCTGCTTGTTGGCCGCACCCGCGATGACATGGTGCCATTGAGCGAACGCGCAAAGGTTCTGCCGCTGCTGCTGCACGGTGATGCTGCATTCGCTGGTCAGGGCGTTGTAGCTGAGTGCCTTGGTCTTTCGGGCCTTAAGGGTCACCGCGTCGGCGGTACGCTGCACTTCATCATCAACAACCAGATCGGTTTCACCACCAATCCGGCCTTCTCGCGTTCATCGCCTTATCCATCGGATGTGGCAAAGATGATTGAAGCGCCGATCTTCCACGTCAATGGTGACGATCCGGAAGCTGTGGTTTTTGCAGCCAAGGTTGCAATGGAATTCCGCATGACCTTCCACAAGCCGGTGGTCATCGACATGTTCTGCTACCGTCGCTTCGGCCACAATGAAGGTGACGAACCTTCATTCACCCAGCCGTTGATGTACAAGGAAATCCGCGCTCATAAGACCACTGTTCAGCTCTACAGCGAAAAGCTGCTTGGCGAAGGTCTTGTAACGCAGGCTGACATCGACAAGATGAAGGCGGACTGGCGTGAGCGGCTTGAACAGGAATTTGAAGCTGGTCAGAGTTATAAGCCAAACAAGGCTGACTGGCTGGACGGTGCCTGGGCTGGCCTGCGCACAGCAGACAATGCAGACGAACAGCGCCGCGGCAAGACCGGTGTACCGATCAAGACGCTCAAGGAAATCGGTAAGAAGCTTGTTGAAGTGCCGAAGGATTTCAACGTCCATCGCACCATCCAGCGCTTCCTTGATAACCGCGCCAAGATGATCGAAACCGGTGAAGGCATCGATTGGGCAACCGCTGAATCGCTGGCGTTTGGTTCGCTGGTTGCTGAAGGCAGCCCGATCCGCCTGTCGGGTCAGGACGTTGAACGCGGCACTTTCTCGCAGCGTCACACGGTTCTCTACGATCAGGAAACCCAGAACCGCTATACGCCCCTGAACAACATTCAGAAGGGGCAGGCGATCTACGAAGCCATCAACTCGATGCTTTCGGAAGAAGCAGTGCTCGGCTACGAATATGGTTATTCGCTGTCCGATCCGCGTGCTCTGGTCCTCTGGGAAGCTCAGTTCGGCGATTTCGCCAACGGTGCACAGGTCGTTTTCGATCAGTTCATCTCGTCGGGTGAGCGCAAGTGGCTTCGTATGTCCGGTCTCGTCTGCCTTCTGCCGCACGGTTTTGAAGGTCAGGGTCCTGAGCATTCCTCGGCACGTCTGGAGCGCTGGTTGCAGATGTGTGCGGAAGATAACATGCAGGTCGCCAACGTTACGACGCCGGCTAACTACTTCCACATTCTGCGCCGTCAGATGAAGCGTGACTTCCGTAAGCCGCTCATCATGATGACGCCGAAGTCGCTGCTGCGCCACAAGCGTGCTGTTTCGACCCTCAACGAACTGTCGGGCGATTCTTCGTTCCACCGTCTGCTTTGGGATGATGCCCAGTACAACAAGGGCGATGGGATCAAGCTTCAGAAGGATGCCAAGATCCGTCGCGTCGTTCTGTGCTCGGGCAAGGTCTATTACGATCTGTATGAAGAGCGCGAAAAGCGTGGCATCGATGATGTCTACCTGCTGCGTGTGGAACAACTTTATCCGTTCCCGGCTAAGGCGCTCATCAATGAGCTCTCCCGCTTCCGTCATGCGGAAATCGTCTGGTGTCAGGAAGAACCAAAGAACATGGGTGCGTGGTCGTTCATCGATCCGTATCTGGAATGGGTTCTTGCACATATCGATGCCAAGCATCAGCGCGTTCGCTACACCGGTCGTCCGGCAGCAGCTTCGCCTGCGACGGGTCTGATGTCGAAGCATCTTGCACAGCTCGAGGCTTTCCTCGAGGATGCGCTTGGAAACTAATTTAATTTTCGGCTTGGAGCGGTTTGGAAAAATCGCTTCCAGCTTGAATTGAACGTAAAATCTAAAGATCGAAGATCACGGAAGAAGAAACCATGGCCACCGAAATTCGCGTTCCCACGCTTGGGGAGTCCGTTACTGAGGCAACCATCGGAAAGTGGTTCAAGAAGGTTGGCGACGCTATCGCTGCTGACGAACCGCTGGTGGAACTGGAAACCGACAAGGTGACGATTGAAGTTCCGGCAGCGGCTGCTGGCGTTCTCGCTGAAATCGTGGCGCAGGAAGGTGACACCGTTGAAGTCAACGCACTGCTCGGCCAGATTTCGGGCGCGGGTTCCGCTCCTGCTCCTAAGAAGGAAGAAGCCAAGCCAGCGGCTGCCGCTGCTTCTGCCCCTGCTGCTTCAACCTCGGGACCTGCAATGCAGCCAGCCCCTGCTGCCTCCAAGATCCTTTCTGAAAATGGCCTTTCGGCTGATCAGGTTGAAGGTTCGGGCAAGCGCGGTCAGGTTCTCAAGGGCGATGTTCTTGATGCGATTGCAAAGGGCGTTTCGGCCGCTCCGGCTGCCGCCGCAGCACCTGCTGCTGCCCGTCCGGCATCATCAGCTGGCGACGCCTCGCGCGAAGAACGCGTGAAGATGACCCGCCTGCGTCAGACGATTGCACGTCGTCTGAAAGACGCACAGAACACCGCTGCAATGCTGACGACTTACAACGAAGTCGACATGTCTGCTGTGATGGAACTGCGTTCGCGTTATAAGGACATCTTTGAAAAGAAGCACGGCGTGAAGCTTGGCTTCATGGGTTTCTTCACGAAGGCTGTAACCCATGCGCTCAAGGAAATCCCGGCTGTTAACGCCGAGATCGACGGCACCGACATCATCTACAAGAACTTTGCGCATGTTGGCATGGCTGTCGGCACCGACAAGGGTCTTGTTGTTCCTGTCATCCGTGACGCAGATCAGCTTTCGATCGCTGGCGTTGAAAAAGAACTGGGACGTCTTGCCAAGGCAGCACGCGACGGTTCGCTTTCGGTTGGCGACATGCAGGGCGGCACCTTCACCATCACCAATGGTGGTGTTTACGGCTCGCTGATGTCCTCGCCGATCCTCAATGCGCCGCAGTCGGGTATTCTCGGTATGCACAAGATCCAGGATCGCCCGGTTGTTGTTGGCGGTCAGATCGTTATCCGTCCGATGATGTATCTGGCACTGAGCTACGATCACCGCATCGTTGACGGCAAGGAAGCCGTAACCTTCCTCGTCCGCGTCAAGGAAAGCCTCGAAGATCCGGAACGTCTCGTTCTCGACCTGTAAGATGCGATACCCCTGAAGGCACGGCTTTCAGGGGACGCGTACAACGGTTTCAGTTAAGACTGAATCGTTGGAGCCGCTGTAACTATTTTTTTTTGCGCATTATCCAACGCCAAACGGCTTCGCAGTTTTTGGTTCAAATGCTTTAACAAGGAATTACGTGATGGAGCCGGGTTTATTTTCCGCGTCACCTTTTCTCCCGCTGATTGGCTGGAGTGTTGCCCTGCTGGTGTTTCATATCCTCCTGCAGGGCTGGACAGTGACGAAGGAACTCGGCTCTCAATGGAATGCGGGTCCGCGCGACAATGGGTTGAAACCCACCGGCCATCTTGCCGGTCGCGCGGAACGTGCCTCCAATAATTTCCGCGAAACCTATCCCGCATTTATCGCTTTGGCGCTTGCACTTGTGTTCAAGGGTGATGCTCACGGATGGGGGCTTTATGGTGCGTGGATCTGGTTTGCATGCCGCATTGTCTATATTCCGCTTTATCTTGCGGGTATTCCCTATATCCGCTCGCTCGTCTGGATCGGTTCGCTAGCCGGGCTTGCGCTCATGTTTTTCAATCTGGTTTTTTGACGGTTGTCCGCATCTGACGGGTGCGGAGCGAAGGAAAAGTGATGCATCCCTATCTGTTTGAACTTGCATCTCTGATGGCGATTTTCGTCTTTGCTATCGTTTCGCCGGGTGCTGATCTTGCGATGGTGATCCGTCAGTCGTTGATGCAGGGACGTCGCGAAGCGATCATCACCAGCTTCGGCATTGGTGCTGCCTTCATGATGCATGTCACCTATACGGTGCTTGGCCTGGGGCTGATCATTTCTCAGTCGATCTATCTCTTCAACATCGTCAAATGGTGTGGCGTCGCCTATCTGATCTATATCGGCATCAAGGCGTTGCGCGCAGGTGCCACCAAGATCGATGTCGATATGACCGCGCAGGAGCCGAGCCGCAAGCAAAGTGCACTCAAGGCTTTCAGCCTGGGCTTTGCCGCTAATGCGCTTAATCCGAAGGCGGTCTTCTTCTTCCTCTCCATCTTTTCGACGGTTATCAGCGTTCATACGCCAACCGAAGTCAAACTTGGTTACGGTGTGGTTATGGCCACGACTTTGATTTCGTGGTTTATCGGTGTCAGCCTTTTCATGACGACGCCGAAGATGCGTGCCGTTTTCTCGCGCGCTTCAAAATGGATCGACAGAACAAGCGGCGTGGTTTTCATTGCTCTTGGTCTGAAACTTGCCATCGTGAAAGCGCAGTAGCGCGAACTGCCGGACAACCGAGGAGAACCGACAGATGCATGACGTGAAGAAGCTCTTCAAGGTGGTGGCTGCATCGGCGCTGGCCGTGACGGTTTTTTCAAGCGCCGTTCAGGCCGCTTGTACGCAGAACCGCGCTGTTTATCGCGATCAGGGTGACGCCTACACGCTGACTTTTCATGCCGCGCAGTCCAATGCGCTCAAGATGAGCCCGGCACCGACCAACGAATTCACAATCACTGCCGATGATAAGCCAGAGTTCAAACTCTCCGGCCTCGTCATTTGGCCGGAAGAGGGGGTTGCACGCCCCTATGCGCTCATTACCTATAACTGCAAGAATGGTGGCACCGATCCGGAGGACCTCGATGATTGCAGCCTCTGGCAAAGCGTTGTCTACGCGCTGAAGGAAGGTGCAGAAGCGGATGTGCTGCCGAAGGCCGATGAGCCAGCAGCGCAGGCCATCCTGTTTCCCGATCTGGCAACGGCGCTGGACGGGTATGATTTTGGTGCAGCGAAGCCTGAAAAGCCGCTGCAATTTGAAACGTTCCGTTTCAAATCGTGCTCGCCTGAAGAAGAATGACCGGATTGCCGGTTGTATGAAAGTTTAAGGGTCTTAGAACGACCCATTCTGGATCAGACTGAAGAAGGATAGTTCAATGTCTTACGATGTGGTTGTCATCGGTACCGGCCCTGGCGGTTATGTCGCCGCAATCAAGGCCGCACAGCTCGGCCTTTCCGTGGCTGTTGTGGAAAAGCGCAAGACCTTTGGCGGCACTTGTCTCAATGTTGGCTGCATTCCTTCCAAGGCGCTGCTGCACGCATCCGAAGTGTTTGCTGAAGCCGGTCATTCCTTCGACACGCTGGGCGTTGAAATCGGTAAGCCGAAGCTCAACCTCGAAAAAATGCTGGCTCACAAGGACGCGACGGTAAAGTCGAACGTCACTGGCGTTGAATTCCTGTTCAAGAAAAACAAGATCACGCCTTTTATCGGCACCGGCAAGATCGTTGCCAAAGGCAAGGTTTCCGTGACCGCTGAAGACGGCACTGTTCAGGAAATCGAAGCTAAGAACATCATCATCGCAACCGGTTCAGACGTTGCTGGCATTCCTGGCGTCAAGGTCGACATTGATGAAAAAATCATTGTGTCCTCGACCGGCGCAATCGCTTTCGACAAGGTTCCGGGTCATTTGGTTGTCGTTGGCGGCGGCGTAATTGGTCTCGAACTTGGTTCGGTCTGGGCACGTCTGGGAGCGAAAGTGACCGTTGTCGAATATCTCGACAAGGTGCTTGGCGCGATGGATGGCGAAGTATCCAAGCAGTTCCAGCGTCTTCTCGAAAAGCAGGGCATTGTTTTCAAGCTGAACGCAAAGGTTACTGGCGTTGAAAAGGCCGGTAAGGGTGCGAAAGTGACCTTTGAACCAGTCAAGGGCGGCGATGCCGAAACCATTGACGCTGATGCCGTTCTGATTTCCACGGGCCGCCGTCCTTACACGGATGGTCTTGGTCTTGCGGAAGCAGGCGTGAATGTCGACGATCGCGGTCGCGTTGCAATCGATGGTCACTGGCGCACCAATGTCGAAGGCATCTATGCCATCGGCGACGTTGTGCAGGGTCCGATGCTTGCGCACAAGGCCGAGGACGAAGGTATCGCGGTTGCTGAAATCATTGCCGGTCAGGCTGGACACGTAAACTTTGACGTTATTCCAAGCGTTGTTTACACGCAGCCAGAAGTAGCGTCTGTCGGCAAGACCGAAGAAGAGCTGAAAGCCGCAGGCATCGAATACAAGATCGGCAAGTTCCCGTTCACGGCAAACGGTCGCGCACGCGCCATGCTGCACACGGATGGTTTCGTGAAGATCCTCGCCGACAAGGCAACTGATCGCGTATTGGGTGCTCATATCCTTGGTTATAATGCTGGTGAAATGATCCACGAACTGGCTGTTCTGATGGAGTTTGGTGGTTCGTCTGAAGATCTCGCACGTACCTGCCATGCGCATCCAACCATGTCGGAAGCTGTTCGTGAATCGGCACTGGCGACCTTCGCCAAGCCAATCCATATGTAATTGTTGTTTAAGCTCGGTATGCAAAAGGCCCGCGAAAGCGGGCCTTTTTCGTAGAATTAGTTTTGTGCTGGCGGTGTGGCCGGTGGAGTTGCAGGCGGTGCTGCGGGCGGCATCGTGGTTTCGCCCTGTGCAGCAGGCGGCGGCGGTGCTGCCGTATCCGTGCTACTGCCGCCGCGATAAAAGAAATAGCCGAGTATCAGAATGGCCGCTACCAGAATAACAGCCAGCATAAGGCCGTTGCTTCCTCTGGGCTGTGGCGGCCTTCCGACGGGGTTGGCGAGCGGGTCGGCATGACGCGGACTGTTCAGCGGATCATTACGGGGATCGAGTGGGTCAACCATTAGCTCTCCTCCAGTTGGTTGTATCCATTGGAGAGTTAACGCAAAGAAGTTCCGATTGTTCCGTCTTACATTGCCGAGACGCGATAACCCTCATTGCGTAACAATTCGACCAGACCTTCTTTGCCGGGCAAATGTAGCGCACCAACAGCAATGAACATCCCGCCTTTCTCAAGAAGTGGGGCTGCACGTTCCGCCATGGTGTGATTGCGGTCGGTGAGCATGACTTTCTGGAAAAGGTCATAGTCTTCATCGGTCAGATCACCGGGAACAATTTTGCGTAGAGCGGGCATGATCATTCCGGTTTCGCCCTGAAGATAAAGGGCGATCATTGTCTCTGTGGTGTCTTCGATTGCGTCGCCGAAATCAGCAGTGGCAATCAGATTGCGCATATGAAAATCGAGCGGAAGCTTGTTCATGGCGCCTAGTTGTTCGGCTGCTGTCTCCAATCCTTCCACGGGGCGTCCTTCTTCTTCGGCGTCCCCTGCAAGTTGACCATCGAGAAACGCTTCGCCGCGCAGCTTTCGTTCCCGCTCACATTTGGGAAGTGCCAGCAGGCTGCTGACGATCCACGGCTTCATTTTGGCGACAGCGCCAAGAACAATACCGCGCGCCTCAAGCTTTTGGGTGATTTCGGCAAGGCGATCGGGTGGCAGATGCGATTGTAGCGTCGTACCATCGGTAAAAAGCATCAGCTCCGGCTGTTCCAGCTTGAGCCGAAAAAGAGCTTTCTGATCAAGAACGTCGGTGGCTTCGATCACGATGGTGTCGGCAGACGCATAAGCCCTTGCAGCAGTATCCGGTAATTTCATCACACGAGGGTCGCTGAGATGAATGGTGCCGAAAAGATAAGACGGTGCCAGTCCGTCCTTTTCTATCTTCCAGATAATGCCTTTGTGATTGGGAATGGTCTCTGTTTCTGCGCGTAGCTCGTCCCAGAGTTTTGGGTCTTTCTTGTCCAGACCGTCGAGCAGATTGACACCACGTGTGGTGCAGGTCGTGGAAGCCTCTTCCGCGCGAACATGGATCGAGCTTGCAAAGAGGGCGCAGGCAAACAGGAGAAACAGCTTTTTCATAAAGAGAATATAGGTGGTCGGGCGCGATATTAAATGCCAATTTTCAGGCGCGCGGATGCGCCTTGTCATAAACTTCGAGAAGTCGCGCCGTATCGACGCCGGTATAGACCTGCGTGGTCGACAGGCTCGCATGGCCCAGCAATTCCTGAATGGTGCGCAGATCACCACCGCGACCCAAAAGATGCGTGGCAAAAGAATGGCGCAGCGCATGTGGCGTTGCAGTATCCGGCAGACCAAGACCGGCACGGAGCTTTTGCATTTCTCGCTGGATGATTGCCGAATGCAGTATCCCTCCCTTGGCACCGCGGAACAGCGGCTTTTCGACGGAAAGATCAAACGGACAAAGCGCGCGATATTGTGCGACCGCACGATGCACCGCCGGAAGCAGTGGCACCATGCGTGCCTTGCCGCCCTTACCAGTGATTGAGATCGAGAGGGCGGAAGCGTCATTGAGCGCGTCACCGGCAAGCCCAAGCGCTTCCGAGATACGCAGGCCGCAGCCATAGAGAAGCGTCAGGACCGCAGCATTGCGTGCTGCAATCCACGGCTCCTCTGCCATCTGTCCATCAGCTGCAACAACACGGCACGCATCTTCTGCGGTGAGGGGCTTTGGCAGCGATTTTGGCTGGCGGGGCGCACGTATCGCAGCCGCACCAGCCGCATTGACCAGACCACGTTTTTCCAGATGCCGCAGCAGTGACCGTACACCGGCAAGACCACGACCAAGCGTGCGCGCACCCACGCCATCATTGCGGCGATTGGCAAGAAACGAACGCAGATCAGCAACACGCAGATTACCGACATCCTTGATTGAGGGCGGTTCTCCCAGATGATGGGTTAGAAAATGCAGAAACTGGCGCGTGTCGCGTTCATAGGCTTCAAGCGTGTTTTCGGAAAGACGGCGCATATCTTTCAGCGTTTTCAGCCATTCTTCGCGCGCGGCCGCAAGATCGGCGCGGGCCGGGATCAGGATTTCGCTCTGTGTCGTCATGGCCGGGTTTCACTGCTTCCATTACAATCTACCCAGTTTGCCATTGATAGGTTGCCCAGCCGTAAAGATGCGAAATTGTATTTTTCTTGGCGTTTTTACAGGAAATTGAGTAAGCGGTATAAAACAGCCCTTAATTACGGAAATTTTCATGTCGCGCCCAGAGAACCCTATTCAGCTTGCCGTTATTGGAGCCGCCCATGGCATACGCGGCGAAGTCCGGGTCAAGACATATACCGACGACCCGCTGGCGATTGCCGACTATGGCCAGCTCTATGATGCACAGGGCAAAGCCTATGAGGTGCTTGAGGCACGTTCGGCCAAGACTGTGGTGGTTGTACGCTTTAAAGGTGTTAATGATCGCAATGCTGCCGAAGCGTTGAACGGAACCGAGCTTTTTATCGATCGTTCGCAATTGTCGGATGATGATCTTGATGAGGATGAGTTTTTTCAAACTGATCTGATTGGCCTTGAAGCACTTGATGCAGACGGCAAGTCTTATGGCGTTGTCAGTGCCGTTTTCGATTTTGGCGGTGGCGATCTGATTGAACTGAGCCTCAAGGGCAAGCGCCCCATGCTGATCCCTTTCACGGAAGCAGCAGTACCGGAGATCGATTTTGAGGAAGGCACGATACGTGTCGATCCGCATGCGGCGGGGTTGATCGCGGACGAAGACGACAATCCACTTCGTGAAGATAACAAGCCCCAGAGCGAAAAGAAGCGGCCGAAGAAATCATGATCGATCTGCCTGAGACGGATAGAGCCGAGCAAACATTTCATGCTTCCGTTCTGACGCTTTATCCCGAAATGTTTCCCGGACCATTGGGTATTTCTCTGGCTGGCAAAGCACTCGCCGAAAGCACATGGTCGCTTGATACGGTGCAGATCCGTGATTTTGCCGAGGGCAAGCACCGCATGGTTGACGACACACCTTCGGGTGGCGGGGCAGGCATGGTGATGAAGCCGGATGTTGTGGCGCGTGCGCTTGATTCGGTCGCGGATAATCGCCCTATGCTGTTGATGAGCCCGCGCGGTGCGCCACTGACGCAGAAGCGCGTGCGTGAACTGGCGGACGGTCCGGGTGCGATTATCCTTTGCGGACGCTTTGAGGGCGTGGACGAGCGGGTGATCGAAGGGCGTGAGCTCGAAGAAATATCGATCGGTGATTATATCCTTTCGGGTGGCGAGACAGCGGCAATCGTATTGCTCGACGCTATTGTGCGTCTTCTTCCGGGCGTCATGGGCAATCGCGAATCGGGCGAAACGGAAAGCTTCGAGACCGGACTTCTAGAGCATCCGCATTATACGCGCCCGCAGGTTTGGGAAGGGCGATCCATCCCTGAAATCCTGACATCCGGGAATCATGGCGCGATTGATAAATGGCGGCATACTGAGGCTCTACGCATCACAAAGGAACGGCGTCCTGATCTTTGGGAAGCCTATCGAGAGGCCAAACGCAAATGAACCTGATCCAGCGGCTTGAAAGTCTTTCCTTAGCGCTGCTGGCGCTCGGCGCTTACTGGATCAGTGGCGTGAGCTGGTGGCTTTTCGCGATCCTTATTCTCGCGCCGGATCTGTCGTTCTTTGCCTATCTGAAAGGCCCACGCACAGGTGCGGTGGTTTATAATATAGCGCATAGCTGGATTGGCGTGGTGCTGCTGTCTGTGCTGGGCTGGGTGATGAGCTGGCCGCTTTGCTTTGCGATTGCTCTTATCTGGGCCGTACATATTGGCGTGGATCGTGCGCTTGGGTTTGGTCTCAAATACGGGACCGGCTTTAATGATACCCATCTTGGGCTTATTGGCAGTTGAATAAAAATGCCCGGTGAATGCCGGGCATTTTTTGTTTAACGATCAGGCCATGTGGGGCTTTGCCACGGACTGTTGTTGTGCAGCGGATTTACGGAGCACAAAATAGACGCCACCACCAATTGCGACACCAAAGAACCAACCATAGGTCGCCCACCATGCAGGCAGGATATTGGTCGTCATCGGCAGGATCGATGAGAATAGTGCGCCAATTCCAAAAGCGATAAACGCTTTGATGTGCCAGCCATTTTGGAAACGGAATTCCCCATTCTCCTGATAAAGGTCGGCAACGTTTATCTTGCCACGGCGCAACAGATAATAATCGACCATCATGATGCCGAAAATCGGACCCATGGTAGAGCCTAGGAAGTTCACAAAATGTGCTGCACCCGTTTCCCATGGTGCGAACGGATAGAGAATAAGCGCGATCAAGGCCGCAATTACACCACCGCGTTTGAATGACACTTTCTGTGGGAAGGTGTTGGAAAAATCGAATGAAGCTGACACGAAGTTTGCAACCACGTTGATACCCAGCGTCGCTACTGTGAAGGTCAAAGCTGCTAGAAGCGCAAGGAACCAGCTGTCAAATTTCGCAGAAATCTGGTCAGGATGGAGAAGCACTTCACCGTAAACCGTAAAGGCGGCGGTGGTCGTTACGCCTGCGACGAGACAGAATGCCAGAAGGTTGACGGGCAAGCCCCAAAGATTGCCACGGCGCAGAGAAGCCTCATCCTTCGCGTAGCGCGAGAAGTCGCAGAAGTTGAGATAAAGTGCTGCAAAATAGGTGATCCAGGTTGCCGAAACAGCAGCAAGCGCTGCAAAGGAGCCAGGTTCGCCGGTGACACCCGCATCCTTGGTCTTTTCAAGAAGGATATCGCGTGGAATTTCGCTGCCGAACGAGAATGTGCCCGACTTGATAAGAAGATAGATCGCAAGGATCAGCATCATTATCCAGACCGCGGGGCCTGCCCAATCCTGAAATTTACGTACCGTTTCCATGCCACGCTGGATGATGAGAAGCTGGGCTGCCCAGACCAGAACGTAGCACATGACTTCCAGTGTCGAATGGCCAAGCATGTGGCTGTTCTGATGGAAGGCGAGAACGCTTTCATTGCGAATGAGGAGGGCGACGATCGCCCCGGATGCGGCGGCAGTCTGCGCACCATACCAGAAACAGGCAACGATGCCGCGTACGAGTGCTGGAAAGTTTGCGCCGAAAGTTCCAAACGATGCGCGCGCCAAGACCGGAAATGGCACGCCCGTTCGCACACCGGCATTGCCCACGAGGCTCATCAGAAAGAAAATCACCAACGATCCGATGCCAATGGCGATCACAAAATTCAGGAAGCTGCCGCAAAGAAGAAAGAGACTTGCGGCAAGATAATAGCCCCAGAGGCTATGCACGTCCGATGTCCAGACGTTGAAAATGCTGAATGCGCCCCATTTTCGGTCTTCAGCCGGTGCTAAGTCCTCATTATACAATGAGGGTGATGGATTTTTGATAGTCATTTTGTCCCCATTTTAGTAGTAGCTTATTGAGATTGTTTGCAATTTAATCTCTTATTGTTGACAATAAGAGTGGCACAGTCTTGGACTACTGGCTACGAAAATTTCTGACAGGGCGTGACAAGTTGATGGCGATGCTGTATGAGCCTGCCAGTTCGGGGAAATCCGACATCGTAATATCCGGTTCGGGCAAAGCCCGAGACGTCCGTAAACCAATAAATGGTGTACCGCTCCTGCCTGATTCTTTGGGCATAGCCGCAAGGCCAAGGTTGCTTGGCGGCAAGTGCAGAGCGCTCTGACTGTTTGAGAAGAATTCAGAAGGAGTCAGACGATGACCGACATCATTCGTCAGCTTGAAGCCGAACAGGCAGCAAAGATCGCTGAAAAGCGCACACTTCCAGATTTCCAGCCAGGCGACACCGTTCGCGTTCAGGTTCGCGTTACCGAAGGTACACGTACCCGTGTGCAGGCCTATGAAGGCGTTTGCATTGCCCGTTCCGGCGCTGGCATCAACGAAAATTTCACCGTTCGTAAGATTTCTTACGGCGAAGGCGTAGAGCGCGTATTCCCTGTTTATTCGCCAATCGTAGAAGGCGTTGAACTGGTTCGCCGCGGTAAAGTCCGTCGCGCGAAGCTTTACTACCTCCGTGGCCT
Organism: Brucella sp. HL-2; assembly: GCF_025846885.2. Taxonomy (NCBI): domain Bacteria; kingdom Pseudomonadati; phylum Pseudomonadota; class Alphaproteobacteria; order Hyphomicrobiales; family Brucellaceae; genus Brucella; species Brucella sp. HL-2. Next base: position 67,323 of record NZ_JAOYTK010000001.1, on the reverse strand, counting down.
CACCGGTAAGGCTGCTCGTATTGCTGAAAAGAAAGACAACCGCACCAAGGCCGAGCGTGAAGCTGACAAGCTAGCTGCAGCTGCCCAGGCGCAGGCTGCCAAGACCGCTGCTGAATAAGTTTTGAAGCAGAGATCTTTAAAAAGGCGGCCATTGGCCGCCTTTTTTGTTTGCCAAAATCAAAATGCTTCGCATAATATCGCGCATAATTTTGCCTAAATCACGCAAGATTATTACTGCGACACCCTGTTGCGGTTTCGCTTTCTTGACGAAACGCCAAGGTGAGTGCATATGACAGCTCAATTAAGAACTATTCAAAGGAACTCTCGCAATGAGCGCGCCGCGTACACTTTATGACAAGATCTGGGACGACCATGTAGTGGATCAGCAGGACGATGGTACCTGCCTCCTTTATATTGATCGCCATCTTGTGCACGAAGTGACAAGCCCGCAGGCTTTTGAAGGTCTGCGCTTGACCGGCCGCAAGGTGCGCCATCCAGAGAGAACACTGGCTGTTGTCGACCACAACGTGCCGACCTCGCCTGACCGTATCAACGGCATCAAGAACGAGGAAAGCCGTATTCAGGTCGAAGCTCTGGCCAAGAACGCTGCTGATTTCGGCGTTGAATATTATTCCGAGCGCGACAAGCGTCAGGGCGTCGTCCATATTGTTGGACCTGAGCAGGGCTTTACACTGCCGGGTATGACGATTGTCTGCGGCGACAGCCACACGTCGACGCATGGTGCTTTCGGTTCGCTTGCACACGGTATCGGCACTTCGGAAGTCGAACATGTTCTGGCCACCCAGACACTGATCCAGAAAAAAGCCAAGAACATGCTGGTGCGTGTTGATGGTGAGCTGGCCCCAGGCGTCACCGCCAAGGATATCACGCTTGCGATCATTGGTGAGATCGGCACGGCTGGCGGCACAGGCTATGTGATCGAATATGCCGGTAGCGCCATTCGCTCGCTGTCGATGGAAGGCCGCATGACGGTCTGCAATATGTCGATTGAAGGCGGCGCACGCGCCGGTCTGATCGCACCTGATGAGACGACCTTCGCTTACATCACAGGCAAGCCACGTGCACCAAAGGGCGAAACCCTTGATCAGGCGATTGGCTACTGGAAGACTCTGCATTCGGATGAAGGTGCACATTTCGACAAGATAGTCGAACTGGATGCTGCCAAAATCTCGCCAGTTGTTTCCTGGGGCTCATCCCCGGAAGACGTGGTGTTCGTCACCGATATCGTACCTAATCCTGATGAGATCAAGGACGAAACCAAGCGTGCATCGAAGTGGCGTGCGCTCGACTATATGGGCCTGAAGCCAGGCACCAAGATGACCGACATTACGATTGACCGCGTCTTTATCGGTTCCTGCACCAATGGCCGTATCGAAGATCTGCGTGACGCTGCACGTATGGCGAAGGGCAAGAAAGTTGCCGCTGGCGTAAGCGCAATGATTGTTCCGGGTTCGGGTCTTGTGAAGGAACAGGCAGAAGCCGAAGGTCTCGACAAAGTCTTCATCGAAGCTGGTTTCGACTGGCGTGAGCCGGGCTGCTCCATGTGCCTTGCCATGAATGATGATCGGCTTAAGCCGGGCGAACGTTGCGCATCGACCTCAAACCGCAACTTTGAAGGCCGTCAGGGCTTCAAGGGACGCACGCATCTGGTTTCGCCTGCGATGGCTGCTGCCGCTGCTATTGCTGGTCATTTCGTGGATATCCGCGACTGGAACTAAAACACGTCGCAGTTAAATGGATTCATTTAACGTTCGCGAACATGCGGCAATTAAATGAATCTAGAGCGAGCACCATGGGTGCAATTAAACGCGACACGTTCTAATCGTTCTTTCGAGAGATTTTGAACAAACTTGAAAAAAGCCGCCGGAGTAATCCGTCGGCTTTTTGTGCTTAGGGCACTGTCTGAAATGAAAGGTTTACGTGCTAAATTAGCTGCATTTTTATGCTTTGAATGTATAATGCGTTAGAGCGCCGTGCGCCCTCTTGGCGTACAGAGGACGTTCTACTTTATTTAATCTATGCATCGGTCCAAGAGTATATATCGATTTCTGGAAAACGCGATGCGTGGGGTTGGCAAATGCTTCTTCAGCTTGGCTGAAACGAGCGGTCTTGTCGGGTAATCGGATCGGGGAATGCGGACCTATAGGAATGGTCCGTAGGCGTATGCCGGAAAGCGCGGATGGACGGAGCAGAGTTCATACTCCTGATCAATATGACCGTTTCGGGTCTGTTTGTGTTTACCTTTCTCGGTATTGCGGCCTTTGCGCGCGACAATGCTGCTGCACCGGTTTTTGCAATGGGCTTCGTTTTCGCGATGCTCTACTTCCTCACAGAACTGCTGATCCCATCGATCCCAAATCAGAAACTTGGCTATATGCTGGCCTTTGGCGCTTATTTCATGACGCTGGCCTGTCTGGTGATTGGACTTGCGCGCATGTACTCTTCGACGGTTCCATGGTGGCCGCTCGGGTTGCTGCTGATCGGATCACTGTCGCTGGTCTATGGCATTTACGACATTGCACGCAGCGAGATGATTGGCCAAATTCTGTATCAGTCGCCTTATTTCCTGACATTGATGCTTGCCGTCTGGGTGATCATGCGCGGGCGCTCAAACACGCGTGCACAAAATCGACCGTTTGGACGGTCCTGGGGCGCGCTTGATGGGCTCATGGCGGGGCTGTTTACGATCAGCGCCATTCATTTTCTGATCAAGCCAGTCTTGGCCTCGCTGGTGGGTGGGGTTGGTGTTGATCCGAACGACTATGTTCGCACTGACTATGCGCTGCTGGTGCAATCAATCGGGGCAGGGCTCTCGGTTGCGGCGGGTTTGCTACTTTTGCTGAGTCTCATGGGTGAATTGATTTCCGACGTCACGTTGCGCTCGGAAACGGATCAGCTTTCGAGCCTTCTTAATCGACGGGGGTTTGAGTTCCGGGCAGAAGCTGCAATTGATAAATCAAAGCGTGTTCGACAGGCACTCTCGCTCATTGTCTGCGATATTGATTACTTCAAGTCGATCAACGACACCCATGGACATGCGCTGGGCGACCGGGTGATTGCGGCTTTTGCCGATGAATTGCGCCGTTCGGCGGCCTCCAAAGGTGGGATTGCTGCGCGCATGGGCGGCGAGGAGTTTGCTGTTCTGCTTCCCGGCCATACGATCCAATCGGCATGGCGGTTTGCAGAAAGGGCGCGCCTGGCCTGTGCCGATATCACACTTCCCGGTGTTTCGGGCGATGTTGCCTTCGCAGTGAGTTTTGGTGTTACGGAAATGGAGTTTGATGACTACTTTTCCGATGTTTACAAGCGGGCCGACGGCGCGCTCTACGAAGCCAAGAAGAATGGCCGTAATTGTGTTCGCACAGCGCTACCGATGATGCTCGATGACAATGTGGTCGAGTTTCGGGGCATCAACAGTGGCCGCAGGCTGAGCTGATTTCGCATGCAATGGGCTTTACTTTTATACCAAGGCGCTAAGACGCTAACCCATCACGCCTTGATAAAGTTCAAGCGCCACTCGGGCTTAATCAAAGCCTAATGAGTTTCACTCGATACACTTTGGTATGGGCAGGGCTCTTGTCTACGCCCAGCACTTGTTTAACATTGAGATGTTTCCGATTTCAGGAAATATATTTTGAGGGAAAGATTGCTCATGACCGTAGATCATGCCGTCGATATAGCGCTTCTTCATCTGCGCGATGCCCACGAGTTCGCGCCGCTGCTTGCAAGCTATGCGCAGGCATTGAAGCGCGGCGCGCCGCGTCGTCCGGACGAGTTTTACGCGGAGCATTTGTTGCAGGACCGTGCTACCGAAATTCTGGGCGCTCGCGTTGACGGCGATCTCGTTGGTTTTGTGATCTTCTATGATCTCCCCGAGCCGGTATCGGGGCTTCGTGCAGGGCAGGTGGATCATATCTATGTGCATCACGATCACCGCGGCAAAGGCATCGCCAAGGCGCTCATCGATTTGCTGGCCGACAAGGCAGAAGAACGCAGCTGGTCGAAGCTGGTGCTCAATGCGCCGCGTGTACCCGAAGATGGTCGTAAGCTTTATGAGCAGATCGCAACTGCTGCCGACTGGTCGAGCTATGTGATTCGCTTCGGCAACTAGGCCTCATCCGCAAAAGTGGATGAAATTACACATGTTTTTGGGAATCCCGGTCTTCAATCGTTTAAATTCCCAAATCACGCGAAAGTGTCGCCCGGGTGCGACCAATTGTTAGTCTTTTCGTGAAAAAGCTTCTTTGACGTGATGGTAAAAGCGCAGTAGAAAGCGCCACATAGGGTCGTGCGACACGATCAAGCCACATTTTCTGGGTCGTGCCGGCGCAGGATCGAAAATTCTGTTCCCTGCGTTGTGAGCGACATCGAACTCGGTTTTGAAAAACCGGCCATTCGTTTCATTATGCCAAATAAAACTCCGGCACTATGAAATGGGTAGAAACGTCAGGGAAGCCCACGAGAGCCATGACACAACCGACCGTTACGCGTCAGCGTCCTTTGTCGCCACATCTGTCGATTTATCGACCGAAAGTCACGATGACGATGTCCATCATTCATCGTATCACTGGTGGCGCGCTTTATTTTGGAACCCTTCTGCTTGCTGCATGGCTGATCGCTGCTGCAATCGGCGAAGATGCATTCAACACGGTGAGCTGGGTTTATAATTCCTGGATCGGCTATCTGGTGCTGTTTGGCTATACGTGGGCGCTGCTGCACCATCTGGCTGGCGGCATACGCCATTTCATCTGGGACATGGGTGCCGGACTTGAAAAGCACACGGCCAGCAAGATTGCATGGCTGACGCTGGCCTTCTCGCTGCCTGCGACGATCCTTGTCTGGGTTGTTGCCTTCGCGGTGCGCTGAAAGGAATTCTGACATGAGCGATATGCGTACGCCTCTCGGCAAGGTTCGCGGTCTGGGGTCGGCCAAGGAAGGCACCGGCCATTTCTGGTTTCAGCGTATGAGTGCTGTCGCGCTCGTGCCGCTTGTTTTGTTTTTCCTTGGTCTGGTTATCTCGCTCAATGGCGCGAGCTATGCGGAAGTGAAGGCCGTTCTGGCACATCCTTTCACAGCGCTCGTGATGGCGCTGTTCGTGCTGACCGGTGTCTACCACATGCGACTTGGCATGCAGGTCATTATTGAAGATTACATTCACGGCGAAGGCCTGAAGGTCCTGCTGGTTATGCTCAACACCTTCTTCACGGTTGTTGTTGGCGTTGCCTGCGTTTACGCGATCCTCAAGCTGAGCTTCGGAGGTTGAGAGCCTGATGGCTAGTGCAGAAAACAATGCAGCCAGTGCTGCGGGCGAAAAGTCCTATACGTTCGTCGATCACAAGTTCGATGTCGTCGTCGTTGGTGCCGGTGGTGCCGGACTGCGTGCAACGCTCGGCATGGCCGAACAGGGTCTGAAGACGGCTTGCATCACCAAGGTTTTCCCGACGCGCTCCCATACGGTTGCGGCGCAGGGTGGTATTGCGGCTTCGCTCAAGAATATGGGTCCGGATAGCTGGCAGTGGCACATGTACGATACCGTTAAGGGATCGGACTGGCTGGGCGATACTGATGCCATGGAATATCTGGCGCGTGAAGCGCCTGCCGCGGTCTATGAGCTGGAACATTACGGCGTTCCTTTCTCGCGTACCGAAGAAGGTAAGATTTATCAGCGCCCATTCGGTGGCCACATGCAGAACTTTGGTGATGGTCCGCCGGTACAGCGCACCTGCGCTGCTGCTGACCGTACCGGCCACGCCATCCTGCACACGCTTTATGGCCAGTCGCTTAAGAATAATGCGCAGTTTTTCATCGAATATTTTGCGCTCGATCTGATCATGACTGACGGCGTCTGCACCGGTGTTGTTGCCTGGAACCTCGACGACGGTACGATCCATCGCTTTTCCGCCAAGATGGTGGTTCTGGCGACCGGTGGTTACGGACGTTCCTATTTTTCGGCTACTTCTGCTCACACCTGCACCGGTGACGGTGGCGGTATGGCGGCACGTGCTGGTCTGCCACTTCAGGATATGGAATTTGTTCAGTTCCACCCAACCGGTATTTATGGCGCAGGTTGCCTGATTACTGAAGGCGCACGCGGTGAAGGCGGCTATCTCGTCAATTCCGAAGGTGAGCGCTTCATGGAGCGTTATGCGCCTTCCGCCAAGGATCTTGCTTCGCGTGACGTTGTCTCGCGCTGCATGACCATGGAAATCCGCGCTGGTCGCGGCGTTGGCAAGAACAAGGACCACATCTATCTGCATCTTGACCATCTCGATCCGGCTGTTCTGCATGAACGTCTGCCGGGTATTTCCGAGTCGGCCAAGATTTTCGCAGGCGTCGATGTGACCAAGGAACCGATCCCGGTTCTGCCGACAGTTCACTATAATATGGGTGGCATTCCAACCAATTATTGGGGTGAAGTGCTGAACCCAACCTCGGAAGATCCAGACCGCGTTCAGCCGGGCCTGATGGCTGTTGGCGAAGCAGGCTGCGCATCAGTACATGGTGCCAACCGTCTCGGCTCCAACTCGCTGATCGATCTGGTGGTGTTTGGCCGCGCGGCTGCGATCCGTGCAGGCGAGGTCATCGACCGCGCCGCCAAGATCCCTGATATCAACGAAGCCGCTGTTGAAAAGATCATGGATCGTTTCCATCGCCTTCGTTATGCCAACGGCTCGACGCCGACCGCAGAACTGCGCGAGAAGATGCAGCGCACCATGCAGGAAGATGCTGCCGTGTTCCGCACGGATGAGTCGCTTAAGCAGGGTGTCGCGCGCATGTCGGCAATCTGGAAAGAACTGCCCGACATTAAGGTCAGCGACCGTTCGATGATCTGGAACTCCGATCTGGTTGAGACACTGGAGCTGGAAAACCTGATGGCAAACGCGATGGTGACAGTCGTTTCGGCTGAAGCCCGTCACGAAAGCCGCGGTGCACATGCACACGAGGATTTCCCGGACCGTAACGATGCCGAATGGCGTAAACACACCCTGTCGTGGCTGTCGCCAGATGGCGAAGTGAAGCTTGATTATCGCCCAGTTCATCTCGATCCGCTGACGACCGAGGATGAAGGCGGCATCAGCTTGGCCAAGATTGCGCCCAAGAAGCGCGTTTATTGATCGAGGGAATGAGCAATGGTTGAACTCGCACTTCCCAAAAACTCCCGTATGCAGGAAGGCAAGACCTGGCCGCGTCCAGATGGTGCCAAGAATGTAACGGAGTTCCGTATTTATCGCTGGTCGCCGGATGATGACGCAAATCCAAGCATCGATACCTATTATATCGATCGCGATGATTGCGGCCCGATGGTGCTCGATGGTCTGCTCTATATCAAGAACAAGATCGACCCGACGCTGACGCTGCGCCGTTCGTGCCGTGAAGGCATTTGCGGTTCCTGCGCAATGAACATCGATGGCGCAAACACGCTCGCCTGCACCAAGGGCATGGACGAGATCAAGGGCTCCATCAAGGTTTATCCGCTGCCGCATATGCCGGTGGTGAAGGACCTTGTGCCGGATCTGAGCAACTTCTACGCCCAGCACCGTTCGATTGAGCCTTGGCTCAAGACGGTTTCGCCTGAGCCGCAGAAGGAATGGCTGCAGAGCCACGAAGATCGCCAGAAGCTTGACGGTCTTTACGAGTGCATTCTCTGCGCTTGTTGCTCGACCTCGTGCCCGAGCTACTGGTGGAACGGCGACCGCTATCTCGGTCCAGCTGTACTGCTTCAAGCCTATCGCTGGCTGATCGACAGCCGCGATGAAGCCAAGGGCGAACGTCTCGACAACCTCGAAGATCCGTTCCGTCTCTATCGCTGCCACACGATCATGAACTGTGCGCAGACTTGCCCGAAGGGTCTCAACCCTGCCAAGGCGATTGCCGAGATTAAGAAGATGATGGTCGAGCGCCGGGTCTAAATCCTGCTCTGATAAACGAATACGAAGGGAGGCTTAGCCTCCCTTTTCTTTTATTGATCTATTGGCAGAGACTTGATCTTTGCCGTTTCGCCGATATCTGATCTATTCAGTAGAGTTCACCGCTGCTTTGAAGGTCTTTCATGCTCGATCATATCGGTTTCAACATTTCCAGCATGCCTAAATCCCGTGCATTTTACGATGCGGCTTTGTCGCCGTTGGGCATCACTCGGGCGATGGAATTCGGTGAGTGGGTCGGTTATGGCCGCAACGGCAAGCCGGAATTCTGGATCGGCAAGCAAAAAGGCTCAAAACTTGAAGGCGTGTTGCATGTAGCTTTTTCGGCTGGCACGCGATCTGAGGTTGATCGCTTCTATGAGTCAGCACTTGCAGCAGGCGGTCGTGACAATGGTAAGCCCGGGCTGCGTGAGCACTACCATCCGGACTATTACGCGGCCTTCGTGATTGATCCCGATGGGCACAATATTGAGGCTGTCTGTCATTTGCCGGAGTAAAAAAGCGGCATAGCGCGCCGTGCGCCCGGCTGGGCGCACAAAGGTCACTCTGCAGTTTAGTGCGCATCCCGAAAAGTGAGAAACGGTTTTCGGATAAAGATGCTCGTTAAAACAGATAATTAGAGCGGCCGATCTGATCCAATCAGATCGAAACGCGCTCTAAATTATAGAGTGGCCTGCTTTTTGTGGAGTGATCGCTCAGACGAGCTTCGCATCCAAAGTTACTTCAATCGCGCCCAGTGCCTTGGAAAGAGGGCAGGATTCCTTTGCTTTCTTGGCAAGGCTCGCAAAGTCGTCTGCTGAAATACCGGGTATGGTGGCGCTGAGTGTTAAAGCGCTGCGCGAGATTGAAAAACCACCGCTGGAGGCAGGGCCAACCGTTACAGCAGCGGTGGCTTCCAGCTTCTCAGGTGGCGTGCCGTGCTCTGTCAGAAGTGCGGAAAGCTGCATTGCGAAGCAGCCTGCATGTGCCGCTCCAAGCAGTTCTTCAGGATTGGTACCAGCGCGCCCGCTTTCGTCTTCAAAGCGTGCCTTGAAATCGTAAGGCAAATCTTTCAACGCGCCGCTTTGCGTGTTGAGCGTGCCTTTGCCGTCCTTGAGTGTACCTTTCCAGACCGCCGTTGCTTTTCTGTCCATGGGAAACTCCTCTGTTTGGGGTAACACCTCACATAGGGCGTCTTGCCATCGCTTCCAGTGCTGGCTTCAGGCGATCTTCCTGTTTGTGTGTGTGGCCCATGCGAGGGACAGCATCAGCACCATCGTAATGAGCATATTGAAAAAGAAGCGGTCATAGGGCATCGGAAAATAGACGAACTTGCCGAGCATTCCGATGAACATGGCGAAGATAATGCCATTGAGCCGCGGAATCGTCGTGTTGATCCCGGCTCTCGCCATTGCCGCCCAAGCAACCAGCGATACCAAAAGGATTGAAGGCCAGCTTTCAAGATACAGAGCCAAAATGATCCCGCGAACATAGGCTTTGACGAGAAGCGCGAGTGAGAAGTCTGGCTTGAAGCCAGCCATTGAATGCTGCATTTCGATGCAGGTGAAATAGAGATGCGCCCACCAGCCGGTATGCCCGGTGTGACTTGATATAACGAGGCCTATGATCACCGATGCGACGAATGCTGCGAGCAAGGGGAGTTTGCGCCAGCCAAAGAGCACCGCAGCAATCAGCAGGGCAAAAATCATAATTATATTATCGGGCCTGATCGTGAATGACAGAACGAGCAGAATAGATGCGAGCCAGTCGCGCTCTTTCAACAGAGCAAAAATGGCTGCAAAGGAAAATGCGGCGAGAACGATGTCCGGAAAGACTGCCGAGGTCATTGGTCCAAAGCCTGCCAACAGAAGGGCAGGTCCGACTAGAAGACCGGCTTGAAGGGCGTTATAATAGGCAAGGATCGCGAGGATAATCAGACCAGAAGCAATGGCTGCTGCAAGACTGATGAGATGTCCTCCCAGGACGAGTCCTGTATAGGGTTCGATCAGACGCAACATTTGCACGTAACCGACCTTGACCCTGTACATGATGAGTTGTGACTGAAAGTTATCGGGACTTTCCCATTGGGCGCGACGGTAATCACCGGCGTATTTCAGAGCGTTGATCTCGTTTTGCGAGGTCGCAGCTGCGACCTGTCGCCATGTTTCGTCATGAAGCGCTACGGCATCAGGATAACGATCCTCTATCGCGGTGGCGATATAGGGGATCATGTCCCAGTTGTTGTCCGGTTTCGAGATGGAATAAATCACGGTGACAGCGATGGCCACCAAAACAGCAAGCGCGCCTGCAACCTTGGATAATCGGTGCAGCAATTCTGCTGAAAATAAGCCGCTCTGCATGCGGACGGCTTTGTCGATCAATCTGTCATCCGTATGCATATGCTCGCGAGTCCCCCGACGCCTAAGCTCGTGCGTGCTTTTTTCTAGCAGACGTTGAAGCCTTTGCCATCAGGAAGCATTGCGTTATTCCCGAAAAGTGAGGGTCCTTTTTCTGGACAGACTCTATCTATTTGTTTTGACGCATTTCTGAACGCAAAACCGGTTCCCAATTTTGCTGGAAATGCTCTAAATCGCTTCACCCTGCAAAAGACGTGGCGTATCGCCTGAAAGGCCAGCTGCCTGCTTGATGAAGAAGGATTTGAGGCTTGGCACGCGGTCAACAAGGCCAAGGCCGATGTCGCGGATCGTGCGAATAGCGGGATTGTCGTTGGAGAACAACTTGGTCAGTACATCGGTTGTGACACCCATCTGCACGGTGTCGAAGCGACGCCAAGCCTGATAGCGTTCAAGGGCCGCAAAGGAGCCAATATCGAGCCCAAGCCGATCTGTTTCGACAATCACTTCGGCAATGGCTGCAGCATCGCGGAAGCCAAGATTGAGGCCTTGGCCGGCAATCGGATGGATGCGGTGCGCAGCGTCACCGACCAGCGCAAATCGTGGCTTCACGAATTCACGCGCCAGTGTAAGTCCGAGCGGGAATGCGCGGCGCGGGCCTTCGACTGTCAGTGCACCAAGGCGATGGCCGAAACGCTGCTCAAGTTCGGCTTCGAAAATGAAATCGTCTTCACGAATCAGCCGTTCGGCATCTGCCGTGCGTTCTGTCCACACGAGCGAACTGCGGTTGCCGGTAAGGGGGAGAATTGCGAACGGACCGGCAGGCAGGAAATGTTCATCGGCGCGGCCCCCATGCGGACGTTCATGAGCGACGTTGCAGACAATGCCGGACTGGTCATAATCCCAGTTGACCGTCTTGATGCCAGCGATGTCACGCAGGCGCGACTTTGCGCCGTCGGCTGCAATCAGCAGGCGTGTGATGAGCGTTTCGCCATTTGCCAGCTTGACAGTGACGGATTCGGGATTGGTTTCGAAATTCTCGACACTCATGCCTTCGATAAAGGTGATGCCGAGTTTATCTGCCTGTTTGTGAAGTGCGGTGTTGAGAACACGGTTTTCAACCATATGCGCGAACGGCTCACCGGGGTTAACGTCGCCTGCAAAGGTGAGGTACACAGGGCGGACAGGATCGGATGTACGGGAATCGGTGACAACCATTTCGGTGATGGGCTGGGCGTCGGTGACGATTTCCTGCCAGCAGCCAAGCTTGTCGAGCATCCGAGAGGCAGCGGCAGCAATGGATGACGCGCGTGGATCTTTTTTCCATGCGCCAGCTGGGGCGCCGTCAATAACCTTCACAGAAAGATGAGGAGCGGCAGACTTGACGGCAACAGCAGTCACAAGCCCGACATAGCCGCCACCTGCGATGATGAGATCGTTCTTGTCGGTTGTCTTTTGATTGCTATCTGCAGACATCGCTCGTTCCTTTCGGATATTCAGATCAGCCTTCGGTGAAGCAAAGGCTTCCACTTGACAGTTTCTCTTGTGCAGGCACAAACAGTTCACTGAGAATATATTGCCTATATAGGATTTCAGGAGACAGGCTGTCCATGTCCGATAATGAAAAGACTGGGTCCAATAATGAAAAGCCCAACAATGAGAAACCGGGTGTATTGAAAAGCGAACAAACCGCGGCCATGCAGCAGCTGCTTGTAACGCTTGATCTTGAAACGCTTGAAATGGATCTTTTCCGCGGCAACAGCCCGCAGGTTGGCTGGCAGCGCGTTTTCGGCGGGCAGGTGATCGGTCAGGCGCTGATTGCTGCACAGCGCACGGTCGAGCCTGATCGGCAGGTCCATTCGCTGCACGGATATTTCGTGCGCCCCGGCGACCCGTCCATTCCGATTGTCTATGAGGTCGACCGTATTCGCGACGGCTCCAGCTTCAATACCCGCCGTGTGCTGGCCAAGCAGCACGGCAAGGCGATATTCACCTTGTCTGCGTCCTTCCAGATCGATGAAGAAGGTTTGAGCCATCAGATCGATATGCCGAAAGACCTGCCGATGCCGGAGCAATTGGTGGGCGATCATGATCTGAAAGAAAAGTATCTCCATCTGGCCCCTGCAGGCGTGCGCAAATACTGGGAGCAAGAGCGGCCGATTGAAATCAAGCCGGTTTCGCTCAAGCATTATTTTTCACGCGAAAAACTCCCACCCAGCCAGCATGTATGGGTGCGGGCGCGCGGCATCGTGCCCGACGATCGCGCATTACAGGCGGCAATTCTTGCCTATCTGTCAGATATGACGCTGCTCGATACGTCGCTGCATCCGCATGGGCGCACTATTTTCGACCGCGATTTGCAGGTGGCGAGCCTTGATCACGCGATGTGGTTCCATCGCCCTTGTCGGCTCGATGACTGGCTGCTGTACACGCAAGATACGCCAAGTGCTTCCGGTGCGCGCGGTTTCAATCGCGGCGCGCTTTATACGCGTGACGGTCTTTTGATTGCGTCGGTTGCTCAGGAAGGGCTTATTCGCGTGCACGAAAAAGATAAATGATTATATTTTAATCATCGATAAAGTCGACGATTAAATTTTATGCATTTACGAAGTGGCTTGATCCAGCATGAAAAGCAAAAGCTGAATCCGATGAATCACTTAGAGCGGTTTTTCTGTCATCAGGAAGCCGTTCAATTTTTTTATGCTGATATTTTTTGCGAACTCGGTGCAACTTCCAAGCTTCACCAAAAAGCCCGGACTTTGGGCGAAAACTCCGTAATCAGCGCCATGTTTCCATCCGTTGTTGCGCAGTGAATACAAGAAAAAACGTATTTGAGCGGGGCTGCCCAGTGCAACTGGCACGATTTTTGTTTCTCTCAGTCTGAACCGGTCTTTTCAGCGCAGACGCGTTTGAAGCCGCCATTCGACGGAGATACTCGATGCTCATAACAGGAAGATTCAAGCAAACGGCTTTGGCCACCTTGCCAGCACTGCTCGTTCTTGCAGGAACGGCACTGGCGCAGGATGCAGCCGCAACCGCTCCGACCCCGACCCTTGATACCGGCGATACGGCCTGGATGCTGACTTCAACCGCGCTCGTGTTGATGATGACCATCCCGGGCCTGGCGCTGTTCTACGGCGGTATGGTGCGCAAGAAAAACGTACTTTCGACGGTCATGCAGAGCTTTGCCGTCACCTGCCTTATGTCGGTTCTATGGATGGTCGCGGGTTATTCGCTGGCCTTCACGGATGGCGGCTCCATGAACCCTTATATTGGTGGTCTCTCCAAGGCATTCTTCTCCGGCGTGACGATGGACTCGCTCACGGGTACCATTCCGGAATATCTCTTCATCGTCTTCCAGATGACCTTCGCGATCATCACGCCAGCACTTATTGCTGGCTCGTTTGCTGAACGCATGAAGTTTTCGTCCATGCTCGTCTTCCTGACGCTGTGGCTCTTCATCGTATATATCCCAGTGGCTCACTGGGTTTGGGGCGGCGGCTTCCTCGGTTCTGACGGCGTTCTCGACTTTGCCGGCGGAACGGTTGTTCACATCAATGCCGGTGTTGCTGGCCTTGTTGCAGCGCTCATCATTGGCAAGCGCGATGGTTACGGACAAACCAATATGGCGCCGCATAATCTCGTTCTCTCGGTTATCGGTGCAGCCCTTCTGTGGGTTGGTTGGTTCGGCTTCAATGCGGGTTCAGCTGCCGGTGCAAACTCCCTTGCAGCTGTTGCCATGCTCAACACGCAGGTTGCGACCGCTGGTGCGGCTCTCGCCTGGATGTTTGCGGAATGGGCGATTGCCGGTAAGCCAAGTGTTCTTGGCATTATTTCGGGTGCTGTTGCAGGCCTGGTTGCGGTTACCCCTGCTGCTGGCTTCGTCAATCCAACGGGTGCGCTCATTCTGGGCGTCATCGCAGGTGCCGTCTGTTATGTTGCAGCCGTCAAGATCAAGCATGCGCTTGGCTATGACGACTCGCTTGATGCATTCGGTGTCCATGGCGTCGGCGGTTTTGTCGGTGCGATCCTGACGGGTGTCTTTGCTGACGCGACGATCAATGCAGCCGGTGAAGGTGCAACCGTTGGCAAGCAGTTCTTTGGCGCTGCGATCACCGTTGTCTACACAGCAGTTGCAACGGCAATCATCCTTTATGTGGTCAAGGCCGTTATGGGGCTGCGTCCAAGTAAGCAGGCCGAAATGGAAGGCCTCGATATAGCTTTGCACGGCGAGTCTGTTCAGTAGAACAGGTTTGTCTCAACAGGAAAAAGGCGCGGGAAACCGCGCCTTTTTCATTACCACTTTTTGTTCTCTCGCATCTCTCCTGTTATTTCTTTGTGTGGAAGCCTGCATGGTTAATGTGGAATTAACCATCGCCCCGTTAGGATCGCCCCGATTCATTGCGCCCGAGGCTTAACAACCAGACGGCAATAAAACATGGTTCGGGACAGGCTTTATGCGGCAAGGATATTCGCCCTCATACCCGCTGCGTGACGAGCGGATTTCGGAAGACAGGCTGAAACTGGCCAACATCTTCCGCAGGCAGTTCTATATCCTCTTTGGGCTGGGGTTGCTTTCGCTGACCGCTGCGGCTGTGGGTGCGCTTGCGACATGGAATGTTGCTGACCCCAGTCTTAGTCATGCCACGGATAATCCCGTAACCAACGCGCTTGGCTATCCCGGTGCCGTATTTTCCGATCTCGCAATGCAGTTCTTCGGCCTTGCGAGTGTTCCGGTTTTGCTTCCTCTGGTCATCTGGTCGCTGCTGCTCATGACGCGCGGCGGTATAAGCCGGGTTGTGAAGCGCAGCTTTGCATGGATGGGTGCTGCTTTGCTGTTTGCAGCCATCGCGAGCTGCTTTGCCGTGCCGGAAAGTTGGCCAATGCCTATTGGTCTTGGCGGCGTGTTTGGTGATATGATGTTGCGTCTGCCTGGGTTGTTTCTCGGTGCATTCCCGCAAGGTGCCATCGCATCGGGAATCGCGCTGGTGCTTGCTTTGCCTGCTTTGTGGCTTTGCCTGTTTGCAAGTGGAATTGTGGGGCGTCGTGAGGCATTGCTCAACACACGGGCTTCGCACGGCGCCCCTGTTGAAGATGATTTTGCAGATAGTGACGATGACGAGGACGAAAGCTCTTCAGGCGGTCTGTCGCAGTATGTTGGTGCTCTGACACATACGGTGCTCAGTGTATCCGCGACTTTCAAGCGACTCACTGGCCTCAACCGTCGTAAGCCGCGCGAAGACGTATATGGTGATATGCGCAGCGTACGCCGCACCGCTGAAACCCGAAACAGTGCACGTCGCGAGCCGGGCTTTGGCGGCGCTTCTTCCGAGCAACCACCATTCGATACCGATGACGACTTTGATGGCGGCATGGAAGCTGCCCCGCTTGCAGGTGAAGAATGGCATGATACGCCGCCACAACGCTCCAAGGCGCGCGTTGGCGAACGTGCGCCTGCACCGAAGAGCGGTGCGCGTATTCAGCGCGAAGCACAGCCCTCATTTCTGAAGGAAGGCGGCGCGTTTGAAATGCCGTCCCTGCACTATCTGGCTGAACCCAAATTGGTTCAGCGCGATGCATCGCTTTCCAAGGATGCGCTCGAACAGAATGCGCGTCTGCTTGAAGGTGTGCTGGAAGATTTTGGCGTGCGCGGCGAGATCATCAATGTGAAACCGGGGCCTGTTGTTACGCTTTATGAACTTGAACCGGCACCCGGTATCAAATCATCCCGCGTGATTGGTCTGGCTGATGACATCGCTCGCTCGATGAGCGCGATTGCTGCCCGCGTCGCTGTTGTCCCGGGTCGCAATGTCATCGGCATCGAGTTGCCGAACCAGAAGCGTGAAATGGTTTATCTGCGCGAGATGCTGGCAAGCCGCGACTTTGAGCAATCCAAATCCAAGCTGGCACTTGCGCTCGGTAAGACCATCAATGGCGAGCCGGTGATTGCCGATATTGCCAAGATGCCGCATTTGCTGGTGGCCGGTACGACGGGTTCCGGCAAATCGGTCGCGATCAACACTATGATCCTGTCGCTGCTCTATCGTATGACGCCGCAGGAATGCCGTCTGATCATGATCGATCCGAAGATGCTGGAACTCTCCATCTATGATGGTATTCCGCATCTCTTGACCCCGGTAGTGACCGATCCGAAAAAGGCCGTTGTCGCGCTCAAATGGACCGTGCGCGAAATGGAAGACCGCTATCGCAAGATGTCCAAAGTCGGCGTCCGTAATATTGACGGCTTCAACCAGCGTGTCGGTCAGGCGCAGAAGAAGGGCGAGCAGATCGCCCGCACGGTGCAGACCGGTTTTGACCGCAATACAGGCGAAGCGATCTACGAAACCGAACAGCTCGATCTCGAACCAATGCCGTATATCGTCGTGATTATCGACGAAATGGCTGACTTGATGATGGTTGCAGGCAAGGACATCGAAGGTACGGTGCAGCGTCTTGCACAGATGGCGCGTGCGGCTGGTATTCACGTCATCATGGCAACACAGCGTCCGTCGGTCGACGTTATCACCGGTACGATCAAGGCAAACTTCCCGACCCGAATTTCCTTCCAGGTGACGTCCAAGATCGACAGCCGTACGATTCTTGGTGAGCAGGGTGCCGAGCAATTGCTTGGTCAGGGCGATATGCTGTTCATGGCAGGCGGCGGACGCATTCAGCGTGTGCATGGCCCATTTGTCGGCGACGATGAAGTTGAACGCGTTGTCCAGCACCTCAAGCTTCAGGGCGTGCCGGAATATCTCGATGCTATCACCGAAGATGACGATGAAGATGAAGGCGGTGGTCCAGCTGGAACGTCGAACCTTGAAAATTCCGACGATCCATATGATCAGGCAGTTGCAGTCGTATTGCGCGATAAGAAGGCTTCGACTTCCTATATCCAGCGTCGCCTCGGCATTGGCTATAACCGTGCGGCTTCGATCATCGAACGGATGGAGGAAGAGGGCATTGTGGGGCCTGCCAATCACGCAGGCAAGCGCGAGATACTGGTGCCAACGGAAGACGACTACTAAGGCCGAGGTATTTCGGCTTATCAGTTGCCACACTGGTGCCTAACTGCCGGATTATTTTGAGAAGATGATGAAAACAGAGAGTTTGCTGATGATGTTCTCCCGCATTTCCGTATTTGCGAAAGCCAGCCGTTTCGCAGCCTTCCTCGGATTGGGAGCATTGGTTCTTGGTGCAGCTGTGCCAGCTGCAGCGCAGGCGCAAGGTGCGGGAAACGCCGCCGCAGCTCAGCAGATTGCGGATCATTTTTCGTCGGTTCGTACAATGACTGGTGAGTTCGTGCAGTTTGGTCCCAAAGGCGACCAGACCGGCGGCACTTTCTATATCGAGCGTCCGGGCAAAATCCGTTTCAATTACAACAACTCGCCAGTGCGGGTAATTTCGGATGGCAATCAGGTTGTCATCAACAATCGCAAGCTCGACACTTGGGATATGTATGCGCTTGGCACAACGCCGCTAAAACTGCTTCTTTCTGACAAGATCGATCTTGGTGGCGGTCGCCTTCAGAGCGTCAAGCAAGACCCGGATATGACTACACTGGTTATAGGCGACAAAAAAGTTTTCGGCAGCTCCAAGATCACGCTGATGTTCGAGCCAAAGACCTACGAGCTCAAGCAGTGGACCATTACCGATGCGCAGGGGCTTGATACGACGGTGATGATCTTCAATCTGCGTACGGGTGTACGTTTCACCGATGATATGTTCAAGATCGACTATCAGCGCATCGCGATGAAACGAAAAGGTCAGTAATAGTCAGCTTAGAGCGGTTCCAGTTAAAATTGAATCGTTGGATTCGCTCTATCTGCCTGTTTTTGCGCGCATCTTATCCGAAAACCGTTTCACACTTTTCGGGATGCGCTTTAGTTGCTGCCTGATGTTTGCATTTTTTGGATAAATGGTTAGGTTCGCGACCATCTTTTGATGACCGCGAGTCTTTTTCCCATGACCTTTTCTGTTGCTACCTGGAACATCAATTCCGTTCGCCTGCGCATGCCGCTGGTCGAGCAGTTCTTGAGCGATTATCAGCCTGATGTTCTGTGTCTGCAGGAAACCAAATGCCCGGACGATCAATTCCCTTCCAAGGGTTTTCGTGCGCTTGGTTATGAGCATATCGCGATCAGTGGTCAGAAGGGCTATCATGGCGTTGCAACTATTTCCAAGCGCCCGCTGAGCGATGTCGAGAAGATCGGTTTTTGCGAAATGGGCGACTGTCGCCATCTCAGCGCGGTTGTTTCAGCCGGCGACAAAAAGCTGCGTATCCATAATTTCTACGTACCTGCGGGCGGTGATGAGCCGGACCCGGTAATTAATCCAAAATTTGTGCATAAGCTCGGTTTTCTTGAGGAAATGCGAGCGATTGTGGCAGACAGGCAGGACGGAAATTCGTCGATCCTGGTGGGCGATCTCAATATCGCGCCACTCGAAAACGATGTCTGGTCGCACAAACAGCTTCTCAAGATCGTCAGCCACACACCGATTGAGACCACAACGCTGGAAGATCTGCGTGTGAAGGGTGGCTGGAGCGATCTGATGCGTCAGGTCATTCCAGCAGACCAGAAGATTTATACATGGTGGAGTTATCGCGCCAAGGATTGGGACGCCGCTGACCGTGGTCGCAGACTTGACCACATCTGGGGCTCCGCTGATCTCGAAGCTCATATGAAGGAGCTGCAAATTCTGCGTGAGGCGCGCGGCTGGGAGCGTCCTTCGGACCACGTGCCTGTCATCGCGACATTTGATCTGGATTAAGATCAATGGTAATAAGCTATTACAGAGCAACGGCTCTGTAATCTGACGCTAGTGAACAATGTTTGGCCGCATATACCTATTATTAAGGCGGCGAACGAATATCAGAGCGGTTCAAGTTAAGACTTAGTCGTTGGAACCGCTCTATCTATTTTCTTTCGCATTATCCTATGCAAAACCGCTTCGCACTTTTTCTATAAATGCTTTAATAGGAGCTCAAATCGATGAACCAGAACGCACTGTTTCTCATAACCAGTGTCTTCAATGTTTCTATGGTTCGTCATGATGGCTCTATTCACAATTCACGATATTTCCTGCGCAACGACTGACGGTCGTCTTCTTTTTCAATCCATCGATCTCAGCATTGATGCAGAGCGTATTGGTCTTGTCGGACGCAACGGTGTCGGCAAGTCTACGCTTCTGCATATAATTAGCGGTGCCGTGCCGCCAATGAGCGGCTCTGTAAGTGCGAATTGCACGATTGGTGTTCTTCGACAAGACATCTCGTCTGGACTTGCAGATACGCTGGTCGATCTCTTCTGCGTGCGCGATGAGTTTGATATACTTGCCCGCATAGAGGCGGGCGTTGCCAGCGATGATGATATCAGCACCGCGGATTGGTTGCTTCCGCAACGTTTTTACCGCGCACTGAAACAGTTAGGTCTGCCGGATATAATTCCTGAAACAAGACTTGCTGCGTTGAGTGGCGGGCAACAAACACGTGCGGCACTGGCAGCTTTGATATTTCAGAGCCCTGATCTGATTTTGCTGGATGAACCGACAAACAATCTTGATCGTGACGGACGGCAGGCCGTGATTGGTCTGCTGCGCGGTTGGCGTGGCGGCGCTGTTGTGGTTAGCCATGATCGCGAATTGCTGCGCGAGATGGATCGGATTGCAGAACTGACGTCGTTGGGAATGAATTTTTATGGCGGAAACTGGGACTTTTACGCGGCCCGGAAAGCCGCAGAGCTAGAGGTTGTGAAACGCGACCTGAATTTTGCCCAGCACCAAGAAAAGCAGATTGAAAAAGAAGCGCAGCGCAAACTTCAAACGCGTGTGCATGGGTCTGTTCGCTCCGTTGCTCAAGGATTGAAGAGTGGCGCGGATCGGGGCGCAATCCACGCCTTGAAGAACCGCGCTGCTGGTGCGCGGAATATGGATGCAAGCACGATCTCATCGCGCCAGCTTGATAAGGCGAAACAATTTGTTCAGGCTGCTGAGGAACAGATTGAGCGGCTGACCCCGTTTGGTTTTGAGATAAAGTCAGCCGAAGTGCCTGCGAGTAAGGTACTGCTGAAACTTGATAAGCTGACGGGAGGTCCGGCACCGGATTTCCCGGTTATCCAGAAGCTTTCGCTGACAATTATGGGGCCAGAACGAATCGCAGTTACAGGGCGTAACGGGACCGGTAAGACCTCATTGTTGCGGTTGATCGCAGGCGAGCTAAGGCCTCTGGAGGGCGAGATTGAAAGAAACGCGCATATCATCTTTCTCGATCAGCAGCTTAAGCTTCTCGACCGGACGAAAAGCCTGTTCTGGAACTATCGCAACCTCAATCCAAGCTGCAATGATAATGATGCTCGTGCGGCTTTGGCGCGATTTGCTTTTCGAGGAGATGTGGCCCTTCGTTTGGCTAAAGAGTTAAGCGGTGGCGAGTTGCTGAGGGCCGGGCTTGCAGCAACACTTGGGGGAACAGAGCCGCCACAGTTGCTCATACTGGACGAGCCAACCAACCATCTCGATATTGCGTCTATCGAAACGATGGAAACTGCACTCAACGCTTTCGATGGCGCGCTTCTGGTGGTCAGCCATGATCAGGCATTTCTTGATACGATAGGTATTCAGCGCGTCATCGCGCTCTAAAAAACTATTCGAGAAAAATGAAGTTCAGAAAAGGACAAAAGAGCAATGGATCATACAGCACTTTTTCAAACGATCAGATTTATCAGTTTTTACAGGGCTTGCGATGTCTTCTCTTCTTACTCTTCAGGATGTTTCCTGCGTCACGGCTGATGGCCGTAGTCTTTTTTCCGGTATTAATTTCAGCGTCACCGAAGGCCGCATCGGCCTTGTCGGGCGCAATGGTATCGGTAAATCCACGCTTCTGAAAATCATGAGCGGTGATTTGAAGTCCACAAGCGGAACTGTTACTCGAAGCGGCAGGATTGGCGTGCTCGCGCAAAATATCGGCAGCAATGGCGAGCGTACTCTGGCCGATCTGTTTGGTGCGTGCGATGCTTTTGATAGGCTAGCGCGTATTGAAGCGGGCGCGGGCACGGATACGGATTTCGAACAGGCAGACTGGTTGTTGTCGCATCGCTTTGATGAAGCTTTGCAGATGTTCGGGCTATCGCTTGAACCGCAAACCTCGCTCTCCGAATTAAGCGGTGGGCAGCAGACGCGCGCAGCACTTGCAGCCCTTTTGTTTCAAGAACCCGATCTCATATTGCTGGATGAACCGACCAATAATCTTGATCGTGATGGGCGTCAGGCAGTAGCCGACATGCTTGCAAAGTGGCAGGGCGCTGCAGTCGTCGTCAGTCATGATCGTGAATTGTTGCGGACCATTGATACGATAGCTGAGCTTTCGCAAGGTGCTCTAACGCTCTATGGAGGCAATTGGGATTTTTACCACGCACGCAAGGACCAGGAACGGGAAGGGGCTGCTCGCGATCTGGAGGTTGCTCAGCGCGATTTAAAGCAGGTCAGGCTCAAGGCGCAGGAAGCTGCAGAACGGCAGGCGAAGAGCGATGCACGAGGGCGCAAGTCGCGTGCTGATGCAGGCATGAGCAAGTTGCTGCTTGATGCCCGAGAGGATCGTGCACAGAAAACCGGCGGCCGCGGCGATGTGCTTGCTGAACGCAATGCAGATCGTGCTCAAAACCAGTTGCGCGAAGCGGAAGCAAAGGCCGAACGCGTCAAGCCCATGCGTTTTGACATCGAGGCATCGCTTTCACCCTCCGGGCGTGTGGTTCTGGAAATGCAGAACGTTTTTGGCGGGCCGGTGCGGGAACACCCGGTCATTCATGATTTCTCGCTCAAGATTGTCGGACCGGAGCGTATCGTCATTCGTGGCGCAAATGGTGCAGGCAAAACCTCGTTGTTACGTTTGATTACCGGGGATTTGCAACCCATTGCGGGGGAGATCCGGCGCTTTGTGCGCATTGCGATGTTTGATCAGCAGATGAGCCTGATAGATCGCGATGCGACGCTTTATGAGAATTTCCGACGATTAAACAAAGGGGCCAGCGATAATGATGCCCATGCAGCACTTGCGCGGTTTTCGTTTCGTGGTGAAAGTGTATCGCGTCTTGCAGGAGGCTTAAGCGGTGGCGAATCGCTACGCGCAGCTCTTGCTTGTGTTCTGGGCGGTACGCTCAAACCTGAACTGTTGATTCTCGATGAACCGACCAACCACCTTGATCTCGATTCCACAGAAGCGCTGGAAGCGGCCTTGAATGACTATGAGGGCGGGTTGCTGTTGGTGAGCCACGATCAGGCCTTCCTTGACGCCATCGGCATCGAGCGGGAGCTACAGTTATAATTTGAGCGGTTCCGGTTAAGACTGAATCGTTGGAACCGCTCTAACTGTTGTTTCTACGCATTATCCTCACGCAAAACCGGTTCTCACTTTCGGGATAAAAACATGCGTATAAATAAAGACTTAAAGCGCGCCGCGCTTTAGTCGTCGCCGCCAAGGCGCGGGCCCACTTTTTCAATATCGCTGATCAATTGCAGCAGATTTTGGCTGATATGTGCATGCAGCGAGGCTGCAGCTTCCGGATATTCTTCCAGAATGCGCCGGAAAATGGCGCGGCTGATGCGGATAACTTCCGTCTCCTCTTCAGCCATGGCACCGCTAAGGCGTGTGGTTTGCGCAATCAGCGCCATTTCGCCCAGCATCGCGCCGGGGCCGACGGGGCGGATCGTGATCCGCCCTTCGTCTGCATCGTGAAACAAGGTGATGTTGCCAGATACGACGATATAGCCGCAGTCAGCGCTTTGGCCTTCGCGGAAGAGCTCACGACCGGCGCGCAGCACCAGTCGTTCTGCTCCAAAGGCGAGCAGACGCAACTGTTCGGGAGTGAATGACTCGAACAGGCCTACTGAGCCGAGAATGCGAATATCGTCATCGAGCGCCATAGCTTGTCAATACACCCGCATCAGGCGCTGTCCATCATGGGACAAGTTTGTATCCCCCGCTTTCTGTAACCAGAAGCGACGCATTTGACGGATCCTTCTCGATTTTCTGGCGCAGGCGGTAGACATGGGTTTCCAGTGTGTGGGTCGTGACACCGGAATTATAGCCCCACACTTCCTCAAGCAGCACATCGCGGCCGATAACCTTGTCACCTGCACGATAGAGATACTTGATGATCGCCGCTTCCTTTTCAGTCAGGCGGATCTTGCTGCCCTTCTCATCGAGAAGCAGCTTCTGGCCCGGCTTGAAGGTGTAAGGTCCGACGATGAAAGTCGCGTCTTCGCTCTGCTCGTGCTGGCGCAACTGCGCACGGATACGAGCAAGGAGTACAGCAAACTTGAAAGGCTTGGTGACATAATCATTCGCGCCCGATTCAAGGCCGAGGATCGTGTCCGATTCCGTATCGTGACCCGTCAACATGATGATCGGGGCCTTGAAGCCGCCTTTGCGCAGAAGCTTTACCGCTTCGCGACCGTCCATATCCGGCAGACCGACATCCATGATCAGCAAATCGACGACGCCATTGCGAGCGGTCTGAATGCCTTTTGTGGCGTTGTCTTCCTGAACGATCTGGAACTCTTCGCACAGCTCCAGCTGTTCGACGAGGATGGAGCGGAGATCTTCGTCATCGTCCACAACCAGTATTGTACGACCTGTCATGCCTGTCCTCGTTACTCTTTGATTCAAATAGTTGTTCGTGTTTTATGACATTTAATGGCGATAAGTTGAAGCCGTGAAAAAACGCGAGAGCTTTTCGGGTATAGCACCAAAAGTTTTCAAGCAGTCAGCATTTGAGGAGGCAGGCTTGACCAGAAATCAAAAAAGCCGCGGAATTGGCATCATCGACGTACGGGCAAAGCCCGGCCATAAGACGCGCGGCCTGCTTGCTGCTGGCAATTTGGTGCTCGAATGTGCGCTTGGCAAGGGGGGAATCAGTGCTTTTAAGCGCGAGGGCGACGGCGCAACGCCGCTTTCGTCCATGCGATTGCTTTACGGCTATCGACGCGGCGATGCAGGGCAGCTGCCTTTATCCCGTCTGCCCTTGAGACGTGTCCGCAAACTGGATGGCTGGTGCGATGCGCCAAATGACGCCAATTATAATCGTCCCGTCAATCTGCCCTTCAAGGCAAGTCATGAGAACATGTGGCGCAATGACGATGTCTATGATGTCTGTATTGTCATGGACTGGAACATCAACCCGCGCAGGCGTGGCTGCGGCAGCGCGATTTTCTTCCATCTCAGTCGTTCAGGCTTCAGCCCGACTGAAGGCTGTATAGCATTGAAGCGCGCCGACATGGCGCGCCTCTTGCCGCATTTGACCAACAGAACTGTTATCCGCGTCCTGCGCTGATTAGAGCGCGATGCGCTCTAATTTTTATCTTATGCATTATCAACGCAAACCCGCTTCGCACTTTTGGCACAAATGCTTTAGTGCGCCGCCGCAGGCACGATCTTCACTTCATTGCCCTCGGCATCGTAGAGCTTACCATTGAGGATGTAATCGCCGTCATGCAGCTCTGCGATTTGATGGTGGCGAATGATGCGTTCGGTGCCTTCAGCAAAAACTGACATCTGGTCTGAATTGCCGCCTTTGAATTCGTTGAACATCAGGTTGAGTGCGATTGCCATCAAAGCGGCGGAGCTGATACCTGAATGGAAAATGGTTTCAAACCAAGCCGGGAACTGATGGTAGAATTCCGGCGCTGCAATCGGGATCATTCCGAAACCGATGGAGGTCGCCACAATGATCAGATTGATGTTGTTCTGATAATCGACCTTTGAAAGCGTACGGATGCCGCTTGCAGCGACTGTACCAAACAGCACGATACCGGCACCACCCAGCACCGCAGGCGGCACACAGGCAATCACGCGTCCCATCACAGGCAGAAGACCCAGCGTGATCAGAATGAGACCACCCGTTGCCACCACATAACGACTTTTCACACCGGTTACGGCCACAAGGCCAACATTCTGTGCGAAAGCACTTTGTGTGAACGAGCCGACCACAGGTGCAAGAATGCTTGATGCCATATCGGCACGCAGACCATCGCCCAGACGGCGCGAATCGACCTTGGTTTCCAGAATATCGCCTACCGCCAGAATATCGGCAGATGTTTCCACCAGCGTAACGATGATGACGATGAACATCGACAGTGTCGCAGCAATGCTGAAAATCGGCCATCCAAAGTGGAAGATCTCAGGCAGTGCCATCACGGGCCCTTCAGATACACGGGAAAAATCGGTCATGCCGAGCGCCCAAGCAATGCCCGTACCAATAACCATGGCGAGCAGGATTGAAAGGCGTGAAATCGTGGCATTGCCGATCTTGCTCAACAGCAGCACGATCAGAAGCGTAAGCCCGGCAAGGCCGATATTGCCCATGCTGCCGAAGTCTGGCGCTTTGCTGTTCCCACCCATTGCCCAGCGTGCGGCAACCGGCATCAATGTGAGGCCGATGGTTGTAATCACAATGCCGGTGACAAGCGGTGGAAAGAAGCGTGTGACGCGCGAGAATATCGGCGTAATGAGAAAGCCGATCAGAGATGCAGCCATCACCGCACCGAGTACCACTTGAAGCCCGGCTTCTCCTGTTTGGGCAGATGTGACGATGGCGACCATTGTTGCGACACCGGCGAATGATACGCCCTGAACCAGCGGAAGCTGGCAGCCGAAAAACGGAATGCCGATGGTTTGCAAAACGGTTGCCACACCGCCCGCAAACAGCGAGGCGGTAATCAGCAGACCGATCTCACTGGGGCTGAGGCCCGCCGCCTGACCGATAATGAGCGGCACCGCAACGATGCCGCCATACATGGTCAGAACATGCTGGAAGCCATAAGCGAGATTGGCCGCAACAGATAGTTTTTCATCTTCGGGACGTGGACTGGCCACCATCCCTGTTGGGTGTGTATTCACGTTTATCCCTCCCGATGTCTCTCCTCAAAGACAGGGGGCGAGTATATCCTTCACGGGTCAACTGACTGCATTGCTTTTGGTTGAAGTTGTTTTCGATGTGAGCGGGTGAATGCAATCATGCTGATGCTTCGCGCATCGCATCGCTCAGAACGGCAAAGATATAGGGCTCTATCGATTGCGCAACATTGAAACGCAGATAGCGGGTTGCACTGCGTGATGGGCTGAACACATCGCCGGGTGCAAGCAGAACACCTTTTTTGAGCGCATAAGCCGCGATCTGGCCGGAGTCCATCCCTTCGGGCAATCGTGCCCAGAGAAACATGCCGCCCTGCGGCTCGGTCCAGAGTTCAAGCCCTGTCACCTTGAGCCTTTTGGCAGCCATGGTCATGGCATCTGCAAGCTTTGCACGCAGGCCATCGATGTGGCGCCGATAAGTGCCATCGGTGAGAAGAGAATGCACAATCTGTGCTGAAACCGTGTTGCCCGCAAATGTGCTGGCAAGCTTGAGATCGGTCAGGCCGTCGATCCAGTCACGACGACCGGCAATATAGCCAACACGTGCCGCAGCCGAGAGAGTTTTCGAGAAACTGCCGATATGCAGTACCCGATCAAAGCCGTCGAGTTCAGCAAGCAATGGCGTGGGAGACGGATGAAAATCGCCAAAAATATTGTCTTCGACCAGCGTGATGTCATGCATTTCTGCAAGCTTGAGCAGTCGGTGTGCAATGGCGGGCGTCATGGTGCCGCCGGTTGGATTGTGTAGCCCGGCATTGGAAATATAGAGCTTTGGCGCCTGCTCTTCTGCAGCTTTGGCGAAGGCCTCAAGGTCTGGGCCATTATGGGTATAGGGAATACCTATGATTTTTACCCGGTGAGAGAGAAGCACCGCCTGAAAATTGAAATAGCAGGGATCATCCACCAGCACTGTATCGCCGGGCTGCAACAGAAAGCGGCAGATGAGGTCGATGGCATGGGTGCCGGAATCGGTCAGCAATATATCCCCGCTGGACATATCGATCCCCTGTTCGGACAATTTGCGTGCCAGATGGTTTCGCAAAGGGCGGAAGCCAAGCGGCTCACCATAGGTGGTGAGATTGCTGTTCTCATCGCGTGCCATCGCCCGCATGGCGCGACGAATGCCTTCCAGGGGCAGCCATTCATCGGGTAGCCAGCCGCAACCCGGCTTATAAGTCTCGCTGTCAGCTTCAAGCGATTGCCGCATGACCCAGAAAGGATCAATCTGCCGGTCCTGCTGGGGCATGTTTGCCGCCACGGTGAAAGGCTGGCGTGCGCGTTCGGAAACATAGAAACCTGCACCACGGCGCGATTGAATGATACCTTCCGCCACCAGACGATCATAGGCTTCGACAACGGTTGATTTCGACACATGCATGGTTTCAGCCAAACGGCGGATCGACGGCAGTCGTGCACCAGGCGCCAGACTCATGGCCGCAATACGGTCGCGAATGATGGTCATGACCTTTTCAACGAGCGACATCTTCTCTGTCGTGTCTTTTTCATCACTGCGCTCGCTTTGTCCGCCGAGATAGGCGGCCTCTACAGCCTCAAGACTGCGCAAAAGGCCCGTCGAAATCATCTGTACCATCCTTCGTATCAGTACAGTTTACCAAAATTGTCCGGTAATTGTCTCTGATTATTTGGCCAATTTCACGGCACTGTACCGGAATCATCTATACAAAATTGCAAAAGATCGAAAAGACACAATGAACAAGACAGCGGGTTGGATTAACGGATTTCTGGGGGTTCTCATTTTCAGCGGGTCGTTGCCTGCGACACGTCTGGCGGTAATCGATATCGACCCGACCTTCCTGACCATGGCACGAGCGACGATTGCAGGTCTTCTGGGCTTGATACTTCTGCTCGCTTTCCGTGAGCCTTTCCCGCGTCGCAATGACGTTATTTCGCTGATCGTCGTAGCGCTTGGTGTGGTGGTTGGCTTCCCGTTACTGACAGGCATTGCGCTGCAACATATGACGTCCGCTCACGCGATTGTCTTTATCGGTCTGCTGCCTTTATCGACGGCTTTGTTTGCCGTGCTGCGCGGTGGTGAAAATCCGCGCCCTCTGTTCTGGCTGTTTTCCGTCGCAGGGGGCCTCATCGTTGCATCCTACGCTTATGGGCAAGGCAGCCAGTCCTCACTGCTCGGCGATGTCTTGATGCTCGGTGCAATCATTGTTTGTGGACTTGGTTATGCAGAAGGTGCGAGCCTTTCGCGCAGGCTGGGTGGTTGGCAGGTGATCTGCTGGGCGCTGGTCTTCTCACTGCCGGTGATGATGCCACTCAGCATCCTGACGCGTCCTGAAACTTGGTCCGGTATCGGTGCGATGGCATGGGGCGGGCTTGCCTATGTCACGCTGTTTTCGATGCTGATAGGCTTTTTCTTCTGGTATCGCGGGCTTGCACAGGGCGGTGCTGCGGCAGTGGGACAGCTTCAGTTGCTGCAACCGTTCTTCGGTTTGATGTTGGCCGCATCCATTGCCGGTGAACCGGTGAGCATGGGCATGGTGTTGACCGCTGGTGTAGTTGTGCTGTGCGTGGCGGGTGCAAAGAGGTTTGCTTAGCTAAATAAATGCCCAGACCGTCGTGCGCTTGACCTCTGCATCCTCAAGCGCACGCGTGACAGGCACCGTATAGACGGCAAGCTGTTCGAGCCGCTCCTTCGGCAGATAGGCGCGGCCGGGATCACCGACGATGATGCGGGCACCACGAGCTGAGAGCTTTGAAAACCATGGGGTCAGACGATCAGCGAGCGGTTTGTCATAAAACACGTCGCCCGCAAGCACCACGTCCCAGCCGTGATCCTGATCGATCAAATCGATGAGTGTCGGTGTGATGACAACACTGTTTGCTGCTGCATTGATTTCGATGGCTGGAAGCGCAAAAGGATCAATGTCTGAAGCTAAAACCCTTGTAGCGCCCACTTTCATTGCTGCAATGGCAACAAGACCTGAGCCGGATGCGAAATCCAGTACGGTTTTGCCTGCGACTGCATGCGGATGGTCGAGAATATAGCGGGCAACGCCCTGACCGCCCGCCCAGGCAAAAGCCCAGAAGGGAGGCGGCAGGCCGATGGTTGCCAGTTCTTCCTCGGTTCGATGCCAGAGGTCGTGAGCTTCGTCGGCCAGATAGAGCTGGATTTCCGGCACATGGGGCGGCGTTTGCAGACCAGTATTGGCCAGTATGAAATCGCGCGCGCCCTTCTTTGCCGGATCAAGCATCAAGCATGTCTCCCAAAAGTGGAAACCGGTTTTGGGAGAAAGACATGCATCAGATGTCTTTGGCGTCCAGCCCACCCATGCGGCAAACTTCGATCCATTCGTCTTCGGTCACTGGTTGAACCGAAAGGCGCATGGAAGTGACAAGCGCCATCTTCTCGAGCTTTGGATTGGCTTTCACATCTTTCAGCGTGACGGGCTTCGGCACATCGCGCACAGCCTTGATATCCACGCAGTCCCAGCGCGGATCATCGGTGGTGCTGTCAGGATGCGAAAGAGCACAGATTTCGACAATGCCCACCACTTCCAGACCTTCGTTGGAATGGTAGAAGAAACCTCTGTCGCCAATTTTCATGGCGCGCATGTTGTTACGTGCCAGATAGTTGCGCACGCCGTCCCACTGCTCGCCTTTTTCGCCACGGGCTTTCTGCATTTCCCATGACCATTTGAACGGTTCGGACTTGAACAGCCAGTAAGCCATCATGTTACCTTCAAGCGTTTGCGGGATTGTTGATGGCCCAATTCCATGGACGAACGGCCACATCGGCAAACAGGCCTGCCAGCGCATAGGGATCATTGGCGGCGATCTTTTCGGCTTCTGCCTTGTCCGCTGTTTCAACGACAACGAGGCTACCATTTGGTTTGCCATCTTCACCAAGGAAGGGGCCTGCGAATTTCAATCCATCGCCAAGGCCCTTGAGATAGTCGAGATGGGCCGGGCGCGTATCAAGGCGCACCTGCAGATGGTCGGGCTTGTCGTTGCATAGAAGAGCAAAAAGCATCGTTCGCTAACCTTTTTGTTTGAGCATTATCCTACACAAAACCGCTTCGCACTTTTGGCTCAAATGCCTTAATCCTCGGTCTTGAGTGGTCTGTTGAGAAGGGCCATCACGGCCTCATCGATGGTGATTTTTCCAGCAAGAAGCGCTGCAACCGCTGTTATAATCGGGGCAGGGACCTCATGTTTTTTGCAGAGTTCGGCAGCGATTGGGGCTGTAGCCACGCCTTCGGCCAGTGGACGATTGGTAAGGTCTTCACCGCGACCGATAGCAAGCCCGTATGAATAATTGCGCGATTGTGACGAAGAACAGGTCAGCATCAGATCGCCTAGGCCTGAAAGCCCCATGATGGTTTCAGGCTTTGCACCCATAGCCTGCGCAACACGGCGCAATTCGGCAAAGCCGCGGGTTACGAGTGCTGCCTGAGCGCTGGCACCATAGCCGCGCCCGATGGCAGCGCCTGCGGCCAAAGCCAGAACGTTTTTAAGCGCACCGCCGATTTCAACGCCCTTGAGATCCGTGGTGGAGTAGCAGCGAAAAGCTGGGCCGGAAAGCGTTGCCGCAAGCTGGTCTGCAATCGCAGCATCTTCGCAAGCGATAGTCACAGCTGTTGGCAGGCCTCGCGCCACATCGGTTGCGAAACTCGGGCCGGAAAGAGCGCCTATTGTGTGATTGGGCAGAACTTCAGCCACCACTTCCGACATAAGGCGCCCGGTCTCGCGCTCAATGCCCTTGGCGCAGAGAATGACGGGTGCTGATTGCGGAATAAGGGGGCTTAGTTCCTGCAGCCCTTTACGCATTACCTGTGCCGGTACAACGACTAGAACGATGTCGGCATCTTGGAAAACCGCTTTGGCGTCCGTGCTCGCGCGAATGCCTTCCGGCAATTCGATCTCGCCCAGATAAGCAGGGTTGCGGCGCTCATTGTTTACATGTTCAACCGTTTTGGTATCACGGGCATAAAGCCATGTATCGTGGCGGCTGATGGCTGCCATGGCTGCAAGTGCCGTTCCCCATGCGCCGCCACCAAGGACGGCAATCTTAGCGCGCTCACTCATGCTTTTGCCCCACGACGTCCCGTGCCAAACATGGGCGCAGATTTCTCATCAAGTGGCCAGCGCGAGCGTGGTGCGAGACTGAGCGAATCGGGGCCCTTGGTTGCGGCACGTTCCGCACCTGCCCAGGCGATCATCGCCGCATTGTCGGTACAAAGATTGAGCGGAGGCGCTATGAAGCTGAAACCATACTTGCTGCAAAGCGCTTCAAGCGACGCGCGTAATGTCTTGTTGGCGGCGACACCGCCTGCAACGATCAGGGAAGGTGTTGCGCAGTCGGGAAACTCTTGCTTGAACCGTTCCAGCGACCGCTTGACGCGATCCGACAAAGTGTCTGCGACCGCATCCTGAAAAGATGCGCAGATGTCGGCCACGTCCCGATCAGAAAGCGGAGCCAGCTCTGTTGCGGTCTGGCGCACAGCGGTCTTGAGGCCCGAGAAGGAGAAGTCGAGCCGTGCTTCGCCCTTAAGCGGCCTTGGCAATGGAAAACGCTTGGGGTTGCCTTGCAATGCCATGCGTTCAACAGCAGGACCACCCGGATAAGGCAGGCTGAGCAATTTGGCCGTCTTGTCGAAGGCCTCGCCTAGCGCATCATCGATTGTCGTGCCGAGGCGCGAATAATCACCCAAACCACGCACGAGAACCATTTGCGTGTGGCCACCGGAAACCAAGAGTAGCAGATAGGGAAACGGAAGATTGTCGGTCAATCGTGCGGTAAGCGCGTGGCCTTCCAGATGATTGACCGCATAGAATGGCTTGTTTGCAGCCATGGCCATGGCTTTGGCGGTCATCAGACCGACAATCAACCCGCCAATGAGACCGGGACCGGCTGTTGCGGCAATCGCATCGACTTCATCGAGAGTTAGGTTGGCGTCTTTGAGTGCGCGTTCTACCAGCTGATCAAGCGCTTCGACATGGGCGCGTGCGGCGATCTCTGGCACCACGCCGCCATAGGGTTCGTGTTCGGCGATCTGGCTGAGCACCACATTGGACAAAATATGGCCTTTACCGTTATCGTCGCGTTCAACGATGGCGGCGGCTGTTTCGTCGCAACTTGTCTCTATTCCAAGAATGCGCATTTGCGGTTAGACCCTGCCTGTCTCATAATTTCACGTAATATTTTCCGGAAACCCGGTATCATGGACGGCACGATATGCAAACAGCATCCTTGAAGATTGGCAGCTTGAAGATCGGCACTCGGGGCAGCAAGCTTGCTCTCGCTCAGGCCTATGAAACACGCTCCCGGCTGATTGAAGCGCATGGTTTCACCGAAGACGCCATCGAAATCGTACCAATGTCCACTGCTGGTGATCGCATTCAGGATCGCTCCTTGTCGCAGATCGGTGGCAAGGGCCTGTTTACCGAAGAGATTGAAGCGGCACTGAAAGATGGTCGCATCGATCTTGCTGTCCATTCTACCAAGGATATGCCGACTGTTCTGCCGGAAGGTCTTCATCTTTCTGCATTTCTTGAGCGCGAAGATCCGCGTGATGCTTTTGTTGGCCGCACATCAAAGCGCTTTCTCGATCTGCCGCAGGGTGCGGTTGTGGGTTCGTCGTCGCTGCGTCGTCAGGCAATGATCAAGCGCCTGCGTCCTGACATTCAAGTGGTGATGTTCCGTGGCAATGTCCAGACGCGTCTTCGCAAGCTTGAAGAAGGCGAAGTGGATGGCACATTGCTCGCTTGTGCCGGATTGAAGCGACTGGACCTCGCCGATGTGATTACCGATATTCTGGACCCTGAAACTTTCCTGCCTGCACCCGGGCAGGGCGCTATAGGCATCGAAAGCCGTATTGGCGACGAAAAGATCGATACATTGCTGAAGCCGCTGGCGCATCGTGACACGCATGTAGCACTTGCCTGTGAACGCGCATTTCTGGCGACCCTTGATGGTTCCTGCCGAACGCCGATAGCGGGCCTTGCGATTGTTGACGGCGACAAAGTCTCTTTCCGTGGAATTATCCTGACACCTGATGGTCGCGAGGCGCATGAAGTGACGGCAGAAGGTTCTGCCGCCGATGCCGCTGAACTTGGATCGGATGCGGCCAAGCGCGTGCGTGCGCAGGCCGGTGCAAAGTTCTTTGAGGGTTGGGAGTAACATTGGCGGAACAGCGGAAGACTATGACCGGGGGGCGTGTTTTGATCACACGGCCAGAACCGTCGGTGTCATTGACGGCGGCAAAGCTTGCCGATCTTGGGTTTTCGCCTGTTTCTCTGCCGGTTAGCCGTACGGTCGCGCTTGAATTTTCGATCAAGAATCAGCTGTTTGACGCGCTTGTCGTGACGAGTGCCAATGCGTTTCGGCATGTGCCAAATGAACAACTTCAACCGTTGAAAACTTTACCATTGTTTGCTGTTGGTGAGGGTACAGCGCGTGCCGCACAGGAAGCAGGTTTTCGGACTGTGATTGAAGGCGGCGGTGATGCTGTACGCCTGGCTGCGAAGATGGCGGAAGTTTTGCCGAAAGGCGCAGAGGTTCTTTATCTCGCAGGACTTGTGCGCCAGCCCGTCTTCGAACATCAGGTGTCGAAGACGGACCTTACTATGATAGTCCGCGATGTCTATGGCATCGAGACAATCGACTATTCAGTCAATGAAATCAAAACCGCCCTCGACAAAGGTCCTTTTGTCGCGGTGCTGGTTTATTCTGCTGTCGCTGCAAAATTGTTTGTTGAACTGATGCAGAAAGCTGGCGCGCAGTTTGACGTAAAAACGCGGTTTCTATGCATTTCGGGGCGTGTTGCCGATTGCTTGCCAGAGGAATGGCGCGCGCAGGCACTGATTGCGGATCATCCTGATGAGAGCGGTATTTTTCGTTTGTTTTCCAAACTTTGACTCTTTTGCGCGCAACCTTCCTTCATCTCGTGATTTTATCTGATAAGCTTTAGAGACATTCTTTGCACTACGAGAGGACCCATGGCGAAATCCGGCACTCCGCGACATTCCAAACCGGCCCGTCAGCCCGTGACGATCAATCTCGATCCGTCAGATGTTAAACGCGTTGACGAAGCGGCAAAACCACAGGCGACACTTCAGGCGACACCGGCAGCCGAGCCAGTAGGGGATTTCTCGAAGATGACCGATCCAAAACCCGCCGCCGCTGCTACTCCAAAATTTGAATCCAAAGTGGAAAAGCCTCCCTTTAGAGCCGGTGTTAAGCCTGAAGGCTCGAGGGAAGCCCCGCGCACCACTGCATCAGTGCCGCCAGTGTCGGAAAAGAAATCTGGCTCAAGCGGCGCTTATCTTCTGGCGGGTGTCGCTGGTGGCGTGATCGCTCTTGGGGGACTTCTTGCTTTGCAATGGGGCAATGTGGTGCCTTCGCCGGGATCTCGCGTAACTGCCGAACAATTGGCGCGTATGGAACAACAGATTGCGGATCTGCGTACCAATCCAGCGCCAGCGCCTTTGGATGATGCCAGCAAGACGCAACTTGCCGATTTGCAGAAGAATGTCGAAGCGGCAGAAATCAAAGCGGAAGCTGTTGCCGGAAGCCTCACCGAAATTCAACAGCAGTTTGCGGCGCTGCCAAAGGCAGGGGAAGGCGGTTCTGCTCCCGCTGATGTTTCAGCGTTGACCGAACGTCTCGTATCGCTTGAGCAGCAACTGAGTGATGCGAAGAATCAGGCCGATCAGGCCGCAGCGGGAGTTTCGGGCAATAGCGGCACGATCTCCAGCCTTGAGCAAAAACTCGTCTCGCTTCAGGACAAGGTGAGCGAGAGTGCGCGCCAACCCGATGCATCGGCGCTTATTGCGGCCAATGCACTGAAGACAGCGATTGATCGCGGTGGTTCGTTCAAGGCCGAACTTGAGACTTATGCATCTGTGGCACAGCAGGATAAGTCGGTCGAAGGATTGCGTAGTTTTGCTGATAGAGGTGTTCCGACCATTGCCGATCTCAACGCATGGTTCGGGCCTGTTGCAAACAACATAATCGCCACAGAAAACAAGCTACCTGCCGATGCAGGCGTTTGGGATCAACTGGTGGCCAGCGCCAAAGGTCTCGTTAGCGTGCGCCCTGTCGCGGGAAATGTGAGCGGCATCGGCGTTGGCCCCACCACAGCACGTATGGAGGCGGCACTTCATGCCGGTGATCTTGAACGGGCAATCTCCGAATGGGAGCAGCTGCCTGCTGATGCGAAGGCTGCGTCAGAAGAGTTCGCAAGCCAGATGAAAGCGCGGCACAATGCCGATGCATTGATCCAGCGTCTTGTGACCGACAGCCTCAAGCCAAAAACCGCAACAGACGCCACGGCGCCAAACTAAGGAGGCGTCGTCCATGCTGCGTGTGATATTTTACTTCGCTATTGTCGTCGTTCTTGGATTTGGCTTTTCGTGGCTCGCAGATCGTCCGGGTGAGCTCGACGTCACTTTTGCAGGCAATCATTACAATGTGCCGCTGATCACGGCCGCTGCCGGTGTGGTGGCGATTGTTGCTGTTATTCTGATCCTTTGGTGGCTCATCAAGAGCATCATCCAGTCGCCTTATACACTGCGCCGTCATTTCCGTGCCCGCAAACGCGACCGGGGTTATCAGTCCCTGTCGACCGGATTGATTGCGGCCGGTGCAGGTGACGCGGAAGCGGCACGCCGCATGAACAAGCAAGCAGCCAAGCTTTTGAACTCTGATCAGGAGCCATTGATCAAGCTTCTTGAAGCCCAGACAGCAATGCTCGAAGGCCGCACCGATGACGCCCGCAAGGGCTTTGAAGCCATGATTGAAGACCCGGAAACCAAGCTGCTTGGTCTGCGCGGTCTTTATATCGAAGCGCAACGCGTCGGCGCGCGCGAGGCCGCTCGTCATTATGCGGCAGAAGCTGCAAAAGACGCACCACAGCTTGAATGGGCATCCTCTGCCGTCATGGGCCAGCTTTGCTCTGAAGGCGATTGGGACGGTGCATTGAAATTGGTGGATGCCCGTAAACAGGCACTCGCTCACAGCAAAGATGTGGTGAAGAAGGAGCGCGCAGCGCTTCTCACAGCCAAGGCGATGGCGACGGTTGATGTGGATCATGCACATGCTAAGGCCATCGCGCTTGAAGCCAATAAGCTTGCGCCTGAACTTGTGCCTGCGGCCATTGTTGCTGCACGCGCGCTGTTTGCCGACGGCGAAGTACGCAAAGGCTCGAAAATTCTTGAAGCCGCGTGGAAGCGTTCACCGCATCCTGATATTGCCTCGACCTATGTTTATGGTCGCGCAGGCGACACGGTGCAGGACCGTTTGAAACGAGCGAAACATCTGGTGACGTTGCGTTCAAACAATGCTGAAGGCAGTCTGGCACTGGCGCGTGCTGCTTACGAGGCAGGTGAATATCGTCTTGCGCGTGACAATGCAGAACAGGTGTTGCGTGGCTCTCCGCGTGAAAGCGGTTATCTGCTGCTTGCGGACATTGAAGAGGCTGAGACAGGCGATCAGGGCAAGGTACGGCAGTGGCTTGCGCAGGCTGTTAAAGCGCCGCGCGATCCTGCATGGACGGCAGATGGTTATGTTTCTGAGCAATGGTCGCCGGTGTCTCCGGTAACAGGTCGTCTCAACAGCTTTGAATGGAAAGTGCCAGTCGAGCAGCTCTCGCCATTGATCGAAGTGGGAAAGCCGGAAATCGCTAAAGCGGTGGCTGATCACGTTGGGGAAAGCCGGGCAATCGTGCCGGTGGAGAAACCTCAGATAAAACCTCAGCCAAAGTTCGAAGATGTTGTCGAGGCGGAAGTGGTTGTGCCGGAAGCCGAGCCGGTAAAGGTGAAAACCGCACCGTCGCCACCAAAAATCGCTGAGGTCGAAAAGTCAGCTGTGATTGATGCCGTTTCACCAGAACGTGCTGAAGACGATACCGACACTGTGAAAAACCGCACAGCGCATATCATTGTCGATGATCCCGGTGTGGATGAAAGCAAGTCATCCCAGAAGACACAGAACGGGCTGCGACTGTTCTAAAGCATTAGTCTGAAATGTGGAAACCGCCGTCGTTGGGAAATCCGTTCACTGGCTGATTTATGATTCAGCTTTGATGGGAAGACGGAGTGCGTAACGCCGATATGATAAACACGGGCACTTTCGGTGCTTTCAGGGGGGCAAAATGTTGCCTAAAGACCACGGCGACACCGCCTTGAGCTGTTGAAACGCGGCTAAGTCAGTTTGTTGTCTTGTGCCTTGTGACCAGCTCGCTACTTTCAATGCTTCTAAAGAGCGTCGGCTTGCCGATGCATAAGTGTTTCTGTGGCGAGGGTGAATGTTCGAGCGTTTGCTGGATTTTCTGAAAGAATTGCCGGGCAACGGTTTTCGTGAGCGTGGCGAGAAATTTTCCGATACCGATCCAAGACTTGCGGCGGCTGCCCTGCTGTTTCACATCATGGATGCGGACGGTGAAACGCGTGAAAGCGAGCGCGCAAAACTCTCGGCTATGCTTTCGCAGAAATATGGCCTCAAAGGCGATGCGCTTAAAAAACTGATCAAGGCTGCGGAAGAAGCTGATCAGGAATCGATCAGCCTCTCAGATTTCACTTCCGTGCTGAAGCGCCATCTCGATTATCAGGCCCGCGTCGATTTCGTGGCCTTAATGTGGGAGCTTGTTTACGCGGATGGGATCGTCAGTGAAGTGGAAGCCGATGTGATGTGGCGCATTGCCCATCTCATTGGCATCACCGAACAAGATCGCAATATGATCGAAGCGCGTGTCCATGCAGCCAATAAGAGCGTGCCAGAGGTCTGACACGCTCAGAAATCAAGTTCTGCCCTGAAGATTGCGTGCTTTACGCAATTGCGGGAACATCACGGCCCAGGCCGCTGCGACGGCGATCGACCCAACGCCGCCAATCACCACCGCAGGAACTGCGCCAATGGCGGCAGCCATCAAGCCAGCACGGAATTCACCCAACTCGTTTGAAGCGCCCACAAACACCATGTTGACCGCGTTGACACGACCGCGCACATGGTCGGGCGTCCATAGCTGCATCAAGGTTTCACGGATATAGACGCTGATCATATCAGCAGCACCCGCCAAGGCGAGAGCGACGATCGAAAGCCATGTCAGTGTCGAAACGCCGAAGATGATGTTGAACAAGCCGAACAGAGCGACAAAGACGAACATTACACGTCCGGCATGATCGCGAATCGGATGGCCAGCAAGCCAGATTGCCGTGAGAACGGCACCAATGCCTGGAGCGGAGCGCAGAAGACCAAGCCCCCAAGGGCCGAGGTCGAGAATATCGCGCGCATAGATCGGTAGAAGCGCAACAGTGCCCCCAAGCAGAACCGCAAAGAGATCGAGCGAGATGGCACCGAGAACGATCTTCTCTTTCCAGATATAGCGGAAGCCTGCAAGCATGGTGGAGAGCGAGCGTTCTTCTGTGGTTGTATGCTGTTTGGGCTTCGGGATGGAGAAGATCAGGATAGAACCAGCGATCAGGAATACGGTCGCCACGCTATAGGCAGCGAAGTGTGAGACGCCATAGAGCAATCCACCTGCAACCGGGCCGACAATGGTCGCCACTTGCCATGCCGATGCATTCCAAGAAACGGCATTGGCGAAATCCTCAGTCGGAACCAGGTTGACCACGAGGGAGGCAGACGATGGTCCGAGGAACGCGCGAGCAACGCCAAAGATCAGCAAGGCTGCAAAGACGGTCAGCGGTTCAAACAGTCCGGTGAGCGTCAGGACGAGCAATATTGCTGTGACCACGCTTTCAAGAATGAGCGAAAGCCCCATGACGAGCCGTCGGCCAAAGCGATCGGCTGCGGCACCTGTGAACAGCACAAGCAGCAATGCGGGCAGGAACTGTACCAGCCCGACCATACCGAGATTGAAAGCATCGCGGGTCTGATCATAAATTTGCCAGCCGACAGAAACACTAACGATCTGGACAGCGAACGCGCTCAGAAAGCGTGCGGCCCAATATTTTTTGAATGAAGTATGGCGGAATGCGGCATAGCGGTCCGCATGGGAAGCATCGGTGCTGGGGGACATTGCTCAGGACATCTGTAAAAGGGAATTTCTTCTTACCGCAATTTTTAGCGGGCAATGATCACTTTTTCTTGGAGAATCCCACGGTTCTGCAACATAAGCGGAGTATTTTCCGTCTGTTACTGATCGGAAAAAGCAAAAAGGCCGATATAAACCGGCCTTTTCGATGATTGTGTATTGTGTTTGCTGATCAGTCTTTACCGAGCAGACCTTTCCAGATGATGGCGCCAATCGCTGCACCAACAAGTGGAGCCACCCAGAACAGCCAGAGCTGACCAAGAGCGCCAGTTTCTGCAAACAGGGCCGCAGCTGCAGAACGGGCTGGATTGACCGATGTATTGCTGATCGGGATCGAGATCAGGTGGATCAGGGTCAGAGAAAGACCGATGGCAATCGGTGCAAAGCCCGATGGTGCGGTTGATGAAGTCGAACCGAGAATGACGATGAGGAAGAACGCCGTCAGTACGATTTCAGCAATCAATGCCGCTGTGAGGCTATAGCCGCCGGGTGATAGCTCACCATAGCCGTTGGATGCAAAGCCACCCGCTGTGAAGCCAGTCTTGCCAGTTGCTATGAGATAAAGAACCGCTGCCGCAGCAACGCCGCCAAGAACCTGTGCAACCCAGTAAGGAATGAGGTCTTTTGCTGGGAAACGTCCGGCAACCAGAAGGCCGAGCGAGACGGCTGGATTGAAGTGGCCGCCGGAAATGCCGCCGACGGCATAAGCCATCGTCAGAACGGTCAGACCGAAGGCGAGAGCAACGCCAGCAAAGCCAATGCCCAATTCAGGATAGGCCGCAGCGAAGATCGCGCTGCCGCAACCACCGAAGACGAGCCAGAATGTTCCGAAAAATTCCGCAGACAGTTTGTTCAACATGGAAGTCCCCAGTGTTGGTGTAGTGATAAATGCCAGTGCGAATCAGATGACTAAATATACAGTCGAGTTTTTCTTACATCAATCGTGCATAATTGGGCGATAGGATTGTGATATTTGTCAGATATTGCAATGATCACAGTAAATTTCACGTTGATTTCAATTTGTATTAGAATGTTCTTTTAAATGGTTCCAAACTTTCAAAACGACCCGAAAAGCCCATAAATTGGACGCTTTTTGGCCTTAATTTAAATCATGCTTGGTTTTGTCTTGTATATTGCGGCCGCAGCGCCACGCGCGTTATAAGAAACTTGTTCATGCAAATAATTGCGATGAGAACGATCTCGGCAAAGTGGGTGTTTCGTGGGGCATTATAGGGAGTTGCCAGCCTTGAATATTCAGATTGAGGCGCGAACATGCAGGTCGATTCTGCAATCCGTGATGGTCGTCGCCGTTGGTGCGGTATTATCCGGTTGCACGGCCACAGCATGGTCTGAAACCGTCAGGATCGATAGCGCTCCGCCTATGCCGAAGGAATGTGCCGGCTGGCAAAGGATCGACCTCAAGCAGCGCACGACAATGGTTCTGCTGCGTGAAGATGCGCGCCTCGTGACTGATATCGATTCCCACAATCTGAAAGGCCGCAATCTCGGCTGCTGGGAGTAGCATTCGTTCACGTTAGAGCGGTTCCAATTCAGAGTAAATCGTTAGAGCCGCTCTAACTATTTGTTTTTTAATAATTTCGATAAGCAAAGCCGTTTTTCTTTTGTGGCTCACATGCTTTAATTTTTTCAATCAGGATGCAGCCGATTTGGCACTTGTCGGATCGCAGCGGGCTTTGTTGCGCTCATTCCAACAATTGCCTGAATGTTCTGCGTTATAAAAACACAATGCTCGCGCAATTTTTATAGATGATTGTGCCTGAAATAACCGCACATTAACCTCACATTAACCATGGAGGTTAAAGGTCATCTTGATATCGATTTCATCCGTAGCCCCAATCGGAATGCGGACAATTTAGAGAAGCACACCGGTGATACGTTTCGAGAATGTCGGCCTGAGATATGGAATGGGGCCAGAGATCCTCAAGGATGTCAGCTTTCATATTCCGCCGCGCTCATTCCAGTTCCTGACCGGCCCCTCGGGTGCAGGCAAGACATCATTGCTGCGTCTGCTGTTTATGGCGCTGAAGCCGACGCGCGGGCTGATCAATATTTTCGGTAAGGACGTTGCGCGGCTCGATCATAAGGAAGTGCCGCTTTTGCGTCGGCGAATCGGGATTGTATTCCAGGATTTCCGGCTGCTCGATCATATGACGACCTATGAGAATGTAGCGCTTCCGCTGCGTGTACGTGGCAAGGAAGAGGCGACTTATCGGCATGAGGTTGAGGAACTGCTGCACTGGGTCGGGCTTGGCGACCGTATGAATGTGCTGCCGCCGGTACTTTCTGGCGGTGAAAAACAGCGCGCAGCCATCGCACGCGCATTGATCGACCAACCCGAACTGCTGCTCGCGGATGAGCCGACAGGCAATGTCGATCCGCCGCTGGCGAAACGCTTGTTGCGGCTTTTTGCCGAGCTTAACCGCTCAGGCACCGCTGTCATCATTGCGACGCATGATCTTTCTTTGATGGACCAGGTCAATGCACGGCGCATGGTCCTCGAACATGGGCGGCTCGACATCTATGATTGAAGCTGACAAAGACTGGCAAAGTGCTCTCCGGAAGGTCATGGACGACCTGTACATACGCTTTGAAGACCTCAAGGATATGCTGATGGTCCGCATCGGTAAACGCAGGAAGCGGCAAGGTCCAAGTCCAATCGTGCCTGATGGAAGCGTGACGGGTACGGCGCTGGTGATTGTGATCGCGATCATGACATTTCTTGCCTGTCTCACCCTTGGTGGCGTGACTTTGGTGCGTGCTTCGGCGGCACAATGGCAAAGCCAGATTGCGCGCGAGGCGACCATCCAAATCCGTCCGGTTGACGGACTTGATATGGACAAGGCACTGCAGGACGCGAGCGGCATTGCGCGCGGCTTTGCGGGCGTGAAAGATACCAGCATCATCGACAAGGATGCGACCGCACGCTTGCTTGAGCCATGGCTTGGCAGTGGCCTTAACATTGATGAATTGCCGGTTCCGCGTCTGGTCGTTGTCACCATCGACGAGAACACACCGCCGGATTTTGAAACCATGCGCGCTGAAATTACCCGCGCCATTCCGAGCGCAAGTTTTGACGACCATCGCACATGGGTCGACAGACTTGTTTCGATGGCCAATACGACGGTGCTGATTGGTACAGGCGTCTTGTCGCTTGTGGTGGCAGCAACCGTTCTGACAGTTATCTTTGCCACCCGGGGCGCCATGTCCGGTAACGGTCATATCATCGAGGTTCTTCATTTCATTGGCGCAGAATCGAAATTCGTCGCGCGCGAATTTGAATGGCATTTCTTCCGCACAGCTCTTAAAGGCGCGCTGTTTGGTGGCATGGCTGCCATGTTTGTGTTTTTCGTCTTCTCATGGTGGGCGTCGCGACATATGGGGACACCGGCTGCGGATCAGGCCGCTGCGATGTTTGGCAATTTTGCCATTGGACGTGACGGCTATATTGGCGCGGCTGCGATCATCATTCTGGTGAGTGTGCTGACGATGCTCACAAGCCGTCTGACGGTTATTCGCCAGCTTTCTACGATGGATGGCCCGGGAGTACGGGCCGAATGACCGCTTTATTTGCTAATACCGATCGGAAATCACGAATTTCCGGCAACTTTCCGAGTTATCGCCGCAATGATGGCTATGATAACAAGGTGAGTGAACGCAAGGTTCAGCAAACGGTATCGGCGGGGCGTTCGGAAAGCGTTGATGCAGT
The DNA here is from genome assembly GCF_025846885.2 of Brucella sp. HL-2. Classification (NCBI taxonomy): domain Bacteria; kingdom Pseudomonadati; phylum Pseudomonadota; class Alphaproteobacteria; order Hyphomicrobiales; family Brucellaceae; genus Brucella; species Brucella sp. HL-2. The sequence continues at coordinate 24,385 of NZ_JAOYTK010000001.1, read as the reverse complement.
GGCAGGCAGAGAAGCAAAGGCCGAAGCGCATATTGGCGCTGTGGTGTGGCGCCGCAGCCGCACAACGGATGCGCCGTCGGTACTTTCGCCATCCCTGCTTGCCTTGGTCGTTGGTAAATTCATATGGTCTGTCCTAATGCGTGTATTTCGACGACTCCAGCCTATTTCCATTGTGCTTTTTCTGGCTCTTGTCGCCTTTCTGATTGGCTTTGTGGCCTTCAGCGAGAAGGTAACCAGTATGCAGTCGCCTGTGTTGGGTGAGCCTGCTGACGCGATTGTCGTGCTGACAGGCGGACAGTCACGCATACAGGCAGCGCTTGATCTTCTAAAAGGAAAACAGGGCAAGCGTTTGTTGATCAGTGGCGTTCATCCGTCCACCACGGAAAAATCGCTACAACGTGCCACACATACCGAACAAAGCCTGTTCGACTGTTGCGTCGATCTTGACCGTTCCGCGCTCAATACAGTGGGAAATGCGACTGAAAGCGAACGCTGGATCCGCGCAAACAACTATCATCGTGTGATCGTCGTTACCAATAATTACCATATCCCGCGCAGCATTCTTGAGATGTCATACCGGATGCAGGATGTAGAATTTGTGCCTTATCCTGTGGTGAATGGCGAAAAGCGCGCTCATAGCTGGGTGGCAGAAGGCGATACGCTCAGGGTTCTTTTCATTGAATATGTCAAATATCTGGGGGCTGCTCTTCGCGTTGGGGGAGCCAAGATTTTCGGAAGCACATTCGAATCCTCCTAATAAAGTGACGCTGAATTGATCGTCGGGCGTTGAGATTTCCTTATGGAAAATGCTCAGCTTCCTGATATATCGGTGCCGCTGCTTTCTTGGAAAAGCTCCCAGTTTCTTTTACCTGATCTATTCGCCTCAAACTGATGCGTTGAACAGGCATAACCAAGGTTTTCGCCGATACGATGCTTCTCTATCTGCGCTCCATTCTGTTCAATATCGCCTTCTACATCGGCACTCTCGTGCAAATGATCCTCTATACGCCGTTCTATTTTCTGCTTCCCCGCAAGAAGGCCTGGATTGTTCCCAAAACCTGGGCACGGGTTAACTTGTGGCTTCAGAAATACATTGCAGGCACCGATTATGTGATTGAGGGCCTAGAGAATATTCCTGAGGGTGCTTATATCGTGGCGCCCAAGCATCAGTCGGCCTGGGACACTTATGCTTTTTTGCCGCAGCTCGATGATCCGGTTTTGATCCTCAAGCGTGAGCTGATGCGGATACCGCTCTTTGGCTGGTATGTCGCGAAGATGGAAATGATCCCAGTTGATCGCGGGTCGCGCGTCAAGGCGCTGCATTCCATTACGAAAGGCGCGCAGAAGGCCATTGCCGAAGGTCGGCAGATTCTCATCTATCCTGAAGGAACGCGCCGTTCGCCGGGCGCACCACCGCAGTATAAATATGGCATCGTGCATCTCTATGAAGCGCTGAACCTTCCGGTTCTGCCGATAGCGCACAATGCCGGGCTTTACTGGCCACGTCGTAAGTTCCTGCGTTTTCCGGGAACTATTCGTTGCCGTGTGCTGCCGCTTATTCCGGCAGGACTCGAGAAGGAAGAATTCTTACGTCGCTTGATCGATACAACGGAAACGGCCTGTGACGAACTTCTGGTAGCAGCAAGTCGCGACACCAACGCGCCGCCCATGCCACCAACAGCTGTTCAACGGCTGAAAGAACTGGGTGAATAATCACTAAAACGAACAAATAACCTGATCGCGCTCTATTCCATTCAAGAGAACGACAATTCGTCGCGTTTTGTTGAACTTTCGTTTTTCTTGCGCGGAAACATGAAACCCGTTATCAGAGCGCGACACGAAAGGACCCATCATGAATATTGATGCTATCTCCATCGGCAACAATCCGCCAGAAGACGTCAACGTTATTATCGAAGTGCCGGTCGGTGGACAGCCGATCAAGTACGAGATGGACAAGAAGGCTGGCGCCCTGATTGTGGACCGCTTCCTCTACACTCCTATGACCTATCCGGGTAATTACGGCTTCGTGCCGCACACACTTTCGGAAGATGGCGACCCGATTGACGTTCTGGTTTGCAACACTCGTCCGCTGGTTCCTGGCTGCGTGATCAATGTTCGCCCAATCGGCGTTCTGGTCATGGAAGACAATTCCGGCAAGGACGAGAAGATCATTGCAGTTCCTTCGCCAAACCTGACACAGCGTTATGCAAAGGTACATGATTATTCCGATCTTCCGGAAATCACCTTGAAGCAGATTGCGCACTTCTTTGAGCACTACAAGGATCTGGAGCCCGGCAAGTGGGTTAAGATCGGTGACTGGGGCGATGAAGATTACGCACGCAAGTTCATCGTTGAAGCGATTGAACGCGCCAAGGGCAAGTAATCTGCCTTATATGTTTAAACAAAAACGCCCGGATGAAAGTCCGGGCGTTTGTGTTTGTCTGGTTAGGTATGGGCTTCTTACAGAAGTGCAGGAAGCAGCGTCGTCCACATGAACTGACGGATGAAGAAGATAATCAGCAGGACGACGATAGGCGAAATATCGATGCCGCCGAGATTGGGCAGGATATTGCGGAGCGGGCGCAGGACCGGTTCAGTTACCTTATAAAGAAACTCGCCGATTGAAGCCACGAAACGGTTGGAAGAATTGACGACGTTGAACGCATAGAGCCATGAGAAAACGGCACTAGCGATAATAATCCAAGTATAGATATCGAGCGCCAGATCAATGGTGCGAAACAATGCGATCATAAAGGTCTCCTTGGCAATCGGAGCGGCACAGATCTTAAACTGACCCAGGAAAACCGCTCCAACCCTTTGAATCTTTGCATCGTACTGTCCTAATCCAGGCAGGCTCCGGAGCGATGCTTTAGCCGAGATGTAGCGGTTGCTTTGGGCAAGAACAAGGGCAAGCCGTGCAAGCAATGCAACTTTAATATCTCCTGTCTGCTTGCAGGAGAAATCAGGGGCAGTTTGCTACAGTTGCCGCTAGAGTTTTTCGCTATGTCCGTTCAGGCACCGATTTGCCTGCGATATTCGTCGGGGGTGATACCCATCAATTTGCGGAACATGGCGATGAAAGCCGATGCGCTGGCATAGCCAAGGTCAAGCGCCACATGTTCGACTTTTGCCCCCTTTTCGAGCAGCGGCATGGCTTTCAACGTCCTTAAACGCTGTTTCCATTCAGGGAAGCTCATGCCCAGCTCCTGTTTGCAGCGACGCATCAGCGTTCTTTCGGACGTATTAGCGATCTTCGCAAGAGTGTGAAGGGTGCGATTGTCACTTGGATCATCTTCAAGGATCGACAATATCTTTTGGAGGGCTGGGTCCGTGCTCGAAGGCAGATAGGAACCCGCACATGGAGCAATCGCCAGCTGGTCGAGCAGCGTATGCAGCAGTCGTGTTTCCTGCGGTTGCTGTGGTTGCGATGGCTTCTTCATACGCAGATGTTCAAGCAAAGTGCGGATCAGTGGATTGAGGTTGAGCGCGCAGGCCTTGGCTGGAAGATCGGCGCAAAGCTCTTCGGTCACATAGAGCGAGCAGTAGCATACTTCCTGACGATTGAGCCCTTGATGCTCGATATGCGGTGGAAGCCATATTCCATATTGCGGCGGGGCGAGCAGATGGCTGTCGCCAATACGCACTTCCATTACTCCAGTGAAGGAATAGACGAACTCTCCCCAATCGTGGCGATGCATGGGATAGCGAGCAGCCGGTGGCATGCAGGCTGTTCGAAAGAACAGCCGCTCCGGCAAGGTTTCCGTGAAGGGAGGTTGATGCGTGGCTTCGAGAGCTATTACCGCCATTATGGCAATCCTGCGCTAAGGTTTGTCAGTTTCAAGCTATATGCTCTATACATGACAAGCGTACACCCATTGTTCGGATTAATCACGAGGATTCGGACAATGGAGCGTAAGCCCGTCGACACGCACGCGTTTGGAATGATGCTTCTTGTTGGTATCAGCCTCGGCTTGCAGCAGGTGCTGTTGAAATTGACGGCTGCGGATATTTCGCCATTGTTCCAGATCGCTTTGCGGTCGGGCGTAGGGGCTACATTAATCGCCGCTATTATGATCGCGCGGCGTGAAACATTGACCATTACCAATGGGATCTGGAAACCGGGTCTGCTGGTCGGTTTGCTGTTTGCGCTTGAATATCTGTTTCTAGGGGAGGGGTTGCGACTAACCTCAGCCGCTCATGCCGTGGTTTTGCTTTATACGGCACCACTCTTCGCGGCACTCGGTTTGCATCTTCTGGTGCCATCAGAGCGCCTGACGACCATACAATGGGGCGGCATCGGCATTGCCTTTGCAGGCATCGCGATAGCATTCCTTGTTCGTGGTGAGGCCGTCCATGGTGATTTCCACGCCATGGTTATTGGCGATGGGCTTTGCCTGCTCGCGGGGGTGGCGTGGGGCGCAACGACTGTTGTGGTGCGTGGTTCACGTCTTGCAGCACTGCCAGCGAAGCAGACCTTGCTCTATCAGCTTCTAACCGCCTTCGTGACCCTGTCGGTTGCCGCATTCCTCATGGGGCAAGTGAAGATCAACTGGACCACTATGCTGATGGGCAGCTTCGCGTTTCAGTCCGTCATTGTGTCTTTTGCGGTGTTTCTGATCTGGTTTCAGCTCTTGCGGATTTACCGCGCATCCCAACTGGGTTCGCTCTCCTTCATGACACCCACTTTCGGAGTGATCTTTGGCGCGATCATTTTGGGTGAGCCGATTGAAATCAGTTTCGTGGTGGGCACGGCATTTGTGATAACGGGCATCATGATCGTGAACGGCAAAGAGGCACTGGTCGATCACTTTCGTCGATCCAGACAGAGTTGATCAGGCTGCGTCGTGCTTTTGCCTGTTCACTTTGTTGCAGATCAGATCGTTGACATGTTCAAGCGCATGATCCCGCACACGCATATTGCGCAGATGCTCAAGCGTGTTGGAAACATAGTCAACATTGGCACCGGAATCGCCCTGTGCGGAAGCAACGATTGCTGCAGCATCCTCGGCTTTGAGCGAACCGGCATATTGGATATGCCGTCGGTCGGCGACATAGGTTACAGCCTGCACATCGCGCCCGTCCGCTAGCCGAAGGCGAAGCCATTTTTCGTGATAGACCTGGTTGGACATTTCGCGTTCGCGCAAATAGACCATGACTTCGTCTGTCATATCGCCGGGTACACGGAAGGCGATGCCGAGGCAGGAGCCGCCAGCGTCCAGACCCAGCACAAGGCCAGGATGGTCAGGCGTTCCGCGATGGACATGGGAATAAATACAAAGGCTGCGACGATATCCATGCAGGCGCGCGCGCATGGTTTCGACATGGGCAAAACCGGGCCGCCACATGAGTGAGCCGTAACCGAATACCCAGAAGTCGTTCATTAGCTGATCGTCAGTGCGCCTTGTCATGATGGGAATCAATATATGTTCAATTATGGCGAGTTTTTATCGGTAATCTCAGGATATCCCGCATTTTTTGATCGACGGAACTTCACAAGACTCAATCCTGCCATAATATAGCCACCTGTTGGGGACAGCAGAACAGATGATGATGGTTTGGGCCCGAAAATGCCCCGTGCTTTGTCAACGCAACCAAGTATCTGATTGAAAGAGGCTTTTTCAATGGCGCATGCTGGAATTGAACCCGTGAAATCCAGAAAGCGCCCAATTACCATCGCGGTTATCGCTCTGGTGCTTATTGCAGCCTATACGGCCGGCTGGTTCTACGTTGCGGACAAGGTCGAAGCGCGCGCTAAGGCCGATATGGCTAAGCTTGCATCGCAAGGGATCGGTGTTCAATGCGAAAACCTGCATACCGGCGGTTATCCGCTGCGCGTAAATGTGGTTTGCGCCAGCATTTCATGGCGAAAGCCTTCCGAAGGCATGTCGCTGCGTGCAGGCCGCTTTACGTCAGGTTCTCCGGTTTATGCACCACGTTCGCTGAGCAACGAATTATCTGGCCCGGCCTTTGTCGAGTTTCCCGGTATCCAGCCTCTTGAGGTCAACTGGAGCAAGTTCACCTCCAACACGCGTCTCGCACGTCCATTTCCGACCGAGATCGAGTTGAATGCGCGGGACGTCAGCGTCGGTGTGCGCACGGAAACGACAACTACAGAGCTGGTCAGCAAGCTTGAGCAGATGAACTTCCGCATGAGCAGCGAAGACAACCAACTCAAGATCAATGGACGCTTTGCAGCCCTAAAGCTTGAACCCTATGTGATTGGCAATGCCAAAAGCCCCGAGATTGACGGACTGGTCGATATAGAGATTGCCGATGCTGCAACCTTCCTCGCGCCGAGCCCTTCGCAATTCAATGAACGGATGCGCGGTCATAACGGTGTGATCAATCAAGCATTCCTGTCTATGCCAAACGGGGCAGTGCTTTCGGTCGCGGGTCCGTTTTCGGTCGATATGGAAGGGGAGATTGATGCGGACCTGAAGGTTACGATGATCAATCCGCAATCCTTCGCACAGGCTGGACAGACGGTTTTCCCTGAGCAGGGCGGCAATATCGCCACCGTTCTTTTTGCTCTTTCCGCTATGCCGAAAGACGAAAACGGCAATCCCGTTATTGAGATTGCCGTTCGAAAGGGAAGAGCTAGTGCTGGATTTATTCCGCTCGGTCGAGTGCCCAGCCTATAAAGCCCAGTGGATTGAATTTGACGTTTTAATCCCAAGTGACACATACGCTGTTTCAAACGTCAAATTCGAAAAATCCACTAGATTCATAGACTTGCTAGTGGTCTTCTTGATTCCGACATTTGTCCAATGCCTGTATCCGAGGGATGCAAATGTCGGAATCAGACCACTAGTTCCTACTTCTGTTCGCTTGGATGTGCGGCTGCCTGACGACCGAAGTCCGGCGCATCGACTTCCTGACCCGCGTCGATAATGCCACGACGCACAGCACGCGTGCGGGTGAAGAGGTCAAACAGAGCCTCGCCGTCGCCCCAGCGGATTGAGCGCTGCAGGGATGCCAGATCTTCCGAGAACCGTGCCAGCATTTCAAGAATCGCGTCCTTGTTGTGCAGGCAGACATCACGCCACATGGTTGGATCGGAAGCAGCCAGACGCGTGAAATCACGGAAACCGGAAGCCGAATATTTGATGACTTCTGATTTCGTCACCTGTTCCAGATCGCTGGCTGTGCCGACGATATTATAGGCGATGATATGCGGCAGGTGCGAGACGATGGCCAGCACCAGATCGTGATGCTGAGGGTCCATTTGATCAAGACGCGAACCGCAAGCCGTCCAGAAGGCAGAAAGCTTATCGATGGCTGCCTGATCGGTGTCGGGCAAGGGCGTAAGAATGCACCAGCGATTGGTGAACAGCTCAGCAAAGCCTGCATCAGGGCCCGAATATTCAGTTCCTGCCAGTGGATGGCCCGGAATGAAATGCACATTCTCCGGCAGCACCGGCTGCATCTGCGCAATGACCGATGCTTTGGTCGAGCCGACATCGGTGACGATAGCGCCTGGCTTCAGGTTGCCTGCAATCTGCTTGGCAACTGTGCCAGACGAGCCGACCGGCACCGACACGATGACCAGATCGGCATCTTTGACTGCTTCCGCACTATCGGTTGAATAGCTGTCGCCGAGGTTTAGTTCCTCGGCGCGCTTCAATGTTTCGGCACTGCGCGTGGCGATGGCGATATGACTGGCCAAGCCTTCGCGACGGATAACGCGCGCCAACGATGAGCCTATAAGGCCGATACCGATGAGCGCGACTTTATCAAAATGGATTGTGGACATCGTCTTATTTCAAAAACTCGGTAAGAGCGTCCACAACGCCACGATTGGCTTCTTCAGTGCCCACCGTCATGCGCAGCGCATTCGGGAAGCCATAGCCGCCGACACGACGCAGGATATAGCCGCGCCTGGAAAGCCATTCATCCGCCTTGTCTGCCGAATGGTCAGCATCGTCGGGGAAATGCATGAGAAGGAAGTTCGTTACCGATGGCGTGACACGAAGCCCAAGCTTGGTGAATTCATCGGTCAGCCACGACAGCCACTTCTCGTTATATTCAACCGATTTCACGACATGGGCGCGGTCGCGGATTGCGGCCGTACCTGCAGCAATCGCCGCCGAGTTCATGTTGAACGGGCCGCGTATGCGGTTGACTGCATCAATGACGTGCAGTGGTGCATACATCCAGCCGATGCGCAGACCCGGCAGACCATGAATCTTCGAGAAGGTACGGGTCATTACGACGTTTTCGTTGGACGAAACCAGTTCAAGGCCAGATTCGTAATCGTTGCGGCGCACATATTCAGCATAAGCAGCATCAAGCACCAGCAGGACGTGCTTTGGCAGACCAGCATGGAGGCGACGCACTTCCTCAAACGGCAGATAGGTGCCGGTCGGGTTTGCTGGATTGGCGATGAACACGATCTTGGTGCGCGGTGTAACACCAGCAAGGATAGCATCGACATCGATGCGTTCGTCCTTTTCCCTGACGGTTACAGGTGTTGCGCCTGCGCCCAGCGTCTGGATCTTATAGACCGCAAAGCCATGTTCAGTGATGATCGCTTCATCGCCCGGTGCCAGATAGGTCTGACAGATGAGGCCGAGTAGTTCATCCGAACCATTGCCGCAGATGATGTTGCCGATGTTGAGGCCCTGAGATTCAGCGATTGCTTCACGCAGCGCTATGGCCTGACCGTCGGGATATGCCGCGAGATGCTCGGCCCAGTGTCGATAGGCCTCGACCGCATGGGGGCTGGGGCCGATGGGGGTCTCGTTGGATGAGAGCTTATAGACCTTTGCGACGCCTTCAACATGTTCCTTGCCGGGCACATAGGCTGCGATATCGAGCAGGCCTGCCTTGGGCTGGGGACGGGAGAGGTTCTGCATATTGGTCATGATTTTGGCTCCGCCAAAAGGACTGTGTTTAAGGTTACGCAGCGGGCATAAACCGCCGCCGCGTTCAAGTCGAGAAAAACCTTGGCTCGAAAGGCTGCAGAGTTATTTTTTGAGTTCTTTTGATGAGGCTTTTCTCAAGCCGCTGACCGGCGAGCCATGCGGTGCAAGCACAGGCACAAAGACACGCCGCGAAGAGCGCTGGGCGACGGGCAGGCCCTGATAGAGCCGCTTCTGTGCCTCCACCACCAGAACGCCTGAAAAAAGCGGCCAGAGCTTCCGCCCCAAACCTTCAATCGCCATACAGGGGCGCATCATCCATCGACGCTTTACAGGTGGAAAGTGCAGCGCATTGCTGATGGTGTTCACGGTGAAGTTGGCTTCGCGCAGCAAGGCCGTCAGCTGTGTGCGGCTATAGGGGCGACCGCTACCAAACGGTGTTCGGTCAAGACGTGCCCAGACGCCACGCCGGTTTGGCACCACGATCACCAACCTGCCGTTCGGTGCAAGCACCCGCCACATCTCTTTAAGTGTTTCAGCGGCATTTTCTGCATACTCCAGAGCGTGGACCATCAGAATGCGATCAATGGAGGAATCAGGCAAAGGCAGTTCTTCATCAAAAACCAAGGCCGTTGTCGATTTTTCCGAGGAGGGCCAGGCTGTCGCGCCTTGCCCGGCAGGCATGAAGGCAAAGCTGCGTTCCGTATCAGTGCTGAAACGATCCAGATAGGGCAGGCTATAACCAAGGCCAATAAGCCGCTCACCCGGCACACGTCCCCAAAGTGCGGCCAGCGCCATGCGGATGGATCGCTCGGTCAAATGGCCAAGCGTTGTGTCGTAAAAGGAGCGCAGTTCGATAATGTCTGGATGCATGATGGCCACGCTATAACAAATCAATGAAATGGCAAATGCTTATGCTTCGTTTGATTGTTCTGGAAGGGTACAATCCAAAATGGTGCATTTCTCTGAAAGCATGATATAGAGCGTGCCTTTCAAAGCTATGTTAGGCTTATTTAGCAGGAGAAGCGGTAGATGCCTGAAGTCGGCGGCAAAACAATCGATGTGTTGTTCAGCTCGGAAGAAATTGCCGCGCGCAATCTCGAGCTTGCGAAGGATATCGCCGGCCACAAGTTTCATAATCTGCTGACGATTTCGATCCTTAAAGGCTCGTTCATTTTCGCAGCTGATCTCATTCGTGCGATGCACGATGCCGGAGTTGAACCGGATGTCGAATTCATCACCGTTTCAAGCTACGGCAAGGGCACGACCAGCACCGAAGTGCGCCTGTTGCGCGACATCGACAGCGATGTGCATGATCGCGATGTGCTGCTGATCGACGATATTCTCGAATCGGGCAAGACGCTCAAATTCGTGCGTGAACTGATGCTAGAGCGCGGTGCGCGCAGCGTCAGCATTGCTGTGTTGCTCGACAAAAGCGTGCGTCGCAAGGTTGATCTCAATGCGGATTTTGTTGCCTTTGAATGCCCCGACTATTTTGTCGTCGGCTACGGTATGGACGTAGCGCATTCGTTCCGGCAGCTGCCCTATGTGGGCCATGTGAAGGAATGACCGCGATATTCACGTGCATTTTTACGCAGAACCGCTTCGCACTTTTGGCTCTAATATATGTTTTAACGCGCATCTTTGTCCGAAAACCGTTTCACACTTTTCGGGATGCGCTCTAGTCGAACTGCAAGAGGCGCTGGAGATATTCCTTCTCCATCTGTGGCGTCAGTGCATTGCCAAGCTTGCGGCGGATTTCATCGAGAATTTCACGGGCGCGCTGGATATCGATTTCACCCGGAATCTTGACACCATCTTCGTCTGACATGCCATTGCCTTGCTGGCGGCCAAGCGGATCGCGACCGTTCTGGCCATTCTGCCCGCTTTGTCCCTGACCCTCCTGACCCATGGCTTGCTGCATTTTTTGCATCATGTCGCGGCCACCCCGGCGTAGAGCATCGAGCGCGCTACCCTGCTGATCGCTCGCTTCCGAGCCTTCGCTACGGCCAAGCGCATCGGCGGCGTTGCCCATCGATTTCCCCGCGTCGGAGAAATCCTGATTAGGATCTATGCCCATGCCTTTAAGGTCTTCGTTGAACTTCTGCAATTCCTGCTGGAGCTGTTGCTGCTGCTGTTGAAGCTTGCGCATGGCCTCCGCCATTTCGGACGGTGTTCCGCCCTGCTGGCCATTTTGCTGCGATTCGCCCTGCTGTGATTCACCTTGTTGTGATTCACCGCGCCCCATCGTGCCATCATCGCCCGGCATCTGGTCTTCGTCGCCAAACTCGCCTTCGCTGTTGTTATACTGCTGCTGCATCTTCTGATCGAGATTGAAAGTCTCGTTCATCATCTGCTGCTGGCGCCGCATCAGATCGCCGAGCTTGTTCATCTGCTGCTGCATCTGATTGGCCTGCCCCTGACCCTGGCCTTGCTGGCTCGGTTGCCCCGGCTGGCCCTGTTGCAGATTATTCATCATATCCTGCAACTGCGACAGAAGCTGTTCCGCCTGATCACGCGATCCCTGACGTGCCAGATTTTCAATCTGATCCATCATGCGCTGCAAATCTTTTTCGGTCAGCACACGTGCATTTGGATCGAGAGGCGCATTGCGAGCATTGGGATTCTGCTGTTGACGCTGGGCAAATTCACGCAGGAAATCCTGCATTGCCTTGCGCAGTTCTGCGGAAAGTTTAGCAATTTCTTCCTGCGAAGCGCCATTCTGCAGCGCATTGCGCAGCGCTTCCTGTGCCTGGCGCAGACGCTTCTCAGCTGCCGACAAATTGCCGTCTTCAATGCCAAGTGCTACCTGCCACATATAATCCGCTGTATCGCGCAGCGCATCGTCGCCAGTCGCAAGACGAAGTCGCGTGCCGATCGTCACAAGACCCAGAAAATGGGCGCTGTTCTTGATCGTTTCCTCGGGGCGCAGCATGAGGGCCGAAAGCATGTCCCGGACATGGTCACGCTGGGTGCCATCGAATGCGAGTATGCGCCGTTGCTCCACAACAGCTTTTGCAAGCGGATTGGAGAAGGGGCGCTCCGGCAGCTTCATGATCTTGGTTTCACTGCGACCAGACTTGCCGTTTGCATCTGTCACAACAAGCGTGAGCGCCACTTCCTGACCAGCCCACGGATGCTCGGTTAGATCTTTGGCAGTGGTTGCTTCTTTCGTTCCGCGACGCGGTAATGCGAGCGGCAGATCCGGCGCATCGTAGAGAGGGGCGACTTCCTCGTCTTCGTGATCCATATCGAGAGGAACGATTTCACCATAGGCCTTGGCCGGACCGTAATCGTCGGTGATTTCATAGGAAAGCTGCAACGTGCCATTTAGCGCATGGCCCGGTTCTTTGGTAAACCGAATGGTCGGCGCATTGTCTGGTGTGACTGCAAAGGTCCAGCGCGCATCGGTGCCGGATAAGCTCAGCGTCTGGTCCTGTTGCAAATCATAGCGGAAGTTGCGGCTGCCATCGACAAGTGCCTGCTGCTCTGTCGCAACCGTCTCGCCCTCTTTAGGCTCGTTCTGAGGTGCGACGGGTTGTATCTCGCTGCGATGGCCGGTGGAATCCGTTGTGGTCAATCGTTCCGAACTGCCGCCAATAACGCGGATATTGACGATACTGCCTTGCGGAACGGTGATCGGTTTTCCGACATTCGCTTCATCAATGGTTGTGCTCAGAAACACCGGCGCACGGCCGGTATAGCGTGGCGGCGTTACCCAGGCGTCGACGCGTGCAACGGCTGTAGGGCTACCCGCGCGGATATGAAACGCATCGGCAATGCGCCCGCTGTTTGGGCTAAGACTATAAGCGGAAGCGGTCACAAACAGCAGAGCAACAATAGAGCGGAGCGCAAATGGATCACGTTCTGGAATGTGCGGACGTGGTAAGCCTGATTGCAGGTTTTTCAGGCGCTCAGCCATGCGGCGCTTGTGTTCCTGCCAAAGAGCGACAGCAAAGGGATCGTTGGTGCCAGTTGCCATTTGTCCGGTTTGGACTGCCAGCGGCTCGTGGATCAGACCGTTCACGTCCTCAATACGAGTCGTGATGTCGTCTTCATTGGGTAAGCGAAAACGGAAAGGCAGATAAAGGGCAACAAGACCAGCTAGAGCAAAGAGCCCCAGTACGCCGATATGCAGCCAACGTGGCATCAGCGAAAAAAGTCCAAACCAGCTCAGGCTTGCAAAAAGGGCAATCAGCAGAATCAGGGGAAGCAAAAGAGGCCAGAGCCTCTCGAAGCTGATCGTCAGAAAGCTTTTCAGGTGAAGGCGGCGCAAAGCAGCACCTTCGCCGGAAAACAGGCGGAAAAACGCATCGCGCTTGCGGATCGGCAAGTCTTCGCTGTTTTTTTTCTGCTGTGTCATCTGGACTTTCTGATGCGTGTAACGCCTATGGATTGTTCATAGAATAACACGCATCATGGCAAAGACGAGGCTTAAGCCCTATTTTATAGCCACTCGGGCACGGAATCGAGCGCAAGAAGTTCTTCATAGGTCCGGCGTGGACGAATGACGTGATAGCGATCACCATCGACCAGCACTTCGGGGATCAGAAGGCGGCTGTTGTAGGTGCTCGACAGAACTGCGCCATAGGCGCCCGTCGTGCAAACAGCAATCAGATCTCCTGGAGCAGGCTTCGCCACTTCACGGTCAAGGCCGAGATAATCGCCCGTTTCGCAAACAGGGCCGACAAAGTCGGCGCGAATGCGTGGGGCGTTATCCTTGGTTTCTTTGACTGGCTTGATGTCGTGGAAAGCTTCGTAAAGGGTCGGGCGAATGAGATCGTTCATTGCCGCATCGACGATCACGAAGTTCTTGGCATCGCCTTCTTTCACGAAAATCACCTCCGTCATCAGAAGACCGGCATTGCCGACAATCAGTCGACCCGGCTCAAACACGGTTTTGAGGCCCAGCGGCTTGATATGTTTTGCGACGATTTCTGCATAGGCCACCGGCAGTGGCGGCGGGTTGTTATCGGTGCGATAAGGAATGCCCAAACCACCACCGACATCGACATGGCGAATATTATGACCGTCGGCCTGCAGTTCTTTCACGATCTGAGCCATCAGAGCAAAAGCATTGTCGAAAGGTTCGAGATCAATGATTTGGCTGCCGATATGCATATCGATGCCGACCACATCGATACCGGGCAGGCTTGCAGCACGTGCATAGGCCTGACGGGCTTTGACGCGTGGAATGCCGAACTTGTTTTCGGACTTTCCGGTCGAAATCTTTGCATGGGTCTTGGCATCGACATCCGGATTGATACGCAAGGATACAGATGCAACTTTGCCAGCCTTGACGGCGCGCGCTGAAAGAATTTCCAGCTCAGGTTCGGACTCGACATTGAAGCAATAGATGCCAGCTTCGAGCGCGAAATCCATTTCATGCGGCGTTTTGCCAACGCCTGAAAACACGATCTTGTTTGCCGGAATGCCTGCGGCCAGCGCACGGCGAATTTCACCTTCGGAAACCGTGTCGGCACCGGCGCCAAGCTTGGCGAGGGTTTTGAGAACCGCCAGATTGGAATTGGCTTTCAACGCATAGGTCACCAGCGTTTCCATATCCGCAAAAGCTTCGCTGAAGACGCGGAAATGGCGCTCGATGGTGGCACGGGAATAGACATAGAAAGGCGTGCCGACCTCTTTAGCGATTTCAGGCAGGCTTACGTTTTCAGCGTGAAGAACGCCGTCGCGATATTCAAAATGATTCACGGGAAACAGTCCCAGCTTGATCAGAGGTTAGAGCATAATTGGACCCCTGTGAAACGAGGATCGATAAAATTATGCTTTGTGTAAAAGACTTTAGAGCGCCGATCTGTAAAAATCAGATCGAAATGTGAACTAAAGAATTTTGTCGAGGATGAAGGGTTTGTCTTCCTTCGGTTTCTCGACTGTGCGGCCCTGTTCATTGGTGATGAGCTGCGCAGGCGGTGGCTCAAGTGGGCCTTTGCGTCCGCAAGCAGCAAGTGTGACTGCAAGGGCTACGATCAGAAGCACGGAGGAAGTGGCGGAGCGGCCTGTCATCAGCTTTGGTTCCCGGAATTTGTACTATGGGTCAGGTCTAACCCAAAATATCTGAAAGTGAAATCACTCCTTCAAGAGTGATGTCACTAAGATCGTATCGCTTATGCCTTGGTGATGCGCTTTTTCCAGTAACGGATCTGACGGCGCACTTCCTGGGGCGCGGTTCCGCCGAAGGACTGGCGGCTCTTGACTGACTTTTCAACCGTCAGATAACCGAAGATCGCATCGGTAATGCCCGGATTGATCGATTGCAGGTCTTCAAGCGAAAGCTTCGAGAGATCGACCTTTTTGCTTTCAGCCAGAGCCACGGCGCGGCCAGTGACGTGGTGAGCATCGCGGAATGGAAGGCCAAGCTCTCGCACCAGCCAGTCAGCCAGATCGGTTGCGGTCGAATAACCCGAGCCTGCGGCCTTCTTCATGCTTGCAACATTGATGGTTAGGTCGCGCACCATGCCGCTCATTGCAGCAATTGCGAGTTCCAGATTTTCAGCAGCGTCGAAAACCTGTTCCTTGTCTTCCTGCATATCTTTGGAATAGGCGAGCGGCAGACCCTTCATGATGGTGAGAAGTGCAACAAGCGAGCCGTTGATACGGCCGGTCTTGGCGCGGACGAGTTCGGCCGCGTCCGGGTTTTTCTTCTGCGGCATGATCGACGAGCCGGTCGAGAAGGCATCGGACAGGCGAACGAAATTGAACTGTGGCGTCGACCAGATGACGATTTCTTCGGCAAGGCGTGACAAGTGACCCGCGCAGATGGCTGCGAGTGACAGGAATTCCAGAGCGTAGTCACGGTCGGAAACACTATCGAGCGAGTTGCGGGTTGGCTCACGGAAACCGAGTTCTTTCGCCGTCATATGACGATCAATCGGGAAGCCGGTTCCAGCAAGCGCTGCCGCACCCAAAGGCGATTCGTCCATGCGTTCAATCGCATCGCGCACGCGGGATAAATCGCGACCAAACATTTCCACATAGGCCATGCAATGATGACCGAAAGTCACGGGCTGCGCTGTCTGAAGATGCGTGAAGCCCGGCATGACGGTTGCGGCATGTTCTTCTGCACGCTCAAGGAAAGCTTCGATCAGACCTTTAAGAGCCACAGCGGTCTTCTGCATTTCCTGCTTGACCCAGAGGCGGAAATCAACCGCCACCTGATCGTTGCGCGAGCGAGCCGTGTGCAGACGCCCTGCAGATGCGCCAATCAGATCGGCAAGGCGCGCTTCGATATTCATGTGAATGTCTTCAAGCTTGCGCGAGAAGGTGAATTTGCCGTCCTCGATTTCCTTGAGGATGGTTTTCAGGCCTTCTTCAATCTTTTTATGGTCGTCTGCCGCAATGATGCCAGTCTTTGCAAGCATGGCAGCATGGGCGAGCGAGCCCTGAATATCCTGCGCATAGAGCTTGCGGTCAAAGCCGATCGATGCATTGATCTCTTCCATGATCGCATCGGGTCCTGAGGCAAAACGGCCGCCCCACATCTGATTGCTTGATTTTTGTTCGCTCATGCTCGTATGCCTCGGATACATGACTTAAGGAAAAGTGACGCGAGATGGCAGAAAACAACGATAAGGCAAAGCCAGGAAATCGGAAGATCGTCCTTCTTGCAGCTCTTGCCGGTGTCATTGCCGGTATCGGGGCGGTATACGTGATGGAACGGCCTTCTGGCAATGCATCTGATAGCAATGTTTCAGCCGCAAGCTCTGTTTCTGCTCAAAGTGATGAGGCTTCCGCACAATGTGCGTTGAAAGCAGATTCGCTCAAGAGCCTTGATGCCGCCGCAACTGGAAGTGTCGCTGCCATGCGTGCGGCGGAAAAGCCGATTTCGGTTGCCCATATCGCTTTCACCGGACCTGACGGCAAACAAATGACGCTTGGTGATTATAAGGGCAAAACGCTTCTTGTTAATCTCTGGGCGACTTGGTGTGCGCCATGCCGTGAAGAAATGCCGGAACTCGACAATCTTCAGGCAGCAAAGGGCGGCAGCGATTTTGATGTCGTTGCCATCAATATCGATACAGGTTCCGACGAAAAGCCGAAAAAGTTTCTTGAAGAGATCGGCATCAAGAGCCTGAGCCTGAACCGTGACGCGACCATGTCGAGCTTCAATGAGTTGAAGCGCAAGAATCTGGCATTTGGCCTTCCGGTGACACTGCTGGTCGATAAGGAAGGTTGTCAGATTGCCTCCATGAACGGGCCTGCGCCTTGGGATAGTCCCGACGCAATCAAGCTGATCGAGGCTGCGCAGAAACTTTAGATAGACAAGTATCGCATTCAGTGGCTTCCTCTTTTTAAGAGAGAGGAAGTTGCTCATGAGCGTTGAAGTCTGGCTGGCATTTTCTGCCGCATCTGTCGTGCTTCTTATTATTCCGGGACCCACGGTTTTGCTGGTAGTGTCCTATGCGCTTGGGCAAGGCTGGAAAGCAGCACTTCCTATGGCTATCGGTGTCGCTCTTGGTGATTTCACCGCTATGACGCTTTCAATGCTGGGGGTTGGTGCATTGCTTGCAGCATCAGCCACGATTTTTACCGCCGTCAAATGGGCTGGCGCTGCCTATCTCATCTGGCTCGGCATAAAGCTGTTTCGCGCTGGCGGAACCATGGACGCCAAAGCGCGACATGATCAGGTAAAGCCAGTAAAAATGCTGCTCCATGCGTGGCTGGTGACAGCACTTAATCCTAAAAGCATCACGTTTTTTGTGGCTTTCCTGCCGCAGTTCCTCAGCCCCCATGCCGCTTTCATGACGCAGATGCTGGTCTTTGAAAGCACGTTCCTCGTGCTCGCATTTCTCAATGCCTTCGCTTATGCGCTGGTCGCCACACGGGCGCGGCGCTTCTTTGCAAATGAGCGTGCCTTGCGCATCTTCAACCGTGCTGGCGGAACGATGCTCGTCGGTGCCGGCATTGCGACCGCTTCCATACGGTCAAGCTGATTTGAATCCCGAACGCTTGAGCTGGACGATGACCAGTTCGAGCGCCGACAAGAATGCCGAGCGATCTTTTGGTGAAAATGGTGCCGGGCCACGCGTGATTTCGCCTGCGGAACGCAGCGAATCCATCAAGTTACGGGTGGCGAGCGTATTGCCGATGGTGCTTGTCGTGTGCACTTTTCCATTAGGCGCAATAACCGCCGCACCCATTGCAATCGACCGGCTCGCGAGCGGGATATCCGCAGTGATCACAACCGTGCCCGGTCGGGAATTTTCTGCAATCCAGTCATCGGCTGCATCAAGCTTGTCGGAAACCACCACACGCTCAACGCGTTCTGCGTCGCGCGGGATGGCGATATAGCTGTTGGCGACGAGAACCACGGGCAAGCCATGGCGTTCGGCAACACGATAGATTTCAGCCTTCACCGGGCAGGCGTCGGCATCAACGAGAATGCGGATTGTGTCGTTTTGAGCGTCCATGCCGTTTCATAAGTCGATGAGACGCATTTGGCAAATTGATCGCAGCAATCAGATTTATGTGATGGCACAATGGCTCCAACCAGATTAGAGCAGGCCGCAAACAAGAAAGACTCTGTCATGGCCACCCGCTTTTTTCCCATCATGTTTGTCCTGCTCTGGGCTACCGGCTTTATCGGTGCCGGGCTCTCCATGCCCTATGCGGAGCCGTTCACTTTCATGGCGGTGCGGTTTTCTATTGCAGCCACCATCATGATCCTCTGGGCATCGGCAAGCCACAGCGTCTGGCCAAGAGGCAAGGTTTTGATGCACGCCGCCATTACCGGCTGCCTTATTCATGGCGTTTATCTTTCAGCGCTTTTTTGGGCTGTGCATCACGGATTGCCCGCAGGCATGTCCGGACTTGTTGCAGGTCTGCAGCCCATGCTGACCACGCTGATTGCAGCGCTTCTTCTGGGAGAGCGTGCGAGCGGGCGGCAATGGCTGGGCCTTCTCGTTGGCTTTCTGGGCGTTGCCATGGTGGTTTGGCCGAAGTTTTCTGCCGGTAATGGCGTTGATCCGCAAAGCCTGTTCGCGGCCTTTGTGGCTGTTCTGGCTATCAGCACAGGTACGGTTTGGCAAAAGCGCTTTGGAACTGCAGGCGATCTTAAGGCTGGCACTGCTGTGCAATATATCGCAGCAGCGGCTTTGACCGCGATCGGGGCTTTCGCATTTGAAACACGCGTGATGATCTGGTCGCCGGAGCTTATCTTTGCGTTGGTCTGGCTGACACTTGCCATTTCCATAGGTGCCATTCTGGCGCTTCTGGTGATGATCCGCGAAGGTGCCATGTCGAAGGTGGCATCGCTGTTTTATCTCGTACCAGGTACGGCTGCGATCATGGCCTATCTGATTTTCGGTGAAACGCTTGGCCCGATCCAGATTGCAGGCATGGTGGTAACCACGTTCGGCGTGGCTCTGACTACTTTGCGTCGATAAGATCGGGCTGCTGCTCGCGTTTGCGGAAATTCATGATCGCGGCATTGATTTCTGCGCCGATGATGAAGATGGCCGAGAGCATGTAGAGAAAGACGATCGCCACCATGATCGAGGCAAGGCCCGCATAGGTGGTGACGTAGCTTGCAAATGTTTCGAGATACTTTGCGAAGGCGGTTGCGGCAGCAAGCCATGCAACGAGTGTGATCCCAATGCCCGGCAGAATGTCGCTCAGACGCCGGCGCCCGGCAGGCAACCAGATGTGCACGATAAAGAGCGCAAGCACCAGAACAATCACGGCAATCGTATAGCGCCATATTGCAATCGTGCCTGTGAAGGGTGCGATATCTGGAAACCATTGCTCGGCAAGGCGCACGGCTAGCGGTGCCAGAACCAGCAGAAAGCTGATCGCCATGAGACTGATTGTGCCAAGGAGTACAAAGCCCAGGCTTTGCAGGCGGCAGAAAATGATCGAGCGCTGGTCAGTTACGCGATAGGCGCGATTGAGTGACATGCGCAGTGCTTCCACGCCATTGGAGGCAAAATAGGCGGCAGCGATCACACTGACCGTCAACAATCCACCGCGCTGCACTGTCAGAACGTTCGTCACCTCATTGGCGATAGGGCCGGCAATGTTGGATGGCCACATGTCAAAAACGACGTGTACCGCCGTATTGGCGAATTCTTTAGTGCCGAGAAAGCTGGCGAGTGAGGTTGCAAAGATCAGAAACGGGAACAGAGCCATAAGGCCTGAAAGGGCGATATGCGAGGCGAATGCCCAGCCATCGTCTGTGCTGAAATGCCCATAAACATCGAAAGTGATCTGACGGATAAAACGTCTGATTTTTCGCATCCGCAGATTTTTCCCTTCGGTAAACCGACAAACGACCCAAGCGCCCTTAAATCTAGTATTAGATTCGACATTGCAAGGGCATAGAGCGCCTCGCGCCCTCTTTGGGCTCACAAAGGTCGCTCTGTGCTATTGAATCTACGCATCGTGCTTCCATAAAATTGATTCCGATTTTATGGCCGATGCTGTAGCGATTTTAAACCGGGCACGAATCAAGCACTGTTGCGAAAACGCGACCGCGAGGAACAGGTTGATGGCTCCAGAGAGCGAAAAGCGCAGCATTATCGTCACCGGCTGCTCTTCCGGTATCGGTGCCTATTGTGCCGAGGCTTTGCATAAGGCCGGATGGCGCGTGTTTGCGACTGCACGCAAGGATGAAGATATTGCGGCACTCACAGCCAAGGGGCTTGAGGCTTTCTATCTTGATTACACCGAGCCGCAGTCGATTGAAGTGCTGGTCGATGAAGTTTTGCGTGCGACGGATGGCAAGCTGGACGCTCTTTTCAACAATGGTGCCTATGCGCAGCCGGGGGCAATTGAGGATCTGCCGGTTGAAGCATTACGTGCGCAGTTTGAAGCAAATTTCTTCGGCTGGCATGATCTGACACGTCGTATCGTTCCAGTGATGCGGGCACAGGGGTATGGCCGCATTGTGCATTGTTCTTCCATTCTTGGGCTTGTGCCGATGAAATGGCGCGGTGCTTATGTGGCATCGAAATTTGCGCTTGAGGGTTTGATGCTCGCGCAGCGGATGGAACTGGAAGACTCCGGTATTGAGGTTTCGATGATTGAACCGGGGCCGATTGCCTCGCAGTTCACCTATAATGCAGCCATGCATGCGCGCGCCAATATTGATCTCGAGCATTCCGTGCATCGCGAGCTTTATCAGCGTCAGATGGCGAAACTCGATGATGGCGGTACGAAGTCTAAAAACAAGCTTGGCCCAGAGGCGGTTTACGCGGTACTTGTGCATGCTTTGGAGGCGCCTAAGCCGCGTCCGCATTACGCGGTTACACGACCTGCGAAACTGGGTATTCTGGCACGACGCCTGCTGCCGTCGCGCTGGCTCTATCGAATGCTGTCCGACCAGTCTTGAAACAAACAAGCCCAGTCTTAAAAACAGAGATGGCGGATTATGGGAGAGAAATAAATGGACTTTCTGTTCAAGGCTGCGGCCATGGTGGCCATGTTCGCGGTGGCAATTGTGCTGATTATCGGCCTGCGTAATATGATGCGCGGCGGTGACGGCAACTTCTCCAACAAAATGATGCAGCTGCGAGTCTTTTTGCAGTTCGTCGCGATCGTGCTGATCGTCGCAGCCGTTTATTTCGCGCGCCAGACGAGTGGGCAGTAAAAATGGTCAAACTCAACAAGATTTATACACGCACAGGCGATGATGGGACAACAGGCCTGACCTCGGGTCCGCGCAGGCTGAAATCCGATCTGCGCGTTGAATCCTACGGCACGGTTGACGAAACCAATGCCTGTATTGGCCTGGTTCGGCTTCATACGACTGGTGCAGAGCATGGGCATATCGATGTGATGCTTATGCGCATCCAG
Organism: Brucella sp. HL-2; assembly: GCF_025846885.2. Classification (NCBI taxonomy): domain Bacteria; kingdom Pseudomonadati; phylum Pseudomonadota; class Alphaproteobacteria; order Hyphomicrobiales; family Brucellaceae; genus Brucella; species Brucella sp. HL-2. Next base: position 2,714 of record NZ_JAOYTK010000001.1, on the reverse strand, counting down.
AATGACCTGTTCGATCTTGGTGCCGATCTTTCAACGCCCGATGACGGTCAGCCACCTGCTTATGAGCCGCTGCGTATCGCTGCATCGCAGGTTACACGGCTTGAATCAGATATTGATTATCTGAATGCGGATATTCCTCCGCTGCGTTCGTTCATTCTGCCGGGTGGTTCGCCTGCTTCTGCGGCACTGCATCTGGCACGCACCGTTTCGCGTCGTGCTGAGAGGCTGATGGTACAGCTTGCAAAGACTGAGGGCGAGGTGGTCTCGAAAGAAGCGCTGCAGTATATCAACCGCCTCTCCGATTTCCTCTTTGTCGCCGCCCGCGCCGTCAATGATAACGGCGCGAGTGATGTGCTGTGGGTGCCCGGCGCTAACCGCTGATTTTTAAACGCCGCGTTTGTTGCCCCAGATCAATACATGAAGCTGGGGCAGGACGTGCGCCTCGAACCAGCGATCCTGCATCACCTTGTCGATCAGCCATTCCATGCGGCGCATGATGCCGTCCATATCGATCCGTGCATCGTCATCCTCGGGCGGCGGCGGCGTGTGATTGCCTGGTTGAAGATAAACTGCCAAATGCGGATGACGAGCCGATGCAGCTTTTGCAAAAGCATAATCCGCATCATCGAAGATAACGAATTTAAGCACAGTCTTTGGCTTTGAGCCTGCCGCATCGATGGAAGCGGCAAGCGCATCCCAATCCGTCTCCATGCCGCTTGAAGGCGGTTTTGGGCTCAGAACGAGCGTATCGAGCCTGGAAAACCAGTCCTTTGCTACCGATCCCTGTGTTTCGAGTGCAAAGCGATAACCCTGTGCGTGACCAAGATCGATCAGCTGTCCCAAAGGCTGGATGGCTGGGTTGCCGCCGGAAAGTGACACTGTTATTGGCTTTTCACCTGAAAGTGTCGTCACTTCGCGCCATATGGCATCAACGCTCATCGGTTTCCAGTCATGGCGAAAGCGGCTTTCAACAGCGTGCAAACTGTCACACCATGCGCAGCGGTAGTCGCAGCCGCCCGTGCGCACGAAAACAGTCGGTTCACCGCTCAACAAGCCTTCGCCCTGAATGGTTGGACCGAATATCTCGCTGATGCGGATTTCGGTATCGGTCTTCATGGCCGATACTCGGGCCGATATTCTGCCCATGTCTTTGGCGTTTCGCTGACCCTTACAGCTGTGACTTCCTGCCAGCGGACCTTGCACCAGTCGTAAAGATGGCGCGCCAGAAACTCCGCCGTCACACGATGATGCCCGAGCACATCATTGAGATGGCGGTGATCGAGTTCATCATCAATATAGCGCTTGAGTGGGGCCAACTCGTGATAATCGCGCACAAAACCATATGCGTTGAGATCGGCGGCGGAGAGTTCGACTTCAACGATGTAGTTGTGCCCATGCAGCCGCGCACATTGATGGTCGGCGGGAAGTTCGGTCAATTGATGCGAAGCGGAGAAATGGAATTCCTTGGTGATGCGAAACATCAGCCGTTCCTCTTCTCAATTGCTGCGCGCCAGAAGTTGGCATCCTCATAGTGTGTGGGGTCGTTGATGCAAGCCAGATGGAATGCCTCGCGACGTTCGACACAGGTGCCGCAACGCCCGCAATGATGCTCGCCGCCCTTATAGCAGGACCATGTCGCTTCAAATGGCGCTCGGTATTTTGCACCATCAAGAACGATGTCGCTTTTTGACTTGTGCACATAGGGCGCAAGCACCCGAATATCGGCATAACCTTCCAGCGCATGGTTTTGCATGCTCTGAAAAGCGTCGATAAATCCAGGACGACAATCGGGATAGATAAAATGATCGCCACCGTGAACGGCAAGCGCCACGGCATCGGCTTTCTGTGCTGCTGCCACACCGAAGGCGATGGCCAGCATGATGGCATTGCGGTTGGGAACGACGGTTACTTTCATCGTTTCCTCGGCATAATGACCGTCGGGCACATCGATATCGTCTGTCAGGGCCGAACCGGTGAGGCTCGCGCCAATGGGGCGAATATCGATGATCTGATGGGGCACGTTGAGCCGCTTTGCGCAGGCTTCCGCAAAGTTCAGTTCTTTTTTGTGCCGCTGGCCATAATCGAAGGAGATGAGGCCAGTGAGTTGATGTTCCGCCGCGATTTTATGCGCAAGCGAAACGGAGTCCAATCCGCCGGAGCAGATGACAAGCGTCTTCATAGTTTGAGTCCTTGTTTTGACCGGGTAGGCTGCGACCGGATGTTTACACGGCTCTCCTAGCGCATGAGTCCGGGCTTGTAAACGCCACGAAAATGCGAGGAGATGAGCGTAAAAGAAAAGTATCAAAGGGCATCCGACGAACAAGACGAGACCTGACAAACGTTAGTGCAAAAACGGAATGACTATCTGTCAGAATAAATTCATTTAAATCGATATTGCCGCCCATCCGCGATTGACGTGCACGTCAACCGTCTTTAGGTTTCGTGCCGGTTCCTGATGTTGCGGGGGAGTGCTGGTTTCGCGGCGTTTCTGTCAGCAACGTTTTCATGTCGGATTCTGACATGCGGGCAAAGATTCACGGCGGCATAGTCGTGCCGCAAAAGTCATTGAAGAGGTAATCGCGGATGAAAGTCCTTGTCGCAGTAAAGCGGGTTGTAGATTACAACGTAAAGATCCGTGTTAAGGGTGATGGTTCGGGCGTTGAGCTATCGAACGTGAAGATGTCGATGAACCCTTTTGACGAGATTGCAGTTGA